>JAPOWG010000092.1 GCA_026707745.1 Chloroflexota bacterium
ATGACCAGAGCTGGATGCACGGCTACACCTATTCGGGTCATGCGGCGGCTTGCGCCGTCGGCATCGCCAATATTGACATCATCGAGCGCGATGGCTTGCTGGAGAACAGCCGAGTCATGGGCGGGCGGCTGCTGGAGGGCTTGCGGTCGCTGGTTGATGAGTTCCCGAATATCGACAACGCCCGTGGACTGGGCTTGATGGCGGGCATTGATGTGGTGGTCAGCAAGGAGAGCCGCGAAGGCGATCCGGACACTGCGGAGAAGATCAGCGCCGCGGCCCTGGACATGGGCTTGCGCGCGCGCCCGATTGGCCCGGCGATAGCCTTTGCGCCGCCGCTCTGCATCAGCGCCGACGAGGTCGACATTATCATCAACACCATGGGCGATGCCATCACGCGGGCGAGTGGCTAAGATCTGCGCACAGCTTCAGGGCAAGCAGTTGCCAACTCGATGGGGAGACCCGATGGATCGCCCTTACCTGCCGCGCCCGCTCACAGCGCGTGCGTCAGCACCAGCACGCGCGTCGATTCCGGTAGATCCGCTACACTCAATTCCACTTCCCAATCCGACTGAAAGTCGATATCGGCATCGTTGAAGTGGTGGAGGAAGGCGGTAATCCATTGCATGTTGCGCGGCTTGTAGCGCAGGGTGCGGAAGTGCATCGGGATCACCAGCCTGGGCGCGACCCGGTCGATGACCCGCTTGAGATCCGGCAAGCGAATCGTCGGCACATCGCCGGCCAGCGCCAGGAAGACGTCAATGCCCGCAAAGAATGCGTATTCTTCCGGCGTGAAGGGATTGCCGACATCGCCCATGTGCCCTATCTGAATGCCATCCATCTCCCAGCGGTACATGGCGCACTTGTCCGGCTCGTGATAGGGATGCTCGTACATTTCCGAGGACTCGATACCCTTGAAAAGCAAGCCGGCGGCTTCGATTTCGCCACCCTCGCGCGCCACGTCCAGCATGTTTATGCGCTGTGGATCCCCCAGGATCAAGTCGGAGCGGTCGTGAAAATCGTCGTTGAGCGACGAGGTGAGCACAACATCCGGCACATCGGGTATCGGCTGATAGCCAGAAGTTTCCGGCGTGTAGGGATCAGTGATTACCGACCTGCCTGCGCTGTCGCTGATGATGAAACTGGCGTGGCCATACCATTTGATTTTCATGCTGCTAGGCTCCGTTTAACTTGGGAATCAGTTCTTCGGTCACCATGCCGATGACCTCTGGGTCGGGCGCGCCGATGATATCGACCATGAAATAATCGCAGCCCAGCTCGATGAAGGCGTTCATCTGCTCGGCGATCGACTCGGGACTGCCCACAAAGGCTTTTTCACTCGTCCATTTGTCTTCGCGAGAAAGTCCGCGGGCCGTTGCTTCGGCTTCGGTCCTGCCGATGGCGATCCGCCCGAACCAACTGAAACGCAGCGTGGCCGGGTCGCGCCCGAGGGCGTCTAGATGGCCTTTGAGAACGTTCAGCCGTTTGACATAAGCTTCCAGCGGCGCGTCCGGCAGGTTCCAGATGTCCGCGTATTTGGCGGCGTGTTTCATAGTCGTGTAACCGCCGCCGCCGACCAGGATGGGGATCCTGGGCTCCGGTTTGGGTTCGCACCAGGCGTCCTGGACGCGATAGTGCGCTCCCTCATAGCTGACTGTGCCCGGCTCTTCCCACATCTTCTTCATGATGATCAGGGTCTCTTCTAGCTGCTGCACGCGCTCTCTTGCCGAGGGATATGGATAGTTATAGGCGCGGTATTCATCCTCTTTCCAACCGGCGCCGATGCCCATGATGAACCTGCCGCCGCAGAGCGTCTGCAAGGTCGCCGCCTTGAATGCCAGCAGCGCGGGATTGCGATAGCTCTGGCCCAGCACCATCGGACCGACTTCAAAGTCGGGATAACGCGCGGCGATGAAGCTCATCACCGTCCAGGCTTCAAAGGTCGGCGCGCCCTCCCACATGAAGTGGTCGGTCATCCACAGGCTGCGGAAATGCCCTTTAAGCTGCGGGATCGTCGCATCGAGATCCGCCAGCCAGCTATCGAGTTGCCCTTTTGGCGGCCCGTGCAGCAGTCCCAATCCAAAATCTACCATCGCGTCACTCCTTATTTTCCGTCATGGCGGCTATTGTAACGCCTTTTCGATCATTTCTCCGCCCCTACAAGGCTTGTCCGGTACTCGCAGATTCGTGCCCGCCTTCGGTCTACCCCCCTCAATCCCCCCATAGCAATGGGGGGAAGCTTGTTCTGACGTTGTATAAACACGAGTTTTCTTATGATACAAGCGTCGATAACTCCTGTTTTCAAGCACGGGCATACTACGTTAGCTCCCCTTCTCCGTTGCTACGGGGAAGGGACCGGGGGATGGGGTAGAAATAGCGCGTCAGCATGACCCAGTAGCGGACAAGCCTTACACGGTCTTTAACTCTAGCGAACTAATGGCGAATACGCTGTCAAAGTTGATAAGATTTACCTAATCTCAGTTCAAGAGTGTGGGAGAATCCTCATGGCGAAAAGTCCCAACATCCTCTGGTATTGCACCGATCAGCAGCGCTTCGATACGATCGCGGCTCTGGGCAACCAGCATATCAACACGCCCAATCTCGATCGCTTCGTCGCCGAGTCCGCCGCCTTCACGCATGCCTTCTGCCAATCGCCCATCTGTACGCCTAGCCGCGCCAGCTTCCTGACGGGCATGTATCCCAGCGCCGTCGGCGTCAATGGCAACGGCTTCCGCAGTTTTCCCCGCCACTGCGAAGACCGGCTCATCTCCAAAGTCTTGCGCGATGCCGGTTACGATTGCGGTCTGATCGGCAAACTGCATCTTGCCAGCGCCTTCCTGCGCCGCGAAGAACGCGTCGACGATGGCTACGACTATTTCCAGTACAGTCACGATCACAAGGGCGGCAACGAACGCGGCAACGAATATGTCGAATGGATCAAGGGACAGGGCATTGATCACAATAGCGTCTTGCAGCCTCGCGCTATCGCATCGCTGGACGATTATCGCAACTCGCACCGGGACCCCGGGTTCGGTGGTTTCAGTGAACCGAGCGAGGCGGCCGACAACGTCCCCCCGCACTTGCATCAGACGCATTGGTGTACGGAAAAAGCGATCGAATTCATCGGACGCAATCGCGAGCCAGACAAACCCTGGCTGCTCAGCATCAACCCCTTTGACCCGCATCCGCCCTTCGACGCGCCCTGGGAATACTACCGGCGCTATGATCCCGAATCGCTGCCCGGCGCTCATTTTCTCCACAGCGATCTGGATCATCAGCAGCGGCTGCAAGACGCGGGCATCGACTTTCAGAACCTCGCGCGTCATCCCGATGAATTTCAGCACAAGCACATCCAAGCCTCGTACTACGCCATGATCGAATTTCTCGACCAGGAGTTCGGCCGGCTCATCGACAGCCTTGAAGAATCTGGACAGCGCGAAAACACCATAATCATTTTCATGAGCGATCATGGCGAAACGCTGGGCGACCACGGGCTGGTGCTCAAGGGCTGCCGCTTCTACGAAGGCATGGTGCGCGTGCCGCTGTTGATCTCCTGGCCCGGTCGGGTGCAGCCGGGGATCAGCGAGGAATTGGTCGAGCTGATCGACATCGTGCCGACCTTATATGAACTGCTGGATATGGGAGTACCGAGATATGTACAGGGGCGATCGCTGGCTGCGCGCCTGCGCAATGCGCCACCCGCCGCGCCGCACCGCGAATTCGTACGTAGCGAGCATTACGCCGCGACCAACTTAGCGGACGCGACGCACGCCACCATGTATCGCGACCGGCGTTGGAAGCTGGTCGTCTATCACCAGAAGAACCTGTGCGAACTGTACGACTTGGAGAATGACCCCTGGGAGCATCACGATCTGTCGGGGGACCCCGGCTACGCAGAGGTCAAGTGGGACCTCATGCGACGCAGCTATGACGCGACGGTCTATGCCCATCCGGCGCAGAGCGATCGCTACGGTCCATTCTGATACTTGGTCTTAGAGATGCGATCGCGCCGGAACACTGTTCGTCGTCAGGTCCGATCTCGCTCAACCGCTGAAATTATTATTAGCCAATAGGTTGACTGAATCGTATAGACAGAATAAACTGCAATATAAATGTGGAGAAAAGGAAGCTATGATGAAATGCCCGCGCATTGCGGTAACAGTAGTAGTGTTGGTTTTTGCTTTTGCCGCAACCTTTGGGCAAAATGCCGCGCCGCAAGTGGTGATCTTGTCCTTTGGCGCTGGCGGAAACGTCGAGAATTTGTTGGGCGGAATGCTTAATACGCTGCAATCATATGGGTTGGTCTCCGAAGAAGAACGTCTGCTGGTACAGAGCGGAGAGGATATCTCAGGAGAACACCTTCAAATCAGCCGCAGCGCGTCGGATTTCGACTTTCCGACTGCCGCGCTAATGGTGCAGAATACCTTGGACGAGGAACCGGACGTCATCGTTGCCTTGACCACGCCGGTGGCGCAACTTGTCGTCAGCGCTACGAGCGACATGGACGATCCGCCAATCGTGCTATTTGGTCTCGTCTTTGATCCCTATGAGGCGGGTATTGTACAATCATCATGTATCAAACAGGATTATGTCTGGGGCGTGGAGTCGGTAACGCCTTACGAAGAAGTGCTGCCGATGATGCTCAGTCACTTCCCTGATGTCAATACGCTTGGGATTATCTATAGTTCCGGGGAAGCGGCGGGCTTGCTTGGCGCGGAACGCATAAGAGAGGCTGCCGAATTGTTAAGCCTGAAAGTTGTGGATGCCGGTGTTGCGCATCCCGGCGAAGTGCGACCGGCCAGCTTGGGCTTGATCGAAAAGGGCGCCGATGCCCTGATTGGAACGCCTGATTATGTCACAGGCCTGAGCTTGCCAGCCATCGTGTCCGTGGCCAACGACAACAGCATACCGGTGTTCCACCCCACTTTCATAGCAGCTTTGCCGGCCTTAGGCGCCGCTACTGTAAGCGCCGGGTTCGGTGAATATCACCAACAAGGTGTTTTCTTAGGCGCGATGCTGGCCGCGCATTTGCAGGGCAATGCGAATTTAGCGTCTTCGGGCATCAAGTCCATCAGTAGCGTACTGGTAGCGGTCAATCTTGATTCGGCTGAGATGCAAGATGCCGAGATTACGCAAGACCTGATGGCCCAGGCCGATGCCATCGTCAAGGACGGCAATGTCCAGTGGTCGGAGCGCGCGCTTGGTATGTTAGCTCGCTCCAGAGTAATCGTTGACGAAGATCAGCGGCGAGCAATTGACCGGGCATTCCTCGAAAGCATTCACTGCAGTCCAGATATGATTGCCGAACAGCAGGCGGCGCTTGAGGCCAGTGAGTAAGTTCAAGCGCAGAATAAGCACAAGAAGCAGAGACGGTCCCATGGGCCGTCTTTTTTATGTCGCTCTGGAGCACGCTTTGCGCCGAGCGCAAACCAAGGACGCAGTTCACATGGCAATATGAACTTGGCGCTTCACGCGCTACTGTGCTAAATTCATCCTGAGCGCAGCCAAGTTTGAATGGGAGCAGCATCATGTCCATAGCGACATTGCCTGGCATCACGGGGCGAAGGGTCACTACAGCGCGGATCTCGACTCGTGTTTTGTTTTCGGGCGACGAAAGCGGCACACCGGTCATTTTTGTACACGGGAACTTGACGTCGGCGACCTTCTGGGAAGAGACGATGCTGGCCATGCCCGCCGGCTACCATTGCGTCGCGCTTGATCAACGCGGCTTTGGCGAATCCGACCCGGCGGCGGCCTTGGATGGAAGTCGCGGTCTGGCCGATATGTCCGACGATGTGCTCGCTTTGATGGACACACTGGGTATAGAGAAGGCCCATGTGGTCGGACATTCCATGGGCGGCGGCGTGACTTGGCGGCTGATGATGGATGCGCCTGAACGTCTTCTGTGCGCCAGCCTGGTGGCGCCGGTTTCCCCCTTTGGCTTCGGCGGGACCAAAGACGCGGAGGGCAATCTTTGCGCGCCCGACGCGGCCGGTTCCGGCGGAGGGGTCGCCAACCCACAGTATACGCAGTTGCTAAAAGACGGTGAACGGGGCGATGGCGAGATGACGCCGCGGGCGGTCATGAACAGCTTCTACTGGAAACCGCCCTACACATCCGACCGTGAAGAAGATTTGCTGACCTCCGTGCTGCAGACGCACACCGGCGAACAGGATTATCCGGGCGACTTTGTCGCCTCCGAGAGTTGGCCCGGGGTAGCGCCGGGCAGGTGGGGCGTGCTCAATGGCATGGCGCCAAATAACCAGCCCGATATCGGCAAGCTCTACGCCATCAATCCCAAACCGCCGGTCTTGTGGCTGCGCGGCGACAGCGATCAAGTCATCGCTGACGAGTCATTCTTCGACCTGGCGACCTTTGGCAAGATGGGCGTGATCCCGGGCTGGCCGGGCGAGGAGGTCTGTCCGCCGCAGCCGATGATCGCGCAGATCGAGCTTGTGCTGGACAACTACGCAGCGGCCGGCGGCGCTGTAGAGCGTGTTGTCATTGCCGACTGCGGTCATACGCCTTTTATCGAAAAGGCAGCCGACTTCAATCGGGCGCTGCAGGCCTTTTTGGGTGCGCGCTGACCGGAATTCCAAAACAACTATCGCAGCCATAGTTCCATGTGATGCAGATCGTAGTAGCGTTCGTCGATTTTCAGCGCGCGTTTGGCGTTGCCCACGATTTCGAATCCGAGTCGCCGGTATAGCGCGACCGCCGCTTGGTTGGATCCGGTAACGCTGAGCTTGACCTTTTCGATTTGCGGCAGCGCTTTTAGTTCGTCCAGCAGCCCTTGCACGAGCGCGGCGCCGATTCCCTTGCCCCGATGGTTTGGCTTGACGTAAACAGCGTAGACTTCCGCCACATGACGCGTCTTGCGCCGGTCCGACCAGCCGGCGCCGGCCATGCCAACCAGGGACCCAGCGACTTCAGCGTAAAGGGCCATCGCGCCCTCGCGCTCGAGAGCGGTTTTTACGCGGTCTTGCCAAAGTTCGTCGGAGAAGGATAGCGCGTCTTCGTAGCTGGACGCGAAGGATTCCGGGTTGTTTTGCAGCGCTTCCAAACGCAGTTGCTTCGCTTCTCGCCAGCGCGAGGGATGCAAGACGATGATCGATGTTTCTGCCATAGCGAGTCGACCTCCGGCAACAAGCAAGCGGTTCACCACCATAACGCGAGTCCTAGATCGCTATGGCGCTGTATTCCCTTCCATGACTATCGTTTGTTCTTCGGCGCAAAACATATTATAATCCGCCGCGATTCTATTCTTCAGCTTTACATCATATTGATAAACACAAGAAAGGAAACGTTCATGTTTAAGCAACTGTTAGCCTTGTCGATTCTACTGCTTGTATTTGGCGCATTCACCGGAATGGCGCAAGATGAGATTACCATCTTCACGACTGTGGGCGGCTACTATCCCGATGAACCGACGGAGAACAACCCGAATCCGCCGAAGATGATGAACACCCTTGTCGCCGAGTACGAAGCGGCCAACCCGGGCGTCAATATCGAGCTGGTCGATGTACCGTCCAATATCTCCGGCGATCAGTGGCGCAGCACCGTATTCAACGGCCAGAACGAGCCGCATATCATTGTCAACAATTACATCCGCGTCTGGCAAGAACAAGGCAACGACTGGTACGTGCCGCTCAATGATCATATTGAGTCGCCAAACCCCTATATTCCCGAGGGCACACCGGGCCACGAGCGCTGGGCGGATAGCATCCCAGATGTCGTCTGGAATACCACCTACCATACCGGCAGCGGCAATCAGTATGTGGTGACGGTCAACGCAGTTGCGGTCGGTTTCTTCTACAACATCGATATGCTGGAAGCGAACGGCATCGATACCGCATTCGATATCTCCTACTCGCTGTGGGAAGACTGGGAGACCATGATCGGCGAGATGGGCGCCCTGGCTGAGGCCGGCTATGAGCCCCTGGCGCTGAGCATGTCCACGGCCACGCCCTACACCTATAACTGGTTCGATGGCACCAGCTTGACCAGCATGTACATAGATCACATCGAGAGCTGGTGGGAGCCGGGCGCCAGTTGGCACGCGCTGAACCAGCGCGAATTCGCTTGCGCGATCCAGAATGGCTTGATCAGCGCCAATGACGATGCCTTCGCCGATTGGCTGGGTCTGCTGGCCGATTTCGAGCCAATGTGGGTAGACGGCTATGCCACTATGACCTGGGACGAAGCCTATCGCCTTTTCATCACGGGCGAGGTGCCTTTCCTGCTGGGCAACGCGGCCAGCAACACGCTCCAGGTCAACCGCGACGCCGACTTCAACTGGAGCGTCAGTTACTTCCCGCCGGTCACCGAAACCACCAGTCCACATGCAGCCAATAACGAAACCGCCTACCTGGTCGGCGGCTTTACCTCCGGCTTCACCGTGACCGACCGCGCCCGGCGCGAAGGCATTGAAGAACAGGTCGTCGACTTCCTGATGTTCATGACCGCACAGCCGCAGTGGGGACGCGTCGTCAGCGACTCGCCGCGCAGCATTCCGACGCAGTACGGCCTGGATGTGCCCGAGGCGCTTAGCGCGGCGCTGGCCTTCCTCGATTTGCCGATCCGCGCGCTCAAAGATCCCGATCCGCGCCTCAGCCGTCGCTATGGTGAGGATCACCGTCGCCTGATGCAAGAATTCTTCACCGACCAGATCGATTTGGAAACGCTGATCGCCGAAGAGGACCGTCTGATGACGCGGGAAGCGCGCGTCGTCATCGCCGAGAACGAATGGTCCTGCGACTTCCAGATGGAATAAGATCATACCAACTCCATCCCCACCCCAAGCCTCTCCGCGATGGCCAGCATTTGCGCGGCGCAAACTGAGGGAGCGGCTTTAACGAGCGGTGCACGCCAATGGGGATAGCTCCCCTTCCCTCCTTGTGGGGGAAGGGGCCGGGGGATGGGGGGTAAAGCAATGCTCAGACGCCTTGCCACAAGCCCTTCGGGACAAGTTGTCAAGAAACAAAGCCATAGCCCGCTTCATCATCGTATGTGGCGGGCGAAGTGGCTTTATCTGGCGCTGCTGATCCCGGTCGCGATGCTGCTGCTATTTGAGTGGCTGCCCGCCTTCAGCGCGCTCTACAACTCGCTCTACATCTGGAACGGCGGCAAAGTCCATTTCTATGTCGGGCTGGAGCATTACGAGCGGATGCTGAGCGACCGCACCTTCCGCGTCGCCATCACCAATCTGGTCGGCTTCGTTTTCTTCCGCGTCATCATGCAGACGGCGCTGCCCTTCTTCGCCGCCGAGATGATCGTCAACTTGCGCAGCCAGCGCTGGTCCTATTGGTGGAAGATCATCTTCGTCTTCCCGATGGTCGTGCCGCAGATCCTGAATTATTTGATCTGGCGCTTCGTCTATAACCGGCAGGTCGGCTTGCTCAACGAAGGCTTGAAGTTGATCGGCCTGGAGGAGTATGCCCATGCCTGGCTGGGCGATCCCAATACGGTGATGTGGGCGCTGGCCTTTGTGCGCTTTCCCTGGCTGCCGACCCTGCAATTTCTCATCATCCTCGGCGGCTTGCAGACGATCCCGCAGGAGGTGCACGAGAGCGCGGCGATTGATGGCGCCGGTTTCTGGCGGCGACTCTTCTATATCGATATTCCCATGACGCGGCGGCAGATCACCCTGGCGATGATCTTGACGATGCTCTTCATGACGCAGCGTTTTGATCTCTTCCTGGTGATGACCGACGGCGGACCCGGTTACAGCAGCATGGTGCCGGCGCTGCAGCTCTATCAATCGGCCTTCCACTTCCTGGAATTCGGCTACGCATCCGCCATTGGGGTCGTGCTCTTCGTCGCCATGCTCGCCTTGACCATCATCAACCTGCGCGTTTCTGCAGGCGCGACCAATCAGTAGACGGAACTTATGGCCAATCTAACTCGCAAGCGCATCCGCCTCGGCAACCGCGATCTCCCCTTTCAACTGGTGCTGATCGCCTTCGGCATTGTTACGTTTTTCCCGCTGGTGCTGGTCGTCATCACCTCGCTGAAGAGCAACACGCAGTTCTACCACAATTTCTGGCTGCCCGAGCTGCCTTTTCAGTTCGGCAACTACAGCTCGGCCTTCAGAATCATCTGGCGCTACATCGTCAACAGCGTTATTTATTCGGGTTCGACCATCTGCCTGATCGCGGCCATCGCATCGGTAGCAGGTTATGTCTTTGCCCGTTTCCGCTTTCCCTTCAAGACGGTTCTCTTCCTCGGTTTCATCACGCTGATTATGGTCCCGGGCGTGCTGACATTGGCGCCGCGCTTCGTGCTTGTGCGCGATCTCGGCATGGTCAATACGCCCTTCGCGCTGATTTCTGTCTGGGTCAGCGGCGGTCTGGTGCTGTCGACCTGGCTGATGCGCAGTTATTTCGAATCGCTGCCGCAGGAGCTCTTCGACGCCGCCTATGTGGATGGCGCGGCCGAATGGCAGGTCTTCGTTTATGTATCGGTGCCGCTGGCCCGCCCGATGATCGCCACGGTGGCGATGACCACGCTGATCGCCACCTGGAACGACTTGATCTGGCCCCTGGTCACGATCACGGACAAGGATAAGATGCCGTTGGCGCTGGGTGTGATGCAATTCTCCTCGGATTTTGAAACGGACTGGGGCACGCTCTTCGCCGGTTATGTCATCTCTTCGGTACCCTTGCTCTGCGTCTTCGCTGTGGCCATGCGGCAGTTCATCAGCGGCTTGACCAGCGGCTCGATCAAGGCCTAGCTGCGCTGCAGTTTCTTCGCCGCGACTCCCGCCTTTGCGATACAATCTGTTGATAGCCCTTTGCGGATGCGAACGCGAGGAGGACGAGCGATGGTTGATTCGCCAGATAAACAGCACGATGTGAGCCGTATTGTCGCCGAGATCCAAGCCTGCGGCTACTGTATTGTGCCGTCCGTGATCGCGCCAGAAAAGGCGGACGAGGCGCGCGCCGCTCTCGAGCGGCTGCTGGCGGAGGAAATAACCGACGAGAGGCGCGCAGCCAAAACGCAGCGCGTTGGCGGTATCGCTTACAAACATCCGATATTTGCCGAGCTGCTGGAGCTTCCGCTGATTGTAAAGATCTGGCAGACTTTCCTGGATGACGACGATATCGTCTGCTCAACCTGGTCGGCGAATACCTCCTATCCAGGCTACAACGATTACCATTGGCACGCCGATTATCCCTACTGGTGGATCAACCAGCCCTGGCCCCTGGACAAGGTCTGCGGGCAAACGATTTTGATGCTGGACGACTTCAGCGAGGAGAACGGCGGTACCGGCTTTGTGCCCAACAGCCATATGAAAGGTCACATGCCGCCGGCTGAATGGAAGACGCAATGGCCTGCCGAGGCGCAAATCCTGACTGGTCTGCGCGGCAGCGCCCTGGTATTCCACGGCGCTTTATGGCATTCGGCGCGGCCAAACCGAAGTGATAAGGCGCGCAGCGCTTTGCTGGGCATGTACACGCGCCCCTTTTTCCTGCAGATGGAAGACATGCTTTCCCAGCTTGCCCGTATCGAAAACCCCTCAGACATGCTGCGCCAATTGATGGGCGCCAAGCGCTATCAACCATCCATCGTCGGCGCTTGAACACGACCCTGGCTCTAGTGCGGTTTACTTGCAGCGATCGCCACTCCAGCGGAACAGAGGTTTTGACTTGGTCCGGATTCTTGGCTACAATCTACCAAACCTTGCCAGGTCGGCGACGGATTTGCTTATTGTTCGGATGAAGCGCTTGTTCACTGATATGAAGGAGACTGGAATGACCAAGTTAAGAGTTTTGATGATGCTTTGTGCAGGGCTTGTGCTCTTCAGCGCTGTGGCGCCCGTTGCGGCGCAGGAGCTGGAGCTGTGGGCTTTCGTGAATACGCACGCGCGCTGGTTCCGCGAACAAGCGGAGCGCTACGCCGACGAGGTCAATCCGGACTTCTCGCTCAATGTCATTGAGATTGCTTACGGCGATCTGCATGACAGGCTGCTGATTTCGATTCAGTCGGGGGGCGTCGGCGCGCCCGATATCGCCGATGTTGAGCAAGGACGCTTCGGCAGCTTCTTGCGCGGGGGCGGAGACCCGGGCTTCGTCGAATTGAATGCCCTGCTTGATGAAGGTGGCCATACTGAGAATCTGGTCGCAGCTCGGCAAGCGCTGTACACGTCGATGGGCTCGGTTTACGGCATCGAGCACGCTTTGACGCCAGTCGTGCTTTACTACCGCGCCGATGTATGGGAAGGCGCCGGCTTTGATCCGCAGGAATTCGTCACCTGGGATGACTTTGTGGAAGCTGGTCGCGCCATCGTGGCCGAGAACCCCGATGTGATACCCTTGCACATTCATGGGGGCTTGCACGAGTTGCTGCTGCGTCAGCAAGGCCATGACTATTTCAACGAAGCTGGCGAGGTCACAATTGATTCCGCCGAATCGATCGCGTTGATGGACTGGCTGTTGGCGCTGAAAGACGAAGGCGTTGCCGGCGATCCGCCGGCGGGCGACGCGCTCTGGGCTGCCTTCAAAGACGGCACGCTGATCTCTATGGTAGGGGCCGATTGGTATGGCGGTTTCTTCAAGGACAACGCGCCTGAACTATCGGGCAAATGGAAAGCTGCGCCACTGCCAGCGTTTGAGGAAGGCGGACGCCGCACCAGCGTTTGGGGCGGTACCGGAGCGATGGTGGTCAAGACCAGCGAGCATGTCGAAGAGGCGCTTAGCTTCCTCGAATTCTCCATGCTTTCGATCGAAGGCAACGTGCGCCGCTTCGAGTTGACGACCCTGTGGCCGCCTTACATTCCGGCGATGGCAAGCGAGCGCCTGCATGCCGCTGATGAATACTTCTCGGGTCAAGATTTGGGCGCGCTCTTCGCCGATGTTGGTCCGGAAGCGCCACCGCAATGGCAGAGCCCCTTCCGCTCCCAACTGAATAGCCTGCGCAGCGCCGCCTGGCAGGATGTCATTGACGGGGTTCGCAGTCCGGAAGAGGTCTTCACCGAAATCGCCGATACCATCCGCGACGAGATGGAATTCGAAAGCTAGGACAAATCAACCTAGTGGAGTGGTGGCGGGCAGAAGCTCGCCACCGCTTAATCTCGCTCCTTCGAGGCATCCTGAGTACCGACCATGTTTGGACGCGGCCGCAAAATCGCGCCATATCTCTTCATCAGCCCCTTCTTCATCGGCTACGCCATCTTCTTCCTTTATCCTGTGATTCAATCGCTGCAATTGAGCTTTTATCGGCAAGTTGGTCTCAACAAAGCGCCACGCTTCATCGGCATCGACAACTACGTGCGCCTTGTTACTAAAG
>JAPOWG010000069.1 GCA_026707745.1 Chloroflexota bacterium
ACTTCTTCTGCAGCTGTGCCGGGGAAGATCGCCTGCCAGGGATTGTCGGGCACGCCGTGGAACACACGCAGAGGCGGCGCATCGACAAAGCGCAGGGAGAGCGAATCGGGCAGGCAGCAAATCGCTTTGAGCCAGTCGCTGCCCAGTTGCTCGCGCAGGATCGGCGGCAAGCTGAAACTCGCCCAGTGATCTGGCGCGCGAATGGTATTGTAGTCGAGCGCGTAGAAGGCGTTGTTGCCACGGATGAGCGCCCAGCGTCGCTGAAAGACCAGTTCCAGCACTTGGCGCGAAAAGGGTCCCCAATTGACGCTGTCGCCGGCCACGACAACCTGATCGACTTTGAACTGGCGCATGTCGTCGATGACGGCTTGCAGAGCGGGCAGGTTGCCATGAATATCGGCTAGCGCCGCGAGTCGGGTCATATCAGTCTCTTTGCCTAAACTATCGCGCTCATGCAGCATGTAGGCTTAGGATTTTGCGCGAGCGCGACTAAGCCTTTCGCCGCCGCCGAGCGGCTCTCCTTCGGTCGAGAATGATACAAGCTCGCTTTATCTTTTCATCACTAGGCTTGGTAACCGCGGGGGTGGCGGCGATGCCAATTCCAGGCTGTTTGAATGATCATGTCGAGGCTGTTGTATTGCGTTTCCCAACCGAGTTCGCGCCCGATTCTGTCGCTATCGGCGACGAGCACGGGCAGGTCGCCGGCGCGACGCGGCGCTTCGTTCACGGGGATAGCCTGTCCGGTAACCTGTCGCGCGCTCTCGATGACCTCGCGAACGGAATAGCCGCTGCCGCTGCCCAGGTTATAGACGCAGCTGGCGCCGTCTTGCAAGGCCTCCAGCGCCAGAATATGCGCTCGCGCCAGATCAAGCACATGTACATAGTCGCGGACGCAGGTGCCGTCGGGCGTATCGTAGTCGGTCCCGTAAATATCAATGACGTCGCGTTGCCCCAAGGCCACTTGCAGCACCAGCGGTATGAGATGCGATTCCGGATCGTGCGCCTCGCCGATATGTCCGTCGGGATGGGCGCCGCAGGCGTTAAAATAGCGCAGGCAACAGTATTTGATGCCGTAAAGTCGGTCCATCCAGGCCAATAGTCGCTCGGCCATATACTTCGTTTCGCCGTAGACGCTGCCGGGGACCAGCGCTTCCTCTTCGCCAATAGGGATGCGCGCGGGATTGTCAAAGAGATTGGCGGTTGACGAGAGGATGAAGCGCTTGACGTCGTGCAGGCTGGCGCACTCCAATACATTGACGATCGTATAAAGGTTGTCGCGCAAGTACATGAAGGGTTTCTGCATGCTTTCGCTGACCAGGATTTGCGAAGCAAAATGCAGGATCCCCTCAAACTGATGGGAAGAGAAGGCAATCTGCAGCGCCTCGACATCGTGAAGGTCGCCCACGACCAATTTGGCATCCGGGTGAACGGCCTGTCGGTTGCCGGTGCTCAGATTGTCATAAACCACAACGTCGTATCCAAGTTCGATCAACATCTGCACGACGTGGCTGCCGATGTAACCGGCGCCGCCGGTCACCAAGACTTGCACAATGCTTTGCCTCCCTGCTGCGGCGCAATTGGCGCTATTATAGCGGCTCGTCACCCGCAAACAAAACCGCGCTGCGCTAGCGTTCAGCGGCGCTGCATTGACAGGCGCCGCCGCTATAGGTCTAATCGTGATCGCGACGTCTTTGCGGCTGGATACGTAAGGCAGATATGGGCGACAAGCGTTCGGGTTGGAGCAAAGCTGAAAAAGCAGCGTTGATCAAGCTGTTGCGGATGTCCTTGATTCTATTGCTGGCGCTTGCGGTTGCCGGCACCATAGCGGCACTGCTGAGTTCCTCCGTGGGCGCGTTTTGAAGCAAACAGGCCGCGAATCGAAGTAAAGAACTCCCCATGGGTGAGCAAAAATTCCACCTGACTGCCGGCGCTGGCAAACAGCGACTTGACCTGTTTGTGCTGGAGCATCTGGAGGGCTTGTCACGCGCGCAGGTGCAAAAGCTGATCCGCGCGGGTCGCGTGTTGGTGGATGGCAGGGTCGAGAAAGCGGGCTTCCGTTTCAAAGGCGGCGAAGGCGTTGAGATCAATATGCCCCTTAGCGAAGAGGTTTCAGTCGAACCGGAAGATATCGAACTGGAGATCGTCTATGAAGATGACGACCTGGCGGTGATCAACAAAGCGGCGGGCATGGTTGTGCATCCGGGTGCGGGCAACAAGGGCGGCACGCTTGTCAATGCGCTGTTGGCGCGCTATCCGGAGCTGGCCGAGATGATGGACGATCCCGAAACGGGGGATCGTCTGGGCATCGCCCATCGCCTCGACCGCGGCACCAGCGGACTGCTGGTGGCCGCGCGGAAGAAGACGATCTTGATGGCGCTGATGCGCCAGTTCCAAGAACGCAGCGTGGACAAGCTCTACCTGGCGCTGGTGGAGAAGCGGCCAGAAAGCGACAAGGGACTGGTGGATGCGCCGATCGCGCGCCATCCGCGACAGCGCGCGCGCATGGCGGTAAGGCGGGATGGCAGGACGGCGCAGACCGAATTCAGGGTGCTGGATGATGATTTTCAGGGGAACCGGGCTTTGCTGGAGTTGCGGTTATTGACCGGGCGGACGCATCAGATCCGCGTGCACATGGCGTTTATCGGCAGTCCAGTGGTGGGGGACCCAGTATACGGCTATCGCAAGCAGCGAGTGAAGTTGAAGCGGCAGTTTTTACATGCGAGCGCACTGGCTTTCGATCATCCGGGGACGGGCGAGCGGATGCGGTTTGAGTCTGAGTTGCCACGGGGTTTGGCGGACCTGCTGGAGAAGTTGCGCTAGGGATTCACTCGTCCGCAAGATAGTTCAATACCGCTTGCTTGAGTTCTTCTGCAAATTTGTAGATATCGAGTATGCTGTCGATCTCGACCCGCCCCTTTTTTCTCCATGGAAAAGGCTTAGGTACATTTTCGGTGGCCGGAAATGCAAGCGGCAAATTGGTTGGCGATTATCGTTGTCGAGCAGAATACTGCAGTAAGAGCGTACGCTGCGCATAACGATCCTTGACGGGTCAATGATGTCGCGCAGAATCGCTTTTACCACATAGAAACCATCAATCTCGTCCTGCGCCGTATCGCTGCCCGGGGGCGCTTTCTCGGCGGCCGTGTCGTCTTCACCATAGGCAGCGTTCCCGTTTTGAATAAGGCCCTCGGATTCAATGGGGGACGGCATGCGATTTGCGATCTTGGCGTTGATGAATTCTCGAAAAGAATCCTTGAAGATTTCCCTAAACTCATCAAGTACGGATGCTCGGAGCCGCCCGGAATAAACTTGCCTGGTGAAGTGTCGGACAATTTCAGTTGAAGGTTCGTGGAATTCGGCGTCAATTAGAAGGCTGATTTCGCGTCTGTATTTCAATTGATTGGCGATGGAAAGAATCTGGTCCATATTGAAGATTGATTTGGTGAATTTTTTCAGTGCCGCTACTTGTCGCGCGTCGAAATTCAGCATATCGACGATCAGGAAGGGATTCTCGTCCATTTGGTTTGGCTTCTCGAGATCGGTATGAAATTGATACTGAATGCCATTGGTCAGAATGCCGAAGCGCGCGTCCGTCGCGCTGAAGTAGCGAAAAAGCTGCGAGGTATGATCCCGGCTAAGATCAGATGTCGCGCACTTGGCTTCGATGAGCATGATCGGCTTGCCGTCTCGCACGATCGCATAATCTACTTTTTCGCTCTTTTTGCTGCCGATGTCCGCCGTATACTCCGGCACAACCTCGGTCGGATCGAAAACGTTGTAGCCAAGCGCTTGAATGAAAGGCATGACAAAGGCGTTTTTGGTGGCTTCTTCGGTTTTGATGTATGCAAGCTGTCGCGGGGTTCTCGTCGAAATTTGAAGCATTCTGTCGATAAAGTCCATTGCTGTGCTCCTGATGAGACGATGAGTTTTCCATAAGGCGGAATGCGTTAATAACTGCAGATAGCGAGACAAGTATGATAGCGTTATATTTATATCTTTCAATATTTAGATATAATATATCTCATATTGAGTTCTCTTAGCTTTTCTCCGCCGCCCGGCAAAACGGGCATCGGACCCAACTTCAACGGCAGTTTGGAGGTATTTCGTGATTTGCCCTTGGTCTTCTGGCGATGGGTGAGCCTGTGGCGGTTTTGCTTGTTTCTGCGGTTTTGCTGAATTCAAGTCAGCGTGGGGCTTGATTTGAATAACTCGCGCATTCTGTTAATGAGGTTCATGCTGCTGCTCCGGTAAGAAAGGTCGATAAAAGCGCTGCGTTAAACAATTATGCCTCCGAGATATAACAGAATATTTATATTACCGAATGCGCGTTAGATTACAATGCGCAGACTCTTGTCAGCTTTTACGATAATCGCATGGCTTGACTTGTGCAATTGCGCTAAATTTTACCGCTAATGAGCCAGTGTTGGCGGGTGTGTGTCAGTGGGAGCGGAGGGATGGGGTGGAGGAGTTGCGCTGGGGGGGATTCACCACAGAGACGCAGAGAGCAATATCAACCACAAAGACCAAAGGTCAGGAGGGTTTGCTGGAGGGGCGCTAGACTGGGACGCTGGGCCGATCCCTAATCGTCCGAATCATACTTTGCAACCGCCGCCTTTATCTCGCTGGCGTAGTTGTAAATGTCGTCGACTGATTCAATAGGGACACGTTCCTCGCTGCTGCCATTAAATAAACTTAAATACTTGGTCGACCTGTTGAAATGTAGCCTACAGATCGGCTGACGGTTGTTGTCGTCGAGTAGAATGCCGCAGTATGATCGCACGTCTCGTATGAACACTCTCGACACATCGATAGTTTCGCGTAGGATTGACTTAACTACGTAATATCCATCCAGCTCTTCCTCGGTGGTTTCGATACCATCTGACCGGTCTACAACCTCCTCGTTAACGGCACTCTCATCACTTGTCTCGTCGCTGTTGCCCGCAGTCGAATCAATAGCGGTCTGCAGGCGATCGGCAATCTCATCGTTCAGAAACTCGCGGAGCGCCTGCTTCGTAATCTCAGTGAATTCGGCAATAACATTAGCCATCAAGCGTCCTGAATACACCCTACTGGCAAAGTGCCTGACAAAGTCTTCCGATGGCTGGCTGTACTCGCTTTCCAACAAGAGCTTGATTTCCCGCTTGAATTTTAGTTCATTGGCGCTGGACAGGATGCGATCTACGTCAAATGCTGATTTCGTGAACTTCTTGAGTTGCGAAACAGAGCGCGGGTCAAAGTTTAGAATGTCAACAATGAGAAATGGTTTCTCATCCATGTGATTGGCCTTTTCCAAGTCAGAATGAAAGCGATATTGAAGGCCATTTGAAAGTATGCCAATTCGTGCTTCCGTCACATTAAAATAGCGAAACAGTTGCGATGCGTGCCCTTCGTTAAGGTCAGCCGTTGCTGACTTCGCTTCTATCAGAATGATCGGCTTGCCGTCCTGCATGATCGCATAATCTACTTTTTCGTTTTTCTTGGTTCCAACATCCGCTGTAAACTCCGGGACAACTTCGGTAGGATCAAATACGTTGTAGCCCAGCGCCTGAATGAAGGGCATGATAAAGGCGTTTTTCGTGGCCTCTTCCGTACTTGTATGCTCTAGCCGGCGCGGAGCCTGGCTGGATATCTCGCGCATTCTGTCAATCAAGTCCATTGTGGAACTCCCTAAGAGTGAGGTAGATAAGTGTGTTGAACTGGACGTTTCAACACTGGAATATTACACAATAAAATAATATCACTGCAATGCGAGGATTCAATGTAGAATCGGACCGAGAGGTTTAGACGCGTGACGATCACCTTATAAGGCAGATCAAAGTGTTTAAGGATAACCGCAATATCGTTAGCGCAAACAGCGGATGCGGTTTGAATCTAAGTTGCCGCGGGGCTTGGCGGAACTGATGAAGAGGTTGCGCTAGGGATTCACCACCGAAAGCACGGTACGTAATTCACCGTCTGTACTTGTGCTTACGTACCCTTTCGCGCAATTCTGCGTCAAAAAGCAAGCGTCTAAGTGACAATACCTCAATGGTATCTGGGTCTGTGAATTGCCAGAAGTCCCATCCGGAGACGAAAGATTCCTCAGGATTTACCGAACGAATTGCTTGGACAGTCGCTTCTTGATAGTTCATTTCGACATCTTCAAACACTACGTTACTTCCATTTCTTTCAATTGGCTCGTTCAACAGGAGCGTTGAAGTAAACCGTTGCCCTCGATACTCAGCGAATAACTCAACCTCTTGTACGTCTGCCGCTACTATCTTGTTGTCTGAAATACAGTTTTTCATTAGCTCACTCGCCGCCTCACGCAAGGCTACCGAGTATTTGTCTATAGCGTCCGACGCTGGCAATTCGATGGCTGTTACTTGATTTGCAAAGTACAAGGCAAGTTCTCTTGAGGGTTGGCTTAATTCTCGTTTCAGGATGGGTATAAGAGCGCGTCGTCTCACGACTTCGAGAATATGGTCAGAACTGAACTTTGCTTTCGTAAACCATTCCAGGTCTTCTGCCAACTTTCGTTCATGCTCGTCACAAGTTCGGAAATCAATACGCAAGTCGAATTCGAGAAACGGATCCTTATCCATTATCTCAGGAGTATGGAGATCGGTGTAAAATCGATATTTACGCCCATTTGTTAGAATTGCGATCTTTGCGTCTGACCCGCTGAAATAGCCTTTGAGTTGCGGCAACCATTTCGATAAATCTTCCGTCGCGTGTTTGGCTTCTATCAGAATAACGGGCTGACCATCGCGTTTTATCGCGTAATCAACATAGCCATCATCCACTTGAAACTCTTCTTTAACCTCACGAGGATTTCCTGCCTCAAATCCAAGAGCAGATATAAACGGGTCAATTAACGCCCGTCTGGTTTCATACTCATTTAGCTCGTGCGAGCGAACAGAGCTACGCTCGACGATGCCGGCAAGGTTACATAGTTCCTCAAGTAAAGTCACTGTGATGCATGCCTAACCACTAGACTCATTTAGTTTCTGGCAAATTAAGAATATAGGCTGTGATCTGGTATCTGCTGAGAGATTCTACTCATGGGCTCAAACAGGCTCATCGTCTCCTCCTCTTGAATCAAAAGAGAATGTGAACAATATCATAACATATTGCGACGCCTTTAACAAAACTAGCTAATGTATCGAAGTCGGTAGAAGTGACGAGCAGCAACCACCTGACACCCGGTAGGGACGTCTCAAGGGGCCCCTACATATTGCCAGGTTTATGTAAACCACGCCGCTCATGCGACGAGATGGCTTAGGATTTTGTGTGAGCGCAGCAGACATTTTCGCTGCCGCCGGGCGACTGTGGTGAATCCCCTGTATCCCCACGCCGAAATCCGCTATACTCCCCACCATGCAAACCACCACCTACCAACCCACAGCCTTCCACCTGATGACCAAGCCGCGAGGCGCCATCTGCAACCTCGATTGCAAGTACTGCTATTTCCTCTCCAAAGAACGGCTCTATCCCAATAGCGAATTCCGCATGTCGGATAACCTGCTCGAGGAATACATCCGCCAGTACATCGACGCCCAGCAGGTGGATGACATCAACTTCGCCTGGCAGGGCGGCGAACCGACCCTGATGGGCGTGGAATTCTTCCGTCAGGCTGCCCGCTATCAGCAGAAGCACAAGCGGCCGGGCATGCGTATCACTAACGCCTTGCAGACCAATGCCGTGACCCTCGACGACGAATGGTGCGAGTTCTTCGCCGAAAATGATTTCCTGCTCGGCGTCAGCCTCGACGGGCCCGCCGACGTGCACGATTTCTACCGGGTCGACAAAGGCGGCAAGCCGACATTCCATCGCGTGATGGCGGGCATCGAATTGCTGCAAAAGCACGGCGCCGAATACAATATTTTGACCACCGTGCATGCCGCCAACGAAGGCCAGGGCGAGCGGGTTTACAAGTTCTTGCGCGACGAAGTCGGCACAAGATTCATGCAGTTCATCCCCATCGTCGAGCGCGACAACGACACCGGCTATCAGGAGGGCGACCAGGTCACGGACCGCTCAATCAGCGCCGCCGGCTACGGCCAGTTCCTGATCGACATGTACGAGCAATGGGTGCGGCGGGATGTTGGGCGCGTTTTCGTGCAAATCTTCGATATCGCGCTGGCGGCCTGGACGGGCGCGCCGCCCGGCCTGTGCATCTTCGACGAGACCTGTGGGCTGGCGCTGGCGATGGAACATAACGGCGATGTTTATTCTTGCGATCACTATGTCGAGCCGGACTACAAGCTGGGCAATATCATGGATATCCCGCTCAATGAAATCGTCGTTATGGAAGAGCAGCGCGCATTCGGTTTGGCCAAGCGCGATACTTTGCCGCAGTACTGCCTCGACTGCGAGGTCAAGTTCGTCTGCAATGGCGGCTGTCCCAAGAATCGTTTCATCAAGGCACCCGACGGCGAAAGCGGCTTGAACTACCTTTGCGCCGGCTATCGCGCCTTTTTCAATCACATAGGTCCCACGATGAACTTCATGGCGCGCGAGTTGTCTCAGCGGCGCCCGCCGGCCAATGTCATGACGATGATGGCGCGTCACGATGCCGAGATGGGGGCGGCATTTGCCAAAGCCGGGCGCAACGATCCCTGCCCCTGTGGCAGCGGGCTGAAGTTCAAGCGCTGCCATGGGCGGCGGCGGAAATAGCTGACGACGAGGAACAAATCTAGTTACAATGGGGGAGACGGGATTAGAATACGCATGGAAGAGCCGACAAAGAAACTGCAAGTGCCCGCTGCGATTTTTGAGCGCGCTGAAGCGATCGCTCGCGAAAGTGATCGCTCGGCGGAATCTGTCATGTTGGATGGGCTGTCTCTTCTCTTCGGCGCATTGCCTGATATGGAATTGGAGCCCGAAGCGCTAAAGGACTTTGAGGACGAGCAACTCTGGGCGCTGGTGCATCGGCGGCTCACGCCGAAACAAGACGCTCGCCTGCGCGACTTGCTTGATCTTGGCAATCAGGGAGGGATTAACAGCCAGGATGAGGGCGAATTGGCGCAGTTGGTAGCAATGGTGGATCAGCAGATGGTGCTGCGTTCGAAGGCGCTGGTCTTGCTGCAGCGGCGGGGACATGATATCGACCTGTACTTTGACTCCGCGGTATAGCGGATGGCGCGCGTAGCCGATGGCATCCGAAAGCAGGTCTACGAACGCGCCAGAGGGCAGTGCGAGTATTGTCAGACGCAGCAGAAACTCGTCGTTACTATGCAAATCGACCATGTCATTCCGCTGGCTGCCGGTGGCGCAACAGCGATGGACAATCTCTGTCTTTCTTGTGTGAACTGCAATAACAGCAAGCGCGACTTTCAGTTTGGGATTGACCCGGCTACCGGCTTGGATGCGCGCCTCTTTCATCCGCGACGACAGCGTTGGACGTCTCATTTTCGCTGGAGCGACGATGGTCTGCGCATAATTGGCTTAACCGCGACTGGGCGCGCGACGGTCAACCGGTTAAAGATGAACCGCACGGCAATGGTCGTATCGCGCGGCGAATGGGTTACGATGGACAAACATCCGCCCGCGCAATAGACATGTAAGCTCGCGAATGCGCGAAAATGTGAAGGAGCGTCTCATGGGGAAGCAAGTCATCTCGACAGAAAACGCGCCGGCCGCGGTCGGTGCTTATTCACAAGGCATCATCGCTAATGGATTCCTCTTCACCGCCGGGCAAGTCCCCCTGATCCCCGGCACGTCGAACCTGGCCGAGGGCGGTATCGAGGCGCAGACGCGCCAGGTCATGAATAACATCAAAGGCGTACTGGAAGCCAGCGGCAGCAGCATGTCCAGCGTGGTCAAGACTACCGTGTTCCTGGCCGATATCAACGACTTCGGCGCCTTCAACGCAGTCTACGGCGAGTACTTCCCCCAGGATCCGCCGGCGCGAACGACGGTGCAAGCCGGCGCTTTGCCCATCGGCGCCTTGATTGAGGTTGAAGCGGTCGCGGTCTTGGAATCGTAGGCTACAGGCGCCCCAATCGCTCTGATATACTTGCTTATATTGATCTTAACAGCTAGACACTGGCGGAAGTATCTCAATGATTGATGTCAATCAACTGCGAAAAGGCGCCACCTTTACCCAAAATGGCAACCTCTACCGCGTGATGGAATATCGCCATCACAAACCGGGTCGCGGCAAGGCGACCATCCGTGTGACGGTGCGAGACTTGCGCTCCGGCTCCACCACGGAAATGACCTTTAACTCCGGCGAGCGCGTGGAAGATATCCGCGTGGAAGCCAGCAATGTGGAATACCTCTACGCCGATGACGATTTTGTCACCTTCATGGACACCGAGACATACGAGCAGCCACAGTTGAACCGCGCGATTTTCGGTGATGATCTCAAATACATCAAGGACAGCATGGCCATTAAACTCTTGAGTTTTGAGGGCGAGATCATCGATTACGAATTGCCCAAGACGATGGAATACGAGGTGGTTGAGGTCGAAGCGGCTGTGGCGGGCGATACGGCCAACAGCCCGACGAAAAAGGTCAAGCTGGAAAGCGGCTTCGAGGTCAATGCGCCCATGTTTATCAACGTGGGCGATGTGGTCAAGATCAATATTGAAGACGAAGCTTACGTCACGCGTGTCAGCAAGTAGCTCAGGGGGACAAGCCCGGCACGATGACGCGGAACAGCAGATAGATATCCAGCGCGAACAGGCACATCATCGCGACTGAGGTCAACCAGCGCGACGACCCCCATCGGGAGAATATTCGTCCGCGCCAGGCGTCAATCCCGGCGACCAGGCTCAAGGCGATCGGTATCAGCGCCGGAAAAAGATAGCGCCCCTGCCACTGCAGGAATTCGAGGTTGTAGTAGAAAAACGCCAAGAGCACAATGAGGACCGCCGCATTGAAGATGATTCTGATATGTCGGCGCGCGATCATGTCACTGTTTTCGGAAGCGGACGATGAACGCGCCGCTAGCAAACTCCCCGACAGTCCGGCTAGCGTCAAGAGCGCGAATCCGCGATAGATCCAGCCCCCGAGTACGCTGTCCAGCGGCAGCGCCATCCAGCCGAATTGTCCCCAGAAACTCTTGAAGGTCACAGCGATGAGTTGCCGCGCGTAGTTGATCCATCCCTGCTCATCGACATAATCTATCGTTCTCGGTTGGTCGGCCACGACGGCGTCATGCGCTGCCAAACCCAGAAAATCAGGGAAACCGTAGGCGCTGATGTTGCGCAGCCACCATCCGCCTCCGATGACCAACGCGACAAGCATGAAGGCCGCAATCCGTCGCGCCAGTACCGAGATCGGTTTTTCCTGCTTGGTCCAAGCGAGGAATATCGCGAGCGGGCAAAGCGGAATCAAGAAATAGATCGTGACCTTGCACAGGATTGCCAGGCCGGCAATCAGCCCGAATTGCCAGATCGGGACCCCAATACCTTTTAGATAACGAATCATCCACAGCAGCCCAAAAGCAACGAGGGCTTCCGCCAGTGCGTCGTTGTTGACTGCGCTCATCATCGCCAGATGCTGCGGGAGGAAGGCGACAAGCGCCATCGCGCCGAGAGCGACCTGAGTTTGCTCGGGCAGCGCATGCTTGCCTATCGCGTAGGTGAGGGCGACTGTTATGGCGCCCAAAACGACCGAAAACAGGCGAAGCGCGACGAGGCTGCCATTGCTGAGCCTAAAGACCAGCGATGCCAGCAAGTAATAGAGCGGGGGGTGATGATCTTCGTATTGGATCGTGTAAAGACGCTCAAGGGATTCTGGCGCAAATCTGCCTGACGTCAAAACTTGAAGATAGTCGCCTTGCCAATCGCCAATCTCGACGCGTGGGCAGCAGCCTTTTTCCGCCACTTGTCGAACATAGTTGTAATGCGCCGGTTCATCAGGCGCTTGCCAGGCCGGTGTGTATATTGCGAAGAGCGCGCCGGCTAGCAGATAGCCCGCGAAAATAGTAAGGAAAAGCGCGACTTCGGGGCGGGAGGGAGTCATCACAAGGTCGTCCGACAATAGCTTTGGCACTCCGTATCATGGCATAAACTTGGGTTTTTTACACGCCAACTTGTCGGCGGCAATGCGCATCAGCTTATACATTTTGAGTTATACTAGGGCAAGTTCGACGCGGTAGACTTGAGGCGGCAATGAGAACAAACGGGATGAATGTCGTATCCATCGGTGGCGGTCTCGGTGCGGTCCAGGTGATGCAAGGCTTGAAAAGCCACACTGACCAGTTGACCGGCATCATTGCTGTAACCGACACTGGACGAAGCACCGGCATCGTCCGTGAATTCGCACAGATCCCGGCGCCCGGGGATATTCGCAATGCGCTCGCCACGCTCAGCGCCGATGATGACTCGCTGCTGTCGCGGGTCATGCAGCATCGGATTGTGGCGCCCGGCGATCCCCAACTCGATGGCATGGCATTCGGCAATCTTTTCATCGCCGCGCTGACGCAAATGTCGGACAGCTTTGTCAAGGCGATACAACAGATCAGCGATTTCCTTGATGTCCAGGCCGACATCTTCCCGGTTACTGAAGAGAATACCCATATCTGCGCGGAACTGATGGACGGCACCATCGTCGAGGAAGAGTTTAACGTGCGTCAGTTGGACAAAGCGGCCATTAAGCGTATCTTCGTGCAAAACCCCGAAGCGACGGTCTTTCCGCCCTGTATTGACGCGCTGCGCAAAGCCGACTTGATTACTATCGGACCGGGCAGTCTGTTTACAACTGTGATCGCCTGCCTGGCCTTTAAGGAGATCGCGCAGGCGATTCGTGATTCTTCGGCGCTAAAGGTTTATGTCTGCAATACCACGACCCAGCCCGGTCAAACCGATGGCTATACGCTCTCCGATCATGTCCAGCAGGTCATTTCCTATCTCGGCATCGGTGTTCTTGATTATGTGGTGCTCAACTCGTCGGAACCGAGCCCGGAACTGATGGAATTATACGCGCGGGAACGGGTCGATGTGCTGCTGCCGACAGCGCATGAGGTGCACAATATCTTGACGATGAATGTGACGCCGGT
>JAPOWG010000064.1 GCA_026707745.1 Chloroflexota bacterium
CTCCGTCGATGTATTCGTTTCTGATGTCGCTGGCGTCGTCGAATGCCAGGTATTCTTCTACTGTCATGTGGCGGATATTGGCAACCATTGTCCGTCCTCGCTCCCCGTTTCTTTTCTCACGGCGCGACTGAATCTATAAGATGTCCTCTGTCCTGCTTCGCTCATTTATCAAAGACGATGCGGCGATAGACACCCGCCAGCGGGAGGCTGCAACCGAGTGGCTCGAGCGGAATCACATCGTCCAGGCTGGCATACTGCCGCAAGCGCCAGCCGTCTTCCGCGCGACTGTAGCACTCGGCGAAGACGCGCTCCTGATCGAGGATGAGATAGCATTGAATGCTGGGCACAGCGCCGTAGAGCTCGACTTTGCTCACGTGATCCCGCTCAAGAGATGAGGGCGATGTCACTTCTACCACTACTGTCGGATTACGCAAAGTAACTTCGCTCTCGTCTTCAAATTCAGCGTCGCCGCAAACGACGCTGGCATCGGGATAGACGTATTTCGTCTCATCAATCCTGACGCGCATTTGACTGCCGAGCACGTCGCATTCATGGTCAACTAGGGCATTGCCAAGGGCCATAATCATGTAAGCGACAATCTTGTTGTGTTTCCATGTTCCACCTGGCATGGGTATGATCTCTCCATCGATGTATTCGTTAGTGATTTCGCTGGCTTCATCGAATGCCAGGTATTCTTCGACTGTCATTTGGCGGATGTTTGCAACCATGATCCGTCCTCGTTAGTCCGATCACTCTCAGATTGTAACAGACTCGATGTACTTGTTCGTCATTTTCTCCACGCGCCCGCGGGGGGAGAAAATCATGTCCAATAGAAGATGATGCGGCCGTTCTGCTTGGCGTCCGGACGGCCCGATTTCACCGTGTCCATGGCGTGCAGGCTGAGCGCGCGCATTTGCTCGCGGCTGCACCACATGCGCACCACTTGCGGGTCGCCGGGTCCCCCTTCAAATATGCTGAAATCGACCTCTTCTTCGTCATCGTTGTCGAGGTTCTCGTCAAACTCATTTTCGCTCTGCGGCACATATTCCTGCGCGATCAAGATGATCTTGTTATTGTGCGCCTCGTATGCCAGGCCCATCTGCGCGATGCGGAACAGCGGCTCGATGGGTTCGCGCAATTCCATATCCAGTTCGCTGAAATCGGCTTCTGTCTTGGTATTCTCACGGTCGTCTATATCAGCCAGCAATTCGGCGATCGCCGAGGAAAGCGCCTGCGCCTGTTCCTTTTCGATAGTGAAGGAGACGATGCGATGGTCTTGCCCGGCTTGCAGATGGAAGGTGCGTTTGCCCTTGGGCCCGATGGTGCCGACAGTCACAAAATCGACCGGGTTGAGTTCAATCACATTTGACATGACAGCTCCCACAACCTATGCCTGCGGCTCTTTGCCGGCGTCTTTCTTTAATTCCAGGACGTGCGCGATATCATTCATGCCCAGGACAAAGGGACGGCTATGCCCCAGGTGCAAGGTGCTGATCGACGCCGGCGAAATGACGATGCGCTGGAAGACATCGAGGTGCATGCCCAGGTAATGCGCCAGCGCCATCTTGATCAGATCGGCATGGCAAACCAGGGCGATCATTTGATCCGGATGCTTTGGCGCCAAGGCTTCAATCGCATCGACAATGCGCGCCTGTACCCCGCGCATGGTTTCGCCGCCCGGGAAGCGCGCCCGAGACGGGTATTCCTGCACCACGCTCCACATCTTGCGCCGCTGCAATTCGCTGATCGCCTTGCCCTGCCAGTCGCCGTAGTGGACCTCGCTGATGCTTGTCAGCGCCTCCACCGTCAACTTCGGGTGATGCGCGGCCAGGGCGCAGGCGGTTTCCATGGTGCGCTCCATCGGGCTGGCGTAGATATGGTCCAGCGGCGCCGCGGACAGGCGTCGCCCCAGCGCCCCCGCCTGCGCTACCCCCTCTTCGTTGAGGTGAATGCCCGCTATCCTGCCCGCCAGTTTGCCGGTTTTCACGAAATCATTGACCGCATGTCGTATCAGGAGAAAGGTCGTCATCAAGTCCTGCCAAGAGCGCCGATACACCCCTATCATCATAACATAGTCGCGCCCGCATCGGCTAGACAAGCTGCGGATTCCTGACCATCGCTGTGTATGATTCCTTGTCGAAACCGCGCCCTGGAGCAAAGCCATGAAATTCGCCATCAACTATTCGCCGGAAGCATTGCAACTATGGCAAGACAATCGCATTCAAGTCGATCTGTTCAAGTTCCCGCCCTGGGAAGAACTGCGGCCGCAAATGCAGTTGGGACCCCCCGCCTATATCCATTTCGAAAATATCGCCGGCGGACCTTATGCAAAGGAACAGGATCCAGCCGTCCTGCAGAACTGGCTGGATAGCACAGATACCCTCGTCGTCAACACCCATCTCGCCGTCTCCGCCAGCGACTTTGCCGACGGCGCGCCCGTGACGCCGGAAGCTGTGATCGGGAAAGCGGTCGCATGGGTCAATCGGCTGGGGCGGGTTTTCGGCAACGAAAACGTGGTTGTCGAAAATCCGCCGTATCCGGTGGCGAAGTGGGACGCCGGTCTGCTGGCGGAGGTGGTTGATCCGGCGGTGGTCAGCGAAATAGTCCGTCGCAGCGGCTGTGGCTTGCTACTGGATGTCGCCCACGCCGTCCGCTCCTGCGAGGGCACGGGACGGCCTGATGCGCGTGCCTATCTGGATGCCATGCCCGTCGCTGCCTTGCGCGAATTGCACATGGTCGGCATCTTGCCGCACAAGAACGACTTCGGCGTGCGCGAAGATCACTTCGCCATGACCGACGATGATTGGTCCCTGGCCGAATGGGTGGTAGGGCGGATTCGCGACGGTCATTGGCGCGAACCGGAGACCATGGCCTTCGAATACGGCGGGGTCGGCGAGCTCTTCGCCTGGCGCAGCGACGCCGATGTCATCGCCGCGCAAGTTCCGAGGCTGTATGCCTTGGCGCGCTCGGTCTAGGGCGGCGGGCGAGAAACAAATTTTTATTCACCACAGAGGGCACAGAGAAAAAACAAAAGAGGAATATATTTTGCGGGCGTTTCGCCGAAACGCCCCACCATGCCTGATTTATGTCGAAACTCGTAGGGGCGACCAATCTGGTCGCCCGCAGGCTCTGTGGCGCATCCCCATGCCCCGGCAGCCTTGCGGCGATTTACTCTTTACGCTAGGCTGAATACGCGGGAGTGGCAAGCGTCGCGGATATGCTGCGCTTTCCTGGCCTTGTCAAAGTATCTCTGTGCTCTCAGTAAAACCAAGTTAATCATGCGAATTCTGCGGGACATTCCAATTTCAACGTCGAGCCACCCTTCCCTGATGATTCGGCGAAGGGCCGGGGATGGGGTAGAAAAGCGGCGTTTTCGCGATTCTCATTACTTACTTGGAACTACTTCTGTGCCTCTGTGGTGAATAATCCCGCAGGGAGTTCGCCTGCAGAATGATGCCCGATGATGTTCGCCGCTCCCGAAATAGCAACTTGCCCGGCGCTTGACTTCGCATGACCGAAAACCGCGAATCTCCCTCTCATAGCCTGCTTAGGCCAATCAACCGCCGCCACTTGCGGCTGCTCTTGCTGGCGACCGCCCTGATTCAAGCTGTCATGTTCCTCAGTTATCCGCTGGGCACAGGCAGCAATAACGACAACGAATCAGCGCAGAAGTACCTGATCGGCGAAGTCGCCAGGGGCAATTTTCTGGTGGGCAACGTACGTTACAACACCGGCTACGCGCTGGTCATGGCGCCCTTCAAAACGCTGACGGACGGCTTCGGCCGCTTGTCGGAGCGCGCCTTGCTGCTCTTGCAAGTCCTGGCGAGCTGCGCCCTGCCTTTTCTGGTTTACGACATCATGCGCAAGCGCTTTGACAGTCGCTGCGCGCTGATCACCGCGACCCTGGTTCTGGTCGACCCTTTCAACTTGCAGTGGGCGCATTTTCAATTGCCCGGCTGGCTGCTCGCGCTGGCGACCGTCAGCGCCCTCTGGCTGGCGCAGCTCGCTTGGTCAGGGCCGCGGCGGCGGCGCCTTGGCGTCGTGGCGCTGGCAGCGCTCTTGCTGGGCGTCATGAGCTTTACGCGCTTTAATTACGCGCCCTTGATAGCGATTTACGGCTTGAGTTTCTTCATGTGGAGGCATATACCGTTTCGGGAGCGCCTGACACTATTTGGTCTGGTCGGCGCGGTCAGCGGCGGCATCCTGGGGGCCTACATTACCCTGATTCACATCCCGTCAACCGGCACAAGCACCTTGAGCTGCACCGCCGGCGCGACCCTGGTGGCCAGCTTGCCGGACAAGAACTTCCAGATGCGCGCTTCCAACGGACCGCATTCGACGGGATACGCGCAATTGCTGACGCTGCGCCCGCGACGCAATGTCGATTTCTATGGCGAGACCTATCCGCTCTGGCGGGTCCCGGGACCCTGGGTCGGCGATGAAGAAGCGGAGGTTTTTTTCGCCCAGCCTTTTGGCGAAATACAAGAGGAAATCGACATCGTCTTCCCGGCGGCGCTATATTGGCACCTCGGCCCCTGCGCCGCTGACGCCTTGCTCTACGATGTCTACGCCGAAACCGTTTCGGGCGACTTTTTGAAACTGGCAGTGGCGCATAAGGACGCGGTCTTCAACATGTTGATCCAGCACCCCGACGCCCCTCCTTTTCCGCTTCAATATCTCGACCGGCCCGAGAAACTGACCTGGCTGGACGAGGGCTGGCTGGGTTTTCAGCGGGCGGAAAGCAGGACCTACAACGGGCATCGCTTGTGGCGGCCCGGCGTCGTGATCTACAGCGCGCTGTTCCCGGTCCTCAATCTGATCAAGCTCTTGACGCCCCTGGCGCTGGTCGCGGCCTTTTGGCGGCGCGACTGGCTCTTGGTCACTGCCGCGGCCATGCTGTTGACGGGACTGGTATTGATCGCGATAGCCGCCACCATCGAGCCGCGCTATTATGCCTCGATGGCGCCGCTCTTCATGATCTTGATCGGCCCCTTCCTGGCGCGCCTGCTCAATCGGCTTCGACCCAATCACAGCTTTCATTAATGTTAGAATTGTAAGGGCGACCAATCTGGTCGCCCGCAGCCGCATTTACAATTGTAGAAACGGGCAAGCCAAGGCTCGCCCCTACATGTCTGGTTTATGTCGCAACCCGTAGGGGCGACTCTGTGAGTCGCCCACGAACTCTTGCGGCGAATAATGGGCGACCTATAAGGTCGCCCCTACAATTCGTTACTTTTTTGAGAATTTGCATTACTTTTTTGGATCTACTTCTCTGTGTCCTCTTCTTTAATAAACCGCGATCTGCGGTAGCCGAGCAGGTCTATTGTTTTGTGTGAGCGCGGTAGCCCAAATTCGCCGATTACGCGCCGAGCGGCTGTGCTTAGATTTTTCGTTGCATGACTTACCTGCAACTACTTATGTGCCTCTGAGGTGAATAGAATTTACAGAGAAATATGACACTCCCCACAATTGCACAAATCGCTATGGACTGTCTGCACAATAGATGATATACTGCTCCTGCAACGTGGCAAAAAAGGCAGCTATGTCGGCTTTATCCACATTGGCGCGGTGGGTACGCGCCCATAAGTCCCCCCGGAGAGAATGCGATTCGCACAACGACAAACGGCGCCTCGGCGTCGATGCTTTGTGCTGGTCTGTCATCCTCCCGCATCGGTTCGCGCCGATGATAAGCAGGACCTTGGCAATACCCAGTTAATCGTATTTTTGTCAGGAGCAAGCAGTAATGTCAGAAGAACGTATGCAAGGTACCGTGAAATGGTTCAACGCCGAAAAGGGATATGGCTTCATTTCCCAGGAAGGCGGCGATGACCTTTTCGTTCACTATTCGGAGATTCAAGGGAGCGGCTACCGCACGCTTGATGAAGGCGCGCGCGTCGAATTCCTTATAACGGAAGGCCGGAAGGGCAAGCAAGCCAGCAACGTCGCCCTGCTCGAGTAAGTCAGGTCCGAATTTGTAGACAAAGCCCGCCCCTGTAAAGGCGGGCTTTTTTGATTTTGGGCCAGGGATCAGCCAACTATTTTTTTACCACCGAGTAGCTCGGTGGTAAAAATATGCCCTTCACCCCCGCCGCGATTCCACAAAGTCGATAGCCCTCAGCAGCACCCGCAAGCCCAGCGACCGATCGCCGGTCAAGTGCAAGCGCAGCGCCCGCCGCTCGTGATGATGCAGGGCTTGCAGATCGCCGGCCGCCTGCGCGGCGAAGAGCGTACCGAAACTGAAATCAAAGCCGGGTATTGCCAGATCGGGCGCGGGATCGGCGGTTAACTGCCAGAAGACGCCGTTGTCCCCGCCGCCTTTGTGATACTGGCCCGTGCTGTGCAAGTAGCGCGGCCCGTAGCCGATGGTGACGGCGCGCTTGGTGACATGGCGCAGCCGGCGCTGAATGCGATGGATCAACTGTTGCTCACCCGCATCGGGGCTGAAATAAACCAGAAAGGCGAAATAGTCCCCGGCATTTGTGCCCGCCATCTGGGCGGCGATCACCCCGGCCGGGTCGCCGCCGTCATAGCCGTGCTGTGCGCAAAGTTCGCGCAGCGGCTCCAGCGTGGTCTCGTCGGCGAAGATCTGCAAGCCCTCGCCCGTCATGATCGGCGCGTCAGCCGGTAGCCCCCCGCTGTCGCGGTAGATCTGCAGCAGCGCCTGGGTCGCTTCTTTGGCTTCGGTGACATTGGGTTCGTCGAAGGGGTTCACGCCCAGCAAGCTGCCGGCGATGGCGGTGGCGTATTCCCAGCGGAAAAACTCCCCGGCGATGCCCTTCGTGTCCGGCACGCGGATGGTCACGCGCGGGTGCCCCGCTTCGCGCAGCGCCCGTATCGCCGCGTCCTTTTCGGCCACGTCAGGATCGTTGTCGACGCGCAGGTAGACGAAGAGCCGGTCGCTGACATAATCGTGCGGGCGGCCGATAGTCGCGCCGACAACCGGCAGCGCGCCTCGCCCCTCTTTGCCCAGGCTTTCCGCCAGCAGTTGCTCCGCCCAGTTGCCGAAGCTCGTCAAGGAGGCCGAGCTATAGATGCTGACCTTGTCGCGGCCTTCCCTGGCCAGCGCGCCGATGACCGCGCCCAGCAGGATGCCGGGATGATAATGCGCCGGGATCGACTCGCGATTGGAAGCCATCATGGTATCGGCGCTCTCCCAGAGTCCGTCCAGGTCCAGCCCCAGCAGCGCCGCCGGCACCAGGCCGAAGTAACTCAGCGCGCTGTAACGCCCGCCGATATCGGCCGGATTGAGAAAGATGTCGCGGACGCCGGCGCCCTCGGCGACCTGATGCAAGCGCGATCCGGCATCAGTGATGACGATGAAGCGCTCGCCCGCGCCGCCGGTCCGCTCCCAGAAGTAGTGGTCCAGCGCCAGGGTCTCGATGGTGCCGCCCGATTTGCTGGCGACGACGAAGAGGCTGTCGTCCAGCGAAATTTCCGCCTCGACCTGTCGGATGCGCGCCGGATCGGTGCTGTCGAGCGTGATCAGGCTCGGGAAGCCCGCTTGCGGCCCGAAGGTCTCGGCCAGCACTTCCGGCGCCAGCGAACTGCCGCCCATGCCCAGCAGCACGACATGCTTGAGGTGGCTGTCGCGGACGCTTTCCCGCAGGGCGCGCAGCCGCTCGCGGTCGATGGTCCTGTCGGTATCGAGCCAGCCCAGCCGCGCGGCGATCTTCTCCATGGTGGGACCGTGATTCTTCCACAGGCTGCCGTCTTTGTTCCAAAGCCGCTGATTGGCGAAATCCGCGTCCAGCTGCGCGACCGCGTCATCCACCGCGCCGTGATAAATGCCCAGCGCCAGCTTGCTGCGTTCCATGATGCCGCTGCGCAGCAGGGTGCGCTTGGCCGCCACTTGCGAGATCAAGGTCTCGAAGGCTTCGATGAAGGCGTCCACGCCGTCGTCTTGCAAGCGCGCGGTCACCTGTCCCAAGTCGATGCCGACCTCGGCCAGGCGGTCCATGACCTCGTCCGGCAGCAGAAAATTGCCCGCGTCCCGCGTCAGCGTTTCGGCGGCCGCGCCGTGGTCCTTGAAAGCCGCCAAAGTCGCCGGCGGCAGCGTGTTGACCGTATGGGGCCCGATCAGATTGTCGACGTACATGGTATCGGGATAAGCCGGGTTCTTGGCGCCGGTCGAAGCCCAGAGCGGCCGCTGGACCTGCGCCCCGGCCGCCCGCAAATCGGCGAAGCGCTCGCCGTCAAAGATGCGCTGGAAGGAGCGGTAAGCTCTCTTGGCGCTGGCGACGGCGGCCTGCCCCAGCAATTTGCTGTTGGAGGCGATGCGGGCCGTGTCCCCCCGCAGTTGCGCCGCGCGAATATTGTTTTCCAGAATGTGGTCGACCATGACGTCAATGCGGCTGAGGAAGAAGCTGGCGACCGAGGCCACGCGCGCGACGTCTTCGCCGGCCCCCAGGCGCCGCTCCAGACCGCGGATGAAGGCTTCGGCCACCGCTTCGTAATTCTCGACCGCGAAGATCAGCGTGACATTGACGTTGATGCCGGCGGCGATGGCCGCTTCGATGGCCGGCAGCCCCTCGGGCGTGGCCGGAATCTTGATCATCAGGTTGGGTCGATCGACGGTTTGGAAGAGGCGCGCCGCTTCGTCGATCGTGCCCTGGGTATCGCGCGCCAGCAGCGGCGACACTTCCAGGCTGACATAACCATCGCCGCCCTTGCTGCGCTCATAGATCGGGCGAAAGAGGTCGGTGGCGTTTTGGATATCTTCGATAGCCAGCGCTTCGTAGATATCCGCCGCTTCCAAATCGAGCATGGTCAGGATGGCTTCGTCATAGGTATCGGAATCGCCGATGGCCTTTTGGAATATCGACGGATTCGAGGTGACGCCCAGCACGCCTTCTTCGTCGATGCGCCGTTGCAGGTCGCCGTCTTCCAGGTCCTGGCGATGGATATAATCCAGCCAGGCGCTTTGCCCGTGCCTCTGTATGTCCAGCAGGGGATTGCTCATGATCCTCATGCCTCCCTCCCAGCGAAAGTGTCGACATTGTAACAGGCCTGCTTGGCGCTCGCTAGGTTGCGCGCTAAAGCCCCTCATCCCCCGACCCCTTCTCCCACAAGGGGAGAAGGGGAGCTAACGTAGCGCGACCTCGCTTGAAAACAGCAGTTATCGACACTGGCATCATCAGAAAACGCGCGTCGATGCGACCTCGAAACGTACTTCCCCCCATTGCTATGGGGGGATTGAGGGGGGTAGACCGAAGGGCGGGTACGATTCCAAGAGTGCCGGACAAGCCCTACAGGCGTCATCAAAGTCGAAACCCGCAGGGGCGAGCAATCTGGTCGCCCGAAAATCACCGAAATTATTTTAAGTTTTGCGGCGATATCACGCCTGATGCAAAAATGTCCGCTCAGTCCACAAGGGGAATGCCGCTGTTCCTCTAAGTGATCTTCACCCGAAAAAGTAGAGACAGTTTTTGTCTGATCGGCACGCGACTCGTACTCCGTCGGACTGAGATAGTCCAGTGCCGAATGCCGCCGCCTAAGCCCGCGCCAGGACCGCCTCGACCTCTCGTTCCCAGCTGCCGGCCACCAGCGCCCCGTGCTCTTTCAGCCCGCCGCTGGCGCGCTCGCCGGTCAGGTAGGGGCGCTTGCCGAGCGCGAAACCGCTTTTGGCCCCCGCGTCCATGGCGCCGTTGATGAAGTGCAGGGCCACGCCGGCGCGTTCGCGGTCGGTGTTGTTGCCCAGGGTGCAATGCGCCACGCCATAGGCGAAGAAGGCGACGCCGCCCGCGGGCAGCTCGATGGCCAGGGCTTCGTCTTCCGGCGGGTAACAGCGGATATGGTGATTGCTGTAGGGATCGCGGCTGTGCGGATAGCTGTGGCGGAAGCTGCCCGGGATGACGTGAATGGTGCCGTTGGCGACGGTGGCGTCGTGCACGGCGGTCCACATGGCCGTGCCCTGCAGCGGATCTTCGATCTCGAAGTAGGCGTTGTCCTGGTGCCAGTTGGTGCCCATGCCCTGTTTGCCCGGCTTGAGGAAAACCTGGTCCAGGTGCAGGACGACCGGATCGCCGATCAAAGCCGAGACGGCGGCGATGGCTTTGTCGGCGAAGGGCATGGCGCGGTAGAAATCGCTATGCGGGAACATCGGGCAGAGCTGCAAGTTGATCTTGTCGCGGGATTCGGTCCGGCTGTCGCCGTCGGCGGCGACATTGCGCAGCAAGCCGTCGGCTTTCAGGCGATCGAGCTCGACGCGCATGGCGCGCACTTCCCGCGCGGTCCAGAAGTCCGCTTTGGCGACCCAGCCTTCTTCCCGGAATTGTTCGATTTCGGATTGCTTGAACATGTTTTGCTATCCTTGTCCATCTTCCAAGATCGCCGAAACAGGATCAGTCAGACTGGGGTCCGCCCCAGCCGGCGTCGGGATTGTTGCCGCTGATGACGCTGTTCTCGATCAGGAGTTCGCCGCCGGAGGAATCAATCGCCGCCTCGTCATTATCCGCCTCGTTATCGCTGATGGCGCTATTGAGGATGGATAGTTTGCCCCGCCGGTGCCAGATGACCGCGCCGGGCCAGGGACTTGACATGACGTTCCCGCTAATGCGCGTATCGATGACAGTCGTGTCGCCGACGGCCGCGATCGCGCTGCCGCTAAGGCTGGCTGAATTCTCGATGATCTCGCTCGCTCTGATGGTCAAATCGCCGCCATTACTGATCGCGCCGCCCAATTCCGCGACATTGTGCCTGAAGCTCGTATTGTCGATGAAGGCTGTGCCCGAGTTGTGTATCGATGTGCCTTCGTTGTCTTCGAAGCTGCAGTGGGAAATGACAAGGGTCGAGTCTCTGGCGACCCTGATCAGGCCGAATTCGGCATTGAAATGGCGCTCGACGCTGCAATCGGATAGCGTCAGATCGCCCTGGTGGACGAGAACGGCGCTGCCGAAGGCCTTGCTGAAACCTTCGACCAGGGACAGCCGGTTGAGCCGCAGCTTTCCGCCGTCCAGCATGAAGATGCGAAAGCGCTTGTCCCCGCTGATGCTGTGACCGTCTCCTTCAATCGTGATCTCCGATGTGACGGGCGGCAGCGGCGCGGCCAGGGTGAGGTCTTCGGTCAAGGTTATCGTATCGGGGCCGTCGCCGGCCGGGCACTGGCCCGCCGGGGCGTCGGTGTTGGCGGCGATAATCTGATCGGCCAGCGTACAGGATTCCGGCGCCGGCGTCGGCGCTGGAGCGATTGCGCTAGCGGACTCGATGGCGCCGACATCGCATGATTCGCCTTGCGGCCTCCGCCTGCCGGCCTGATCGCTGTCCGTGCAGTGTTCGTCTGCCGCGGCATTGATGACCGGGCTGCCGTCCAAGGGCGGGAAATAGCCGGGCCTGCCGGTGAAGGTCCCAAGCATGGGATCGCCAAACAGCGGCGAATAGCAAGAGCCGTCGCCGATATGGGATGCGATCATCTCATCGGGGCGCGGGAAACAATCTTCCGGCTCGTTGCCGGCGATGACGCTGTTGCGGATGATTAACTGTCCCGAGCGCGGAGCGGAGATCGCGCCAGCGACGGGGGCGACATTATTGACCAGGGTGACATGAGTCAGGACGAGGTCGCCGCCGCGAAAGACGTCTAAGCCGCCGCCGACGCGCCCCGCCGAATTGCCGGCAATGGTCGTGTCGCTGATGGAAACTGTCACGGCGTCCCCGGTGAAGATCCCGCCGCCGTACCTGCCCGCCCGGTTGTCGACGATTGAACTCCTGGCGATGTTCAGGTTCAAGGCGCCGGCAGCGTGAATAGCGCCGCCGTCATCTTCGCTATATCCATCCGTCATGCTCAAACGCCGAAGCGCGACATCGCCCGCAGTCAGCTGAAAGATGCGGAACATCCCCTCGCCATTGATCTCGAAATCCCTGCCGTCTATGGTCAAGTCGGATTCGATTGGCGGCAGGGCCGCATCCAAAGAAATATCCCCGGACAGAATTATGGTATCGGCGCCGCTGCCCGCCCGGCAGCCCCCGGTCGCGCTATCACTGTTGGCGGCGACAATCGCATCCGCCAAGCTGCAGGTCTCGTCCACAGCGATGTCCGCGGCAAGAACCGGGGATATCAGCGCTGCCATTGCCACGATTGCGACCGGAAATAGCATTGCTCTGAAAAATCGTCTCATGGTATTCCTCAGTAGTCCAATAAATAATGCGAAAAAATCTCATTTGTAGCCAAAGTTCTGGATGTAATCCTCGTCCCGCAAAATGCGCTCCCCCTCTCCGTCCCTACGCTGAGGAGCGGACACCCTTTTCATCAAGCTCGATATCGCAAATAAACCCCTATTTTTCTGGCGATTTTCGGGCGACCTGAAAGGGCGTGTAGACACTGACCGCCGACACAGCCCTACGCGATTGGCTGACCCGTCGCTATCGCTTCAAACATGTCCGCTAGCGATTTTCAATCGCGCCGATATCGCAGGCGAGGCCTTGCGGGCGCGGCCTGCCGGTCTGGTCGGCGCCCGTGCAGTAGGCGCTGTTGGCGGCGTCGATGAGCGGGCTGCCCGGCAGCGGCGGATAATAGATCGACGACACGCCCTCGATTTCGATCGGGCCGTCCAGCATGGGATCGCCGCTCAG
>JAPOWG010000054.1 GCA_026707745.1 Chloroflexota bacterium
GATGACGAGGGAGATCCGGAGAGATCCGGTGAAGGCGGTCAAACAGCTAAAAAGCATCGTCCCAGGCCAAAGCAAAAGGCGCGTCGATCTGCCAAAAGGCGGCGTAATCGCCAACGGTAGCGCCTGTAATCCGGCAAGCTGCGCGGGTCCGGGCTCGATTTCGTCCTGCTGGATGAAGCCGCGCGCACGCCCTGTCCAAAAAGGATTCACCATAGAGGCGCAGAGGCCGCAGAGGGCTATGATTTGGGCTAGCCGCCGGCTCGTCCCTCGGCGTTCTCGGTGCTTAAAGTCCTTTGCGCTCTTCGTGTCTTTGTGGTGAAAAAACCTGTGCCATGCTTCGCCAAATCCCAAACCTGCCAATACCGCGCCTTCTAGGCCTATGAACCTGCGTTACAATCTAGCTGGAAGATATTGGCTTATCGAGCGCTAGGCGATGTGATGAAACCTGCGAACCTGCTCTTTATCCTGTCCGATCAGCATCAAGCCGCGGCTATGGGCTGCGCCGGGCATCCTTTGCTGCATACCCCGAACCTCGACCGTCTCGCCGAATCCGGCACCCGCTTCAGCAAGGCCTATACGCCTTGCGCCATCTGTGTGCCGGCGCGGGCGGCTTTGGCGACGGGTCAATATGTGCACAGAATTGGCTATTGGGACAACGGCAATCCCTACGACGGGGGCGTCAAGAGCTGGATGCATCGACTCAAGGAATCCGGTTATCAAATTGATTCCATCGGCAAGCTGCACTTTCGCAGCGCGGAAGACGACAACGGCTTCACCGAGGAAATCGAGCCTTTGCACGTGGTCGAGGGCATCGGCGATCCCGCCAGCGGCATCCGCGATGGCTCCTTGATCCGCAATTCACGGGGCGGCATCGACGAAGCGGGTCCCGGCCCCAGCACCTATCAAGCATACGATATTCGCAATCGAGACAATGCGCTTCGCTGGCTGCGAGAACACGGCGATGACGACAAGCCCTGGGTCCTGTTCCTGAGCTTTGTGACGCCTCATCCTCCCTTTTTGTCACCGCCGGATACCTATGAGCGCTATCCGCATGACCGGATCGAGTTGCCGCCGCAATGGCGCGTGTCGGACTGGGTCAAGCATCCGGCCTTCGCGTATATGCGCCGTTCCTTCGGCTTCGAGGAGCCCTTCGACGAAGCGACCATCCGCCGGCTCCACGCCGCGTATTATGGCATCTGCACTTTCCTTGACGCGCAGATTGGGCAGGTGCTGGGCGCTTTGGACGATTTGAACCTGCGAGAGAGGACGCGAATCATCTATACCTCGGATCACGGCGAGCAGCTTGGCGCGCGCGGCGTATTCGGCAAGATCACCATGTACGAGGAATCGTCCGCTATTCCGTTTATCATGTCCGGTCCCGATGTGCCATGCGGCCAGGTTGTCGATACGCCAATCTCGTTAATCGATTGCTATCCTACCGTTCTGGATGCTGTCGGCTGCCCGCGGAGCGATGAGGATGGAGCGCGACCGGGCGAGTCGCTTTGGCCAATCGCGCATGAAGCCGGTCGCGACCGTAGTGTCTTTGCCGAATATCACGCTGTCGGCTCGCGAAACGCGTATTACATGCTGCGCGACCGCCGTTACAAGTATGTCTATCATGTGGCTGCGCCGCCGCAACTGTTTGACCTGGACGCCGATCCCCTGGAGCTCAATGACCTGGCGATTGACGCCGATGCCGACGCTCGCGAATTGCTGGAGAAATACGAAGTCCAATTGCGCCAGATTCTGGATCCGGAAGCGGTTGACGCGCGGGCGAAAGCGGAGCAAAAGCGGCGCATCGACGAATTGGGCGGCCGCGAGGCGGTGGTGGCGCGCGGCTCCTTCATCAACTCGCCGGTGCCTGGCGAAGAGCCGCGCTTTCGGCGATTGCGCAGCGCCGAGAAGCCCTAGACCCGCGAAGGGCGATCTATTCTCTATGGATTGACCAGTAGTTGCGCGGATCCGTTTTGAATTTATAGCGCCGGCGCGGGAGTGGCAGCGGATCTTGCAGGCGCAGCGTCCACATTAGCATTTCCGCCAGCAGTTCGCTTTGAATCTCGCTGGGGCTGCTCGAGTCGTAAAGGTTGTTCATTTCGAATGGGTCCTCAGCGAGATCGTATAGCTGGCCGCTTCCTTGCATATCGAAGACCAGTTTCCAGTCGCCGCGACGGACCATGCGCATCGTGCCGCTCTGTGACCAGCCATTCAGCTCGTCAAAGGCGAGATTTGGCGTTAAGCCATCCGCAATCGGGTCGAAGTCGTCGTCGGCGGTATAGTGCAAGCCGCCGAAGCCGTGTTCGGCGTATGCGCTTTCGAAATCCGCGCGCGGATAGTCTTCGCCGAGAAGAATTGGCGCGAGGCTGCGTCCCTGCACGCCGTCGGGCATTGGCGCCTGAATCAGATCACAGATAGTCGGCATGATATCGGCGATCGAAATGAATGCGTCATGAGGATCCTGCTGCGCGCGGATGCCCGGTCCCGTCCAACTGAAGGGAATGCGCGTCAGAACCTCAGGCAACTCCGGCCCCTTGCGCACCAAGCCATATTCACCGACGAAATCGCCATGATCGGACAAGAAAATCAGATGCGTATTCTCTCGCAAGCCCTTGTCATCGAGAAAATTGACGAATCGTCGCACCTGGTCGTCGATCAAGCGCAACATGCCCAGATAGTTAGCCCGCGCGCGCGGCAATTGTTCCGCATAGTCCTCGAAGGCGACTTCGCCGATATGCCGCGTCCATTGGAATTTGAAGCCTTTGCTTGCCAAGGCAGAGTCATCGGTTTCATTTGGCGGCAGCGTTTCCGGCGGGAACATCGAAAAATACGGTTCCGGCACTTGATAGGGATTGTGTGGTTCGGGAAAAGACAGCCACAAGAAAAAGGGGGCAGCTTGCGGCAGACGCTCGATGAAGTTGATCGAGGCGGTCACCGCGCGCCAAGGGCACTGCGTTTCCAGAGGGAAAGGCGCCGGCGCCATATCGGCGCGGTGATTGAGGCTGTGCAAATAGGCGTCGAAGGCTTTTTCTTCCTCGCTACGCGCGTCGCCCTGGCCGCCGGCATGACCGAGTTCCAGGCAATAATCCAGTCGGTCGGGCGTCAAATGCGAGTGATTCTTGCCGCAGAGCGCCGTCTGATAACCTTGTTCCCGCAGCACGTCGATCAGATCGCTTGAATATGTCGCGTCCTCTTTGTTGTGGTTGGTCCGCGAGCGCGTGGCCGAGGGATAGCGACCGGTTAGCATGCTCACGCGGGCGGGCAGGCAAGCGGGCATGGTGGTATAGGCATGCTCGAACCACAGACCCTGCCGCGCCAAATCGTCAAGGAAGGGCATGGTATCGAGGGGGAAGTTCTCGCGCAGGCTCAGGTCGGCGCGTTGCTGATCGGTCATGATGATGATGAAGTTGGGTCGATCGCTCATCCGTGGCTCCTCGCTTTGGTTTGGCATGGATCTCGGTTAAAGCATGTAAGTCTGGCAGAAAGTCAATTCACCACAGAGTTGCAGAAGCAAGTGCAAGTAAGTCATGCAAAAGATCTGAACACAGAGTACGCAGAGAGCGCAGAGACAAACCAAGGGAGGAGTATGTCTTGCGGGCGACCGGCCGGCTCGCCCCTACGTCCGGCGATTATTCGGGAGTTGCATGACGTTGTTGTTCCTGAAGAGGCGACCGCGCGCCGCGCGTAGACACAGCGCGTCGGTCGCCTCTTTGTGACCGGATCAATAGTTGAGCTGGCTGCCTAGAGCAAGCGGTTGACCTCGGCAACGATGTCATCGGCGACTTCCTGCGCGGAAACCCCACCGATCCAGAGACGTTCCAACTGGCTTTGCGCGATGGACCGCGCTTGCGTGAACTGCGCGTGACGCGGGTCCGGCCGCAGATAGTCATTGCCTTTGGTGAAGACCAGGATATCGGCCGGCGGCTCGCCCGGTTTCAGGAATACGTCCGATTCGGCCACCGATGTCAAGGGCGGCACGATGCCCATAATATCGGTCCAGACCGAGACACATTGGGTCGAAATGAGGAATTTCAGGAATTCCCAAGATTCTTCCGGGTGCTCGGTGAAGGCGGATATGGTGTGGCCGGTGCCGCCGCCCGCGGTTGTCTTGCCGGCTTTGCCGCCCGGGTGGGGCGCCACATTCCACTCGAACTTGTCCGCGATATTGGTGCGCATACGTCCGATGGCGGGCCACCAGGTTTCCATGGCAGTGACGCCGGACTGGAATAGCTCTGCCGAACCCAGCTCGGAAGCCACATCCAGTGGCGGCGCGACTTCGTGTACATGGATCAGGTCGGCCAGGAATTGCAATGCTTCCACCGCTTCCGGCGAATTAAGCACGCACTCCGTTCCCGCTTCGTTGAAGAATTCGCCACCGTTGGCTGTTACCCAGATCCACCAGGCGCGGAAGCCGGTCTTGACCTGCCAGCCCCAAATGCCGTTGTCCTTGTCCGTGACAGCCTTGGCCGTGTCCAGGAAAGCCTCCCAATTCCAGGAATCATCTTCCCAGTCGGGTGATGGCGTATCAACGCCCGCCTCGTCAAACAGGGTCTTGTTGTAGAAGAGTTGCTGATTCGGCGCGTCAACGGGGAATCCATACTGTATGCCATCAACGTTGTAAAGTTTGAGATTCTGTTGCGAGATATCGGAGGTGTCGAAATTGTCGCCCGCGATAAAATCGTCAAGCGGCAGCAGTTGTCCGCGGGCCACAAAGGGCTCGATATCGCCATTGCCCAAGAATATGACATCGGGGTAGTCGCCGCCAGCGATCTGTGTCAAGAGCTTGGTCATATAATCCGACGGCGTGTGAATGAAATCGATGTTGATGCCTTCCGTCGAATCATGGAAGAGCTGCAATGTCGCCTGGCGCGCCTCGAATTCAGTAGGGTTGCCCCAAGCCATGAGGCGAAGCGTAACAGCATCTTGAGCCAGGCCCGCCCAAGGCGTATGCGTGAGGGCCGCGCTTAAACTGCCTATGGCCGAGGCACGAAGAAAATCACGTCTGGATAGCTTTTTCATTTTTTTCGCTCCTTCATTACTACAATTCTTTACTTGCCGACTTGCAGTGTTCAGTACCGGGGTGATTCACCTCCTTCTTCAATCAACCTTTGACGCCAGAGATCACGACACCTTGAATCATATAGCGTTGCGTAAAGAAGAATACAACTACCACGGGAACCATGAACATGATATTTGCCGCCATCATCAGTTCCCAATCGGTGCCGTGGGTCTCGTCCATGAATGTCCGCAGCCCGATCGAAGCCAGCAGTGATTCGCGCCGATTGAGGTAGATCAAGGGGGCGAGAAACTCTCGCCACTTGAACTGCGCGAACATCAAAGCGGCCACACCCAGCGCCGGCTTGCTCATGGGCAGGATAATCCGCCAGTAGACCTGAAAGTTGTTGGCGCCGTCCATACGCGCCGCGTCGTCCAGGTCCAGCGGAATGGTCATAAAGAACTGTCGCAACAGGAAGACATAAAAGGCGTTGCGCGCGAACCAAGCGGGCAAGGCGAGCGGAAAATAGGTATTTACCCAGCCCAGTTCTTTGAAAAGGATAAACGTTGGAATCAGCGTCACCTGGGTGGGCAGCATCATTGTGGCCAGCAGGACCAGGAAGAGCTTGTCGCGGCCCGGCCAGCGCAAGCGCGAAAAGGCGAATGCAGCCAAGCTGCAGGATAGCAGCGTCCCGACAGTGGATACGACGACCACGAAGAGGGAATTCAGCATCCAGCGGCCGAAAGGACGGTCGGTGACTACGCGGCTGTAATTCTCTGGGGCTATTGGATCGGGTATAAGCTGAGGCGGTATCTGGTAGACTTGTTCGGGTGTTTTCAGCGAAGTCGAGAATGTCCAAAGGAAGGGAAAGAGCACGATGACGGCGCCCGCCACCAGTACCGCATAGATGATGAGCTTCTGTACGGCGTCCGTTCTTCTGCGGTTCGGCATAGGCAGCGTCGTCATCCGCCCCGTCCTCTCAGCGAACCTTCGTAATATACCCAAGCCTGCGATGAACGGATCACCAGAATGGACAGCACCAACACATAAACAAAGATGATCCAGGCAATTGCTGATGCGTAGCCCATCTTGAACCACTGAAATGCGTTGCGATACAGGTAGAGCACGATAAACAGGCTGGAATCGGCGGGACCGCCGTCGGTCAAAATGAAGGGCGTTTGAAACTCTTGAAGAGAGACGATGATACCGTTGATGAGTGTGAAGAAGATAACGGGCGTGATCATGGGCACAGTGATTTTGAAGAATTTGCGAAAGGACCCAGCGCCATCAACTTCCGCCGCTTCATATAGTTCGGTCGGCACACCTTGCAGCGCGCCTAGATAAATCAGCATATTGGCGCCGCTGCCCCAAATGCTCATCAGGATAAAACTGATCAGTACGATGTTCGGGTTACCCAACCAGGACACCTTTTCGATACCCAGCATGCCCAGTACAGTGTTTAGCAAGCCGTATTGCGTGCCGAATATCCAGCGGAACATGATGGCGATGGACACGCCGCTCAAAACTGATGGCAGATAATAGATGGAGCGGAACATACCCAGGAGGCGAATCTTCTGATTGAGCAATTGCGCCAGCCCCAAACCCACGGCTATCTGCAGTGGCACGCTGAAAACCGCGTAGAGGGTTGTTACGCGAAAGGACTTCCAAAAGAGATTGTCATCCGTCAATAGAACTTCGAAATTCTCCAGCCCAAGAAATTTTGGCGCTGTAAAAATGTCCCAGCGGGTCATCGCCAGGTAGAGGCTGGCAATCATGGGTCCGGCGACGAAGAAGAGAAAACCGAGAATCCAGGGCGCGGCCATGACGAATCCGGTAAGGGACTCCGCCTGGCGATAGGTCAGGCGAAATCTCTTTTCTCGCTTGGTTTTCATGGCTGTGACGACGGCCATACCAGGGTCGGATTCACTCAAAATCAGGGGAAAAGGCTTCAATTGGAATTGTAACAGAAGTTATCGGCGTCGGGCAAAAACGGGCTCTTCGCAACCCGCGCGCGCAAGCCATCGGCATACGAAGGCCAGGCGACTGATTGAATTCGCAAGTCCACTGTAATAGAATCTGTGCCAGGAAGGGGCTGCGCGTGGCTGCAATTAGAAAAGCCGGATTCAGACTTTCAAAGATCGAACGGCAAGAAGCGCTTGTCGGCGTCGTTTTTATTCTGCCATTCTTGATTCTCTATGTCATTTTCAATTTCCTGCCCATTTTGCAGGGGTTCTGGATTTCCCTGCATAATTGGGACGTGATCGGCACCAATGTCAGGTTTGTCGGTCTCAGGAATTACGAGATTCTCTTCAGCAAGGATAAGCTTTTTTGGAGTTCGCTGGAACACACTTTGTTTTTCGCCTTGCTGGCGGGACCTGGATTGATCGTCACCGGTCTGGCGCTGGCGCTCATGCTCAACCAGCGAGTGCGGGGCATCGGTATCTTCCGCACGATTTTCTACATGCCCAATATTCTCTCGGTCACGGTGGTGGGCCTGGTCTTCGCCCGCGTATTTGCGCCGGGCGAACGCGGGTTCGTCAATGCCGTATTAAGCTCGATTGGGCTTGAGCCTATCGCGTGGTTCCTCGACGAAGCCAATGCCATGCCGACGATTGCCATCACAAAAGTGTGGTGGTCGGTAGGTTTTAATATGCTCATTTTTCTCGCAGGCCTGCAGGAGATATCGCAGTCGCTTTATGATGCCGCCAAAGTGGATGGCGGCGGGCGCTGGTCCTTGTTCCGTCATATTACGCTGCCCGGCCTGCGCAGGCCGATGCTCTTTGTCATCGTCTTGCAGTTGATCGCTTCGGTACAAGTGTTTCCCTTGATTGATGTGCTCACTGGCGGAGGACCTGCCGGCAGCACGCGCCCGCTGGTGATGTACCTGTTCGAGCGTTCTTTCGACTACTGGCAACTGGGGTATGGCTCGGCGATTGCTTTTGTCATGTTCGTCTTTCTCTTTTCGATATCGATCATTCAGCTTTGGTTCTTCAGCCGCGGGGAAGGGAACTGATGGAAAGCGTCCCTTCGATCAATCAGCTGGGCGCGCAACAAGCGGAGCGCGAGAAGCAGCAGACGCGACGCAATTTGGCCATTACTGCCGCCATGTCCCTGTTCGCCTTCATCTGGCTTATCCCAATAGCATGGACCCTGTCCTTGTCCTTCCGCCCCGAAGATTCGATCACCGCGAACTTGACGCTGCTGCTGCCTGTGCCATTCACTGCGGAGAATTATGATTTCGTCTTCTCGAGCAGTCGCATCCCGCGCTGGTTCCTCAATAGCCTGATCGTGGCATCCCTGCGAACCTTCTTGCAGTTGATGGTTTGTTCGCTGGCGGCATACAGCTTCGCGCGGGTGAGATTCCCATTTCGACAAACCGTATTCTACTTCGTGCTGATCGGCTTGATGGTGCCGGGGCAGGCCACCTTCATCCCGGTATACCTGTTGTTTTCCAATCTCAAGTTGCTCAATAGTTTTCCCGCCTTGATCGTCCCGGGCATCGCGTCGCCCTTTGCCGTCTTCTTGCTTGTACAGTTCTTTAAGGGGATACCGATCGAGCTGGAAGAAGCGGCGCGGCTCGATGGCGCCAGCCGCATTGGCGTCTATTGGCGGATCTTTTTGCCGCTTTCTACGCCCGTTTTGACCGCTTTGGCGATTTTCACTTTCCTCGGCACCTGGAATGAATATCTCTGGCCGCTGGTGGCGGCGACCGATCCCGAAGTCATGACCATCACTATTGGATTGACCAATCTGACGGCGACGACCTATACCGCTAACTACGGCGAGACCATGGCAGCGGCCTGGACCGCGGGCTTGCCCATCGTCGGCTTTTTCTTTGTATTCCAGAAGCGCATCATTTCCGGCATTCAGATATCGAGCGGAATCAAATGATGGCGAAAGCGTCGATTTGCGGATTCCGGACGCAAAATCTGTTAGACTATTATTTGATAGTCGGCCGCGCGCATGCGCGCCAGGGTTATTGCGCTGTCTAAGCGCGGCGGACTTTCTCGCCGGTTACACGGCAAGCGGCATTTACAGAAGGAGACAATAGGAGTAGATAATCATGCGCAGGTTGATTCTGATACTAGGTATTCTTGTACTTGTTCTTTCACTGGGCACAACCGCCCTCGCGCAAGACGCCATGACTTTGACAGTTTTGCGCTTCTTCGGTGATTGCGTCGACGATTTTGGGGATGTCACCGATCTCAGCGGCATCACCAGCGAATGCGGCATCATGACGGTGTTGACAAATATCTGGAACGAAGAGCATCCCGATATCCAGGTGGAGACCATCGTTGCAGATTGGCCCGGCACCACACAATTGAACGCCGCTATCGCGGCTGGCACGCCGCCGGATATCGCCGTGCTGCACGGCCGGCGCATTCCCATCTATGCCTCTCGCGGGGCGCTGACTCCCTTGACCGATGTCATGGAAGCCGTCGGTATTGATGCCAGCGATTTCACCGAAGGCGCCGCCGATTACGGCTTGTACCAAGGTGAATTCTACGGCGTTCCCTTCGATTTGGCCGCCACCATTTGGCACATCAACCTCGATCTTTGGGCGGAAGCCGGGCTGGTCGATGATATGGGCGCGCCCATGCTGCCGACATCAGTGGAAGACTTCGTTTCCGCCGCTGAAAAGGTGCATGCGGCGACGGGCAAACCAATTGCCGAGATGGCGGGTCAAGCGGCTACGGTTCGTTCGTTGACCGCCTACATCTACCAGTTGGGCGGCGCCTTGGCTGATGATGCCGGCAACCCCACCATCGACACGCCGGAAGCGCTGGAAGCGTTGAACTTTGTCCTCGAATTGCAGGACCTCGGCGTCGTTTCTCGCCCATACAATGAGATTAACGGCGCGATCGCTGTCGAGAACTTTGCCAATGGCGAAAGCGCCGGCCTGATTGACGGTACCTGGCGCATCAATGGGTTCGATCGTCAAATCGCCGAGGGCGACGTGGCGCTCAAGAACTACTATGTCGCTGATTTTCCACAACTTTTCGACAATCCCGGCACCTTTGCCGGCTCGCACAATTGGCTGGTGCCCCTGGGCCAGAATGCCGATCCGGCGCGCGTACAAGCGGCGGTGTCGTTCATCAAATGGCTCAGCGACAATTCGGTGGTTTGGGCGCGTGTCGGTCACGGGATGACCCGTAGCTCGGTCATCAACAGCGAGGAATTCCAGAATCTGCCGCATCGCGCCGAATATGCGTCGATGTCGCAGAACGTGCGCTCGGTCCCGCGCGAAGTCTGGGGCAATGCCTTTTGGGCCATCGTGCACGAAGAAGTGGAGGCGGCCGTACTTGAGATCAAGACGCCAGAGGTCGCTCTGGCAGACGCGCAAGCGCGTCTCGATGACTTCGTCCTGTTCCAGAGCTAGCTGATTCAGCCCAGCGCAGGCCGGCGCCGGATTTCTCTCTGGCGACATACTGTGGCCATGCGGTTGGAACTCTGGGCAGCGAAATCTTATCTTCGCAGTCGGCCTTCCCCGTGTTTCGGGGGAGGTTCGGCTGCGGGGCCGCGCATGGCATATCGGCTCCCGAATGAACAAAGGGTGAGACGCGATGACGGTTCGTAATCCCAACCTGATCTATGTCTTCGCCGACCAATTGCGCTATCAGTCTTTGGGATACGCGGGAGATGACAAAGCGCGCACGCCCAATATCGACCGGCTCGCCGGCCAGTCGCTGGACTTCTGCAATTGCGTCTCTGGCAGCCCCATGTGCGCGCCCTACCGGGCGTCGCTGTTTACCGGCAAGTACAGTAGCAGTACCGGCATGGTCATCAACGAGTTGCGCGCCAATCCCGACCAGCGCTGCTTCGGACATGTGCTGCGGGATGCCGGCTATGAGACCTATTACATTGGCAAATGGCATCTTTGGGCGAATCAATTGGGCAATCACGACGATGCTGTCAACTCCTATACGCCGCCGGGACCCTATCGTCTGGGTTTTGACGGATATTGGGCCTCTTACGGTTTTCACCATACGTACTGGAATCAGTACTATCACGAAAACGGTCCCGAACGCATCGTGATGGAGGGTTATGAACCGGACGGGCAGACCAGCCTGGCGATTGAGAAACTGCGTACAGCCGCCACCGCGGAAAAGCCATTCGCGCTCTTTCTATCACTCGGGACGCCGCACGATCCCTGGGATCGCGATAATGTGCCAGTTGACTACTTGCAGCTCTTCGAGGAAGTCGAATTTGAACTGCCGCCGAACTACAAGCCGCATGACGACCCATTTGCCGACGCCTGGGCCCGCCTGAGCGCGGAAGGGCGCAGTCAACTGCCGGACTGGATGCGCGTCTATTATGCGATGACCGCCAATCTCGACTGGAATATCGGTCGCTTGCTTGATGCCATAGGGCAACTGGGACTTTGCGAAAACACCATTATTGTTTTCACGTCCGATCATGGCGAAATGTTCGGGGCGCAAGGCAGGCGCGCCAAGAATATATTCTATGATGAAGCGGTGCGCGTACCCTTTCTAATTCGCTGGGATGGGGAGTTCCGGGCGGGGCGGCAAATTGACGCTTGCCTGAATACGCCAGATATTATGCCGACGCTGTTGCGCGCAATGAACTTGGACGCGCCTGACGAAGCAGAGGGTTTCGACTTCAGTCCGCTGTTGCGAGGAGAGGCGATTGACGAACCGGAGGCGGCTTTTATGCAAGGCATGGGCGCTACGGCTATCTTCGAGGACGGGCATGAATGGCGCGCGCTGCGTAGCAAGCGGCACACCTATGCCCTCTACCGAGCGGACCAGAGCGAACTGCTCTTTGACAATGTGAATGATCCCTACCAGATGACTAATCTCGCCGAAAGCGCCGAATATGCCGATCTTGTTTCCGACTTTCGCGAACGGCTTGCCGGGCGTATGGCGGCCCGTAACGATACCTTTGAATGCTGTACTTGGTACGAGCGGAACTGGACCGATGACCGTGTAATCCTGCGCAGCGCTGTGGGTTGATAAGACACTTCTTCATCCTGTCGCGAAAAAACAGAAAACCAGCGCAATCGCTGGTCGTTTGCGGGCCTCCCCGCTTGCGACAAACCGGGTCGCTCACGCGACGAGCAGGCTTGTTGTTTTGCGCGAGTGGCACTGTGCGTGCCTGGAGAGATTCGAACTCCCGACACCTGGTTCCGTAGACCAGTGCTCTA
>JAPOWG010000019.1 GCA_026707745.1 Chloroflexota bacterium
CAGTGCCTTAGGCTACCTGACGCCGGCAGAATACGAGGCGCAGTGGTACCAAAACACTCCCTCAAATTCTGGGAAAAAGTGTCCAGTTTTATAGAACCACTACAGGGGGTAGAAAAGGCGGCATTTGGGCGGAGTACCGGACAAGCCCTACAATTCTCCCCGCAAACGAACCTTGTAGGGGTCAGCCTTGGCTGACCCGTCGCTATCGCTGCAAACATGTCCGCTCCTTAGTTGCAATGGGGGGACCGAGGAGGATAATCCAAGGGCGAACGCGAATCCGAGACTAGCGGATGAGGCTCCAGCAATCGATCATACACGCCAGCGCGGGAACTCATCGTCGACGTCTAAGTGCTAGACCTGCCAATGGCGGCTCAATCCCTTATACTTGAGGGGGTTCGGCATAGCCTGGATGGAATGGACATGCAGCGAGCAACCGCGCAAGCCTGGTACCAAGCGCTCCGCCCGCGCGTCTTCACCGCTACCTATGTGCCGATGGGCCTGGCCGGCATCGCAGCGCTGGGCGACAGCGCCTTTGACGCGCCGGTTTTCTTGTTGGCGCTGATCGGTACGCTTTTGCTGCAAAGCGCCGCCAACTTGATCAACGAGTACATGGACTTCCGACGCGGGGCCGACCGGCTCAAGCAAGCCGGTCAAGGCATGACGATCAAGAACAAGATCCTCGCGCCTGCCAGCGTCCGCAATGGCGCCATTGTCACGACGCTGGCCGGATGCCTGATTGGCCTGTTCCTGCTGGCGATGAGCGGTCCCCTGCTTTGGATCATCGGCATTGGCGGCGTGCTGGTGGCGATCGGCTATACGGCCGGTCCCTTTCCGCTGGCCTATCACGGTTTGGGAGAGATCGCCGTCGCCGTCTTCATGGGTCCCGCCATCGTTGTCGGCGCCTATTACGTGATGTCGCCCGCTGTCACAGAGGCCCGCATTAGCGAGCTCTGCCTGATTTCCTTGCCGATCGCTTTGATGGTCGCCGCCATCCTGCACGCGAACAACATCCGCGATATGGATGCCGACCGCGCCGTCAAGAAACACACGCTGGCTGTCATCTTCGGCATCCGCTTCGCCCGCGCCGAATACATCTTCCTGGTGTTGGGCGCCTATGTCGCGCAGGGGCTGGTGATGGTCGCGGGCCTTCTGCCCCCAGCCACGCTCTTGACTCTGATCACCTTGCCCGAGGCCATTCGCCTCATCCGCATCTTCAACAGCAGTCGCGCAGTGCCGCTTTTGCACCAGGCACAGGGACGCACCGCCAAACTGCACGGGCAATTCGGCCTGCTGCTGGTCTTGGGATGGGCATTCACCTTGATAGCTACCTAGGCGCGGCGGCCATGCAGTTGAGGGCAATATTGTCTTTAGCGGTGTTTGCCCGTAGACTACTTATGGTGATGCCAAGATGAACCGGACAGGAGCTATTGCTGCCGTCCGCGTCCATGCGAAGGCCGGTGACAGGTGCAATCAGACCAGAACTTAAGTGTAAATCCCCAAAACGAAGAGGCTGCGGAGCCGGCGATTCCCGTAGACGAGATCGAGAAGCTGGCAAGGCAAATCGGCGAAAAACTGGGCGAAAAGGGTGGCAAGCCCATCCGACAGATCGCTCAGATGATCGAGAAATGTGGCTGGGTCTTTGTCGAGAAGATCCTGGCGGAAACCGAAGCGACAGAAGCCGCAGGCGGGCTCTTGACCCAGGACAAAAAGCGGCGGCGCAGCAAAGGCGGCGTATTTTTCTTCCTGGCGAAAGGCCAGATGGACCCGGAGTTGCGCGCGCGGATCTTCCCCAATTTCGGCAAACACGGCGACGGCGCCATCATGCCGCCTGGTATCGATTGGGGAGAGCGGGCCGCGCACATGGCAGCGCTGCGCGAGCAGCCCGGCCAAATCAATAACCTGACGGTGACCTTGATCGGTCGTCCCGGCGCGCTGCGTATCGAAGGCAGCAGCGTCATGACCGTGATCGAACAGCGCGAGGTCAAAGCGCCTCCCTACCCAAAGGGCGTGCCGCCCTTCGACGCCGTCCGGGATGTCACCAAATACTACGTTTTCATGGGACTGCGACATTGGCGCAAGGTGGAGAAGCCGCTGGAAAACGAAGAAGATATGCTCATCGTCGAAGGCAGCGCCGTCTATGACCCGCAACTTGGGGGAATCACCGTGTTGTCCACCGGCGTTTCCACCAAGGCCCTGGAAAGCCAGAAGCGCCAAAAGGGGAGCCAAGCGGGCACGAAGAGCGGGGAGCAAGCCGCCAGAGGCTCCACAGGGGGCAAGTCAACGAAATCCCCCGCGGCGATCGCTGAGCCGCCCGACTTGTCCGGCTTGCCCGAAGAAAGCGCCGACAAGCTGCGTCAGCTGTTTAGCGCTGCGGAAAAGCTGCGTCACAAGATCGACACGATGGAAGACAAAGGGCAGAAGTCCGGCCTGGCAATGACGCGTCGGCTGCTCGAGCAAACCGAGAAGCAGATCGCCAGCCTGGTCAAGCAATACAACCTAGTTTAGTAAACTGCGGCGCTCGTGCGACAAGAAGGCTTGCTCTATTACGTGAGTACGGCCAACTTTTTCGCCGCCGAGCGGCTCTAGCTGGCGTCACCAGTGCCAGATTTGGTCCCAGGCGGCCATCCAGTTTTGGGCGCGGCTGTATACCTTCTGCAAATCGCGATCCAGTTCTACACCCGCGCGGCCGCGGAATTCCTCCATCTTTTCGACCTGGTCAACCTCAACAGTGATGGTCACGGGGGAGGCCGGCAGGTAGGGCGCAACGGCATTCAGGTCCCTCAAGGCGCGGAAAGCGCCCTCCTCGATCATCTCACGGGCGCGCACTGGCGGGATCTGTCGCGCGGAGTACCTGCTCAAGCCCTTTTTCACGGCGACGGTCGTCAGTCCCTGGCCCAGAAGCGCGGTCGCTTCGCGGCAGACTGCCTCGTCCCCGGTGACGAGCAGGACCGGACAGCCGTAATGGCCGCAGAGCGCGGCGTTGACGCCGACTTCGCCAACCAGATCGTCATTGAACCAGAGATTGTGCCATTTGACCGTCGAGATCGTGTGGCACATGACGCCATCCGCCGTGTTGTTGCGGGCGTGCATGCCGACCAGCAGGCAGGCGTCGGCGCCCTCTTCGAGCAATTCGGTATAGCGCGACCAGGCATGATGCGCGACCCAGGTGCAGTTGACATCGAGCAGTTCCGGGACCAGGGAATTGAAGGACCAGTCGCCGCCGGCGCCATGGCAGTCGACCACCACGATTTCCTCCGCGCCGGCTCGTTTGGCGCCGCGCACGGCCGCATTGATTTCCTCGGTATAGAGCTTGCGGCCCTCTTCATACATGGGCGCGCCGCCATTGACCTGGCTCCAGGCGACGATGCCGCTGACGCCTTCCATATCCGTCATAATTAGAATTTTCATAACTTAATCTCCTCATTCTCTTCGAGTATTCGATCGACGCCGCGGCGTCGGGCTGCTTCGGCAGTGTCAAATCGAGGCGTTGATGAGTCCCTCCAGTGCCGATTCCGCCTCCGTCAGGGACAGCCAGCCATCCTTGATGGTTGGCGCGAGGGACAAATCCGCGTCGGTTTTCAAGAAAAAGCTGCATTCGCTGGCGCAGTTTACAGCCGTCTGCGCCGCAAATGCGGCGGCATGCAAGCAACCCAGCAGCGAACTGGCCTGGGAACCCACCATCAGCCCTTTGCCCGCTTGCGCGCTGATCTCCTTCATCGTCATCGATTGTGAGAAACCGGTGCGCGCCGTCTTGATATTGAGGATGTCAAAGGTATCGAATGCCAGCTCTCGCCCTAGATCCTGCGGCGTAAATGCCGAGTCGTCGGCGACGATTGGCATTCGGCTTTCCCCCCGCAAGGCCCGGCGCGCGCGGATGCGCTCCACCGGCAGCGCCTCTTCACAATAGATTAGTCCCAAGTCGTATAGCGCATTCAATATGCCCGGCGCGCCGTCTTCGTCCAGCGTCTGATTGGCATCGACATAGAATTGAGCCCCCGGGAAACGCTTGACAAGCTCCCGAATGGTCTCGGTTTCCGCCGCGATATCCTTGCCGATTTTCACTTTGAAGACGCGCAAGCCAAAGCGATAGGCGCCCTCTACATCGGCCAGGACCGCGTCCGCCTCGCCGGTACTCACGATATAACTGAGCCGGATGCGTTCGCGCGCAGCGCCCAGATGCCCCGCCAGCGTGGTGCCGGTGGCGCGGCAAAGGGCCTGGTGCAGCGCCATGTCGGCCGCGCCCTTGGCTGTATTGTTGTTCTTGATCAGGTCCATGCGGGCGCTGATATCGGCGACGCATTGAAAGGAGTCCAAAGCCGCGCCTTCCAGCAGCGGCGCCAGGTGACTTTCCACGATAGCGACGATCGAGGCTTGCGTCTCGCCATAGATGCTGGGGCGGGGCGTGGCTTCGGCGATGCCGATGCTGCCGTCCGACAATTCGACGCGAATCAATACGTGCTCCAGCGCCCGCAACTCGTCCGACCGGCCCCACTTCAAGGATTGCTTCAACGGCACTTCAAAGGGCAGGGCCTTTATGTCTCTAACCGTGAGCATTCGCAATCGCTTCCACAATCTCCGCCACTTCCCGCGCGACCTCGTCCGGGCTCCGTTCGTCCACGGCTATACGATGATAATTGGGATATTGATCGCCCTCCGCGAATGGACGCAATCCATAATTGTCGGCTTCCGCCGCCATGATCGCTATCGCCTCCGCGCTGATCTCGCCCGCCGCCAGCAGCGCTCCCGCTTGATCGCGCAGTTCGCAGGGCAGGAAGGACAGATCGGCAGCGCCGGCGGCGCGATCGAAGCGGTCGCGCCGTCCGCTCAAGCGGCGCAGCCGCGTCAAGGGATGCAGGGTCAACTCGACGACGCGCCAGGCGGGGAAGCGCGTCAGGGCATGGCGAATCTCGTTGTCGCCGCGGATGCCTTCGGCAATGACCAGGCCGCTAAAGCTATCGGCCAGGTACAGCCAGGAAAAGACCGCCGCCATGCCGCCGGGCACGTGCTCGGCAAATGATCTGGTATAGGCAAAGCGCCGGGGGCGATCATCGACCCGATGCAATTCTTCGCCCTTCAGCGTTTGCATCATCGGCAGGGCGATCCAGTCCGCCAGTTCGCGGCGCGAGGGAATCCATCCCAGGCTCGACGGTCCCAAGATACGCCGCAAGCAGGCCAAGGTCGTCGATTTGCCCGTGCCGGTCAATGCCACCAGCAGCAGCAGCGGGTGCGAGCCCAGGCAATGGTAACCCGCCGTTCTGTCAAGACGGACCAGAGGATAGGCATCCGACAGCGGGAGGCTCAAGCGGGGATAGACCTCGTCCAGGTAGTAGCGCTGGTCCAGCAACTGCGATTTGTCCGTTTCGTTATTCATGTCGATATATCCAGCAGCGGATAGGAGATTATACATTCCGCTTTGCGAAGCGCATACGTCGCCATATCTGCGGGCAGCAGATTGCCGGCATGCCGCCGGAAAAAATGTTTTTTCGGCAGTTTGGCAATTTGCGGCGACGATTCGCTTATCAAGGCGCGCAGGTCGCGTATACACTGCCTTGCGACACTGATCGCCGATCATGGAGGTCGAGATGTAAGATCTTGGGTGTCTTCGGCATAAGTTTGCGCAATCTCCGTATTCAAGAGTGTATTAGAACATAGATTCTAGTATTGTACAAGTGTTCTTTATGCGGGGAGATTCAGCACAGCCGCTCGGCGCGTAACCGGCGAATTTGGGCTACCGCGGTCACAGAAAACAATAAAACGGCTCGGCTACCGCAAATCGTGCTTTATGAAAAAAGAGGCGCAGAAGTAGTTGCAGGTAAGTTATGCGAAAACGCGACACGCGGGACCAACCCCTCACCCCCCAGCCCCCTCTCCCACAAGGGGAGAGGGGGAGCGCTGTTGCCGGGATTTGGATTAGATTCATAATTCTCACAATAAGTGCAATTGTTTCGCATGACTTACATGGAACTACTAAGGGGCGCGTAGACACTGACCGCCGGCACAGAGGGATGTGTTTCGGGTGACCAATCTGGTTGCCCGCAGCCGCATTTGCGAATGTAGAATCGGGCGAGCTGATAGCTCGCCCCTATTGGTTGTAAGGTGGCTGTTGTTCTCTATTTCAACTGAATAGGATACACTGCCGGGATTCGCCTCCCGAATCGGTCGGGGCAGATACGCTCAGGTGTCGCTATAATCGTCTGATCAATGGAATGCGATCAAAGGAGAGGGATGATGCCTTTGTTGGACATGTCGCTGGAAGAGATGCGGGTTTATCGTCCCGCGCGCGAGGAACCGGCGGATTTCGACGCTTTTTGGGCGGGGAGTTTGGAAGAGGCGCGCGCTCACGATTTGGAGGCCGTCTTTGAAGCGGTCGATGCCGGTTTGGAGACGCTGGATGTCTTTGACGTGACTTTCTCGGGATTCAAGGGCGACCGCATCAAAGGCTGGTATATGCTGCCGCGCGGGGCGCGGGGTCGGCTGCCCGGCGTGGTCGAATATATCGGATACGGCGGCGGGCGGAGTTTTCCGGTGGATTGGCTGGCTTTTCCATCGGCGGGTTTCGCTTATCTGGTGATGGATACGCGCGGTCAGGGCAGCGCCTATCTACGCGGGGATACGCCCGATATGCCCAATGGCGCAAATCCTTACACGCCCGGTTTCATGACGCAGGGCATCCTGGATCCCCAGACCTATTATTATCGCCGCGTATACGTTGACGCTGTGCGAGCGGTGGACGCCATACGCAGCCGCGACGAGGTCGACCCGGCGCGCATTGCGGTGACCGGCGGCAGCCAGGGCGGGGCGTTGTCGGTGTCGACGGCGGGACTGATGCCGGATGTAGCGATCTGCATGCCCGATGTGCCCTTCCTGTCCAATTTTCGGCGCGCTGTGGAGATCACGCCGCGCGATCCGTATCCGGAGATCGCGCGCTATCTCAAGATTCACCGCGAGAAGATTGACCGGGTTTTCGAGACGCTCAGCTATTTTGACGGCATGAACTTCGCCGCGCGCATGCAAGCGGAAGCGCTCTATTCCGTGGGCGTGATGGATACGATCTGCCCGGCCTCGACCGTTTTCGCCTCGTACAACCATGTCTCGGGTCCGAAGGAGATCAAGGTCTATTATTACAATGATCACGAGGGCGGCGGGCCGGATCACCTGATGGAGAAGATTCATTATCTGCGGCGGCGCTGGCTGTCATGAGCCGGACGCAGCTGGTCGTGCTGGGCAGCGGTACACCCAATGCCGAAGCCGAACGCGCGGGTTCGGGCCTGGCCATTGCCGTGGACGATCGTCCCTATCTGGTCGATTGCGGTCACGGCGTGGTGCAACGCGCTGTGGAAGCGAAGGCGGCGGGGATCATCAATTGGTCGACGGTCGACCTGAGGCGCTTGTTCGTGACGCATCTGCATGCCGATCACACTGTTGGATTGCCGGATCTGCTCTTCACGCCCTGGATACACGGTCGAGACGAGAAGGTCATCGCTTACGGTCCGCAGGGCTTGAAGGATATGATCGAGCATATTCAAGCCGCCTACCGGGTCAATACTCGCGAGCATTTAAGGGCGCATCCGGCGTCGCCCGAGGGATTCATGGCAGATGTCAGGGCGGTTGAGGCCGGACTGGTTTACCAGGATGATCGCGTGCGGGTTCACGCTACCCGGGCGGATCACGGTGATATGGAGGCGTTCAGTTTCAAGTTCGTCACGCCGGACAAGACGATCGTCGTTTCGGGCGATACCAAGCCCGTATCAGGATTCGCGGATTGGGCGGGGGCCACCGATATCCTGGTACACGAGGTGTATTCGTCGGCGCAGTTTCGCGGCCGTCCGCCCGCCTGGCAGGCTTATCACAGCCGCGCGCATACCTCAACAGAGGAATTGGCGGACTTGGCAAAGGCGATTCGCCCGGGTCTGCTGGTTCTTTATCATCAGCTTTTTTGGGGGAGGACGGCGGCCGATCTTGTCAGCGAGATCAGGGCACGTTATGCAGGACCGGTGGTCAGCGCAAATGACCTGGATGTCTTCTGATTCCCAGTTGTAGGTTAGAAAGTGTCTGCCATGACGATCAAGGCGCGATTTGAGAGCTTGAACTTCGAAACGATGGATGTCGACGAGCAATTGCGACGCTCGCGGACGTATACGCAGCGGATGCTGACGCGGCGAACGGTGCGCGATTTCTCCTCGCGGACGGTTCCTTATGAATTGATCGACAACGCGCTCAAGGTCGCGGGCTCGGCCCCGTCCGGCGCCAATCAACAGCCCTGGACCTTTGTCGTCGTCAGCGATCCGGCGGTGAAACGCGCGATTCGCATCGCCGCGGAAGCGGAAGAGAAAGAGAGCTACGAAAGACGTATGAGCCAGGAATGGCTGGATGCCCTGGCGCATCTGGGCACGGACTGGCACAAGCCGCATATCGAAGACGCGCCGTATTTGATTGTGGTCTTCCGACAAGCCTATGGCGTCACGTTGGATGAAGCGACGGGCGAGGAAGGGAGAGTGAAACACTATTACAGCGAGGAATCCGTTGGCATCGCCGTCGGCTTCCTGTTGAGCGCCCTGCACATTGCCGGGCTGGCTACATTGACGCATACGCCCAGCCCCATGCAATTCCTACGCGAGATACTGGAGCGACCGCCCAATGAAAGGCCCTATGTTCTGATCCCGGTCGGGTATCCTGCGGAGGATGCCAAGGTGCCGGTCATCGAGAAAAAACCGCTGGCGGAGATTGTGGTCAGGCGCAGTTCGTAACCCCTCATCCCCCAACCCCTTCTCCCACAAGGGGAGAAGGGGAGCGTCGCTGCGCCCGAACCAGCGAACTGGCAGCGGCCAAACCCGCAACGCGTGGCCTAGGGTGAGGATATTGTAGGGACGACTCCAGGGCGAGTTGCCCGGCGTAGGTTGCGTTCATTATCTTCCGTGAGCACGGGAGTCCTTTTCGCCGGTTACGCGCCGAGCGGCTGTTGCGGCGAATCTATGCTGATCCTATTATGATTTATACTGTAAAATCAAATAGCGAAATTAACCTGGATAATTTGCGTATTGCTCAATTGAGATTTAGGCTTGCCCTCTGTGAGAATCGTCACGCTTCTCAATGAAAAAGGCGGTGTTGGCAAGACGACTATCGCCTTTCACGCGGCAGCCGGGTTGGCGGTCGCCGGCTTTCGCGTAGTCGCGGTAGATGCTGACGCGCAGGGATCTTTGACGGAGACTATGGGTTTCGAACAAGCTCCCGGGCTTTATGATCTGATCGTACGCAACAAGCCCTTTCGGGATGTCCTGCGCTTTGTCAATCCGGAGATATACGAGTATCCAAGGCGCGAGGTGAAAGGTCAGCTCTTCCTGTTGCCGTCGAATGTAGAAACGCAAAGTATCGCTAGCAATTCGAAGGATGCGCTGGCATTCGTCCGCCGCTTCACCGAACTGAAAGACACCGTCGATTTTGTGATTGTCGATACCTCGCCGACGCCGTCGCTGCTGCATGGCGCGATCTATTTGGCGACCGATGCGATTCTGTATCCGACGAAATGCGAATACCTCAGTTTTCGCGGATTGCAGAACAGCTTCATGCATCGTCAAGAGAACGAGCGCTACCGCAGTCAATTCAATTTTGCGCCCATCGCCAACCTGGGCATTCTGCCGAACATCTATCGTCATGGCACGCTTGAACATCGGGACAATCTGGAAGAACTGCAAGAGACCTACGGGGATCTGGTCTGGGACCCGATTCCGCAATCGACCATTTGGACCGAAAGCAGCCGCGTGCACCGCACCATCTGGAATTATGCGCCCGGGTCGCCGTCCGCCCGGCATGGCTGGAACTTGCTCAAGAAATTCCTGGAGGCAATCAAAGATGTCAAGCCGACGAAATCGTGATCGTTCGAAAGCGGCGCTGCCGAAGCTGGAGGACCTGCCGCGCCTTCCCTACGAAGAGGTTGCGAACGCTACTTTTGGCGCGTCCGGCAGCGAAGCGGTCAATCAGTGGTTCGGGGATATCGAAGCGACGAACCTGGCTGCGGCGGAGGTCGCGGTGGGCGGCGACGGTTCCATCCGCGCCTACGAGTATCGCCTGACGGGGCTGGGCATCGACCCCGCCAGCCTGCCCGGGAACAAGCGGAATTGGGAGCTGCTGGGCCAATTGCTGTTTCGGCTGGATCATTCCATTCAGTGGCTGATTGGGGACTGGCTCTTACAAGGTGAAACGAAGCAGTGGGGACAGCATGAAGAAATCGCCAAGGCGCTTAATTACGAGGTGAAGACGCTCTACGACTACCGCTACGTCGCGCGGAATGTGCAATTTTCGGTACGTACCGACAAACTGTCATTTGGACATCACAAGTTGGTGGCTCATCTTGAAACGGCGGAGCAAGGTCGCTGGCTCGGCAAAGCCGCTGACGGCGACATCAATCGCGAAACCGGCTTGTCTCGGCCTTGGTCAATCAGTCGGCTCAGACGAGAACTGTCGGATTTTCCGGCGCTGCAAGAAAATCAAGATACTCCCTTCGAGCGCAATCTGCGTCGCATTGATCGAGAAATGACGCGCAAGAAATGGAACAAGCTGACCGTCGCCGAGCGGCGCAAGCGCTACGAGCATTTGCGCGATATTTTGGCGAGGATGCAGCGCTGGGGCTTTGACTAAAAAGCGTTGGCGGTTTTGCTCCGCCCGCTTAAGCCGCTGAGGCGCGATATCGCCGCAAAACCCAAATTTATTTCAGTGATTTTCGGGCGACCAAGTTGGTCGCCTTTACAAGGCTTGCCCGGCACTCCGACCAAATGCCGCCTTTACTACCCCCATCCCCCGGCCTGCCCCCTTCGGTCCCCCCGCTCAACGGGGGGCGGAATCCCCAATGCATTGGAGGAAGGGGAGCTAACTATTTCGTATATCGTCCTATTCTGTTGTCTTGCGCAAGGATTGACCATTTGTCTTGTATCGTTTCGGTGATGTTCTGGTTTGTATTAGGTACAATTTTCTCTACCAGACAATCCTTACAGATTTCGAGCTAAGTTCTAGTTGCAGGGGTCAGCCTTGGCCGACCTGTCGCTGCTGTACCGGCCACTCCAAACCTGTCTTGTCTTCAGGCTTAATCCGCAGATGGCGTGTTAAAACTTCGTACCATAAGCGGGGATGGCGGCGCCGCTGATGACACTGCCCGCATCGGAAGCGAGAAAGGCGATCAGTTTACCGAGCTGAGCGGGCGTAACGCCCGAATGCGGATCCGCCGCCAATTGCTCTTCGGTGACGATGGCCGAGGGCAGCACCGCGTTCACGCGGATTCCGCGCCGCTTGTACTCTTCGGACATGCTCTCCGTCAGGCGGAGCAGGGCCGCTTTTGAGGCTGCATAGGCGGCGTCGTTCCCGCTCGAGCGCAGTCCCGGGCGGGCGCCAATATTTATGATCTTGCCGCTGCCCCCCTTCAACATGGTCGGGATCGCTGCCCGGCTCATTAAGAAAGCAATCGTCGAATTCAACCGCAGCATACTTTCCCAGGTTTCAACGCTCATTTCGTGCACAGGCTTTCCGGCGTCCCAGCCGCCAACGATGTTCACCAGAATATCAATGCGAGCAAAACGCTCGAGTGCCGCCCCAAGCAAGCCGTCGACCGTCTCGGCATCAGATAAGTCGGCTGCCGGGAAGCACAGATGCGCCCGATCATCCACCAGGTCCGGAAAACGCTGATACAGTCGATCGTCCCCACAGGTCAAAACCAGCGATGCGCCGCCCGCGCGAAAGATCGGCACGATACCCGAAGCGAGTAGCCCCGAGGCGCCGGTGATAATCGCAACCTGATCTCTGAATTCGCCCATCTTCAACTCTCCACGCAAGCTTCCGGCTGGCATGAGCATAACATATTTTCCACCGGCAGAACGACCACAACCTTCTCGATGCCTCGAGCATAAGGCGTGTATTCTTATTTGGTCGAAATAGAGAAGAACAATCGCCTGACAGGCGGTCAAAAGTATTTCAACGGTAAAGGATACACTAGCGCGCGTAGTGGTGATTTTCTGCAACCTGTGTTAAACATGAGCCGGGTGTAACCCGCAGTTCACAACCAGCGACAAGGATCGTTCCCGTGACACAATACGATTTGCTGCTCAGAAACGGCCGTCTCATCGACCCAAGGAACGGGCTCGACGCGGCAAGGGATGTCGCGATCAGCGACGGCAGAATCGCCCAAGTTGCCCAAGACATCCCCAGCGGGCAAGCGGCGCAAAGCATCGACGTCGCCGGACTCATCGTCGCACCCGGCTTGATCGACATGCACGTCCACGTTTATCACACGCGCGAACCCGAGACCCTGAGCATAATCGCCGATCATCATTGCTTTCGCTCCGGCGTTACCACGGTCGTTGATACCGGCACCGCCGGCGCCAAGCATTTCCTGCACTTCAAACGGACGGTCATCGACCGGGCAAAGACGCGCATTTACGCGTATATCAACATTGTCAAGTCGGGCATGGTGGGACCCTTCGAACAAGACATCGGGGAGATGGATCCGGAATTAGCCGCCTCGATCGTACTTGCCTATCCTGAAGACTGCGTTGGCATCAAGACCGCGCACTACTGGGTATCGCAACCTTTCGACGAAGCGCACCCGCCCTGGGCCGCCGTCGACCGCGCCCTGGAAGCCTCCGCCATCTGCGAAAAACCACTGATGGTCGATTTCTGGCATCGCCCGGGACGGACCTATCAAGAACTGTTGGGGAAAATGCAGCCCGGCGATATCCACACCCATGTTTACGCTCAGCAATTCCCGATCTTGAATGACAAGAACGAACCGGCCGATTTCATGTTCGAGGCGCGGGAACGCGGCATTGTCTTCGATCTGGGGCATGGCGCGGGCAGCTTTTGGTTCCGCCAAGCCATCCCCGCCTTTCAAGGCGGCTTCGGTCCCGATTCCATCAGTACCGACTTGCACATCGGCAATGTCAACGGCGTGGTGCATGATATGCTGACGACGATGTCCAAACTGCTGTGTATGGGCATGCCGCTGGCCGAGGTCATTTATCGCTCCACCGTGACCCCTGCCCAGGAGATCGGTCATCCGGAGCTCGGACATCTGAGCGTCGGCGCCGAAGCTGATATCGCGATCCTAAAGCAGCACGAGGGCGAATTCGGCTATGTAGATTGCGGTCAGGCGCGCATGAACGGAAGTCGCAAACTGAGCTGTGAAATGACCTTGCGCGCCGGCGAGATCGTTTATGACCTTAACGGTCGCTGCGCGCCCACTTGGGAAGACGCGCCGCCATCGTATTGGGAAATCCGCTATCCGAAGGAAATTGTCTAGCATGAGCAATTACGACGCCCTGGGCATTCGCCCGGTTATCAATGCCAACGCTACCTTGACCAAGCTCGGCGGTTCGCTGATGCCGCCGGAAGTGCTGCGAGCCATGAACGAGGCCGCCAACTCCTTCGTCGATTTGCCACTTTTACAGCGCAGAGTGGGCGAGCGCATCGCCGAACTCACCAGGAACGAAGCCGCCTATGTCACCTCCGGCGCCGCCGCCGGGGTGATGTTGGCGGCGACCGCCTGCGTCTTGTACCATCATCCCGAAGTCGGGATGGATTTTCCACAGATCGCGTCGCTCAAGAACGAAGCCATCGTCCACCGCAATCAGCGCAACGGATACGATTTCGCAGTGCAACAGACCGGCATGCGCTTCGTCGAGATTGATCCCACGCCGAGGGCGCTGCGAGACGCGATCAACGAAAAGACCGCCTGCATATTCTGGTTCGAGGGGCGGTTGGTCGGGGAGGCCGATACACCCTTGCAAGAGGTCATCGCTATCGCGAAGGAGCATGACCTGCCGGTTGTTGTGGACGCGGCGGCGCAACTGCCGCCGCCCGAGAACCTCTGGCGCTTCACAGGGATGGGCGCGGCGCTTGCGCTGTTCAGCGGCGGCAAGGACCTGCGCGGGCCGCAGCCCACGGGCTTGATGCTGGGCCGCCGGGACATGATCGAATCGATCCGTGTCATCAGCGTGCCCAACCACGGACTTGGACGTCCCTTGAAAGTCGGCAAAGAAGAGATGATGGGCGTGCTGGCGGCTGTCGAGCGCTATCTGAACATGGACCACGCCGCCCGCGAGGCATACTGTGAAGACTGCGTGCGAATGTGGCGCGACGCCTTGAATCCGCTGCCGGGCATTAGCGCCGAGCGTGACTATCCCAACGAAGCCAATCAGCCCTTGCCCTGGTGCCTGATCACAGTCGATCCGGGGACGCTGGGCAGGTCAGCCAGCGAGTTGGTTGCCGCCTTCCTGGAGGGCGATCCGGCAATCTCGGTCTTTGAAGTCGATGAGACCCGATTTCGTCTCAATCCGATGACGCTTAACCCGGGCGAGGAGATTATCGTGCGCGATGCTTGTCTTGCTCTCTTGCAAAGTTGATTCCCGAATAATCATCAAGCCCTTGCGAGGCGCCGCATGAGCCGTCCATTTGAACTCTATGACCTGCGCGTTACTGTCGAGCGGATTGAAGGGCGATCCGTCTGTGGTATGGCTGTCGGCGACTATTTTGAATTGACCGAAAGCTCGAAGTTGCGCATCCCGGCAGGCAAGCACTTCTGCATCTATGCGCTGTCCGCTGTTTTGCCGCTGCTGGCGGCCAAACAGCGCGAATTGGCCGAGAACGACTGGCTCACATACGATTCCGTCGCCGCCTGCCCGGATGTGGACGAGCGCCTGATCATGCGCGTCGAGCGCATCAAAAAGCGCACTATGGACAGCGACGACTTGACCTGATCGCGAATTGCCCCGTCGCTTGTTTATTTTATCCAAGCAGGGCGCGTCATCAACTGGATTCGAGTACCATGTAGATAAACTGTCCGGGGGGCATTTGCAACTTGAGGAGAAGAACTGATGGCAAAGCAACGCAAGCATATAAAGGTGACCTATTCGACCTTGGGCAGCCCCGACCCGCTTCTGCACGAATACTTCGATGAAGATGTCGCCGAACTCAAAGCCAACCTGGGCAAGTCCTATGGAATGTATATCGACGGCGAATGGATTGCGGGCGACGGGGTTTTCCAAAATCGCTCGCCGATCAATACTGACTGGGTTCTGGGCGATTTCGCCCGCGCGGGGGACGCGCATGTCGAGCGAGCGGTGGCCGCGGCAAAGGCGGCTTTCCCGGGCTGGCGCGATACCCCTTGGGCTGAACGGGCTGACCTGCTCAACCGGGTAGCCGATCTTATCAGCGAGCGCCTGTTCGAGATCTCCGCCGTCGTCAGCATGGAGATCGGCAAGAACCGCCTAGAGGCCGTCGGCGATGTCGAAGAAAGTGCCGACCTGATCCGCTATTGCGTCGACGCCATACACGACAATCAGGGCTTCGACCGTCAGTTGCTCAGCGAGACCGACCAGCACTACAACCGCAGCGTGCTCAAGCCCTATGGCGTTTGGGGTGTGATCGGACCCTTCAATTTTCCGGCGGCGCTAACGGGCGGTCCCAGCGGCGCGGCGCTGATCGCCGGCAATACCGTTGTGCTCAAGCCGGCTGCCGAAGGCTCGCTCACCGCCTATATGATCGCCCAGTGCATGGCGGACGCCGGGCTGCCCAAGGGCGTCTTTAATGTCGTTTTTGGCGGCGATGCGCCCGGCAAGACGCTGACCGCCAATCCCGACCTGGCCGGCTTGACCTTCACAGGCAGCTACGAAGTCGGCATGAGCCTCATCAAGAACTTCACAACCGCCGCCGGCTACTACCGACCGGTCATTGCCGAGATGGGCGGCAAGAACCCCGCTATCGTCACCGCCAAAGCCGATCTCGACAAAGCGGCGCTGGGCGTAATGCGCTCGGCATTCGGCTTGACCGGGCAGAAATGCTCGGCTTGCTCGCGGGTTTATGTTGACGCCTCCGTCAAAGAGGCCTTCGTCGAGAAGCTGGTCGATCTCACAGCCGAAATCAAGGTGGGCGATCCCACCGCCCTCGATACCTACATGGGTCCCATTATCAGCGCCGACGCCTACGCGGCTTATCAAGGCTATGTCGACGAGATGGGCGACGGAGATATCCGCATCGGCGGGGGCACGCTAGAGGGGATCAAAGGCTACTTTGTAGCGCCGACGGTGGTGACGGATCTGCCCGATGGTCATCGTCTCTGGCAGCACGAGATGTTCGCCCCGATCGTCGCCGTGCGCGCGGTGGCGGGGAAGGAAGAAGCGATACAGCTCGCCAACGATGTCGCGCTGGGCTTGACCGCCGGCATTTACAGCGAAGATCCAGACGAGGTCGACTGGTTCCTGGACAATATGGAAGCGGGCGTGCTCTACGTCAATCGCGCGACCGGCGCCACCACTGGCGCCTGGCCCGGCTATCAATCCTTCGGCGGCTGGAAAGGCAGCACCGGCAGCAACAAAGCCTCCGGCAGTTGGTACTACCTGCAGCAATACATGCGCGAGCAGTCGCATACGATTGTGGGTTGATATTCAGCACAGCCGCTCGGCGCGTAATCGGCGAATTTGGGCTAGCGCGCTCACACAAAATAATAAACCAGTTCGGCTAACGCAAGTCGCGGTTTATTGAAAAAGAGGCACAAGTTTTCCCCTGTCTACTATATCGAGGGAAGTTCATATCACGCAAAATCCGCAGGGGCGACTTATCAGTCCCTGTTGAAGAACTGCCTAAACTTCCAGCCTAAACCACTCCCCTTTTGCGTTCCTGCGGGCGACCCGGTAGATCGCCCCCGACAATTTCTTGGGTGATTCATGAACCCGATATGGAAATCGACACATCTATAGAACCTAGAGAAGACACGGGTCTTAATATTGTCGTTAAATCACATAAACTAACGTAATTTAACAAGATTCTCTTTGATATTCAGTGGTACCAAGTAAGTCATGCGAAAGACTGGCGATGGGCGGGCGAGCCAAGGCTCGCCCCTACCAGGCTGTCTGGTACTAGAAAACAGAGTCGCATTTGCCCATTTTCTAGGCTAATCCAAACATCCGCAATTATGGAATGCGGGCGACTCACAGAGTCGCCCCTACATAGCCCGTCTGTACTCTGTGGCTTGGCTCGCCAAATAGTGATGTTCGTTACTGTCAGCTATGTCTCGGCGTCCAATACGCACAGCAAAAATCGAGTATCGGACAAGCCGTACAGGATCATTGAAACAAGATGAAAAAATCAACTCACCACGATCAATTCCTGCCAGCCATTCGTCAGCTTCTCGCCGCCGCCGGGTCGTGCCACGACGATATCTTCCACCCGCGCCGAGTAGTTGTTCATCTGCATGATGCTGGGCTCGATGGTGAAGAGCATGCCTTCTTCCAGCGGGGTCTCGTCGCCTTCGGTCAAGAAAGGCGGCTCGTGCACATCCATACCGATGGCGTGGCCCAGCCGATGACGAAAGGCTTCGCCGTAACCGGCCTCTTCAATCACCTGGCGCGCGGCGCGGTCGGTCGCTGTGGTTGTCGATTCACCGGCTTTCAGCGCTGCAATGCCAGCCGCCTGCGACGCCATCACCAGGTCATAAACCCGCTGCGCCTCTTCATCCGGCTCGCCGAAAAAGACCGTGCGCCCATAGTCGTAACACCAGCCCTGGTAGATGCCGCCGAAATCAAAGAGTATCGAAACCGGCGGATCCAAGGCACGATGCCAGCTCTCCATGCGCTGACCGAAGAGCAGGGGATGATCGGGCCCGGAATTGTAGAGCGAGGTGGTGAAGGACTGGCCCAGCGAGCCGTGTCTTCGCAACTGGAAATTGACCTCTTCAACGATCTCCAGTTCGGTCATGCCCAGCCGCAGCGACGTCAGCGTATCGGCGAAGGCGGCTTCGGTTATGCGCCCGGCTTCCTTCATCTCGTCGATATCGCTCTCCGATTTGATGACGCGCAAGGGACGCAGCAAGTCGGTGGCGGAAAGCCAGGTCGCGCCCGGCAGCAATGGCTGCAAATTGGAAACGGTCTCGCCACGGGTGAAATCGCTGATGGCCACACGCGGGTTCTCGGGCAAGTTGAAGTCATCGAGGATACCCTTGACCATCTCCGAGGGTTCGTCCCAGTCGCCCAGCACGCGAATATCGATGCCAGCCAGACGATTCAGCCCGCCGAATTCGGCCGTCATACGCGGCAGCGGCAGCACCGGCGCGTGATGCGGACTGATCCAGGCGCCTTCCAACCAGTCGCCCGGGTGGATATTATGCCCGTAGTTGGGAATATCGCGCGGGACGCCGGTCAGGTATTGCAAGTCGGAAGAAATGGGAACAAAGGCGAGATCGGCCTGGTCGGCCAGTATGGCTTGAAAACGCTGCAGTCGGTCCTTTGACATGAGGGGGTCTCCACAGATCTATCGTTCTGGACATTATCTTAGCCCGTTTCAGGCAGGATTTCATCTTTTGACTGGCGACCGTTCCGGGCTTGCCTTTGTGCATAGCCGTCCAAGTCATATAATGTATGCAATAAGCAACCTGGAACGAGAAAAGGACTGCCCATGCGAATTGCAACGATACTTCTCTTGCTTGTGACGTTGCTGACGGCCGCGCCGCTGCAGGCGCAGGACAACCTGTACGAGGCTTGCGGGGAAACCGAGACACAGATGCTGTTCAGCGTATTGTACGGCTTGCAGCAGGCTAACGAGGGCGGCGCTGAGCGCCCAAGCACAGTTAAGGGCCTTTACGCCTACGATCTAATTCTGGCACCCTGGCGCAAATCCACGCGACTACTTGCAAGTTGTGAAGAGGCGCTAGCCGTCGTTTGGAAGACATACCGAACGGTGGATAACGTACTCGCCACCAGCGTCATGCGCATAAATGGGCTGGGCGAGGATGAACATGTTTATGACGACCGGATCGCGAGCAGCATCAGCGAACTGGAGACCCTGCTGCGCGACCTCGAAGCTGGCGCCGCAAGCGATGAAGGCGAGAAAAGGCGGCGCTTGTGGGAACCCGAAACACCGTCATGCTCGTCGGCAGACCTAGAGAGAGTCCTGGCCATGACAGCGGAACATCAAGCTCTCCTGGAGCGAGCCGGCGCCATCTCGTCGACGACAGACTTGGCGCATTTCGGCACAATTCATATGACTTGGCGCGCGGAAACGTGGGCGAAAGTCCCCAACTGCCGTGGCCCGAGGTGGCATGCGATCTTCCTGGAGCAGGTTGCGACTGACGCTCTAGTAAAAGCCGGGCTCGCGCTGGCGGGCGCCGCGGCAGACAATTCTTTTGCCCTGCGCCTGGAAGACACACTGGAGACCTTGACCGAGTTCAACGCGGAGGTCGAGAGGCGCTACAAACTCGCCTTGGAAGAAGAAGCGTTTGCGAAGCCGCAAGCCGATGAATTGCCATCTTGCCCCGATGATGTATTCCAGAGCGCTTACGACGGCTTGCTCGAATATGCAAAGCAGGGGGAAATTGCCATCGAGTCAAATGAAGACCTGTTGCGCTTCGCCGAGCGGCAGATCGCCTGGCATGCCGATCATTTGACGGATCTGCCTTATTGCGCTGAAATGCTGCAGATCCGCTGGCTGCTAATCGAACTGAACAGCGATTTCGTCGCGCGCGCGGCCTTGCGTTTGGCTGGCGTATCCGATGAAGACAATCCCTTCCTGCGATTGCCCTCCGATCAAGCGCGGATAGACGCCATCGTCCAGGATCGGCAGCATCCTAACATTGCTCAACCAAGGAGCGAAGGGGCGGTGGCATTGCCGGACTGTTCCAAACACGATCTGCAGATCGCAATAGACGAATACCTATATGTTTACGGCGAACTAGAGGACATTCGACCCTTTGTCCTTTCCATAGAAGACACGATTGAATACATCCAGGCTTTGATCGCGTGGCGAGAGGCGCTATGGCAGCGCATGCCATTATGCGCGGAAGCGGTTGCGCTCGGCTTGTTTATGCATCAGTTTAGCGCCGGATACAGCCCTTCGTTCACACTCTTTCACGGCCGAATCGAAAGAGAGAAGTATGTGTACGGAGACCAACTCCAACTCGATTTGTCGCGCCTGGAGGAAGCCGCTGCAGTCGTTTTCCTCGCGAAATACGAAAGCTGATGCTATAGAGCCGACAGACAACTATCTGGTTGCCGGGCACTTGTCATCTTTGGCAAGTCGGGCAAGTTGGTCTACACTTCGGGGCCGTGGCCGAGCGTCCGCTGGCGGGATTGTCTATGATGCTTCCGAGCTATAGGCGGGCTGAACGGCGCGCCCGAAATTGAGGATATCGCGCGGGACACTGGTAAAGATACTACAAGCGGGACGAGACGGGGCAAGAAGGCGAGATCCGCGAACTTGTCCCTGAGCGCCTTAAGACCTTGCGGACGGTCGCCGCAAATCTAATCTATTGGCTGCAACTTAACCGGTTTGAAGAGATACTTCAAACTGTAACGTTATCCGTATCTGACGGCGTTCGCGCTCACAATGTGAGTATGGGACAACCATTTCGATGAAAGGGGGGACAATGCGACAATTGATCATTCCGCTTATGTTAATCCTGTTGGTCGTTTCTTATGCGCAGGGGCAAGATGGCGACAGAGCGCCCTGCGCCACTGCCGAGCTGTCGTCAGCGCAGGGATGGAAAGCGGCATACGACCAGTTGAATGTGGAGACAGATCTGACAGATCGTTCTACGAACGATGTACTTAGTTATAGCGCAAAGATAATCGAATGGCGCGACAGGCTTTGGTCGCAACTGCCTCTTTGCGACGAAGCAATCGATATCGCCGTTTTGATGAGCGAGCAAATAGGCAATATTGCCGCGACAGCCCTCTTCACGCACGCGCGGGTATCGCTATCGCCGATCCCTTTCGATGACAAACTGTTCTTCCAAGAAAACAAGTCGGATCAAGTACGGGAGCAGTTCGAGCAAATCAGTCAACTAATCGCGAGCGGCGAAGGGCCAGAGGATACAGCGCCGGCAGATCGTCGCTTGCAGAACTGTTCGACAGCCGATATCGAGAGAATCATCGTCTTGCAAGCGGAGCATGAAGTCTTGGCCCAGTCGGCTTTCAATTCCACAACTATTGGCGACTTGTTGGCGCAGGGCAAGGCACTCCTGGAGTGGCGCAACCGCCTTTGGGACAGTATGCCTATTTGTCATGGCGGGTTCGAAATAGGCTGGCTACTGAGCAGAACCGCCGGTGACATGGTCTCGGACATGAGCCTCCGATTTGCCGGCGTGGCGCTTTCGCAAAACCCCTATACCACGCAACTCACGGATGACTTCAACCGGATAAAGGCCTTGCTAGGACCGCTTGAAGCCGCCATAGCGTCCGATAGCGAGACTTCAGCGACAGCCGGGGGAACTAACCAACTGCCGCCGTGTAGCGAAAGTCAACTGGCGAGCCTCGCTGACGATCTTTCCCAATTCGTGGAGCTGACGGAGCTTTCAAAGAGTATCTCGACGGTGAGCGATTATCTCGAGTATGGCGCGCGATACATCGCCTGGCGCGAAGATCTGTGGGAAGCTTTGCCGCTTTGTAGCCAAGCGCTGGAGATTGGGCGCGCCGCGCATCAAGCGGCGGGCGACATATCCTCCGTTCATGGACTGTATCTAGGGGGCGCGCAGCTTGAGGACAACGAGGTTTGGACCGACGCTCTCGATATGCTGTCGCTGGTTGTTCGTTTGTCCGCTGCCTTGTCGGATTTGGCAGCCAAGGAAGACCTCCCGCCGTTGGATGCGAGCTCCGACTACAGCTTGCCCAGTTGCACGGATTATGAGTCTGGATTTGTCTTTGATATGCTGGACGAGTTGAACGCTATAGCGGAACTGGCTATTGAGTTTAATTCGGCGGAGGATCTGCTGGAGTTCAGCGTCGTGCAAATCAAGTGGCGTGAATATATGTGGACGAGCATGCCGGTTTGCAAAGAAGCGACGGACTTGGCTTGGCAAATGTTTCAGGTCACGGCGGATACAGTTTCGGCGGCCGCCCTGGAAATGTTTGCGGGTCTCTCCAAGGAAGAGAATCCCTTCTGGCAACAGATCCTAATCGGGCAGCAGAGCATTGCGGAATTGGCGGCGGAACTGCCGGAAAATTGACAAGAGTTCGACATGTATCAAGCGATCTTGTTTGACCTTGACGACACCTTGATCAGCCTGCGCGGCTGCGAATCCGAAGCCTTGCGACGTAGCCTGGACGAAGCCGGCCAGACAGGGCGCTTCCGAGATGATTATTCAAGCGTTACCGAGATATTCGCGGCGATCAGCAGCCGCTACTGGGCAGAGCGCGGCGCCCAGGGATACTCGCGCGACCAGGTGCTCGAGGCTTCGCTGCGCGACCTGTTAACGCATTACAACCTGGATGCGGCATTGGCGGATGACCTGGCCCGGAAATACTGGCGCGACTTCTGCCGCTCATCCGCGCTAAATCCGGGCGCGCTTGATACCCTGCGACATCTGTCGAAACACTTCCGTCTGGGCCTGATCACCAACGGCTATAGCGACTCGCAGCGCGGCAGGCTGGACGCGGCGGGATTGAGCCAATTCTTCGACCCAATCCTGATTTCGGAAGAAGTCGGCATTGCCAAGCCGGACGCCCGCATCTTCACAATGGCTTTGGATGCGCTTGACCTGTCCGCCAGCGACGTCATTTACGTCGGCGATTCGATCGGCCATGACCACGCGGGTTGTCAGAGCGCCGGGATCGACTTTTGCCACTACCGTCCGAACCCGGCGCCGGAGCAAGCTTTGCCCGATGTCAAATATCGAATCGGCCATCTACCCGACTTGATCAATTTGCTCGCGGCCGACGGGTAGCGTGACATTTACTCTGTAATCGTCACCTTCGACAGACCGCGTGGCTTGTCGACTTCGTATCCTCGCGCAAGCGCCTGGCGCATAGCGAAAACCTGGCCGGGCATCACAGCGATAATGGGGCTGAGCCACTCCGGCGCGGCGGGTATGCGCATAGCGTTGGTCGCTGCTCCCAGCAAGTCGTCATCGTCGCTGATGACAAGGGTTTCCGCGCCCTTTTCTTTCACCCTGTTCGAGATATCCCGCATAGTAGCAAAGGCTTTGCCCTGCGGCGCGACCAGAATAACAGGATAACCCCCTTGCACGACTGCGATGGGTCCATGACGGAAGTCGGCTTCGCTATAGCCTTCGCTGGCGATATAGGTCAATTCCTTGACCTTGAGACTGATCTCGCAGGCGGTGGCGTAATTGAAGCCGCGCCCCAGCACGGTGAGCCGATCCATAGCGCGATAACGCCCCGCCCAGTCCGCGATGCCGTCGGTCAGGTCAAGCGATTCTTTCGCCAACTGTGGCAAGTGCATGAGACCAGATCGCATCTCCTCATCGTCAGCCAGAGCACTTGCCAACATCGCAATCACGGTCAGCTGAGCCGTATAGGTTTTGGTCGCGGCGACGCTGAACTCCTCTTCGGCGAGCAGAGGCAGGTGATACGCCGCACCCTGCGCCAGCGCTGAATCATCGTAGTTGGTAATCGCCAGCGTCAGCGCGCCCTGTTCCCGCGCGTCGTTCAAGACCGCGCGCACATCTTCCGCCTTGCCCGATTGCGAAATGCCGATCACCAGCGCCTTTGATAAATCAGCCGGGCTCCCGTAGATCGTATGCAGAGAAGGCGTTGCCAGCATGACCGGCATTTGCAGGGCCGCGCCGAACAAATACTGGGCGTAAATGGCGGCATGATCCGATGTGCCGCGGGCGGCAATGCAGGCAAATACCGGGTCGAACTCGCGAATTGCGGCGGCGACTATTTCCGTCGCCGCCTGACTCTCATCGAGCAAGCGGCGTATAACGGCGGGCTGTTGGGCGATTTCTTTCTTGAGGAGCATGGAGGACCTCGGATTCCTGCCGTTTAATCATCCAGCGGCCGATAGTTGACACCGAGCGTATCCAGGCGGGGCAAATGTCCCTTCAAGCGCGTCAGGAAAGTTCCGTAGTCGCGCTGCTCGGGATCGTTCCACAGCACCTCTGCCAGAGCGATGGCGCGCGGATAGGCCATATACTCCAGATGATCCGATGTGGGGATGTATTCTGTCCAGAGATTGCCCTGCCCGCCCAGGATATGATGTTTCTTGTCGTCGGCAATTTCGTCGGGCACGACCACAAACTGATAGACCTTGCGCAGAGGCAAGTAGCGCGGCAGGGCGGGCGGTTCGCTTGCGAAGTCTTCAGCTTGATAATAGTCGAGGTAGCAGTAGGTAGTGGGCGTCATGACCACATCGTGGCCGGCATTGGCGGCTTCAATACCGCCGTCGCTGCCGCGCCAACTCATCACCGTCGCGTTTGGCGCCAAGCCGCCTTCGAGGATTTCGTCCCAGCCGATCAAGCGACGTCCGCGTTCGCCGAGCCAGCTATCAAACTGGCGGACGAACCAGCTTTGCAGCTCATCTTCGTCTTTCAAGCCTTCAGCCTTGATACGCGCCTGACAAGCCGGGCAACGCTTCCAGCGTTTTTTAGGCGCTTCGTCTCCGCCGACGTGGATGAACTCGCCCGGGAAAAGCTCAAGGACCTCGCTGAAGACGTCTTTGAGAAATGTGAATACGTCATCGTTTCCGGCGCAATAGATGTTTTCGTCAATGCCCCAACTGGTGCGAACCTGATAGTCCTTCCCGACGCAGCCCAATTCAGGATAGGCGGTCAAGGCCGCGAGGCTGTGGCCGGGCAATTCGATCTCCGGAACGACCGTAATGCCCCGCTCGCCGGCATAGGCGACCGCCTCGCGGACCTGGTCTTGTGTATAGAAACCACCGTAGGGTACCCCATCGAACTTGCGACGGTCCCTGGGCAGGCAGGTTTCCTGGCGGTAGGCGCCGATTTCAGTCAGCTTGGGATATTTCTTGATCTCGATCCGCCAGCCTTGGTCTTCTGTCAGGTGCCAGTGGAAGGTATTGAACTTGTAAAAGGCCAGCAGGTCAATGAACTTTTTGATGAATGCCAGCGGAAAGATGTGACGCCCGACGTCCAGATGCAAGCCCCGCCAGCCAAAAGCCGGCGCGTCGCTGATTCTTAGCGCCGGGATGCTCCAGTCGATGCCGTCGGCCCGTTCCATCCCCAGGATTTGAGGAGGCAGCAATTGACGTAGGGTTTGGAATCCATGCATAAAGCCCGTCGGCGCGGATGCCGATAGGACGACCTCATCGCTCGACACCGTCAAGCGGTAGGCCTCGGGCGAATCCAGGTCCTTCTCCCCAACCAGTGCAATGACATTGCGGCTATTGACCGCTTCGCCGGTCGACTCGACCGGGAGCGGGAAACCAGTCGCGGGTCGCAGGTAGTCCGCCAGCATTTCGCCGAGAAACCCGTCCTGCGCATGTATCACCGTGTCAGCATTGAGGGTGAAGCTGCCTTCGTTGCTCTCGATCGATTGCGGGTGCGGGAACAAGGTGATATCGGACATGTTCAAGATCCTTTTCGATTTCGCTTTTCATAGATCTTCGAGCGAGACGACGGCGCTCAGGTTCTGCGGCCGATCGGGATTCTGGCCATTATGCAAGGCGCGATGATAGGCCAGGAGTTGCAAGACCGGCAGATACAGGACCGGCGAATTCCAGATCGTCAGGTCAGTTGGCAGGGCGATATGACGCGGCGAGTCAGTCGCAAGCGATCCGATGCTCAGGGTCCCCGCGCCCATCCGGCGCATTTCCCGCAGCACTTGCAATTCTTGCCGGGCGGATTCCGCCGATATCAAGCCGACAACCAGCGCATTTTCAGCGGCCATCGACATTGGGCCGTGACGGAACTCCAGCGTGTGAAAAGCTTCGCTGTAGGACAAGGACATCTCTTTCATCTTCAGCATGGCTTCGCAGGCGATGCCATACAGCGCATCCGAACCCAGAAAGAAAAAGCGTTCGATGCCCTGGTCGGCACCGAGCGTTTCCGCCAGACCACCAAAGCCATCCAACAGGTGCTGGCACTGCGCCGGCAACCGGGCGCTCGATGCCCGGTCATGTCCAACCAGCGCGGCAGCCATCTGTTGCAAGACAAGGCACATGCCGCTGAAGGAACGCGTCTGGGCGACGCTCTTTTCGCCGGCGCTGTCGATCGCGAATGCCAGATCGGCCTCAAGCGCCAGCGGGCTGCGACTATCACAGGTGACCGTGACGACCGGACCGCCGATCCGGGATTTGAAGGCGGCCGCTGCGCGCAGGGTTTCCGTGGTCGCGCCGGAACGCGACACTGTAATCAGCGCATATTTTCGCCCTTTGAGATAGATCGACTCGGGAAAGAGCAGCAATTCCGAGGCCGGGTGCGCCTGCGCGTCCATGCCGGCTCCGCGCAGCAAGCGCGCGGCGGTCAGCGCGAGATAGTATGTGGAGCCGCAGCCGGTGACGAGAACGTGATCGGGCTCGGCATCGGCGATCAAATTGGAAAATGTCGACTCCTTCGCCTCAAAGACCCCGAGCGCGTCAGCCCATACCCGTGGCTGGCTGATGATCTCCTGGCGTGTATGTTGGCCTGCGTTCACCCACCGCTCCAAGTCCGCTTGAGCGCATCGGCACGATTCTAGCAAAGATCCGACGCATCTCCCATGTTCGTGACCGCGTGATGTCCGGGAGCATGTCAGCACGCGGTTTAACTATACGGTATCAATACATCAACTCAATGTTGAGCAAGTTTTCCATCGGCTCGTCAGCAAGAAAGTGGCGCAGGTTGCGGATGAACAGATCGGTCAATTTGCCGTTTTCGGTATCGGCCGTGCTGGCGGAGTGATGGCTGATGATGACGTTGGGCAAGTCCCAGAGCGGGTCGTCCGCCGGCAGCGGTTCCGGATCGGTGACGTCCAGCGCCGCGCCCCCAAGGCGCCCTTCGATAAGCGCGTTCATTAAGGCCGCCTGGTCGACCAGAGCGCCACGCGCGATATTGATCAGATAGGCGCCCGGCTTCAGCATGGCGATCCGTTCAGCGTTGAGCAAGCCATCCGTTTCCGGCGTATGCGGCAGGCACAGGACCAGAAAATCGACTTGCGGGAGCATCTCGTCCAGCTGAGAAGGGGCGAACAACAGGTCGACGTCATCAACTGCCCGACGGGCATCGCGCCGCGTGCCGATTATGCGCATACCGAAAAACCGGCAGACAGCCGCCAGGTCGCGACCGATCTTGCCCAAGCCGAGGATGCCAACGGTCATGCCGCGCAGCTCGGTATTATTGAAGCGTTGCCAATGGCGGGCGCGCTTCTGTTCATCCATCAAAGTAAAGTTTTTGACGAAGGTCAACATGGCCATCAAGCAGAATTCGGCGAGAGGCCGGGCGTGGACGCCGCTGGCGCTGGTGAAAATCCAGCCCTGCCGGTCGTAGCCGTAAGCTTTGACGAACTGCCCGATGCCGGCGCTGGTTGTTTGGATCCACTTCAGGTTATGCGCGAACTGCGGCAGATCCTCGCGATGTGTATGGTCGAAGTCGAAGAGGATGTCGGCTTGCGCCAGCAGCGCGCGCCATTCCGCTTCTTGTTCGGCAGTGCGCTCGATGACAGCCGTATGGTGAGCCTGAAATAGCGGCGCGCCGATCAGGTCGGGCCGGTAGATGACCTCAACCTGTGGGACTGCCATGCGGATGTGGTCGATGTGTTCGGGTTCGAGATAGGAAGCGATCAAGACTTTGAGCGACATGGAGGATTCTCGACATGCGGGTGAACTCGGTCACAATGTAGTGCAATTCAATCTTCGTGCCTAGCTTTGATCGTATGCCAGATTAGAGCGCAGGCGCCTCGGCCTTATCGGGATGACGCTAAGCCTCGGCGCGCTCGCTTGGCATCAATGAGGAAGTCGGCGATCTCTTCATCAATCACCAGCGCGTTGGCGAGCCCGTTCCTGACAACCATTTCCGTTGCGGTCTTCTTGTGATCCCCGGTAGCGATGACCCAGACAAAGCCGTTGTTCCGTTCGATAACATCACGCAGCAGGTTGAGCGCGGGGGCATATACTTTGCGCTCCTGAATCGATTGAAACGAAGCATCACCGATGGCTTGAGCATTGCTGCCAAGCATATATCCCAGCACCTCGCCCCTGAAGGATGCCGCCTTTCTGTCCAGTTTCAATTGTTCGTGCAGACTATGAAGAAATTTTGGGCCGAAGGTGCGCCTTTTGGCGTGACCGTGCAAATCATGATTGTTGCTTGAGGATACCCCGCCAACTGTCATGAGGATTGCCCTGGCCACTCGCAATTCTTCTATCGCCGCCGCTGCTTGAGTTTGGTGCGCGCTGAGATCATCCCCATACAAGTTTCTTTCTTCTGGAGGCAAGTAGGGTAAGTAAAACGCTCGCGTGTTCGGATTGTGTTCAGCCAGCAATTTAACTGCCAGATTGGAAGAAACAGAAGCCGCCTCCTGCTGGTGGTTGTTCACTTCCATGGTGGACGACCAGTTAATGCTTTTGTACTGGTGTTGGCTGGGCGGAACCAACTCGGCGCAGCGATAGAGCGTATAGCCGGGTCCAATCCCGATCGCGCCCTCTTCAAGTGTTGGAAAGACTTCTGTAGCAGCGGCAAATGCGAGGAACTCAATATTCAGCAAGTGCGAGGACACGCAACTCTTGTTGCTCCCGCGCCCCTTGGGAAGCTCAACGACGATAACTTGTTTGAGGGAAGGTGAGTAAAGTTTTAGCAAGTCGTCTTCCAGCCGCCAATTTCGCCCAATCCTGTTCAGCTTCAGCGCGTTTGCGAATACTGCGGTGCGGAATGAACGTTCGAGACCAGCAATGGTTTGCCCCTTGAATCGTCCATATGGGCCCGTTAATTCGGACTCGCGCAAACCGTCCCGTACGACTGCCTCGAAGAATTGGATACCCTGGAGATATTCGTCGCTCAATTCTTCAGTCAGTTGCTCCGGGATATTCGTGGTCCAGCCAAACTCACCATGTTCATGGCGCTCGATACAGCCATGCTCATCCATGCCAAGCAAGTAATCGCTGCTCACGTCCAGGAAGCTACAGATTTCGACCAGCCTCGAAACCGACGGCATGGTTCCGTTCATCCAGTTTGCGACGCCGCTTTCAGACACCCTCAACCGACGCGCAAGCTCCCTTTGGGTAAAATTTTTCTTCTTAAGTATCTCTCTAAGTCTTCGTGAAAAGGTCATGAAACCTCTTTTTGGCGCGCACTAAAGAGATGCTCCCAACTACCTGGCGACAGTGAATGGGGTCACGTTTACGTACAGGCTTGTTGCAGAAGTTCTCTTTTGCGCCGCTTCCTGGAGGGTCGCTGCGTACAACTTCAATTGGCATGAATGCATGACAAAGAACTTCAGCAATATTGTACGTCGATATGCCAATTTCCTCAACAAAGCCACATGGAGTCATAACCGGTCTACAATATATGTCGGGAATTCGGCGTTGCCGGATCCCTTACCGCTCGAGAAATCTCTAGTACCTATTTTGAAAGGACAAGCTCATGAAAAGAATGTTAATCTTCGTTGTTTTGATTCTGTTCTTGTTTTCATCCCTGGCCCTGGCGCAGGATGACGACCGCGTGACTATCCGCTTCTGGCACGTTTGGGGCAACGTCACCTGGTTGCCCGACGTGGTGGAACCGGCCTTTGAAGCCGCCTTCCCGCAGTACGATCTGGAACTGCGTGTTTTGGATGGCTACCGCAACGCATATGATCTCTACACGCTGGCGCAGGAACAGGGCGATCCGCCCGAGCTTCTGCAAGGGACCTCAAGCAACACGCAGGCGCCCCGTGATACCGGTTTCTTCAAGCCTCTTCACGAAGCCATTGCCGGCCGTACCGAAATCAATGGCATACCCGTGCGGCTCGACGAGATTGTTGGCCCCGCTGCGATGTTCTTCCAGTTGGATGGCGAGTACTACGAACTGCCCTGGAATGCCTCGACGCCGATCGTCTTTGGCAACATGGATCTGCTCGTGGAAGCCGGCGTGGCCGAAGATGTCAACGATTTCGAAGCCATCCCATCGACCTGGGCGGAAGTCCACGAAGTCTGCGCCATCATCGTTGACAAGTTTCCTGATGTAGACTGCATCAATTTCGGCGCAGGCGGCTGGTACTTTGAAAACGCGCTGGCGATGCAGGGCGCCTTTATGGCCAACAACGAGAACGGTCGCGGCGGCGGCTGTGTCACCGAGGTGCTATTTAACAGTCAGGAGGCAGTAGATTACCTGGCCTGGCACAAGAGCCTCGAGGACGCCGGCTATTGGGTCGATTATGGACGGGCCGAGTACGACATCAAATGGGCTGACAGCAAATTGGCATTGCATTTGAACTCCAGCGCCGCCGCCCGTAGTCGAGTGGAAATCGCTGAAGGCAACGGCTTCACCGTGGGCGCCGATCGCATGCCCTACAATCAGGATGTGGATTACGTCGGCAACATGATCGGCGGCGGGATGATCCTCTTGACCGCCGGCCTCGAGCCGGAAGTTGAAGAAGGCGCCTTGACCTTCCTCATGTATTTGCTGGAACCAGAGAACGTCGCCAACTGGCACAAGTCAACCGGCTACATTCCTGTTACGCAGTCCGGCTTTGACTTCCTGGAAGCGGAAGGCTGGTTCGAAGAAAACCCGACCTTTGCCGTTGCCACCAACCAATTGAACAATTCCGCCCGCGCCCCGCAGACCGCCGGCGCGATCTTCGGCAGCTTCGCGCAGGTCTACCAGATGTATCGGGAAGTCTTCCAGAACATCCTCCGTAACGATGCCGATATCCAGGGGTCTCTGGATCGCCTGAAGGCGGAGGCCGACCTGCTAATCGAAGAATACAACTTGCTGGTGCCTTGCGAGGAATAGTAGACAAGACAACGCTTAAGAGGATGGGGCGATCGCCCCATCCCCTACCTCATCATTGTTCAGCAGAGTTCGCGCATGGTCTTGGTCATGCGATAATCTGTGTGAACGCCACCTGCGGCGTTGCTCTATTCGAGCGAATTGGCCGAGCGGCGCTAGGGAGGTGCCAAGACGGTGTCCGCATTCCTATTCACGATTCTCGCCTCCGCTCTGGGCGCGCTCGTTGTCGGCGCGATCCTAAAGCGGCGCGGGCGAGGATTGCGGGGCGGTATGGCGCTGGGCGCTATTGCCGGTTTACTCGGCAGCCTGGCGACCATGATCCCCTTGCAGTACTGTGTCCTCGATCCCGAGCACCATATGTTCTTCAAGATCAGCGTTCTGGGGGGGACGATCACGGTCAACGCTGTGGCGCTCCTTGGGATCCTGCTGGTCATCGTTGTGGCATGGGCCTTCGCACTGGCGATCGACAGACTGCGTCATCATTGGCGGGCGCGCAGCGGCACGGTATGGCAGGCGGACACGGCGCCGGGCACCTTCGTCGGCTACGATTTCTCACCCTGGATTTTCCTGGCGCCGACCCTCGTCGGGCTGGTTGTTTTCACCTATTATCCGGCGGCGCAAAACTTCTTCCTGGGTACACAGATAGCGCGGCGCGGGGTGGCGAAAACGGCCTTTAATTGCCTGGATAATTTCGCCAGTCTGATTGCCAGCCGCTTGCAGGACGCCCACTATTACATCTTGAGCGATGGCTTCGTCTGGCATGCCGAAAACGCTCGCTATCTGGCGGTTTTCGGCAACAGCTTATTTTTCTCTGTGTTTATTGTGATTGTCGCGAATGTGTTGGGACTGTCTATCGCCCTGCTGGCGTCACAGAAGATTCGCGGCGCGTCGGTTTATCGCACGCTGATGATCTGGCCTTATGCCATCTCCGGTGTCGTGGTCGGCATCGTTTTCGCGATCTTGCTGGGCGGTGGCGGATCGGGATTCATGAATCAAGTTTTGCGTCTCTTCGGCGCAGAGCCCGTTCCGTTTCTGTCCGATCCCTGGTGGGCGCGCGCCTCGGTAGTGGCGGCGGCTGCCTGGAACAAACTGGGATTCAACGTCCTGATTTATATCGCGGCGCTGCAGGCTGTGCCATTGGAACTGATGGAGGCCGCTGCGATCGATGGCGCCAATGCCTGGAAGCGCTTCCTTAATGTGACCATACCGATGATTTCTCCCTACATCTTTTTTGTCGTGTTTCTCAATCTGAATTACAGCTTTTTCGATCTCTATGCCGTTATTGACAACCTCACCGAGGGCGGACCGGTAAACGCGACGACAAACCTGGTCGTGGATATCATTCGCGTCGGCGTTGAAAGCCGCGATATAGGGAAAGCGGCGGCGCAATCCATCGTCTTGTTCATGGTGGTGGTCGGCCTCACCTACGTGCAGTTCCGCGTCATGGGCCGGCGCGTCACCTACGGGGCTGATTAACATGACTGCCTTAACTCGCCGACGCGCGGTTGATCGACCGCCGCTGGTTCATCTTCTCCGCGAGCTAGTCACCGCCAATCGCTGGTATATCCATGTCCTCTTGTGGATCGCTGTGATATTCATGGGCTTTCCCCTGTTTTACGCGGCACTGGTCAGCACGCAAAACAATGCCCAGATGTTCCGATTGCAGATGATTCCAGGCGACTCTTTCAGCTTCAATTTGCAGACGGTGCTCGATCGCAACATCGCCCGTCTGATGTTCAATACCTTTGCAGTGGCGACCATGATCACCCTTGGCAAAGTTGTCTTGTCGATCTTCAGTGGCATGGCGTTGGTCTATTTCCGCTTCCCCGCCAAGTCGCTCGTATTTGGATTTATCCTCGCTGCGCTGATGGTGCCGGGCGAGGTGACGATCATCGCTCTGTTCCGCTTGGTCGCTCTGGAATTAGGCTGGGGCAACACCTGGACTGCCCTGGTAGTGCCGGCTGTGGCAAGCCCTACCGGCGTATTTCTGTTTCGCCAGCATTTCGCCAGCATTACACCGGAACTGTCCGAAGCGGCGCAGCTGGATGGCGCGGGGCCGCTGCAATTCTTGCTGCGCGTCCTGGTGCCGCTCAGCCGAAACACGATAACTGCGCTGGTCGTCATCATGTTCATCGGCGGCTGGAACAGCTATTTGTGGCCCCTGCTGATCGTCACCAATCCAGATCTGCAAGTGATCCAGGTGGGGCTGAGCACGCTGGACGATGGCGTGGAAATAGGACGTACCTGGGGGCCGATTATGCTGGGCGCCGTCATCGCGAGTATTCCGCCGATTGCGATCTTCGTGTTGATGCAAAAGCAATTCCTGCAGGGCTTCGCGCTCACGCGAAGCAAATAGCCGCTCGGCGGCAGCGAACAGGTCTGTCCCGCTCACGCAAAATTGTAAGTCTGCTTGACGCTCGTGCGCCGCAGTTAACATAAACAGAGCGATCGGCAGCGCCTGTACTCTTTGTTTTCCCGAAACTTGCGCGTCCAATTAAACCTGTGAATAAGCCGCTCAATTGGAGGAATTCGATGCATTCGTTACGAATCGTCACGCAGAATATTTGGAACGTGAACGACCATTGGCAGGAGCGCGCCGATGCCATTGGGCAAAACATGCGCGAACTGGACGTCGATATCATCTGCATCCAGGAATCAGTGCCCGATCACTTCGAGTATCTCAAGTCCCACAGTTTTCGCGGTTTTCCTCATGCCTATTATGCAGCGAGTGATGACGGCTCCCAAACGCCTCGGCCGCAGGGACTTGCGATATTCTCGCGACTGGCGGCGCTGGAGGACGGCAAGGTTGAAATCGGGCGCGAGCGCGAGATGAGCAATCCCTGGATGCGCAATCTGCAGTATATACGCGTGAAACTACCATCCGATCATTCCTTGGCCGTCTTCAATACACACCTGTTTATAAGCAGCACCCAGAAAAAGACGGGTATCGCGACCTGCGTAGAAGTGATGCAAAGAGAAGAATTTGCCGACTGCATACATGTATTGGCAGGCGATTTCAATATCAAACTCGATACGCAACCAGACTATCTGGCGCCGCTTGCGGAGCAACAATATGCCGACATCTGGACCGCGAAAAATGGAGACAAGACGGGTTATACTGCTCCCCATGACTTGGATCATCCACTTGACGAACGTATCGACGGACATTTTACGCAGCGGGACCAGCTTGATCGGGTGAAACGTGTCAAACTGGTCAATACCGAGCCGATCAACGACGGCAGGCTATTGCTGTCGGATCACATCGGCGTGATGGCAGAATTGGACTTTGATGGCTCGACAAGCTAAGTGCGGGAAACGGCCAAGGGAAGATCCTGTTCCCGGGGCCAGCGTGTCACTTGAAATGACCTATTGCAGCTTCTGTGGGCGCTTGAGCCAGCGCTGCGCCTGCCACGAGGCCGGCAGCGACCTTCAGCGCTTTCTGGAGCGCGGCGGCAAAAGCTATGCGCCTTACAAGCGAGACGCGCCCTACAAACGCGGCGTGCCGCCCCAAGTAAAGTCTGCCGAACGCAGGCATCTCCAGAAGCAATATAAAAACTGGCACACAATCTTGACAGAATCGAATGGCGAATGCTGCGCCAATTGCGGCGAGAGGAAGGACCTGGTATTGGACCATGTCCTTCCGATCGCAAAAGGCGGCCTGTCGCGGCTGGACAACCTGCAACTGCTCTGTTCCACCTGCAATCGCATCAAAGGCAAATTGGCGATCGATTGCCGCCCGGCTAAGCATCGAGAATGAAGCGATGGGCGGGGCCGAGGCGGGACAGGGTCCGCTCGCTGAGAAAGGCTTTCTGGTCCATTTGCTGGGCATTGTGGCGGCGCGTGAAATACGAGTGCAAGGCATAGCGCGGCGCATCGGTGTGGTTGGTCGTGCCGGCATGCCATAGATGCGAGTTGAAGATGACAACTGTGCCTGCGGCGCCGGTCAGCAGCATTTCCTGCGGGTGCTTCTCCCAAGGGTTGTCCATGACGTCGCCAGGCAGCTTACCCGACCGATGGGAACCGGGCACGACCCGCGTGGCGCCGTTGTCGGCGGTGAAATCCACCAGCAGCCAGATGGAATTACACACTTGAAAGTTCTTTGGATCGACGCCGCTGGACCAATCCGCATGGAAGGCTTGCACGCCATCGCCGGGCACAGACGCGCGACCGTTGAGCGATGACAGCTTGAAGTCCCCCTTGAGGACATGGTTCATCGCCGCCAGGACGCGAGGATGGGTGAAGCAGATTTCAAAGAGCGGGTCCTTGTCGACGAGATTGGCCAGACGGACCGCTCCTTTTTCCTGCCCGAATTCGCTGCCGGCTGCCTTGCCTTCCTCGGCCATCAATTCCTGCACCCGTTCGCGGATGGCGCTCACTTCCTCCGGTGACAAGACAGCGGGCAAGGGCAAATATCCGCGCTCATCGAGTTGCTGAATCTCTTCGTCGCTCAGGGTGGCGTCTGTGACACCGAAAGTGGAAAGAGCGGTTTGCATGTCCATGCTGGGGATTCCTGTCGCTGGGACTGTGGCGTCAATTAGAACACAACTGGTTCAATGGCGCTACTGATCGAAGCCCCTCCGTCATTTGGGGGCGCTGCCAGCAATAGGCTGTGCCTTCAGGCAATTCGGAATGAACAATATCATGCGACGCATTCACGAGACACGGCATTAGCAACTATTCGCTATCCGGTCGAAACGCGCTATACTAAATGGCGCTCCGGCGGAAGTGTTTTCCTTACCGTATGCCGGAAGCATATCTATCAATAATCATTCACTGGACAGGAGTATCTCATGAAAGGTAAAGTTTCGATCCTGATCGCGCTTATGATTTTCGCGATCGGTGTCCTTGGGGTTTCCGCACAGGACACGTTTTTTGGCAAGACGGCGCAGGAATTGTTCCCGATCCCTGAAGTCGCCGAAACGGAACTGGAGCAGACCCTCGCCTTTGAAGCTCTGCTCGGAGCCAACATTCCCGACGGTCACGCACTAGGCGAAGGCAAGACGATCACCTTCGGCGTCTTGGGTCAAGGCTCGCGCGGCGGCATCTCTGGCACGATATACTTCTGGCGCAATGCCTTTGAAGCAGCCACCGGCGCCACCCTGGAAATCGTCGAAATCCCCTATAACCAGCTGGGTACCACCATCCCGGCCGACTTCCTGACCGGGCAATACACTTATGATGTCTTCATTGGCGCCGCCTGGCAGTATGGCGACTGGATTAGCAACGGCTGGATCCAGCCGATCGACCAATGGATTGGCGACGAGCGCTTCGCTCATTGGACGCCGGAAGACACGGCTCCTGCTTTCCGCGCCCTGCTGCAATGGGGCGGCGAAACTTACGGCAGCCAGATGGACGGCGATGCGCAGCTGCTCTACTATCGCCATGACATCCTCAGCGATCCCGAATGGCAAGCCGCCTACGAAGCTGAAGTTGGCTCGCCCATGCCCTATCCCATCGTCACCTGGCAGGATCTGCTGGCGATCACCAGCTTCTTCAATGGCAAGGACTGGAACGGCGATGGCGATCCCGATGATGGCATCAGCCTCCACCTGGCGCCGGGCGGGCAGGGACACTTCCACTTCGCCACGCTGGCCGCTTCCTTCGCGGTGACGCCAGGCGATGGCGATAACCCGCGCGCCGTCAGCAAATACGACAATGTCTTCTGGTTCGATCCGGACGATATGACCCCGCTGATCAATGAGCCAGGCCACGTCATGGCGCTGGAATTCCTGCAAGAGCTGGCGGCGACCGGCCAGGAAGCGCAGTTCGGCTGGCAGCTGGGCGAAGCTTGGGATAACTTCCTCGGCGGCAACGCCATCGCCACCTTCAGCTGGGGCGATGTCGGCTCACTGTCGCAGAACACCGAGCGCTCCGCCATCCGCGGCAGCCTGGGCGCGGACGTCACGCCCTGTTCCAGCGAATGGTACGACCGCGAAATCGGCGAGGTGGTTGTGGATACCGAGAATCCCAACTGTGTCGGCAACACCACCGGCGGCTCCTGGCACCCGACCATGTCGGCTTTCACCGAAAATCCCGAGCTGACCTACTTCTACATGGCGCTGATCGCCAACCCGTCCATCAATTTCTACAACGCCACCACCGGCTGGCAAGGCGTCGATCCCTGCTGCACCTATCAGCTCTATGCGCCGCGCGGGACGGCTGTCTCCGAAGATTACACCGCCGTTGGCTTCGATGCTGCTGACATGGAACGCTATATCAACGCCTACGGCTCCAACGTTTATGACAAGCCGACTTCGGTGACCTACCTGCGCATTCCGGGCACGCTGGAATACATCCAGGAGACGCTCGACATTCGCTTGTCAGAAGCGATGACCGGGCAGTCGTCGGCGCAGGAAGCGCTGGACAACACGGCCGAAGACTGGGAAGAAGTCACCGACGATCTCGATATCGACAGCCAGTTGGAGATCTACCAGCAGGCTATCGGTTACATGGGCGGGATGTAAAGACCGTTCCGCTTCTCAACGATTGTAGGGGCGACCTATCAGGTCGCCCGCTTTCCACAACCTAGCTGTTTCGGGCGACCCACTGGGTCGCCCCTACAAGTTAGCCGCGTAGGCGGGCGAAGGCGCAAATCATGTCCAACAGCCGCGCGAAATACCTATTCTTAATGCCGGGCGTCTGCTGGATACTCGCGTTCACGCTCTTTCCATTGGTCTATTCCTTTGGCTTGAGCCTGACCAATTATCGCCTGGGCAAGAACCCCAAATATATTGGCTTCGAAAATTACGCCGAGATCCTGGGCATCGGCGATGAGAAAGTTGACAAGAAGGCGGTGAGCACGGCGAGTTTCAGCGCCTTTCTTTTCCTGGGCAGCACAGCGGCGACCTTGATCTTCGGCACCTTTGTCGCTTGGGTCTTCAATCATAATTTGCCTTTTTTGCGACAAATGCGGGCGATCATCACCATGCCTTTGTTCGCTGCGCCTATTGCCCTCGGCTGGCTGGGCGTGGTGCTCTTCAACGAGCAATCGGGACCGATCAACAATGTTCTGGAAGGCATCGGCTTGGGGCGCGTGAACTGGTTCATCGAGCCCATGCCGGCGCGCCTCGCTGTGATGTTCACCGATGTCTGGCAGTGGACGCCCTTTGTCTTCATCGTCGTGCTGGCGGCCATGCAATCGGTGCCGGACGATCTCTACGAATCCGCCCAACTGGACACTAAGTCGAACTGGGTGCTCTTCCGCTGGATCACCTTCCCCATGATCGCCCCCGCTCTGGGCACGGTCATGCTTTTGCGCATGGTCGAATCGCTCAAGATTATCGACATCCCCTACAGTTTGACCCGCGGCGGCCCGGGTTCGGTCACACAGACTTATGTCTACTACGCCTACGAAAAAGGCTTGGTCGGCAGTTTCCAGCTGGGCGAGGCAGCCGCCTTGGCTTACCTGCTGGTGATCGTATCCATCGTTGTATCATCCATATATTTCTATCGTGTGCGCGAACGCTTCGAATAAGGAAGGATCAATAGAGTTGCTACAGGGGTGGACCCGTTGAGTCTCCAGCCGCAATACCTAGAGAATCGTAGGGGCGACTCTGTGAGTCGCCCACCATCAGGACAAACGCTATGACCGCTCAAACCAACTCTGTATCCTTGGCCGAGCCGCGCGGTTTCGTTTCCGGCACGTCCCTAGGCGACCGGCTGATCATCGCCCTGGCGATCATTTGCACCTTTATCGCATTTTCGCCCTTCGGCTACGCCGTTTTGACGTCCCTTAAATCGGAATGGAAAGACGGCTCCATCATCCCCTTTTTGCAATTCGAGCCGAATCTCTTGAACTGGCAGCAAGAGTTCGGATCGGGCGGCGCCGAGACCGTCAAGGCATTGCGTAACAGCAGCCTGATCTCCCTGGGCGCGACAGCGGTGGCGACCACCCTCGGCACCCTGGCTGGTTACGGCCTGGCGCGCTTCAAGTACGGCATCGGCAACCGCAATCTGGTCTCCTGGTTTCTTTCGCAGCGTTTCCTGCCGCCTGTCGCGACCTTGATACCCTTCGTATTGATGTTCCGCGACTTGAAACTGCTTGATACCTTGCCGGGCATGGTCATCGTCAATGCCACATTTACCCTGCCTTTCGCGGTCTTGATCATGCGCGACTACTTCGCCGACCTGCCCTCCGAATTGCGCGAGGCGGCGCTGGTGGATGGCGCGAGCGAGTTCACGACCTTTTGGCGCATCGCCCTACCGCTGGCGCGGCCGGCCCTGGTGGCGTCGACTTTGATCTGCTTCGCCTTTGCCTGGAACGAATTCCTCTTCGCCAGCGTGCTCGCCAACCGGAACTGGAAGCCCTATCCGATGCTGGTGGCCGGCTCGGACACGGTGCGCGGCATTGACTTCGGCTTTGTGACGACGCGGATGCTGATCGCGGTCACGGTGCCTGTGATCTTGTCGCTGATGGTGCAGCGCTTCATCGTGCGCGGGCTGACATTTGGCGCTGTGAAGGGCTAGAATTCTCCGCAGAGGCGCAGAGGCACAGAGACTTTTTGAGGGCGAGCCTAAGGCTCGCTCTTTTCGATTGAACCACCGAGGTTGTTGAGAGCGCGCCTCGAGACGAGGTTTACGGGCGACCCGTCGGGTCGCCCCTACCCTCTACTCTTGCTATGGAGTTGTATAATTTTGCTGGTCAAACTCCCATGTGGCTGCCTTAAAAAAGCTCTGTGATCTTCGTGTCTTGGTAGTGAAAACAGAAGCAGAGCGACCTGCTGGATCACCCCATATCGCTTAAATTGCCGTTTGATGCGGCGTCTAAACCAGCGCGCCGGCGGCGAAGGCCAGGGATGCGGCTTGTTCGCTGACAGTGACGGTCTTGCGCCCGTTGAGCTCGGCGGCGATGTTGGCGCTGACCCAGAGATTTTCCAGCGCCAGCGTGTTCTTGATGCGCATGACGCGGGCGTCGCGGATCTGCGAGGGATCGCTGCGGAAGGCGTCAAAGAGCGCCGCTTTGATCGTCTCTTCGTCGCTTTCGAAGACAAGCGGCATGCGGCAGCGCAGCAGGAAACCGCTGGTGAACATATTTTTGATGGTGACAGGAAAGTCGATTTTGTCAAAGAGCTTGCGCGACATGAAATCGGCCAGCCCATAGGTGGTGGCGTTGCCGTGGGATTCCGGCGTCAGGTCGAGGATGGCGATGCGCTTGATGCGCGGCGATTCGGGCTCGGGCTCGCCCTCGACCATCCAGCGGCCGATGATATTGGTATCCATGCCGGCGCCGCTGATGTTCTTGCCCATCTCGTCGATGATGAGCACATCAATATCCTCCACTGGCAGGCTCGGCATCAACTCGCGCGAGCGCCGCAGCAGGCGCTGGTCGCCTTCTACGACTGTGTCAGCAGTGAAGCCTTCGAGCTGCGCGACCCTATGATACCCGTCCTCGACCACGCCGAAGCCGGCGACGAAGTTGCTATGGGCGATCAAGTGCTTGGCGACAATGGGCATGTAATCGCGCAAGCCTACCGTGCCCTGCTGATGAATGGTGCGGGCGCCGGTTTCCTTGCCCAGTCCGATAGCCAGCATTTTCAGTAAGCCGCTCTCGTGCGGACCGCGGAAATCGGTATGCACCTTGGTTCGGTTGGTGATGATTAGACCGTCGGCTTCTGCCGCATTCTTGTCCAGGAAAGCCGGCATGCCGACGCTTGTGATGCCCGTATTGACAACTTCCATCGTGGCGTGAATGGGGCAGCCCACGGTCGCTTCGTTGATGCCCAAGCCATCGAGCACTTCGATTTGTCCAGCCGGGGTGCCGCCGCCGTGGCTGCCCATCGCCGGCACGATGAAGGGTTGACCGCCCGAGTCTTTGACCAGCGCGACCAATTTGCGGGCGATGACGTCAATGCTGGCGATGCCGCGGCTGCCGAATCCGAGCGCGATGCGCTTGCCTCGGACCGCCTCGGCCAGCCCCAGCCGCCCCCATTCGGCGTCCAGCGTACAGTCGATATCCAGATGGTCGCCCTTGGGCAACTCTTGCTTGACGGGGTAGAGGGTCGGGATAGTCACGTTTTCCATTGTCTAGCTCATTTCACTTGGATTGTCGTTCTTCCAGTATTGTAGCGATTTGGACGGTGTTAGGCAAAGGGCGGATGCTTTTGGGCGTGGCGCAAATTGAGGGCAGGTGCGCGAAGCGGTCATTGCACAGTTTTCTCACCACAGAGAACACAGAAGCAATTCCAAGAAAAAAATGCAACAAATTGCATGGTGAATGTAGGGGCGAGCCTTGGCTCGCCCACCGCTTCGGCTAGGTTTTGCGGGCGACCCGGCGGGTCGCGTAGACACTGACCGTCGGTCGCCCCTACCGCCGACTATAATTTTGGAATTGCATGACTTACTTGGTACTACTGAGGGCACAGAGGATTTTTTTGGAAAACTGCGCCGAACCTATATGTCACCCCGACGATACGAAGCCGCCCTCAACCGCCACGGAAAAGCCAGATGCTTCGATGCGCTGGCGGGCAATTGCGATGTATTCCGGCGATATGTCGATCCCGATGAATTCCCGGCCCTGCAAGAGCGCCATTTTGCCGGTCGTCCCGGAACCGCACATGGGGTCAAGCACCAGATCGCCCGGGTCACTCCAGGAAAGTATATGATCAAGCGCCAGTTTTTCGGGGAAGACCGCCGGATGCTGGAAGGCGATCTTGTCATTGGTGGTACCGCCCAATCCGACGGCGTAGGACCAAATATTGGTACGGGTCTTTTCCTTCTTTAGCTCGCCGAGCTTTTTCTTGTTAATACCATCAGGCAACTTGTTATGCGTGAGCATCTCGTAGCCGTGGCGCTGGGTCGGCGCTTTGAGCGGATTGAAGGTGTCGGGCTTGCCCTTGGAAAGCACGAACATCATTTCGTAGGCGTTGGTATAGGCGTTGCTGCGCGTGAAGGGTGTGTTTTTCTTCTGATAGATCATGACATCGTGCGCGGAGAATCCGATTTCCTGGAAATATATGGCTTGGCGAAATGATGTCAGGCTTCGCCCGCCGTTAATACGATCACCGACCACCCAAACGACCACGCCGCCTTTAGCCGTAACCCGATAAAGCTCTTGAGCAATTTCTTCAAAGGGGAATTCATATCCCTTATAGTCTCGAAGACTATCATAAGGAGGAGAGGTTACTGTAAGTTGGATTGAATCACCCTTCCAGCTTCTCATCACGTCCACACAATTGCCGACGATGAGCCTGGTGGCACGGTCGCTTTGGGCTCCATTTTGTCTCATGTTCATGCTTCGCGTCGCTTTCCGCTATGTCCTGCATCATCGTTTATAGCAAATACTTCCGGCTCTGTCATGCGCGACACGCTTATATCGGGCGCCCCCGCTTTTTCTTGCGTCGTCGCAGAAATCTAAACAGCGCATAAATCACGATCAGATTAACCCCTTGCGCCAAAGTAATGCCGCCGATCAGCCCGTACAAACCGGACTGACAAGCTCTGTCTTCGGCGCAGGATTGACCCAAGGCTTGGGCGACGAGCAGCGCCAGCGCAACTCCCATCAAGATGCCACAAATGCTGAGAGCAAGTATAGCGATGGTTCGAATCATGATCGCTCTCATTTCATGGCGAGTTTGTTTATCCATCAAGGTCTCCTGGCGCAGAATCGATTGTACTCGGGACGAACTCCGAGACGATCAAGTATAGAACAAAAGTTCGCAAGTGTCAAGTGCCACCCCTTCGGGGGGAGGGAGCCTCGTTGTCCACAACATGTCGCCGTGCTACAATCCCGCCCAATTGCCGATGGCTGGGAGGAACAATGGTCAAGAAAGTGATTCTGCTTGACGGTGGCATGGGCCAAGAGATTGTCAATCGCGGCGGCAAAGGCGGATACGGCGAGTGGGCCGCCGCCGCGCTGCACGAAGATCCCGACTTAGTGCGCCAAATCCACGCCGACTATATTGGGGCCGGCGCTGATGTCATCACCACCAATACTTATGGCACGACGCGGGCGCGGCTGCGACATGTCGGAATCGAAGATCGGCTGCGTGAATTGGTGAGCGCCGCCGGTCAGTTGGCGTCCGAAGCGCGCGACCATGCTGCCAGGCGCGATGTGCGCATCGCGACAAGTTTGCCGCCGCTGGAAGCGAGTTACGCCAGCGAATTCACACTCAGTTTCGCGCAGACCGCCGGGGAGTTCGCCGAACTCATGGACCTGCTCGATCCCTATGTCGACATCTTCCTGGGCGAGACTTTGTCCACGACCTTTGAAGCGAAGGCATTTCTGGGAGCGGCTGCTGGCCGCGGCAAGCCTGTCTGGCTCGGGCTGACCCTGCAGGATCACGGCTCGACCCATCTGCGAGGCGGCGCGCAACTGTCCGACGCGATCGCCAGCATCAGCGAACAATCGCCCGACGCGCTGCTGATCAACTGCTGCACGCCGGACAGCATCACCAGCGCTTTGCCGGACCTGCGGGCCAGCGGCATGCCCTTCGGCGCTTACGCCAACGGCTTCGTGGAGATTCCAGAAAGTTGGGACGAAGCAGGCGGAGTCGCGCAGTTATCGACTCGCCGGGACTTAACGCCGGAGGTCTATTCAGCGGATGTCGCGCGCTGGATCGGGGGCGGCGCGTCGATCGTCGGCGGCTGCTGCGAGGTGGGTCCGGCGCATATCGCGCGTTTGCGTCAGCTGATTGATGAAATTAACTAGGAGCGAGATGCCATGACGCAAAAGACCGCCGTTATCACCGGGGCCGGGGGTGGCATGGGGCGGGCGATAGCGCTGAAATTCGCCCAAACCGGCATCCGTCCGATCCTTGTTGGCAGAACGGAAGCCAAGCTGCGCTCCGTCGCCGAAGACGTGGCGGCGCAGGGAATTACCGCCGGCGTTCATATCCTGGATGTCACCGACGACGAGGCCATAGCTGCTTTCGGCGCTGAACTAGCCGATGCCACAGTGGACGTGCTGGTCAACTGCGCCGGCGATTGGCTGATCGCATATCTGCAAGATACCAGCAATGAACAGCTCGACCAAATCTTGCGGACCAACTTGCGCGCGCCCTACATTCTGTCGCGCGTGCTCTTGTCCAATTTGCGGCGCAGCGACAATGCCAGCATCATCAATATCGGCTCGCTTGTGACGTCAATGTCGGTACCGACGGTGAGCGCCTACACCGCGGCCAAGGTCGGGCTGAAAGGCTTGACGGGTTCACTGGCTGCCGAGTTGCGGCCGGAGATGATCCGCGCCGTGATGATCTCGCCCGGACCGGCGGATACGCCCATGCGCGACGCCGCCTCGCCGGGCATCGACAAGTCGATGCTGGTCAGGACCGATACCATCGCCGAGATGGTTCACGCGGTGGTTTCATTGCCGCGGGGCATCACAACCAGTGACTTTGTCCTGTACTCGATGCTCTGGGAATAAACATCAGAGCTTAAGCCGCGGGTCGAGGATGTCGCGCAAGCCATCGCCCAGCAGATTAATCGACAGCACCGTGATCATGATCGCCAGCCCGGGATAAGTGGTGACCCAAGCGGCCGCCCGAATATAGTCGCGGCCCTCATTGAGCATCAGACCCCATTCCGGATCGGGCGGTTGCTGCCCCAGGCCGAGGAAGCTCAAGGCGGCGCCGGAGATGATGGCGCCGGCCACGCCGTTGGTCGCCACGACGATGATCGGCGCAAGCACGTTAGGCAAGATATGCCGAGCCATGATACGCCCGGACGAAGCGCCCAGCGCCCCCGCCGCGATGATGAAATCGAATTGTTTGACCGACAGGGTGCTGCCGCGCACGACGCGGGTATACACCGGAATCGACGACAAGCCGACCGCGATCATCACATTTTGCAGGTTGCGTCCCAGCACGGCGATGATGACCAGCGCCAGCAGGATGCCCGGGAAGGCCAACATCATATCGATGAAGCGCATAATCAGCACATCGGTCCAGCCGCCGATATAGCCGGCGATCAGTCCCAGCAGCGTGCCCAGGGTCGCCCCGATGGCGACCGAGACGATGCCCACTTGCAGCGAGACGCGCCCGCCATAGAGAATCCGCGTCAGGATGTCGCGGCCCAGGTTGTCGGTGCCGAGCAGGAATTCGGCGTTGGGCGGTTGCAGGCGATGGCGGCGGAACTGCTGCGTAGGTTCATAGGGGCTGATCTGCGCTGCCAGCAGTACCAGCGTAATCACCGCGCCGAGTACGACGGCGCCCGCCATGACGTTGCGCGAGCGCAGAAAACGCTTGAGGAAACGCGACCAGCGGCGCGCCTCCCGGTAATCGAGGTTCGCGGGAGAAACGCGCTCGTCAGACATAACGAATCCTGGGATCAATGAAGGCATAGACGATGTCGACCACGATGTTGACAAAGACGTACATCAAAGCGATGAAGAGCGTCGTTCCCTGGACCATGGTGAAGTCTTTCTGCAACACGGCTTCGACGTACTTCTGGCCGATGCCGAGCCGGGCGAAGATTGTCTCGGTGATGACTGCGCCGCTAAGCATGTTGCCTAACATCAAACCCAAGATGGTCACGACCGGGATTAGCGCATTCCGCAGAACGTGACGGATGACCACCAGGCGCTCGCTGATGCCCTTGGAGCGCGCCGTCAGCACGAAATCCTGATTGAGCACCTCCAACATGCTGGAGCGGACCATGCGCGCCAGAGAACCGGCCGAGACCAATGCCAGCGCCAAAGCCGGCAGAATCAGCCGTTCGATACCGCCCTGACCGATGGCGGGCAGGATGCGCAACTGTACGGCGAAGAGCAGGATCAGCAAGAGCGACGACCAGTAGACCGGCATGGAGATGCCAACCAAGGCCAGAGCCATCGCCAGCGTATCAATGATGGTGTTGTGATAGAGGGCGGCGATGATACCAACGCTGATGCCGATGAAGGCTGCGATCATCAGGGCGGCGGCGGCCAACTCGATGGTCCAGGGCAGTCGGTTGAGGATCTGGTCCATGACCGGCACATTGGTCTGCAGGGAGCGTCCCAGATCGCCCCGCAAGGCATTGCCCATATAGCTCAGGTACTGGACGTGCAGCGGGCGGTTCAAGCCCATGTCTTCGCGCACTTTTTCCAGCAATTCCGGCGAGCTGCGTTTGTCGCCGAGAAAGACTTCGGCGGGGTCGCCGGGGGTCAAGTGCAGCATCAAAAACACGGCGACCGTGACCAGGAAGACGGTGGGTACGGTTTGCAAAAGTCGACCGGTGAGGTATTTGCTCATTGGACGGTCAGCCAAAGGACGCTAGGTGATTCAAGTCGACTTACAAGGATACTGGCCGCGCATCCAGGCTTCATAGCGCTCAATGACACGGCGCTCCAGGTTCATTCGCAAAACACAGCGATCGTGGCCCGCCCTTCCGGGCTGAGACCGGCGATGGTCACATCGGCCTTGAGTTCAAAATGATCGCCCCATTCTTGCGCGCGCGGGTTGTAGAAACGGGTGAGGTCTCCGGTGAGTGGATCGAAGGAGGCGAAATCGGATCCTTTGTATTGGTTGCAACTCCTGCACGCCGAACAGAGATTGTCGAGAGTGTCTTCGCCACCATGTTTTTTGGAAATGATGTGATCAACATGAAGTTGAATTGTTCGATGGTCAGGGGCAACAAGACAGTATTCGCAACAGCCGCCGGAACGCTGCAGAATCTCGCGCTGTTGAGCTATAGTGATGGTCACAATGCGCTTAGCCGCTGACGCCGCTTGATCTTTGCCTTGAGCAGCGAGACAAAATCGTCCGCGCGAGCCAATTCGTCCAGCTCTTCCGCCTCTATTGCTGTAAGTTCATCTTCGCCGTTCAGATGCAATAGGAAGTGTACGCGATCCTGCAAGTTCAGCGGCATGAAGTAACTGAGAACTTCCTCATCCGACGGCTTGCAGGCCAAAAACTCTGCGATAACATCACTTACAGCGCGTATCGGCGCGTCGATCATGATCTGTTTTCTTCCTGCTTGTCGTCGTCAGCAATTGACGCTTCGCCTTCCGCGCTGGCTTCGCCGCAGTTGTCACTCTTCTCCTGCTCTAGTCGGAGATTGATTTTGGCTCTGAGGCGCGTCAACACGTCATCGACAAAACGGAAGTCGCCCAACTCTTCGCGCTGCGCGGCGGTCAATCGGCTCGTGGCGTCGATTTCGATCAAGCTGTCGAGGCGCGCTTGCAGGTCGGGCGGGAATATATAGGCGAGCGTTTCTTCGTCCGTAGGGCGGGAAGCGAGGAAGTCTGTGACGACATCAAAAACAGTGCCTGACGCTGCCTTGGTCATGCTAACGTTCTCCAACTCAGCCGCACTCAAAGTATAACCGATAGCGGGGAGGCTTGGCAGGTACTCCCCGCTATCTTCGCTATCGCCAGCGCAATTACATGCCAACAGTTGCGGAATAGAAGTTGGGGACGAAGCCGCCGCCGAGGATCGTCACATTGTGCACGTCAGGCGTGCTGGCGTAGAGCACGACCGGGTCATTGAAATAGATCATGACAACCTCGTCCGCCAGCTTCCCCTGGATATCGGCATAAGCGGCGGCGCGCGCTTCCGAATCGCCGATGCCAACGGCGGCGTCGATCATGGCATCCATTTCGTCGTTCCGGTAATTGTTGCGGTTGGTACCGCCGCCGGCATTAGACGAATGATAGAGCGTACGGAATACGCCGTCAGGATCAGTCTGCGTATCCCACCATTGCTGGGTATTGTGCTCGCCCGCGCGGACAACGGTCAGATAAGCGGCAATATCCGCCAGGTTGATCTGGAAGTCGATGCCGATGGCGTTGAGATCTTCTTGCAGGAATTGCGCTGTCGCCGCGCTCAGCGGACGATCAGGCGACCAGTGTTCGATGGTGAGCTGCAGGCCATCGCGTTCACGGATACCGGTCTCGTCATTCATGACCCAGCCGGCTTCGTCCAGAATCGCGCCCGCGGCTTCGGGATCGTAGGGATTGACCTGACAGAAGACATCGGTCCAGCCGAACATCGACTTGGTCAGCGCGCTGCAAGCTCTGGAACCCAGCCCGTCATAGACGATATCTTGCATGATGTCGATGTCAATGGCTTGGGCGATGGCCTTGCGAACTGCCAATTCGTCCGTGGGCGACTTGATCTGGTTGAACATGAAAGAATAGCCATGTCCGGCCTGATCGTACTGCGTCACATTGAAGTCGGGGCTTTCTTCCAACCGCGCGACATCGAGACCGGGGATATTGTCGATCATATCGACTTCGCCACTTTCCAGCGCGGCGATGCGCGTGCCGGGATCGGTCAGAATCTTGAAGACCAGCCGGTCGATATCCGCTGGTCCAGAGCGCCCGAAAACGGCTTCGTTGCCCCAGTTGTAGTCCGGATTTTTGACCATGACAACTTCGGAATCCGCCGTGTAGGACTCGAAAACGAAAGGTCCCGTGCCGACAATGCCGGAAAAGCCCCAATCGGCGCCCAGCGCTTCAACCGCCGTCGGTGAAATGGGACCCAACTGCGGATGCGAAACGCCATCCAGAAATGCCGCATTCGGCGACGAAAAACGCACGGCAATCGAATGCTCGCCGAGGGCCTCGGATTCGGCATAGGGACCGATGAAGCTGAAAGCCATCTGCGACTTGGTATCGGGATCGACGATGCGATCGAAGGTGTATTTGACCGCTTCAGCATTGAATGGGGTGCCGTCGTGGAAACTTACGTCATCCCGCAATTCAAAGACGTACTCCGTCGCATCTTCGTTGACGGTCCAGCTGGTAGCGAGACCGGGATGAAAGACGCCGAGAGGCTGCTGCTTGACCAAGGTATCGAAGACATGCCCGACGATCACTTCCACGCTGGAGAAGGTGGTCGCTGTCGGGTCCAGCGTGTCGACGCCGCGGCTGATGCCAAAGGTCAAGGTCAGATCCTGTGCCGAAATCGGCGCGATCAGCGAGAAGAAAAGCAAAATGGCGAGAGCCAGAGTAAAGAGACGGGAAACTAAGGACTTGCACATGAGGAACTCCTTCTAAGAAACTCTTTTGACGGGGAATTGATTTGGCGCGGATGGCGCAGTCGCGGGACTGCGCATCGCAGACAAGGTCCCATCAGTTGGGAAATTGTCGACAATATACTATGATAAAGAGTATAGAGTTCGAGCTTGGCCCTGTCAAGAAATCGCGGCGGAGGGCGAGGATGGCGAAGGTCCTGGAGCGGATGCGCTGGCGCGAGATTCCCATCGGTGTGACATCGGCTTTTGGCGCATCGCGTCTGCTGATGGGCGAAATCGGCAAGGGCGCGCCCGGGGTCTTGATCACAGCAGGCATCCACGGCGATGAGGGACCCTGGGGCGCCTGGGCGATCCAAAAGCTGCTGAGTAGCATCGACGAAAATGATCTGCGCGGATTCTTGCGCGTCGTGCCGATGGCGAATCCCTTGGCGATGGAGGCGGACAAACGCAACGCGCCCGTCGATCAACTCGATCTCAACCGCGCCTTCCCCGGCGATGAAAGTGGCTCGTATACCGAGCGGATCGCCCATATCCTGGCGACAGCGGGACTTGAGGATATCGACGCTGTGATCGACTTGCACGGGGGCGGCAGTTGGTGCGTCAACGCCTTCGTTTTTGAAATGGACGGCGGGCGGGATCTCTCGCTCTGCTTTCCAGCGCCATTTATCGTCAAGGCGCCAGCGCGCGATGTCAGCTTAACCGGATATGCCCAAACGCGAGGCATGACCGTCACAGCAGTGGAGGTGGGCGGACGCGGTCCAGGCGAGCGACAATGGGCGGAGAGAATCACAGAGGGTTTATTGCGCGCCTTGCGCCTGATTGGCGTAGTCGATGCAGACCTTGCGCTGCCGCCGGTTGATCCGCCAATCGCAGTAAGCGGAACGACCGTTCTGCGGCCGGCGCAGGGCGGCATATTCGTTCCGGCGCTGGATGCCGCGCATATCGGCGCCATTGTAGAGCGGGGCGCCTTGTTGGGACGCCTGCACCATCCAGCGACTTTTGCCGTGCTGGAAGAATTCCACGCACCCTTTCAAGAGACGGCGCTGTTGCTGTTGCGTCCCTTCGTCGCGCAAGTCGAAGCCGGCGCCATGACCTATGTCCTCGCTCAACCAGTCCGCGATTAGTGAAGGGAATCACCCCCATGCCCGACAAATTGCGAGTTGGCGTGATCGGCGCGGGTCGCTGGTCCAAAAGCGCCCATCTACCCGGCTTTCAGCGGTCGCCGCATTGCGATGTGGTCGCGATCTGCGACTTGAACGAGGACTTGGCGAAAGACGCCGCGGCGCGCTTCAACATCGAGAGCGTCTACACGGACTACGAAAGGATGCTGTCGCGCGCGGATATCGATGTCATCGACGTCTGCACGCGCGGCGGCATCGGTGACAAGAACAATCATGAACCGTTGGCCTTCGCGGCGCTGGAGGCCGGCATGCATTGCCTGTGCGAAAAGCCAGTGGCGCACGATTTCCGCAGCACCTGGCGCGCGCACGAGATGGCCGCATCCAAGGGGCTGAAGACCAAAGTCGGCTTGACCTTTCGTTATGCGCCTTCCATGCAATATATGCGCGATCAGATCGCCGATGGCTTCGTCGGCGATCCCTTCATTTTCAACGGCTACGAACAGAATTCCCAGTTCATCAGCCCGACCGAACCGGTGACAAAGGTCGATCTGATCCCGGAAACGGAAAAAGAGGAGATCAAGGTCTCGTCGATCGAAGGTTATGGCGCGCCTATAATTGACCTCAGTCTATGGTTCATGGATAGCCCGCTCAAGAGCCTGGTGGGCTTGCTCTACAACTTCGTCCCCTACCGCACCATGCCGGGCGGTCAGCGCATCCGCACCAATATCGACGACGGCGATGTCTACATCGGCGAGTACAGCAAAGGCGGCTTCTGCACCATTCAATCCAGTTATGTGACGGTCAACAGCTATCCCGGGCTGGAAGCGCGCATGTACGGCTCAAAGGGGGCCTTATTGTGTCGTTTGGGCGCCGAACTGGAGAACCAAGAGCTGCTGCTCAAGTCGACCAGTCCCGACGCGCATGAAGTCGAATATTCCGAGGTGACCATCCCCGACAGCTATTTCCCGCCGGGTTACAGCCCGGGCGAGCCCTGGCCGTCCATGTTTTATGCCAATTTAGTGCAGAACTTCATGGAAGAAATCATCAATGACACCGACGAGAATCAGGGGAATTTCGCGCAGAGCGCGCGCGTTCAAGAGATCATCAACGCGGTGGAGATTTCGCATCGGGAGCGGCGCTGGGTGGGTTTGCCGCTTCCGGCCGCCCCCATCCCCTAAGCCCTTCCCCCAAAATGAGGGAAGGGGAAACTACAAGTCTCGGGACCACTTAGATTCCGGCCGATCGATTATTCCATCGAATCGACGGAAATGGTGACGCGGACCAGCGCGGCTACGGACGAGTAGGTGTAACCGTCGCCGCTGTCGGTGACTAGCTGAACCGGACCCATTTCATCGGCGCCGGTATTGGGCCCGGCTTGACGCGGCGCTTGGTCGGCGCCGACGCCCGGCTCCTGATTAACCTCGGTGCCTGCATCCCAGAGATCGATGTGACGGGTGACGCGGCCTTCGATGGGATGACCCATGTCATCGAAGAGCGCGATGCCGTCTTCGTCCGGTCCGAAGAAGAGATCGTTGGACTGCACGAACATGGTCGCGAAGGACAGACGGTCGCCCGCTGAGGCCCCGAAGCTGAAGCTATAGCTGCCGCCGGGGAAGGCCGGTCCGGGACCGTCCGCGCCATCGGGCACGGCCTGTACGCCGTGACGGATATCCCTGAGCGCATCGGCCAAGGCGGCCGGATCCCCATCTTCCGCCAGGGCTTCCAAGCCCTGGCCGCGATCGGCTTCACCTGTCGTGAAGAAGACGCCGACGCCCATCATGTCTTCGTGGATAGACCAGACGACCGGCGCTAGCGGCGTAGCGAAATCGCCGCCGCCCATGACCTCCGCCAAGGTGGCTGGATTGCCGTCTTCCGCCAAGGCTTCCAGACCATAGCCGAAGTCGGGATGGCCCGATGTGAAGAGCGCGCCGCTCATCATCATATCGTCATCCATCATCATGTCGCGCGATTCCACTAGCCAGACGATAGGCGTGATAGGCGAGGGGAACATGGAATCGCCCGAGACGTTCTCGACGCGCACGGTGAATTGGCCCATTTCGCCCGCGTGCAGCGAAACGGAGATGATATCGGACGCGGCCGGGTAGGCGAGACCGTCATCCAGGTCGCTGACCAACTGCACGACGCCCATTTCATCAGCGCCGGTATTCGGACCAGCTTGACGCGGGGCTTGTTCGTCGCCCTCGCCGATGGGCTGATTGACCTCGGTGCCGGCATCCCATAGCTCGACATGTTCCGTCACATCGCCGCTGATGGGTTTGCCATCAGCGCCAAAGAGGGCGATACCGGCTTCGTCCGGCGCGAAGAACAGGTCGTTCGATTGCGCCAGCATGGTGGCGAAGGTCAAGGTATCGCCGACCTCGGCCTGGATGACAAATTCGTAAGCGCCGCCGGGCAGCGCCGGTCCTGCGCTATCACCGCCGACGGGAACCGCCGCCACTCCGGTGTTATCGAACAAGCCGATGCCGGAGACATTTTCGATGGTGACAGTGAAGGTCGCGCCGTCGTGATGATCCGCCAGGACGCCGCCGCTGATGACCAACAGCAGAGCCAGGATAAAACTTGCTTTCAGTCGCATTTGTGCGCTCCTTTGTGAATAGATTGGACAGCGAATGCTGCAGTTTCACTGTAAAGGGCGTATGTTGCAGGGGGCTTAGGGGAATATTACAGGTGGATTACAGGGAGTCGTGGTTCAGTCTCCGTCGAGCCATGCTGGCTCGCCACAAACTCGTTTGCGATCCAAAGCGATGCGCTGTCGCCGAGAACTCTGTCCAGAGGCCACATAACAAACATCGTCTCGTACTAACGGTTTGTTTTATATGTATAATCAGACCTACATTAATACTGATGACAGGCGATTCCCGTGTTAGCATTGCCGCTCGTTCACTGGTGTATGTTGACTGGACTTCAAGCATAGGCGCTGATGCTACGATTACTGAGCGCTTGCGGATTGATAATTGCGTTTTCAATCGTTGTGGTATTGGGCGCGACCGCGTACATATTCTACTCCAGCGCTCCCGACAAGCGTTCAGAGACTATTGTGTCTATGATTACCGCTATTGAAACTCGGCTGGGTGAAATCAAAAACAGCCTTGAAGCTCAGCGCGAGGCAAAAACACGGATCAGCACTGAAACACCGATTCCACCCAGCGCAATGCCACCGTCTGCCCAGATTTTTGCAACGTCAACAGCCATAAGACCGACAGATACGTCGATTCCGCCGACATTCACACCCGTTCCGTCAAGCGATACGCCGATTCCACCGACAGCGACCGCTATCCCATCTTCGTCGACTCCCGTACCAACGACCGACACGCACATCCCGTCAACTGTGACGCCAGCACCTCGAACTGCAACATCAGTCCCGGCAACGAAGACGCCGGTACCGCCATCAGCCACGCCGATTACCCCTACAGAAACCAGAATCCCACCTACAGCTACCTCGATTCCTACTGCCACGAAGCCCTATTCAATAACAATGTTTTCCTCTCCGTTGAAGAAATACGTGCGCGGCATAGTGAATCTGCGGCGAGGACCCGGCACGTCATATGACAAGATTGGTTCGGTAAATGCGGGTACACATATAGACGTAATTGGGCAAAGCGGGGATTGGTACGTTCTAATGCATAACCATACGGAAGCCTTTATCGCGGGTTGGCTGACATATGAAATACCAACGTCGACGCCTACACAGATGCCGACTGCCACACGTGTCCCGCCGACCGCAACTTCAATTCCACCGACGGCGCCCGCTTACAGCGTCAACCTCTACTCGTCGCCTCGAACTCGCTACACGCATGGGGCTGTGAATCTACGAAAGGGCCCCGGCACTTCATATGAGTTGATAGGATCAGTAGCTGTTAATACAGCCTTGCAGGTCGTCGGCAAGAGCGGCGACTGGTATCTGATTCGTCATAAGGGCAGAGAGGTCTTTATCGCCGGTTGGCTTACACACAGCTCGCAACTTGTGCAACCAAGTGGGCAACAGACCACTAGAAGTTCATCGCAGCCCGCGGTCAGCCAGCCGTCAGCAGCCGCACAGGCCCCGGCACAGCAAGCACAGCAACCGGCGCAGCCACAGTCACCGGCTCAACCGGCATTCTCATGCAATTGCAGCAAGACTTGCAGCGCAATGTCCTCTTGTCAGGAAGCATACTTTCAGCTCAACAATTGCGGCTGCCGGCGACGCGACAATGACGGCGATGGCGTTCCCTGCGAAACTATCTGCCCGGGTGGATAGCAGGAATCTCAATTGGAGAACTACTCAAATAGTGCGCCAACTAATAGCTCTGTGCGATGTGGCTGGCTTGGAGGCTTTACCCGGGGTTACTGCGCCACAGTGCGCCGAATTTCGACTGGCTCCACTCCCTCCGCCTCCAACCTGGACACCAACATCTCATAAGCCCCGTCCCACAGATCCGCCGCCAGCCAGCGCCGCCCCAGCCGCTCGGCCGCCACGACCGTGGTGCCGCTGCCGCAGAAGGGATCGAGTACGATATCGCCTTCGGCGCTCGAGGCCCGGATGATGCGCTCGTAGAGCGCCAGCGGCTTCTGCGTGGGGTAACCGGTCGCTTCCGCCTGGTTGCCGCGCAGAGCCGGGATATCCCAGACATCGCGCATGGCAGTCATGCGATAGACGCCGTTCTCGTCTTCGTCGAGCGAGATATTGGAAAAGCCGTATTTGTGCGACAGGTAGGATTTCTCTTGCTGCGGATGAAATATGTATTTGTCCGACTTGCTGTAGAAGAGAATGCTGTCGTGCTTGCGGCCGAACCAGCGCTTGCTGAGGCCGCCAGTTTTATAGTACCAGACGATTTCGTTGCGGAAGTTTTCCGCGCCGAAGATGGCGTCCAGCGCCAGCTTGACATAGGCGCCGGCGCTATGGTCGATGTGCAGGTAGAGGCTGCCGTCGCCGCGCAAGACACGATGCATTTCCAGCAGGCGAATGCCCAGCCAGCACAGATAAGCGCTCATGCTCTCACCGGCGGTCTGTCGAGCCGTTTCGATCAGGGACCAGAGGGCGGGGCAAACAGCTTTGATGTCGTCGATCCATTCAGCGCGCGCGTCACCGTCCCAGGACCAGCGATCGCGGAAGGCAGCACCGAAGTCGCGGTCTTTGTTGAAGGGCGGGTCCGTCGCGATGAGGTGGATGGATTGCTCGGCGATGGCTCGCAGGAAGGGCAGGTTGTCACCTTGGAAAACACTGCGATCGGTCAGGTTGAGTCGGGTCATGGCCGCCAAATCGTCGCTTCGATGAAGCGTTCGCCGTCGCCATCGGGGCGGTCATTGATATAGTAGGCGGCGACCACTGTCCCGTCCGCCAGCACCACCGCTCGCACGTAGCCCATGTCGCTGTTGGCGCCGCCGCCCCGCAAGACAATCTCTTCACTCCAGGTCGCCCCTTCATCCGCGCTAAGGCGGGCGCAGATCTTGTAGGGACCGTCGCGGTCGCCGTACATCAGCAGCAAGCGGCCGTCGGCCAAGTGTTTCAAGCAGGGCGGATTGCCAGCATGGCCCGGCTGGCGAAAGGCGACGGGGCGATTCAGGAAGCGCCATGAGCGCCCGGCGTCGTCGGAGGCGTAGAGATCGATCCAGCTATATCCGCGGGCTCCCTTACGACAGCGGAGCGCGCACAAGAGACGACCGTCGGACAACTGGAGCGATACGGGCATCGTGGCGAAATCGCCCGCTTCCAGCGGTTCCTCGCCCACCTCGGACAGCAATTCGAAGCTCATGCCGCCGTCCTCCGTCCGGACGCAGATGGTCTTGCCTTCCTCGCCATCGCCTTTGTTGGCGCTCAGGAAAAACAGCGCCCGGTGCTCGCTTTGAATCAGATAATCGGTGCGAGCGGCGATGCCCGCCGTGCCAAACATCGGCAGGCGGTAGGGACCCTGCCAGCTGCGACAGCGATCCGCCGACAGGTAAAAGAAAGAAAAGACGCCGGGCGCCAGACCGGTGCGCGCCACCATCAAGGCAAAATCGGGCTGCCCAAAACGCAGCGGCTGGGCGGGCAGGGCGGCGGTCCCCGCGTTCATGACCTCTGCCAGGCGCAAACCCTCATCCATGTGCTCATCGGCCGACAAGCCCCGCCCGTCCGGGCGCATGCCATTAAAATCCTCCAGCGCCCAGCTTGCGCCGCCATCGCTGCTGCGCGCTTGCATATTGACGAAGGGCAAGCGCCTGTCGCGGGCATGGCCGCGCTCGACGGTCTTGTGATAACCGAGGGTGAAGCCGACGACGATCTCGTCGCCCCATGCCCACATACCATAGTTGGCGGGCCAGCCGGCGAAGCGCCCCGGCTCGCGATAGACCGTGACTTGTTCAGGCATCATGCCTCCAAATGGCAGGTCATCTGCCGGATTTCGCCCAGGTGATAGGCGCTGTGGGCGATGATGCCCAGCATTGAGGACAATTCGGTGATGCCGCCCCAGCTCTCGGCCTCGTCAAGATGACCCTTGATACGCTCATAGGTACTTCGCAGGTCCGCCAGCATGGCCTCCCACTCGGCTTCTGTGACCCCGCTGACGGTCCCCCAGATTTCTTCCCAGTCCACGTAGCTGAGGTCGCGGCCGAACATGCGATCTTCCAACACGCGCAAGTAATACGTCACATGCGCGACATGGGCGGCGATGGTGGCGCAGTCGCCCATCGGCTGCGACGCTCCCGCCGCGCTGATGTCGGCCAGCGTCTCGAAGAGCGACGTGCCCTTGTCGAGGTAAGCGCCGCGCACGCTTTCGAAGGTTTCCACCAGCAGGAATTGGAATCCGCGCGCGACTTCCGTGATGGGGATTTGCTTGGGCATGGGTGGCTCCTGACTCGTTGTGATTACTTTTTGCTGCCGCGGATGGATGGCTCGCGGCAGAGTTTTTTGCGGAGAATGTCCAGCGGTCCACCGTCAGCGAGAATGGACTCCGGCAAGCCCAGCACTTCGCTGTAGAATCGACGGTCGAGGGTTTTGCGGTTCTCGTCGATGTCGAGTTCGTGGATGGGCTTGAGTGGCATGTCTTTCATGTCGTCGAAGATCTGCGAGGCCCGCTGGAGTTGTTCGGGTGAGAGGGCGGCGACGTCGAGGATGGGAAGCGAAGCCAGCGTTGTTTTGGTGATTACCCCGCGTCCGGGCTGCTGCCTAGACGAGTGCCACCAAAACATCAGCAAGGCAAGCAGTGTATTTCCCCACAACACCAGCGCCTTTTCATGGTCTTCAGACAGCAGTTTAATGGAAATCCAGGCACGCCCTCCGATTGTTTTTCGAGACGTGAACTGCATAGCGGTGGATTGACTGTTGAAGCGAAAATCCAGATTGGAGTGGCAGTGCGAGGCGGTCTGGAACACTTGGAACGCTTTTTCGTTAATTTCGTTTTGCATTTCAATTGAGTGAACGTGACGCGGAATTCCTTCCCTGTCCGCTTCAAACATCATAGTTCTTTCGCGGTCGGCCTCATGCGCCCACAAGACCGGGTAAGTCGGAACACCTTCACGGCGCAATTGCCGGAGTTCAAAAGGACCTCTAATCGAACCATCGGGATTCGTGCCGGTAATGTCACGATGTATTGGTCCAATCTCACCAATCTGCCTGATCACTGTCATCGGAATGCTGACTGGACTGGCCTGCGTCGGCAGCCAAACACGATTTTTTTCAGCCAAATGAAAAGCGCATTGTGCCAGCGAAAGGTCGACAATCCGCGCGACTTTCCAACTACCCGAAGTCGGCAAAGGCGAATTAATCACTTGACCGACCAACTCGTCGCCGACTGTTATGTGGGTGCCGCCAACTGGATTACCTTCTAAGCGCCTTATCGAATTGTCATTGATTAGCTGTAAAACCTGCCGCGCTACAACGGCGCTATAGGCAGGATGTTCTGGAGATTTCTCAAGCACAATAAAAGTAGCTCGCGATTGTCTTTTGCCGTTTCGTTTGCCGACAACCAGGCATTCTGCCATGCCCGTATCCGCTGAAAACGACAACGATTTACTGCCGCTGCCAGCAATTGATACCAGAATTAAGTTCTCATAGGATTCCGCCAAGCGAATGCGGCATTTTTCCCATGATGAGCCAGTTAGTAGCGTCAAAGGCATCACCATAGCCAGCATACCGCTCTCTGCCAGTTTTCTGTCGGCGAGAGCGAGAAAAATCGAAGCCTCGCCCGCATTGCCATGGGCTATCGTACCGGCGGTAAGCTTCTTGGCAGCATTTGCCATTGCTTTCTGTTCTTCGGCGCTTGAGCCAAAAGCGGCGAACATCGGATTAGGCACGTTTTCGTGCTCGCCTTCATGATTGGTGGCGCGAGTAAAAGGTGGGTTCATGATCACCAAATCAAAAGATACGTGCGGCGCGTAATGCCAGGTATTTAGTACCGCTTCACCGGCGCCTTCAATTGATTTTGCCGTAATCTCCAAGCCTTGCAAAAGCGCCATGTCGCGCAGCAGGTCAATCGAGCCCAGCGCAATTGTTCCGTCCTCTTGCAAACCATAGGGCAGCGTGAAGACGCGGCTACCCTCGTACTTTACAGTTGGATGGGCGCTCGAAAGCATCGACGCAGTCAAGTGAGCCGCGGCCGGAAGGATGTCACAGCCCAATAATACGCTGGCCATCATATCGGGATGCCGGGACGCGGAATCGCCCCCATGCAACTCATGCAGTTGGCTGATGCGCTGGTAAGCAGTAGACAATAACGTCCCGGTCCCGCAGGAAAAGTCCGCGATGCGCAATGACTTGACTCGCTCTGGATCCGACCACCCGCCATCACCGAGCAGACTATAGCTGTTGACCGCCAACCCGACCAAAAGCGCTGCCGACGCGGGCCTCGTATAATAGGCGGCGAGAAACTTTCTATCTGAAATCAACCTTTGAAAGACGGTGCCGGTCAAATCGTGCGAGCGCATCAGATTGCTTTCCAGCATTGCTTCCGCCGTGAGTGACAGTCGGCCAATCAGTTCCTTGCTTGATTGAACCGGTATTATGGACAGCAGCCGCGTGGCAATATCGAAAATTGACCAGTAATTGACTCTTAATATCTTTCTCCATTCGGCGGTAATCTCGGTTTTCCGTAATCCATACAGTCCACTCCTTAATTCCTCCAGCGAGCGGACATGCTTCAATTCACCGGGACCGCCCGCTAGCGCTTCGTGAAACATGAAGGCGTTGGCCATGACGGCCGCTGCCATCCTTCGGGTTTGTGGGCTATCTTGCTGATGCAGCGCTTCCGCAACTCGTTGTATGGCGCCGGGGCGGGTTTTGGCTATATCGTTTAGTAAGCCAGCCGATTCGCTGATCCCGATTTCCAGGATACTCGCAGCTTGGTCAATGAGCAGTGGCGGCAACGTTGCGGATTGCACGAGTAGAGAAAGCTCCTGAATGCCTCCTGAAAGCCAGCCACTCTCTGGATGACGCGAAAAATTCTCGGAGCTTTTGCCAGTATAGTACGCGAAGTCAAGGTCATTTGCAGATTCTATTGTCTTCTTTAGAGTGTGCCCTTGCGGGTCGCGAAATCGCGTTGGCAGGCGAATGGCAATGGCAGAGAGTATTGGACGACCACTTCCACTAAGTTTTTCGTCTAGCCGCGCAATTGCTTCTTCTTCTACGTTCGCCGCTGGAAGCACTTCCGTTTCAATAACGACAGGCGCGGTATGAGGTTCGGTAACCAGTATGTCAGGGCGGAGTCCGCGGGACTCGGCAAGCAGTTGCGTGGTCTCAGATCGCACAACGCTGTCGCCCCGCCAAGCATAGCGGGTCTTACGAAGAAGCTCGGCAATCGCGTCATTGATAGTGTGTTCCGTCGTCGCCATGCGGATGTACTCGGCTGTATTTCTGAATGAGGCGCTTGTATTCTACCTGCTCGAAGCCCATTCACCAATCTCAAGCAAAGCGGGCAAACTGAAAACGCTTCTATTATAATCTTGATAGTCGCGCAAGACTCCGTTCACATTTGCCGGATACCGTGAGGGCATGTGAGGAAGCGAAAGGAACGGGGCGAATGATCGAGAAAATCATGAAGTCGGAAGAGGAATGGCGCCAGGAACTGAGCCCGCAGCAGTACGCGGTTCTGCGGCAACAAGCGACCGAGCGTCCCTTCACTGGCAAGTACGTCAATTCCAAAGCGGAGGGCGTCTATGCCTGCGCGGCTTGCGGGCAAGAACTGTTCTCCTCGGATACCAAGTACAATTCCTTCAGCGGCTGGCCCAGCTTTTGGGATGTGGTCGACGAGGGCAATGTCGGCCTGCGCGAGGACCTCAGCCACGGGATGCGCCGCGTGGAAGCGACCTGTAACCGCTGCGATTCGCACCTGGGCCACGTCTTCGATGACGGTCCGCGCGACAAGACCGGCTTGCGCTATTGTATCAATTCCCTGGCGCTTGATCTCAAAGAAGACTGACGCGCGCTTGCGCCTGCGGGGATGGCCATGCCCGAGCGAAACACCAAGGACGAACGCCGCGAGCGCTACAAGCACCAGCGGCGGATCCCCACCCGCTGGCGCGACAACGATGTCTATCATCATATCAACAACGTCATCTACTACGAGTTTTTTGATACCGTCATCAACGGCTATCTGATGGACGCCGGCGGCCTGGATTTCAGCGGCGGCGACTCCGTCGGCTTTGCCGTCGAGACGCATTGCCAATTCCTCAAGCCAATTCAATTTCCCGAGGTGGTGGACGCTTGCCTGCGCGTCGCCAAACTCGGCAATGCCAGCGTGCGCTACGAAATCGGCATCTTCAAACCGGGCGATGAGGAGCCGGCGGCGGTCGGTTACTTCGTGCATGTCTTCGTGGATCGACTGACGCGGCAGCCTGTTCGGATCGAGGGGAAGTTGCGCCGGGCGATGGAAGCGCTGCTAGTCAGGGTCGCGTAGACTCTGACCCGCCGACACGGCCCCTTCATGCACGCCCAGGTAGCCTTTGATCGTCTCCTCGTCATTGAGGCAGTCTTCCGCACTACCCTCAAAGGCCAGGCTCCCCTCGCGCAAGACAAAGGCATAATCGCAATACTGCAAGACGCGCCGCGCGTTCTGCTCCACCACCACCAGCGTGATGCCTTGCCGACGCAGGTCCTGCAAGACGCGGAAGACATCGCCCGCGATGGCCGGCGCCAAACCGGCGCTGGGCTCGTCCAGGAGCATGATCGACGGTCTGCCGAGCCAGGCAATGGCGATCGCCAGCATCTGATGCTCGCCGCCGCTGAGCAGCCCCGACTTCTGCGACTTGCGGCGTCCCAAAATAGGAAAAAGCTTCAACAGCTCCTCCAAGGCCTCCTGCCGCTGCTCGCGCGGCAAGATGCGCAGGCCTAGCTGCAAGTTTTCCAGCACCGTCATTTCGTTGAAGATGTTCTCGCGCTGCGGCACATAAGCGATGCCCAACTTGGAGATGTCTTCGGTGCGCAGCCCGACCAGTTCGCGTCCGTCCAGTTGAATCGAGCCGCCGAAGATATTGTTGATGCCCATGATCGCTTTCATCAGCGTGCTCTTGCCGGAGCCGTTCGGTCCCAACAGGGCGCTGAATTGTCCCTCGGCGAAGGCCAGACTGAGGTCTTGCAAGATCTCCAGTTTGCCGTAACCGGCGGTGAGGGAATCGACTTTTATCATGGTGTTTGCCGCCCAGAAAGCCGATGATCGGGCGGGTCGCCCGTCCATCGTTCCATTTGATGGCGCCGGCCATTTATATCAATCACCGAAATAGACCTCTCGCACAGTCTCATGCGCGGCGATATCGTCGGCGCCGCCTTCCGCCAGCAGGTTGCCCAGGTGCATGACGTAGACATAATCGACGAAGTCAAAAAGGATCTCCAGCCGGTGCTCGACGATCAGAAAGGTGATGCCATGATCGTCGCGCAGGCGGCCGATCTGCTGGAAGATCTCATAAGCCAGGTTGGGCGCGACACCCGCCGTCGGCTCATCCAGCAGCAGCAGCTTGGGCCGTCCCATCAATGCGCGCGCGATCTCCAGCAACTTCATCTGCCCGCCCGACAGGTCCGATGCCAGAGTGTCGTAATGCTGCAAGAGACGCACTTGTTCCAGGACTTCGATCGCCGAAACTGCATGCGCCTCTTCTTGCGCCTGCCAGTATCGCCGCCAAGGGGCGTACCAGGGATGTTCGCCGAGCTGTCCTTTTACTGGCAGCAGCACGTTGTCGAGGGCGGTCATTTTGAAATACAGCGACGGCTCTTGATAGCCGCGCGCGATGCCCCGCCGAAAGATCTGATCCGATGAAAAGTCGCTGATGTCCTCGCAGTCAAAGACGATACGCCCGGCGCTGAGATCGGTCGACCCGGCGATCAGATTGATCAAGGTGCTCTTGCCGGAGCCGTTGGGGCCGATCAAGCCGATGATGGCGCCTTCGGGAACATGCAGCGAGACATCGTCCACCGCGCGCAAGCCGCCATAATCTTTGCGAATGTTTTTGAGCTCGAGCAGGGGCATCAACCAGCCTTTCTATGATGCAGGCCCCAAGCGCAAACTTGCCGAGATCACCAGGGAAGACCGCATAAATCCAGCACCGCGCATTGCGGCAACGGTTTCATGACGGGCATCACCATAACCTCGTCCCGCGGGAATAGGGTCTTTTCCCTGTCTTGTCGCACCAGCAAGTCCCCGACGAAAGAAGTAAAGCCAAAACGCCGATAGTAGCGCCGCATTTGCGGGCCGCAAAAAAGGAGCGACATATCGACCGCCATTTCACCTTGCAGGAATTCGATCGCCCGGCGTAGCCCTGCCCCGGCATAGCCTTTACCGCGCTGCGACGGGTGCGTTTTCACACCGCCGATCCCGCCGATCAGGGTCTCTTTATCGTCGCATAAGCAAAGTCGCGTCACGACGCCGACATGAGAAACAAGTTGACCATCGACACCCCGTATCATGATGCTCCATTGTGGAAGCGCCCACTCGCGCCGCATATTCGTTTTTTCGGCGCGCGGCGTCGGCGTATACACAGCCGCGTGCAGTGCCCGCAACGCCCCCGCTTCTTCATCGTTCAGTTGCGCCGTCGCTATGATATCCAGGTGCATGGCTCTAACTCCGCTTTGGCAAAGGCTGCATTATCGTCCCCGTACCCGCCGAAGTATCTCATGGGCATCCGTCGTCAGCGGGGATTCTGGCAGCAGTCCACCTGGACGATAACGCAGCATCAGCAGCAAAATGACGCCAAAAAGGATGAAGCGCGCATAATTGAATTCGATCGGCGAACCGCTCATATTCAACACGATCGCGGCTATCTGCGTAATGCGATCCATAATAGCGATCAGCAGCGCGCCGAGCAAGGCGCCGCGGTTGTTGCCCACGCCGCCCAGCACAACCATCACCCAAATGTCCAGGGTCAAGGTCACTACATAGTCATTGGTGTTGACGAAGCCGGTATTCAAGGCGAATAGCACGCCGCCCACCGCCGCGATCATCGAGCCGATCAACATGATCCGCGCGCGCGCCAGGGAAATGCCTTTACCCAAGCCCCGAGTCACCTCTTCGTTTTCGCGCAAGCCTTTAAGCATGCGTCCAAAGGGCGAATGAACCAGGCGCTGACTGTAAAAATAAGCGACCGCGGCCAGGACCAGCGCCAGCAACATGAACAAGACGGCGCTAGCGCGCGGGTCATCCAGAAAATAGAAGGGCTGCGCGACGCCGGAAATCCCATTGTGCGAGCAGATCAGGTCGTCCGCGCCGCGCACGACGATGCGCACGATCTCGCCCCCGACCAGCAGAACCAACGCCAGGAACCATTCTTCTTTCAGGCGCAGCGTCACATACGAGACGGCAAAGCCAACCAGACCGGCCAATACCGCAGCGATTAGGAAAGTGAAGCCGAGGTTGATAAAACCAGCCACTGGTTGCGTCGCCATGATCTCCGAACGCAACTGCAGCGCCTGGCCCATGGTCTGACGGCAAGGGTGTATGACCTGCTCGCCCGCCAGCAGCGGCAGCAAGCGCGTATATGTGATGCCCGCGACATAAGCGCCGATTGATACGAAGAGCGCCTGCCCGAAATTGGGTACGCCCGCCACGCCATATTCCAGATTGAGGCTGATGGCCATCAAGGCGTAGATGCCAAAAAGCGTCAAAATGGCGACGGTGGTTGCGCCGATGTCGATGTTTATCATCGCTGCAAATCTCGGCCCCGATTAAAAAGTTCGGTAAAGCCCTGGGGACGGATGAGCAGAACGACAATGATGATGAAGAAGGGGATAGCCGGCTTGTAAGCGAGGTCGACGCCGAAGTTGAAATTGAGAAAAAGCATCACCGTGTTTTCCGAGAAGGCCACGACATAGGCGCCGAGGATGGTGCCGGAAAAACTTGACAGCCCCCCGAGGATGGCCGCTGCGAAAACGGACAGGATCGCGACCCAACCCATGAGTGGACTGACCGCCGTTTGCAAACCCCAGAGCGCCCCCGCGACACCCGCCAAGCCGCCGACCAGTACCCAAGTGTAATTCTTCACTCGCTCCACAGGTATGCCGATGACGCGCGCCAGACCGATATTGTTGGCGAGGGCGCGCATCTCGCGACCCAGCGGCGTTCCATTCAGCAGGGTGGTCAGAAGAATCACCAGCACGATACTCGTCGGCGCCACCCAGGCGAAGACATTGGTCAGGATGAGCGCGCCTTCACGATAGATGATTTGCAGTGGAATGCGAATGCGGGTATCAAAGAGATCAAAGTAATCGGCGATCATGAACAGGATATAGCGCAGGATAAGCCCGACGGCGAAGGACGACAGAATTAAAGTATAGAGGGATACATTGCGTCCCTCCAGCGGCTTGAACACGGCAAGATGGCTGACCAGGGCGGCCAAGGCGCCAACGACGAAAGCGGCCGTCATGATGACCAGAGGATTGACCTCGCCCGAAAGCGAGACGATCAGCGCCGCGAAAGCGCCAACCGTCACATATTCAGCATGGGCGAAGTTCGGCAAACGGATGACGCTGAAGGTCAAGGTAATGCCCAGCGCCATCAAGGCGTAGAGGCTGCCGATCTGAATGGTATTGACGACGGAGGTCACCAACAGAGCAGTGGGCATCCCTAACCTCGTCCTACGATGCAGGCAGACTTGTAACGCTTAACGGAATCCCTCCCGGATGCATCCGGGAGGGATCAAGCGCTGTCCGAATTCGGGACAGACCGATCAACCGATCACTTGTAGGTGATGGTGTCGGTGTTTCCGTTATAAGCGCCGACTTCGTCAAAGGCCGAAAGATCGTCGCTCACCATGTAGAGACCGTAGCTGGCGATCGCCTGGTCGCCGTTTTCGTCAAGGAAGGCTTGTACAGCCGTGCCGATATAGTGGTTGGCGATGAAAGGCAGCATGGATTTTACGGCGGCGCCATCGTTGCCAGCGGCCAGCATAGTCAGCATGGCGATGTTTGCCGCGTCAAAGGCGTAGTTGGTGAAGATACCCGGCGCTTTGTCGAACATGGCTGTGAAATCGTCAACGAAGATTTGCGTCAGCGGCGTCGACTCGCTGGAGAAGGATACCGTGATGAAGTCAGCATTGGCCAGTGTTTGGGCATGGCCGCTATCCGCGAGGATTTCAGCCGCAGTCATCGCTTCGTTGCCCATCCACTGTACTGACGTCAAGATCGGGTCAATCTGCGCGACTTGCAGGAAAGCTTGCGCGCCGGAAAGAAAGCAGACGCAGAAGAAGCCGGCATTGTCACCGAAGCCGGCCAGCGCGGCGCTGACTGCGGCGGCTTCACTCGAGAGCTCGGTGGCGCCCGGCGTATAAGCGAAGGACGCGACCTCGCCACCGCCGCCTGCCTGGAAGTTGGCGGTGAAACCTTCGTTCATGCCATTGCCGAAAGGATCGTCGAGATGCAGCACAACCATGTTTTCGTGGCCGCGTTCGAGGGCGATATTGGCGTAGGCTTTGGAAGCGAAGACATCGGGCGGATAGATCACGCGATAGATATTATCGCCCGGGATCGCGCCAGCCGCGCCGCTGGAAGCCGGCGCAACAATGACGATGCCGTTTTCATCGGCGAATTGCTTGGCGCCGAGCACCTCGCTGGTCGTCAAGGGACCAACAGAGACTTGCGCGCCGGTGGTCTGAACAACGGTCTGCAGGGCGCGGGCGGCGCCTTCCGGCGTATTCTCGGTGTCAGCGCTGGCGATCTCGAAGCGGATAGAGGAACCGGCCGCTTCCAGCTCGGCATTGACCTGCGATACCGCCAACTCTACGCCGCGCGCGAAATCTTGGCCGAAGGTGCCGAGATTGCCGGAAAATGGCAAGACGACGCCAAGTACATAGGTTTCAATATCATCTTGGGCGCTGGCGCCGGCACCCAAGCTTATCATCAGCATGACGATAAAGCTCATCAACAGAGTTTTCTTGATCATTGCGGTTTTCCCTTCTGTCAAATTCATTGCTCCTTACGCGAGCAAAGATAGTATACCGAGATTGGGGCGACAGGACAAAAGCGAATCCACATGCCGCAGTAAATTGCCAGGGCTTCGCAGGCCTGCCCAGCTATCAAAATAGGAGATTTGCCTTGCTTGCGCTGCCCTTGGTGTTGCGCTCAACTTTGTAAAAAATGCGCCAAACCGGGGATGACCGCCTTGCCGATGAGATGGATGCCGGTTGCGGCTGCGCGCGCCCCGTGCGGCGTACCCAGTTCGACCCGCCCCGCGCCCGCCTCATAGAGTTTTTCGCATTGCTTGATGACATCCTCCGGGTTGCCGGCAAAGACGAAGCGATCCAGAATGTCATCCGGTATAAGCCGAGCGGCGGCATCGTCGTCGCCCGCGTTGACATGCGCTTGCACAGTCGTCATGAGTTCGGGGTCGATCTCCAGAGTGGGATCCAGGCGCGAGACGATCGGCATGTAAAGCGATACCGATTTGCGGGCGATCCAGCGCGCCAGCGCGCGGTCTTCATCTATCACCGAAACCGCGCCAATGACTACCTTAACCGTGCCTTTCGCGCGTCCGGCGCGGGCTTCGCCGACAGCGATATAGTCGGCGATCACGGGGATCACGTCGGGGTTGGCGGAACCGCCGATTTTGACCTCGTCAGCGAATTCGCCCGCCAGGGCGGCCAGCTTTTCGCCCCAGGTGCCAATTTGCAAGGGGATCTTCGTTTGGGGGGTGGGATAGGGCGCGCGCACATGGTCAGCGATCCGGTAGACTTGACCGGCATAGCCGGCGGATTCACCCGCAAGCGTCTTACGGATGATCTCAATCGCTTCGCGCATCGCTTGTATGGGCGGCTGAAGCTCTTTAATGCCATGATCTTCCAGCCAGCCGCCGCGCACCAGCCCCAGATAGACGCCGCCCGCGGCGATATCCGCCAGTAACGCCGTCTGCGCGGCGATATCGAGCGGGTGCATGCGCGACGGGGGAATCCCGGCCGGACCGATTCGGGCGCGTTTGATATGCGGCGCCATCAACATCAGCGGCGCGTAGCTGGGGTGGAAGGGCGCATCGCAATAGACGGTCACGGCGTCAAAGCTGTATTCGTCCACGAGCTTGGCTAGGTCGATGTATGCGCTCGCTCGTTTGTCTGTCTGGAAAGCGATGCTCAGTTCGCGTTTAGTCATGGGCCGCCTCTATTATCAATTCGCGCAGCGCTATGTCCGCAGACGCCGGGCTTGAGCGCGTCGGGCGCTATCAATCATATGGCTGCGCCCTCCGACTTGCCAGTGCCGGATTGGACGCCCAATTGTTAAGAAATTTGTGACTCAGAATAATCTGTGTTATTTTCAAACTCCCCTAAACGTAATTGCCGTTAAGTGATTGATAACCAAATTATGAGTGAGAACGCAGGACAAGCAAGTTCTTCAATTGAGGCGCTCAAAGCGGAAAGGAAGCGCCTGGCGACTGCCAAGGGCTTGGTCACCCGCGAGCGCAACAAGCTCGCCAGGGAACGTGAGCAACTTCAAGCCTTCGCGCTGGAACTGGACGAATGGCAGGCCGACCTGGGTGCTCGCGCAGCCGAGTGTGAGCGTTTGCGGGCCAGATTGGCCGCGACAGAGGCGGAACTGAACCGCGCGAAAAATGAACTTTCGGTCGCGCAGGAGCGGCTGGCAAGCGCGTCGGGCAAAAGGCGCAAGAAGGGCGGAAAGAAGAAACTGCAGAAAAAGCTCGCCAAAGCCGAGGCGCGTATCAAGAAACTCAAGAAAGCTGCCCGAATCGCTCAAAAGCCCCGCGCTTCAATCGCAAGTCCCTAAGTCAATATCGTATCAGCCAAAGATGCTCAGCGGCATATGCATCGAGACGATCCAGTTGGGCGCGTCCACGATCTCGCTGATCTTCAGGTCCCCGGCTACGCTGCAAATGCAGTAGGCTTGACTCTCGCTAAGATCATAGTTGGCCACCAGCCATTCGATCATGTAACGGGCGGCATTCTTTGAGTTTTCCATAAGGTCGGGACCGTGGGCGGTGGTGATGTGATAGCCCGCGCTGTCGACGGCTGTCATGGGGCTGGGACGGCGGATCTGCAGTTCTTTGATCGCCAGGTCCTCCCGCACGTTGAAACGCATGGTTACAGTCATGGGGGATTCGATACCCGTGCCGCTGACCTCGCCCTGTCCCTGCGCGCTGTGACAATCGCCCGTGGAAAAGAGCGCGCCATCGGCCAAAACCGGCAGCCAGAATGTCGAACCAACCACCAGATCGCGGATATCAACATTGCCGCCATTGAAGCGCGGCGGGACGGTATCCAGGCGTCCGCTTTCAGCCGGCGCCACACCGACGCAGCCGGGGAAGGGCTCGAAGGGCAGAACAATATCGCCGAGTCCGAAGATACAATTCTCGCCATCCAACTTCCAATGATGAATATAGGCATAGTCAAAATCTTCTTGCAGCAGACCGAAGCCGGGGATATGGCCGGTCCAGCCCCAGCCTTTATGCCGCATGTCGAGAATCTCGACTTCCAGCGCGTCGCCCGCCTTTGCGCCATTGATGTAGATCGAGCCGGTGAGAGCGTGCACCTTGCCGAAATCGAGATTCGCCAGGTCGTCAGCGGTTGAATCCGGCGTCATTTGACCGACGGGCTCGGCGCATTCTATGACCACCGTATCGCCCGGGTCGATCACTAGACGCGGTGTCACGGAGTTGTCCCAGAAGGGTTGGGTGACGCTGTCATCGAGATAATGTTCAGCCATTGTCTTCTCCTTGATTCTGTGCCTCTGTGGCAAAACATGAATTAGAGCAAATCGACCGCATCCCAACTGCCCGTGCTGCGCGCGGCGACGCGGTGACCGGTCAAACCGGAGCCGTTTTGTTTTGCCAAATAGACAAAAGCCGGGGTCAGCAGGGCGGGATCAACCCAATGTTGCTTCTGTTCCTCGGTGTAGTTCGAGTCGGACATGGGCGTATTGATGGGCGCGCCGGGCGTGGCGCAGTTGACGGCGATGTTGAAGGGCGCCCCTTCCAGCGCCAGACATTTCATCAGGCCCTCAATGCCATGCTTGCCCGGGTTGTAAGCGACTTCTTCAATGAAGCCCTTGTAGCCGGAGCCGGAGGACAAATAGACGATACTGCCGCCAGCGGCATCGATCATCGGCTGCCAGACCGCCTTGCTCAAGATGAATGCGGCTTGCAGGATGATATTGATCTCTTTCTGCCAATCGGTCAGCGTGATTTCTTGCATGGAACGCGTGATCAGCAGCGCGGCGTTATGGATCAAAACGCGCGGCGTACCGTAATGCGCCAGGGCGGCGTCGACGGCGCTTTGCGTTCCCGCGGCATCGGAAAGATCGACAGTGACGGGCAGAACATCGCCCCCCATCCCCGCAAATTCGCCGGCTGCTTGCTCAAGCAGATCGCCGCGGATATCCATCAAGGCGACGCGCATGCCTTCTTTGACATAGGCCTTGGCTATGGCATATCCCAAGCCCTGCGCCGCGCCGGTAATAATGGCGCTTTGACCTCGCAAGTCTTCCATTGACGCTTCTCCAATTCTTGAACTACCTGGCTCGCTAGAGCAGGGTGTTTAATGTCCTGCCTGAGCGCGGCCGCGCGGCTACAATCCCTGTCCCGAGCCGCGCAAGCGCGGATCGAGGAAGTCGCGCAGCCAGTCGCCCAGGATGTTAAGCGATACCACTGTGAACATGATCGCCAAGCCCGGGAAAACCGCCAGCCACCAAGACCCGCTCAACAATTGATTGCGGCTGTTGGCCAGCATGGCGCCCCAGGTGGGCACGCTTTCGGGCACGCCGAGACCGAGGAACGAGAGTGACGCTTCCGAAAGGATGACGCCGGCGACGTTGAAGGAAGCGATCACGATCAGCGGCGTCAGGATGTTGGGCAGGATGGTGCGGAACATGATGCGCCATTCCGTGGCGCCCAGGGCGCGAACCGCTTCGACAAATTCGCGCTCGCGCTGAACCAGCGTCTCGGCGCGGGCGATGCGCGCGTATGTCACCCACTGACCGACGCCCAGAACAAGCACCAGGTTAAGAACGCCTTCTCCCAGAATCGTCAAGATCATGATGGCGAAGAGGATGAAAGGGTAAGCCAGTTGAATGTCGGCCAAGCGCATGATCAAGTCATCGACGCGGCCGCCGAGGTAACCGGCCGTCAGCCCGAGAATCGTGCCGACGCCGCCGCCAAGCCCGACGGCGGCAAGACCGACAAAGAATGAAATCCGCGCGCCATAGACCACCCGCGACAGCACATCGCGCCCGGTGGAATCAGTCCCTAGAATATACTCTAACTCGCCGTCACGATCGTAGGAGAGCGGCGGTTTCAGGGTGTCAAAGATCTCGATGCGGTTGGGGTCTTTTGGCGCCAGCTGCGGGGCGAGTATTGCGCAAAGCGCGATCAGCGTCAGAAAGATGATAGCCACCACCGGATAGCGCGCCCGTACCATGCTGGAAGTCGCGCGCTGCCAGAAGGTCTGCGGCGCGTACATCTCGTCGATCTGGCGATCAATCGCGGAAATGCGGCTCTCGGACATTGCCGGATTAGGCTCTTGTGTGGCGCTCATCGATTTTCGCTCATTCCAGCCGGATACGCGGATCGAGGAAGCCGTACATGAGGTCGGCAATGAGATTGGCGCTGACGAATAAAAACGAAAGCAAGACGACTGCCGTCAATACCAACGGCACATCGCGCTGACTGACCGCGTCAAAAACCAGCCGCCCGACGCCAGGCCAGGAAAAGACCGTCTCAACCACGATCACACCATTCAAGAGGAAGGCGAACTGCAGCGCCAGCACCGTCACGATCGGTATGAGCGCGTTGCGGATGGCGTGGCGCATCATGACCGTACGCTCGGTTAGGCCTTTGGCCCGCGCCGTCACCACATAATCCTGCCGCAAGACTTCCAGTACCGCCGAACGTATCAAACGGGAGTTGCGAGAAATCGAATAAACTGATACCGCCACCATCGGCATGAGCAAGTAACGGATGGCGCCAGGCAGGTTGGTCAAGGCCTCGTCGATCCTTCCCTCGAAGAGCGGCTTGAGAAAGGCCACATGCCCCGACACCGGCATCCAGCGCAGGGTGACGCCGAAAAACAAGATGAGCATCAAGCCCAGCCAAAAGCCCGGCATTGATTGACCCAGCATCGCGCCCAGCATCAAGGTGCCATCGGCCATCGTGCCGCGGCGAGTCGCCGCCAGCACCCCAATCGGAAAGGCCACAATGGTCGACAAGAGAAAGCCGCCGATGGTCAATTCCAGCGTGGCTGGCATGCGCTCCATGACGACATCAAAGGCCGGCACCCGATGCGTAAGCGAATTGCCGGTATCGCCTCGCGCCAGATTGAAGAGAAAGTCAAAGTATTGGACGTGCAAAGGACGGTCGAAACCCAGACGCCGCCGCGCTTCCGCCCGCTCTTCTGCGCTGGCGCGCTCGCTCACGTAGAAGAACGTGGGGTCGCCGGCCAGGTGGATGGACAAGAAGGTCAAAAGCGTGACGCCGAGCACCACGACGACAGTTAATAGAAGACGGCGAATGATGTACGTGTGCATACGGGGATTAACCCCCTCTAAATCTCCCCCGTAGCGCAGTGTCGGCGGTCAGTGTCTACGCGACCTACGCGCGCCATTGCAATGGGGGGAGACTTTGCCAACTCGTGGTGAGAAGGTGATTTGTAGCGAGCCCTTCGTCGCGCGAAATCCATGTTTGCCTGCCTGTCTCGCTAGACAAGCCCCCCTCCCTGATGCTTCGGGGAGGGGGTTGGGGGAGGGGTAAAAGCCCCTACATATCGTCCTTCAGCGTCGCGGAGTAGCCGGTGATGAAGTAGTCCGCGCGCGACTGATAGTTGATGCGGTTGCTGACCGCTTCAGTACGCGGTCCCGCGAAAAGCATGATCCAGGGCGGATCGTTGTAGAACTCCTCGAGCATGGCGATTTCCAGTTCGCGCTCGGCTTCCGGGTCGCCCGTCAGCGAAGGTAGGGTGTCCCAGCCCGTGCACCAGAAATCGTTGTTCCAGTTGGTGTAATTGGTCTCGGCTTCACCGCAGCCGGCTTCGTGGCCCGGGATATCGGCCATGTCGTACTGGGCGCTCCATTCGCTGCCGCCGGTGCGGCCGAAGTAGAGGGGACCCAAGTCATGGGTGATCAGCGCTGCCACCCAGTCGCCCGATTCCTGGAAGATGGCTTCGGTCTGCACGCCGATATCGGTGAGCATCTGCGCGGTCGCCAGGACCACTTCAGGCGCCATCGCGCCAGTGAGGCGCCGCGCTGGCATCTCGAGCGAGAAGCGCACGCCGTCATCGCCGCGCGGGTAGCCGGCCGCATCCAGCAATTCCTCGGCTTTGGCCGGGTCATAAGGATAGGGCTCCAGCGTCGGGTGATCGGCATTGCTGGGGTTGACCAGGCTGGTAGCGCGCTCGCAGGTGGTAAGCAGCAGATTCTCGCAGATGGCGTCCGTGTCAATGGCGTATTGCAGCGCCACGCGCACATCGGTCCTCATGATCGCTTGGGCGCCAACATCGTCGGGGTTTTCGACGCGGAAGGGCGCGTCCGGGTTCAGGTTGAAGCCGATGTAGGTGCGGGTGGTGCCGGGGAAGAATCGCGCTTCCGCCATGCCAGAATTGCGGATGGCTTCGGCTTGGCTGGCTGGAAATTCTTTGTAGATATCGACATTGCCCGTGATGACTTCCGCCACCGCCGTTGAGGGCTCGGGGATGAAGCGCCAGACCAGATTTTCAAAGCCCTGCGGACGCAGACCAAAGCCTTCGACCGCTTTCAAGCTCATGTATTCGCCGGGCACCCATTCAGCCAAGGAATAGGGCCCGCTGCCGACTACATTGCGCGCCGCTTCTTCAAACGACATCGCTTCGTAGGAGTCCTTGCAGTGGACCAAAACCTCCGAGTACAAGCCCAGGCGCATAGCGCGGTTCTGCGGCTTCCTGGCGACAATAGTCACGTCCAGCTCGCTGTCAGCGCGCGCTTCGACAAAACCGGTGGAAGCGACAACGAAGCCAGCCGAGTTGCCGGTGAAGCCGTTGGCCGGGTCCGCCATACGGTTGAAGCTGTAAGCGGCGTCTTCCGCCGTCAGCGGCTCGCCGTCGTCGCAGGTCAAACCTTCGTGCATGTGGAAGGTCCACTCGGTGCCATCGTCGGAAACAGTAAAGCTGTGCGCCAGGTAGGGATCAATGGCGCCACTAGCCTGGCCCAACTCGTAGAGCGTGGCGAAGGTGTGCATCATGATGCGGAAATTGCTGCCGCCGGTCGAGCCGCCGACTTGCGCCGGGTCCATCGAACCCGGTTCGCCGTTGATCGCGATGACAAGAGTATCATCGTCCGGGACCGGCACGGTCTGCGCGCTGCTCATCATGGGCGCCAGCCCGAGCATGAGAATTAGCATCAGCGAAAGCGCTAAGGTGAGTTTCAGTTTCATTTCGTACTCCTCATTTTGTGAAAGACTTCTCTGACGATAAACTAGGGAATTTCTCGATACCGCTCTCCTTTCCGACTGATGTAGCCAATGGCTAGATATTACCGCATTTGAACGAAAAAATCACAAACCGACGCGCTCAATCATGCGCGATAGCGCGCCAGCACGGGCAACATGCGCTCCACCGCTTCCTTGAGCGTTTCAATCGGTTCCAGCAACGTGATGCGGACGTACTCGCGCCAATTTTCGCCGAAGGCAGTCCCGGGAAAGATCAAAACCCGCCCCTCTTTCAAGAGCAGATAAGACAGCTCGGCGGCGTGGATGCCCGTGGACGAGCTGTCCGCCCAAACAAAAAGCCCGCCGCGCGGCTCGCCATAGGCAAAGCCCATGCGATCCAGTCCATCCAGCAAGACGGCGCGCCGCTTCGTGTAAATCTTCAAGTAATCGCTGACGCAGTCCTGCGGACCGGCGAGGGCAGCCAAACCCGCCCATTGCGATACCGTGGCCACCGGACCCGTCGTAACCTGTTTGACGCGCGCCATGGCATCAATCACGTTTTCCGGCGCGGCCACATAGCCGCAGCGCCAGCCAGTCATCGCGTAGGCTTTGGAGAAGGCGTCCAGCGTGATCGTTCGTTCGGCCATGCCCGGCAGCGAACCGATGCTGAAATGCCGCCAGGGCTCATAGACAATTCTTCCGTAAATCTCGTCGACGATCACGATCAGGTTGTGGCGGATGCAGACATCGGCGATGGCGCGCAGCCGGTCTTCGGTGACAATGCCGGCGGTGGGGTTGCTCGGCGTCACGATCAACAGCGCCTTGCTCGCCGGAGTGATGGCCGCCTCAACCGCTTCCGCTTCCAGGTTAAAGGCGTCTTCGCGATCCGTCGACACCATGACCATTTTGCCGCCCGCTCGACGAATGGCATCGTCATAGGAGGTATAGCGCGGGTCCGGCACCAGGATTTCGTCCCCCGGGTCAATTAAGGCCTGTATAGCCAGGAAGAGCCCTTCCTGGCCGCCGGTCGTGACCATCACATTTTCCGCTCCGACGGGCAAGCCATTGTATTCGCGCATATGATCGGCGATGGCGCCGCGCAATTGCGGCAGGCCCTTGACCGGAGTCAGACCGGTACGCCCCTCGCGCATGGCTTGGTTGGCGGCTTCGACGATGTGGGGCGGGGTCGGCAGGTCAGGATCGCCGCGTCCCAGCGTGATGATATCGTCCATCTGTCCCGCCATCTCCATCAAGGCGTAGCGCAATTGCGTGCCATCAGCGGCGACGGCGCGGACTTCGTCCGGGATGTTGGGATTTTCATTCATCGTCATGTGGCAGTCCTCACCCATTCAAGCCCGGCCCATTGCGAGACAGCGGTTGTGCAAATAGTGATGGCTTGCTTGCCAGCGCGCAAGCGCAGCGCCGCCGCCGAGCCCGCCATCCAGCCCAGCCGCCAGCCGGGCAATGCAGCGGACAAGGAATCGATGGTCACCACGCGGGAGGCCAGCCTTTCGTTCTGCGCCGGGTGAAACGGCGGCGCGGTCTTGGCGAAGCTGAGGTCGTAGACGATCCACCAGTCGGTTTCTTCCGCGTGCTGTAAAAGCTCGATGCTGGTTTCGCGATAGACATCGGGACTGATGTAAAGCAAGCTGATGTCCTCTCGTATCGAATCAATTATCTCGGCGCCCAGAATGTGCAAGGCCCCGCGGATACGCGACGAGTCCCCGGGGCAGAGCACAGCGCCGCCTGCTTCCGCCAGCAGCGTCATCGTCACGAAACGGGCTTCCGTGCTGCCGCAGGTAATGGTGACTTCCGCTGGGTCGACGACCACAGCGTAGCGCTCGCGCAGATGATCGGCCACCCAAGCGCGAAACTCGGGGATGCCGGGACGGTCGGTGTAGTGTGTCTCGCCGCGCGCCAAGGCAGCCACGGCCGCCTCGATCACATTTGCCGGGACATCGGGATCGCCTGTGCGAGGCGAGCAAAGATCATCCAGGGCGGCGACGCGCTCCGCCAGCGGACTGCTGAGTGTTTGTGGACTTTGCATGCAGTTGTCTTTCTCCTCGGCGGGCGACTCACGGGGTCGCGTAGGTCGCGTAGACATTGACCGCCGACACTGACCGTCAGTCGCCCTTGTTAATGTAGACCGCGTCGCTCATGCGACGGGAAGGCTTATTATTCTGTGTGAGCGCGACATTCCCGTGATCTTTTCGCTGCCGCCGAACGGCTACAATTGATCAATGGATCGACAGCTAGATGTCAAAAGCGATTCCCAGCCTGTCCGCCAGGCCGCGCAGGCCTTCGTAGACTTGCGCGTCGAGTTGTGCGCCATCGCGGCGATAAGCCCGCTCGCGGCGGTGGTCGATCTCGCCCGGGACCAGGATCTCGTCAAAGCCCGGGCGCAATTCGCTGCTTTTGATCTCGGCGATGAAGGCATCCATGCGCGCTTTGAAATCCCCGACCGGCATGAACCAGGCGATATCTATGGCGATGAAGGTATGCGCGACATCCAGTTTGGCGATCGAGCGATCTTGGTAGGGCGCCAGCCCGAAACCGCCGCCGCTGACGACGCCGGTCAAAATATCGGTGAAGAGCGACAAGCCGTATCCCTTGTACTGCCCGATACCGAGCAAGGCGCCCGCCATAGCCGCGCTGGGATCATCCGTTTCCAGGCCCTCCGGCGTCAGCGCCCAGTCCAGCGGCATGGATTTGCCCTCGCGTTCATGCCAGCGCATCATGCCCTTGCCGGCCGTGGTCAAGGCGATATCGAGCACAACCGGGAAATCCCCGCCGCTTGGCGCCGCCATTCCCCAGGGATTGGTGCCGACGCGCGGCGAAGTCCCGCCCCAGGGGGCCATCTCCGCGCCAGCGTTGGTGATGGCGATGCCTATACAATCAGACTCCAACGCGCGCCGCGCGTGATAGCCGGACGAGCCGAAGTGCGTGCTATTGAAGACGGCGCAGGTGCCGATGCCGCAGGCTTTGGCTTTGTCGATGGCGATGCCCATGGCTTCTTGCCCGACCACCGATCCCATGACCATCTTGGCGTCGACCAGCGCCAAAGCGGGCGATTCCCTGATTACTTCTATTTCCCTGCCGGGCTGATAGAGCCCCTTGGAAATGCGGTCGTAATAGCCGGTCAATCGGCCAACGCCTTGTCCCTGCCCGGGCAGGCAGCGCAACTCGCTGCTCATCAAACCCGCCGTGCAGTAATCGGCTTCCTTGTCCGACAAGCCCATCGCAATGAAAGCGCGATGAACAAAGTCTTCCAAGTCATCGACGGGAACGCGGACCAGCCTGATGCCCATCGCTCAGATACCCCGGATCGACTTGTATTGCTCGAGTTCATCCGGCGTGTAAACTTGCATCAGCTCGAGTTCAACGCCGCCGGTTTCCTGCTCCAGGAAGGCGACATAGCCTTCGGGATGCGGGTGGCTGCCCGATACCTTGCAGGAACTGCATTCCTTGAGCGTCCCGCCCTCGGCCTGCGCTTCTTCCAGCGCGCTGTCAATATTTTCCACGGCATAGCAGATATGATGCAAGCCTTCAGTGCCGCGCTCGGCGATCCATTTGCTGAAGCGGCCATCGGCATCCAGCGATTCGTTCAACTGATATTCGATATCGCCGACATCAAAAATCGCCACCTTGATGCGCGCCTTTTCCGCCACGACTACGCGCGCGTCCAAGCCGACGCCAAGCAGTGTCTGATAGCGATTCAGGGTTTCGTCCACGCTCTTCACGGCGAAGGCCATGTGTTTTATGTAAGTCATCAGTTGTCTCCCTTGCCCATCTCCCAAAATGCGAGAAGTGGAGCAAAAAGTCCCTCCCTCTTCATGGGGGAGGGATTTAGGGTGGGGGGCTTCGATTTAGAGCAGCAAATCTTTCAAATTCACGCCGGGCGTCACCATGGGCTCGATATTGCCGCCGGCCGAGGTCATGATCAGGGTGATGCCGGGCCCATAACCCGCGCGCGGACTGTCGCCCTGCGCGATCACGCCGATGCCGACCGCATCCCGCAGATAGCCGTGATTCCAACTGCTGTCGTAATCCGTCAAGGACACGACATCGCCCAGCCGCAGTTGATCCAGGCCCGCCTCCTTGACCGCGTCGCTGTCGGCGGTCTGAATGTGGATCGAGCCGCCATCGCTGACCAAGCCGGCGCCGGCGCCCAGCAAATGCGGCGGCACCTGCGCCACAACCGGCACCGAGAGCTTGCCCTCCGCGTTGGTCGTTACTTCAAGGGCATCGACCAATTCCGGCGAGCAGCCCTTGAGCATGATATCGGCATGGTCATCGAACTTGAGTCCCACGCCCTTGGCTTTGATGACGATCTTGTCGCCGATGGCCAGCTGCTCGCGCACCTCCGGATCGAAGTGAATGATGACATGCTCGGAGAAACGTCCCGTCTTGCCGGTGACCATGCCGCGCGCCCGCTGCGCGTTGCCAGTCATGACAATGGCGGTATTGCCCACGCAGGACAGGACGTTAAGCCCGCGATTGCCGGTGGCGTCATTGAGCATCACGCTGACGCCGGGATGAACGCAATCCGCCAGCCAGCCATAAGCCGAATCGCCGATGGAAACGTTGTAGACGATGCTGCCATACGCCGGCAAAAGAAAGGGCGTGCCATCGGCCGCCAGGGAGTAGGGCATGGCCGGCAAGGGCGGCATGCGCGGCGGCGTGATCACGCCTTGTACGGATACACTGACAACTTGCTGGGCATTGTTTTTCGCGCTCATGATACCTTCCGAATGTTCAAGTAGTTGGCAATATTTGCGTCCGGGTCAATCACCCACTCGATGCAGGGTTCGTCGCATGTCATCAGGGTCAGGATGCCGGGTCCGTGCCCGGTCATGATCGAATCGCCGTGAATGCACAAGCCGATGGTGACGGCGCCGGGTTTATAACCGCGCCCAAAGCGATGATCGGCATGGTTCACCACCACCAGGTCGCCCAGCCGCATCTGATCAATGCCGAGCTCGGCCATCAGCGCGCGATCGCCGGACATCAAGTCCTGGTCGACGAAGTCCGGATTCAACTCGGCGCCGGAACCCATGATCCGAATCGGCAATTCCATCGTCACCGGCACACGGATCCTGCGCTCGTCAAGCGCTTCAATGGGCAGACTATCGAACAGCCGCGGGCTGCATTTCTTGAGCGTGATATGCGGGTAATCGACCAGTTGCAAACCCTGTCCCTTGGCGCGGATCTGCACCGCGTCGCCGACGCCGATCAGTTCGGCGGCTTCCGGCGGGAAGTCCACCAGCAAACGCGCATGCTCCCCGGTGACGATGCCCTCTGTTCCTTGCGCCAGGCCGCTCATGACAAACGCCTGGTTGCCCATGCAGGTCAGGTAGTGCATGGCATAGTCGGCATCAAGATCGGGATGGGCGATTGAAGCCCCAGGCTCCAGATGATCCGCCGCCCATCCAAAGGCCTCATCACCGACCCGCGCGTTGTAAATCATGCCAGACATGCCAGGCAAGATCGTGGCTTCGCCGCTGGCATGGGGTATATAACCCCGGACTGTCGGCTGGCTCACATAGCCGACCACGGCCATTTCCACCAATTGGTCGGCGTTCGTCGCTAATCCCATGAATAATCCCTTCTCGGCCGATCCCTGCGCGCAGGCACTTGCTGCCGCACGGGGCGCCCAATGCGCATGGCCGCGCCCATATATTGTCGACAATCTGAAATCATCGAGAATGTAACATATCGAGCAGCAAAATACAAACAAAGCAGCGCAGCCCGGTTCTGTATCGAATTCGGTTGAAATTGAAACAATTCATTTCACTACAAACGCGCAAAAAACACGGAGAGCAATAATACTGTAAGATTATTCTCGGTGCTGCCGGTCAATGTCGGCGGTCAGTGTCGGCGGTCAGTGTCTACGCGACCTACGCGACTCTCGGTATCCTCGGTGATTAGGATTTCCTGTTTCAACCCAAAAGGATTCACTGCCGAATTGCGGGCTGCTTGACAGCCTTGGCCCCTATTCCTATAATCGTTGCAGCCCGGCAATCGTGTCGATCAATTCCGAGCGCTTGCGGCTGGCTCGCAAATCTAGGCGCGAGCCCTTGGGCGAGAGGTTGTAGGAAGCGAAATGGAACCGATTCAGACCTTGCCGCTGCGAGAGCGTGTCATCAATACGCTTCGTGATGCGATCGTGAATGGCGAGTTAGTGCCGGGGCAGGCTTTGGTCGGCACAGAACTGGCCAACCAGATCGGCGTAAGCCAGGCGACCTTGCGCGACGCCATCTATGCGCTCAGCCTCGAAGGCTTGGTCGAGACGGTGGCATATCACGTATCAACGGTCAAAACGCTCTCGAAAAAAGACATCGAGGATCTGTTCAGCGTCCGCAGCATGCTGGAAAGCTATGCGATACGGCAGATCGTGGCGACCGACCAGGCAGCCGCCGCCGTGAGCGAACTCTATGCGATCTGCGATGAGATGGAGGACGCGGCCGAACAAGACAGCCTGACGGATCTCAACCGGATCGACCGCATGTTTCACGATACCTTGATCGACTTCAGCGGCAATCAACTGCTGCGCGTCTTGTGGAATAGCGTGGCGCAGCGCGTTCAGCAAGTGCTGTCGCTAAGCAACCAGCAGCAAGGGAACCTGCGGCAAATCGTCCTCAATCATCGCGAGATCGCGCAGGTAATCGAGAACGGAGATGCCGAAGCCGCTGTCGGCCTAATGAATACGCATATCAGCTTCGTCGCGGACGAGATCTGCGGCAACTGGCATCAAATTGCGCTGGGAACAAACGGCGGACAACAGAGACAATAGAAGGGAAGCCTCAACATGGCAAATGCAGTCGAAACGCACAGGGTATTGGTTGCCGATGCAGGATATAAGGCGGCAATTACGGACCTTTCAGGCGAGTTTCCAAACTTGGACATACTTGGCGCCAGCGACGCCGCCGACGCAGCCGCGCTGGCGAGTGACAAAATAGTCGGCCTGATCGCCGATACAGCGCCGATAGACGAAAATCTGCTGGGCAAGATGAGCAATCTGCGCGCGGTATTGAAGCTGGGCCGCAGTTACTTCAATATCGATGTCGATGCCCTGCGCCGGCGCGGAACCCATTTTGGCTGCGTCCCGCGCAAGGGTCCGAACTGTGTGGCGGAACTGGCGCTGACGCTGATCATGGCATTGAGCAAGGACTTGATCGTCGGCAACGAGGCCGTGGCAGTGGGCGCTTATCGCTACCGCGGCATCAAACCCGAGTTAACCTCGCAGCGCAAGATCGCTTTCCATTGGATGAAAAACGAACGCGTTCACGAGGTCACGGGCAAGACGCTCGGCATCATCGGCATGGGCGAGATCGGCTGTGAACTGGCGCGCCGCGCCAGCGTCATGGGCATGCGAAATATCTACTACAAGCGCAAGCCGCTTTCGGCCGAACTGGAAGGGATTTTTGACGCGGGCTATCGTGATCTCGATGACCTGCTGCGCGAGAGCGATTACGTCTGTGTGGCGACGCCGCATACGGCCGAGACCGAGGGAATGATCGGCGCGGGGCAGATTGCGTTGATGAAAGAAAGCGCCTATCTGGTCAATATCGCGCGCGGCGGCATCATTGACGAAGACGCGATGATCGCGGCCCTGTCCGAGAATCGCATCGCCGGCGCCGGTCTTGATGTCTTTGCCTACGAGCCCTTGCCGCCAGAAAGTCCGCTCTGCGCGCTGGACAACGTGATCCTCTGCCCGCATATCGGCGGCGGCACGGGCACGAATCGGGTTATCGAGTTGGGCGCCGCCTTGCAAGAGATGAACCGGATTCTGACAGGCTAGGCAAGGCTAAGGCTTCGGCCGATCCAAGCTGGTCAAAAATCCGGCGATGAAAGCCGTCTCTCCGTTCTCCAGACGGATTTCGTACCAGCCGCCTGAATCATCTATGACCGTGATCGCCTGCCCGCGATCGGCAGTACCGACGATGTCGCAGTTGGTGGAACCGCAGGAGCGGATATTGACGTAGCTGGAAGCAGTGATGTAGTAGGTTTTGCTTGTGACTTCCCCGCTTTCTAGTAACTCCCCCGATGCCATCTCATCGCCCGCGGCTGTGGCTGCGAATTGGTTTATCCATGCGGTCAGGTGCTCGGCGTCGCTGTTTACACTCTCATAAAACGGGTTTGCCGCCTTATCTACGCCGGCAGTTCTCAGCGCATACATTGCTGGTGTATCAGCGGTCATTTGAATAATGCGCAAGGCGAATTCCTGGGCTTCCACACAACTTGGCAAGAGTGGCAAAGTCGCCAGACGCCACTCTAGCAGTTGCTCGATATACGCAAGCAGGTCCGCGCCGATTTCCAGATCCGCGTGGCTGGCGTGCAAGTCTCGAAAGGCTGCGGCGATGTCCTGCAGCGAAGTCAATTGCGCGCTTGAGCACTTCGGCGCGCGGCGATCGATCGGTAGCTGAAGCAGTCTCTCGTCCGCGTCCTCATTGACGATGCGGAAGTTTTCTGCCTGCAATTCATTGAGGCGAGCCACTTGGTCATTGATATATTCGGGGTATGGATTAAGCGACGCGCTTAGTCCAAGCGATCTCAGCGCCGTTAGCCCAACAGAGTCGCCAAGGATTTGACTCATCAACAAGCTGCTTTGGACATTCTCCTCGCAGGATAAGAGGCTTGGCAGAATATCGCTGCGCAAAGTCGGCAATCCGTCCAGATTCTCAAGCAGCGCATTGATTGTTTGCGAGGAATCAATAGCAAGGTACACATCTTGAAAATGGGGAATTGTTGATTCCAGCGTATGACGCAATTGAGCGGAAGAACAAGGCGGGAAGCCCTCGTCCCGCGCTTGCGACAGGGGCAAACAAGATAGCATGGCAAGGAGGGTGAGTAGAAGGATTCCGCGCATGACGACCCCTTTCAATCTATATCCACGTGTCTATAACGGCCGCAACTGCCCGGAATGCGAGAGAAGCGTCTAAAGCGCCAAACTCACGGGTTCGGCGGGTTCTCGCTCATCAAGAAGCCGGCGATAAAAGCTGTCTCGCCGTTCTCCAACCGAATCTCGTACCAGTCCTTGGAGTCATCGATTACCGTCAGCGCCTCGCCGTCTTCGGCGGTGGCGACAATAGCGCAGTTCGTCGAAGCGCAAGAGCGGATATTGGCGTAGGGATTAGCGGTGACATAGTAGGTCTTTGCCGCGTTTCCCGTATCTTCAGCAAAATCCTTCATAATGGTCCGATCCAAAAACGTCAGCCAAGTTCCCAAGGCCCTGAGCATATACGGGTTATCATTCGTGTCTATACCGGACAAACTCAACGCAAATGCAATGGCGAAGTCACTGGCAATCGCGCCCATTAGCACGCCAAGTTGAACGGATTCACGACAAGGCGGCAAGCTGGCCCATATCCCTTCTCGCCAATTGACATGCGCTTCGCCATACTCGATTAAATCGCCGCTTGTTTGAATCTTCAAGGCAGGTCCGACCAATAAATCCTCGAAATCCCAAGCGATATCATCCAGAGATACCAGTTCGGAGACGGTACACGCCTCCAAGTTGCCGTCATCCGTTCCTAGAGGCTCGCTCCATCCTTCTCTGTGGACATAGGCGTAAATCTCGTCAAAACGCGTCGATCCACGCTCAGCCTGTCCCTGATAGAGATTCGCATCAGGCGATATGCCGACGACTTGCAAAGCCTGCCCCACCGCAAAGTCGCCAGAAACCTGGCTCACGAACCAACTGACCTCGACGGCTTCCGCGCAATGCGGTACCATTGACCAGATACGCTGATTGATCTCCTCGTCGGCAAAAGCGAGCAAATCATCTATCGATTCCAGTTCCGAGGCGCGGCTTATAACGGAGTCATGTGCTAATACAAGGCGGATAGTGAGCAGCGACGCCTGAAAAACAGAACAGGCGGGCAAATCGCTGCCATAGACCCGCATGACTGCGATGCCTTCGCTAGTTTCCGCCGACTTGTCGTCTTGTCCCTGCGATACTGGCGCCATGTTTATCAGGACAAGTAGACATAACAATAGGGGACTTCGCATTCTATTGATCTCCCGCCAACTCCATGTCCTTGTCTTTTGCTCCGCACACAGATACGTGGCGCTCCGCCTTGGCAACGGATGCGTCAAGCCCTGAACCGCGGGATGACATCAATCGCTACCAGCATACGAGCACTCACAGTGTGTGATCAAGATTCCTTGATAGCCCCCGACCACTATGTTACGGCTTGGTCTTGCTCATCAAGAAACCGGCGATGAACGCCGTCTCGCCATTCTCCAACCGAATCTCATACCAGTCCTTGCTGTCATCAATGACAGTCAGCGCCTCGCCGTTTTGGGCGCTGCCGACAATAGCGCAGTTCGTCGAGGCGCAGGAGCGGATATTGGCGTAGGGATTGGCGGTGACGTAGTAAGTTTTGGCCTTTTCCACTGAATCGGATAACTCGAGCAATTCGTCGCGGCGCGCGAAAAACCAGTCCATATCTTCACGAATCTGTTCGAGGTAAGGGATGTCCTCGGCGGCCGCACCGGCATTATCCATCGCGTACATTGTGACAAAGTCGCTGACGACGTCGCGGATCACCAAGCCCACTTCCAAAGCTTCGGCACAGCGCGGAATCTCCGCTTTGAGCGCGTCACGGAACATGATCAGTCGGTTTACCAGATCAAGAAAGTCGATTCTCGTTTGAACCGACATCGCCACATCTGTGAATTCGCGGAAATCGGGTTCGACGATCGCATAAAGATGCAGGATGTCTGCATCGGTGCAGGTCGGCGGGTCTGTTTCGGATTCGGCGTCCGATTCTTTCCATTCTCCAGATTTGATCCATTGCGTGATTTGCTCATCCGCAGCGGCATGCTCGGTCAAGGCGTTGATATTGAGTTCCGTAAACGGGATCGCTTTGCGCGGCATATCGTCGAATCGCATCGCGAACCAGGTGACAAGGTCACTCAGTTCTTGCGAAAGCAACCAGACATAGTCAAAATTCTCCGCGCAGAGCTTGACAAGGGGCAGCACGGTTTCACGGATGTCGAGCGAGAGCCGGCTGTAAGTGAGCAGATCATCCATGTTCTCAACGGTCTGCATTGTGTCGAGCAATTCATGGTAAGACTCGGCTACACGGGCCCAAGCCTGGACTTGATCGTCAATTGTACAGGCGGGCAACTCACCGGATCGTCCTACTGCAAGCACGCGCGACAAGGACTCCGATGAGACCAATTCTTGCTCCGCAGCAGGCAGTTCGTCCGCCAGGTCAATGAGGCTTTGGGTATGCTGCGCCATAGGCCTGCCAAAGGGATTGGCGCCTTCCGGGACGCCCGCGAATGTAAGGGCTTGCAGCGCGGACAAATCGCTTGTCAATTTCGCAACCAGCAGGCTGATCTCGATGGCGTCGGCGCAGTCTTGCAAGCGGGCCAGAGCATCGTCCAGCCATTGCAATTGCCTGTCGATGGATGCGAGAATCTTGTTCCGGTCTTCAATGCCAAGTGAAACAGCCTCAAGCGCCTGCAACTCGAAGACAATGTCTGACAGTTCGTCCGCTGACTGCCGCGGGCAGGGCGGGGGCTCGCGCTCCGGCGCCGTCGTGAGGTTTGGATCAATACTCATCGCAGTCACTACCAGTTCCTGCAAGCGTTCTTGATAGCTAGGCACGATGCGCAAGAAAGGATTCTCGCTTTCCGGCATGCCGTCCAGTTCCAGCGCAGTCCGCCCGACCAATTCGCCGATCAGTCGAATCACCGACAAGTGAACCCTGTGCGCCTCCCAACAAGAGGGCAATCGCGCTAGTTCATTGTCGCGCCAATACAACTGCTCCACGGCGAATCCGATCAGTTCGTCCATGGTCGTGATGGAAGCGCCGCTGGCCAGCTGAAATTTGATGACGAGATCAAGTATCGGCTTCAAGTCCTCATTATCGCAGGCGGGGAGGCCCGATGGTTGGCTCTGTATGACGCCGGTGAAGAAGAGCAGGGACAGTAACGAGATGAATAGCCTTTGGGTCATGTGATGACCTCCATTTATCGTCGCTCTCCGCGCAGTCTGTCTCATAATCGTCTCCCTTGGAAACCGACAGCGCAAAACTGCGAGCAGCTTTACGATAGGCTCCAAGGCTGTTGCCTATCAAATTATTTCGAATACAGTCATTCGCTAATTGCCCGGACGATCCTTGCTGGCGAGGAACCCGGCGATGAACGCGGTTTCACCATTCTCCAGGCGGATCTCATACCAGTCTGCGGAGTCATCAATGACCGTGATCGCCTCTCCGCGTTTGGCGCTGCCGACAATCCTGCAATTGGTGGAAGCGCAAGAGCGGATATTAGCCGCCGGATTCGCCGTGACATAATAGGTCTTAGTCTCGGTCGGCTCGCTTTCCAGCAGATCAGCCAGGATCGTCCGGTCCAAAAGGCGGGTCCAAGCCCCGAGCGCCTGCAACATGTAGGGATTGTTGTCGGTGTCGACACCCGCGACCTTCAATGCGAATGCCGTCGCAAAGTCCGTAGCGATGACGTTCATCAACAGGCCCTCGACCAGTGCGTCCTCACAACCGGGTAACTCTCGCCAGATGCCGTCGCGCCACTCGATATGGATCTCGCTGTAGCGAATCAAATCCGCCAGCGATTCAATCTTGAGGGCGGCGCCGACCAGCTCGGTCTGGAAGTCCGCATTGATGTTTTCCAACTGCGCCGCCTGCCTGGCGTCGCACACCGACACTTCGCCAGCTTCCGACGCGAGGCCGTCCGCCCAGTCTGGTTGATCCAGCAGAGATTCCAAGGCCTCGTTCTCATCCAGACCCAGCAAGGCCCGCTCCCGATAAACATTGTCAGCCGCTTCCAATCCGGCGAGCTGAAAGGCAGCGGCGGCGGAGAGATCCCCAGCCAATTGGCTCATGAACCAGCCGATTTCTAGGGCCTCAGCGCATTGCGCCAGCCGCTTCCAAAGGTCGGCCCGCCAGCTTATCTGCGCGCTGCCAAACGTCTGGAGCGCCTCCAACGTGTCCGACGACTGTGCTTTCTCGAGAATGGTCCGGAAGTCTCCATCGCCAATTGGAAAATAGGCCTGAACCAGCGAACATCCCGGGAAGTTGCTGCCGTAGGGTCGCAAGCCGGGAGCAACTCCCTGCACAGGGAGATTTGTCGCCAGCCACTGCTCGACCAGACCGCCGCCATTAGCGACCGGCTGGACGAAAGGATTGGCATCATTCGAGATACCGGCCGCCTGCAAGGCGAAAAATCCGCCGGTATCGACGTTGAGCAGCAGCATGTGCACGACCCATTTGAGCGCTTCTGCACATTCCGGCATATTCGCCAGCGCCTTCACGCGCCAATCCAACTGTTTCTCAATATAAGGCGGCAAGTCACCGGCGATTTCAATCGTCTGTCGCTCCTCGTGCACAGCCTGGAATTCCCTTGCCAGGTCCAACAGCGCGGCGACTTCGTCTTGCTTGCAAATCGGCAGATCGTCCGGCTGCGACGGCGACAGGTCATTGCGTTCGCCGCTTTCAATCAAGTCCGACACCTCATCTATGAACACGCTGAATGCTTCAATGTCTGCTACCGAGTGCGTGGCGTAATGGTTGCGATCCCGAGGAAATCTGGCGAAATACAAGCCTAAAGCCGACACGGTGTCCGCCCCCATTTGGCTCATCAATAGGCCAAGTCTGATGTTCTCAACACAAGTCAGCAGCGACGGCAGTATGTCTCTTCGCCACTGCAAATACGTCTCGCCAACCTGCGCCAACTCCGCAGTTTCCATTTCGAGGCTGACTGTCTCGAGCAAATCCAGGAAGTCCGGGACGACCGTGTAACGAGAATAGGTCAATTCTGCCCAGGAACAAGCTGGGAACCCAGCCTCTTGCGCGCGGGAATACGGTACGATGATGAAGATCAAAAACAGGATGGTCAACAGCTTCGCGCGCATGACGAGTCCTCCCAACTATGGCAACATCCAGCAGTTCCTATTTTCCTTGGGCAACTGAGCGCTTTGACCAACTGTGTTCAAATGTCCGTTCCTTGGCGGTTCGCGACGGTAAATGACTATCCACCTGGCCGAACGCTGCTGGTCAGGAAGCCCGCGATGAACGCCGGCTCTCCGTCTGCCGTCCAGATCTGATACCATGATCCGGTATCATCGCTGATGATGAGTTCGGACCCATATTTGGCGCTGCCCACGATGCTGCATTCTGTGGAACCGCAGGAGCGGATATTGGCGTAGGGATTGGCGGTGACGTAGTAAATCGGGTAGGTGCGAAGACTGCCTTGCTTCAACGCGGTGATGTAGGGCAGCTTCATGATAGACGCCCAATTTCGGATCGCTTGCGTCCGGTAGGGATTGTCATCGCCCAATTCGCCGGATGCGTCCAATCCTATCGCGACGGCGAAATCGCTAGCGACCGCGTTCATCGTCACTACGAGCTGCATCCCCTCGATACAGTTGGGCAATGCCGACCAGACGCGCTCGCGCCACTCCAGATGGGCTTCGCTATAGCGGCGCAGATCGCTTTCCGTTTCGATGTGAAAGGCGATTTCCATCAAGTTGTTTTGAAAGTCAATCACGACTTCGTCCACCGTTTGCAGTTCATCGTCGCTGCAATCCAGCACTTCCGTGGATTCGTCGGCCAAAATCTCCAGCGGGATTGATTCGAATAACATATCGCCTACGTTGCCCAGGTTCATCGCACCCTGGAGCTTCGCATCCGAATAGAGATTGTCCTTGAGGATACGTCCGTGCTTATAAGCGCGGGAGGCCGCGAAGTCCGCAGATAGCTGGTTCAGCCACCAGCCAATCTCCATCGTCTCGGCGCACAATGCCATACGCGACCAGGTCGAGTCTCGAAACTCGTTCTGCGGTTTGCGAAACTCGAGCAAGTCCTCAACCGTGTCCAATTCCGTCGCTTGCAGAAGAAACTCAATGTGCGGCAAAATGTGGTCTGCAAACGATTGGAACTGAGCGACCGAGCAAGTCGGGAAGTTGCTGCCGTAGATCGGCAGGGACAAGGCGGCGCTCTCTAAATCTTCGGCAATCAGCTTATCGAGCAGGCTCGTCAGGCGCTCGGCGCCTTGCGCGACTTGCCCGATCGCGATGTTCGATGTCTCTTCCACTTTCGCAAGACGAAAAGCATGCAAGGCGAAGGTATCGGCTATCAAACTGTGGATCGACACTTCAATGTCAATCGCCTCGGCGCAAACAGGTTGCTGCAACAAGTTTTGACGCCGCCACAACACGACTTCTTCAATGTAATCGAGTACCTCGCTTCGTCCCTCAAGTTCTTCGTGGCTAGCGTGCAGCGCCTGGAAGCCCGAAATCAAATCCATGAGAGACTCTCGCGCTGCCCCGGTACAAGCGGGCAATCCGTGACTCGAGGAATACGGGAAACTCGCCCGATCACCTCCATCGATCATGTCATACAGCCCGTCCTGAAGCTCGTTAAAGCGCGGCACATCTACATGGAACGCTTTTTCCAGGGGATCAAACAGCCTGCCGACGCCGGATCTTTGCAGCGCCTTCGACGAAAGCAAATCGCCTGTCAGTTCGCTCATGCGCAGGACATATTCATAGTTTTCGGCGCAGGTCAGCATTTTGGGCAGCGCCCCGCCGCGCCAATTCACCAGTTTCTGATAATTCTCCAGCAGATCATCAACGGACCGCGCGCTGTCGATCGCGTCATAAAGTGAAAAGAAGCGATCCGCGGTTCCGTACATGGTGTTGCGGAGGTTCCCGTCCGAACAAGCCGGCAAGCCGCTTTCCTGGGCGAGGGACAGCCCAGCAAGCAAGAGCGCCGCCACAAGCAAGAGCAACTGTTTTGCGGACAAGACAAGACTTCCAAACACCGGTACTACCCTCCCCACCTGAGTCCAGGTCTCAGTTTTGCAGATTTGTCGGCGCCATGATACAGCCTGCAGGGCAACAGTCTCCCACAAAAGGCATCACATGCCTCACCAGAATAGCAGCCTTGCGCGCTAATTGCCGGGTGGATCCTTGCTCATCAAGAAGCCGGCGATAAAAGCGGATTCACCGTCCTCCAGTCGAACCTCGTACCAGTCTTTGGTATCGTCAATGACCGTCAGCGCCTCGCCATTTTGCGCCGTCGCCACGATGTCGCAGCTTGTGGAAGCGCAAGAGCGGATATTGGCGTATGTGTTGGCCGTTACGTAGTATGTTTTGCCGCCCGGCACGGCATTGCCGGCCTCCTCCGCTCGCGCCAGCAGCGATTGTCTCATTTCAGTTATCAATCGCATATCGCGCCGCAATTCCAACACATAGGGATTACGCTCCAGCGGTGGTTCCGATGCCTCCACAGACATCAGCGCCACCCAGTCAGCCGCGATCTGCCGCATGAGCATGCCGATCTCCAGCACCTGCTGGCAGCGCGGCAGTTCTCGCCAGATCCGGTCGCGAAAAGCAAAAGACTGATCAAACAGCTTGAACAGGTCGGCGAAGGTTTCCAGGCTATATGCCGCGTCAAGGAAGGATCGATAATCGGGCAAGAGATAGCCAACGACAAAAATCACTTCGTCGTCCGAACAAACAGCGAGTTCTCTTGCATCCGCCCCAGGTCCCGACGTGCGTTCAATACCCGCCAGGTATTCTTCTGTTGTTTTCAGCCAACTTTCGATGCTCTCGAATGTCTCAGCGGCCTGCGAGGAAATCGGGTTCCGCGCGCCCCCATAACCATACATATCCAGCGCGAAGCGCGATATGATGTCGCCGAGAATCTGCCGCGACAGCCAGGCGATCTCAAAGATCTCTTGACACAGCGGCAGCCGCGCCAGCGCGCCGTCGCGCAAGCTGATATGCGCATCGCTGTACGCGATCAAATCCGCCTGCGTGTCAACAACCTGCGCGCTCATTGCGACATCCATCACCTGACCAATGACCACGCCATGCGCCGCCGCGATCTCCGCCGAACTGCAGGCCGGCAGCTCGCTGCCCCGGCCCAGGGTGAGTATCTTGGCGCCCTCGTACTCCGGCCGCGTGAGCCGGAGCCCATCGCGCCAGCTCCCCAAGCTGCGCAGCGCCTCTGCGACGGACGCGGCATACGGGTTGTCTTCCTCCGCAATACCGGCGTAATTGAAGGCGTACAAAGTTGCCGAATCAGTCGCGAGCGAGTTCAAGAGGAAACCAAGCTCGATGGCTTGCGCGCATTGGGGCAGCTGCAGCATTTTGTCTTCGCGCCATGCCAGCATAGTATCCAGCGAATCGATCCATCCTTCCCGGTCTTGCCCCACGGCCGTGTTGCGCCGAGTCGACTGGAAATCCCTTACCAGTTGATCCAGTATCTGATTCTCTTCTCGCGAGCAAAGCGCGACCCCGACAGCGTCCGGGGATCCTTCCTCTTCGCTATCCCCGCCCATCAGACCCACTGAGAGCTCTGCCAGCCGTCTCTCATCGATCCGGCGATGTATGACATAGGGGTTTGCATCGTCGCTAAGGCCCGCAAACCGGAGCGCATTGTATCCAACGAGATCGCCCTCGAGCATGAATTTCTGCCTCTGCGTGCCAATCGCTGCGGCGCAAAGTGGCAAGAGCGCGAATTTCGACTCCCGCCTGTCCAGTTGCGATCGCCCTTTTTCAATCAAATCGTCAAGCGTCTCGCCCCGAGCGCTATCCATATCCAACAAAGAAGTCATCATCATGAGGATTTCAGTCTGGCTGCACTTGGGGAATTCGCTAGATTGTCCAGTTACCGCTGGCGCAAGAATTAACGAGAGCAAAAAACTGAGCAAGAAGGATTTTCGCATTGTGACACCTTTCCATAAAGGCAGATTACCCACAGTACATCATAACATAGGCAATTAACGGGTTACAAACATCTATGATAATGGACAGGGCAATTGCATCAAAATGAGACGACTGACATGCTAGGAAATTGGACTGAGCATTAAGCACCGAGGGCCGCGAGGACACCTATTCTGAATGCGCAGGTTGCCCGTCTGCGGGGATCACGAGGCCGGCGGGTTTCGTGAAGGCGCGAGGCGCTTCCAAGATTCCCCCGCGCAGTCCCAGAAGTCAAGCTCGAGAAGTCAAAGGTTGCCGCCGCGGCAATTGCCGGGGAAAAAGTTTTTTCGGCAGTT
>JAPOWG010000098.1 GCA_026707745.1 Chloroflexota bacterium
TGGCGAAAAAAAATGTACCGCCCCCGCCAAATCAAAAACCCAGCAATACCGCGCCCTCCAGCCCTTCCACCCCCTCAAAAGCTGGGGAAATACGGGGACGGCGCGGGGCGCTCATGGGGGACCTATGGGGGCGCCAAGGGAACTTACGATTTTGCCCCCGCGCGACATGCCCGGGACTCTTTCGCCGGCAGCGGCTACATGACAGCGAGCTAATACGATATGATGACTGCCTTGGATACCAAAGGACGACAACACTGAGCCTATGAATAGAACGGACCTGCTGCGCGGGACATTTTACGGCATCACCGCCGCAAGCATTTGGGGCGGCATGTACGTCGTCTCGGATGTCGTGCTGACCGTGATCCCTCCCTTCACCTTGTTGAGCCTGCGCATTCTCCTGGGGCTGCTGGCGCTCTGGCCACTCTTCCGCCGTGCGGGCCTGTCTTTGCCGGCGCCGCGCGTGCTTCGCGAGTTGTTAATCGTCGGAATAATCGGCCTGGGCCTCAGCCTCGGTACCCAATTCCTGGGTACCGATCTGTCAACGGCGATTAATGGCGCCTTGGTGACAAGCGCGTCGCCGGCCTTTGTTGTTCTCTTTGCGCTGCTCCTGCTCAAGGAAAAGCTGAGCCCGCGGCGAGCGGTCGCGCTTGTTCTCGCGGGCGCGGGACTGCTTGTGATATTGGATCCGACCGGGGCGAACTTCGGGGAAGAGACCTTCCTGGGCGATGTCTTCCTGGCGATTTCGGCGCTGACCTGGGGGCTCTATTCGGTGCTGGTCCGGCGCGTCTCGCTACGGCATCGGCCCCACACGCTGACGATCACGATCGTCGGATTGCTCGGCGGCTTGGCGCTGTCGCTGCCGGCCAGTATTGTTGAACTGTCAACCAAGCCCATCGGTCCCCTGGATGCTGGCGCGCTGCTCGGCGTCGCATACTTGGGCATCGTCTCGACAGCCATTGCCTTGCTGCTGTGGAACCGCGCTTTTGCGCTGGTGCCGGCCACGGTCGCCTCTCTGTTCTTCTTTGCGCAGCCGGTCTCGGGCGCGCTGCTGGCCGCCCTTTTCCTTGGACAAACCTTGACAATGCGTCTGGGAATCGGCGGCGCGCTGATTGGGGCGGGCGTGCTGCTATCGATCTTGGCTTCTTCAAATGATGCTAATGCTTGAGCAACTCGCGCGCTTCGGCCGCCATGTCCAGCAAACGAAAGCGCCGCACCTCGGCATAAAAGTCGGCTACTTCGTTTATGTGCTGCTTCTGGTGATTGTCCATAAGCTGCGGATGACAGTCCGCATCGAGCATCAGTTCGATGTCCTGCTTGACGCCGGCCAGTCCTCGCAGCGTCATGGCGCAGGTATAGCCAAGCCTTGCCAGCCTGGCGTCGCCGCGCCATCCTGCCTCGGCCAGCCCGTCAAGGTATCCGGTGAATACGACGCGGTCAAGCTGCTGGATTTCGGCGTAGCTGAGCGCTTCGTGATATGCGCTGACGGCAACCAGCGAAACCAACTCTTCGCCAAGCGCGGCATGACCGACCATTGCCCAGTCGATCAAGAGGACATCCTGCCGGCGATGCAAGATGTTGCGGCGAAAGGCGTCGATATGACACAGCGTACTTGGCAGCGCGCTCAAAGCCTCGATAAAGGTCGCGCGTTCCCGCCAGATAGCCTGAATCCGCGCTTTCGCCTTTAGGGGCAATGTTCTGCCGGCCAGCGGGTTTTCCAGGTGGCATTCGAGATTGTGGAAACTATCAGCCAGCGCCGGCACGATGGCGCAATGCCAAGCCCGGGTGAGCCAATCATAGTCGGGGAGCGTTTGACCCGTCAGATAGGCGCCGTTGAACCGGCCCAGCCGACGCGCGATGCTTTTGTAGTCGTCGAGGGTCCACTCGAGCTTCAAGTCGACGATGTCTTGCATCCAGATCCAGCAATACTCGTCAAAGTCTTCCAGTGCATAGATTTGCGGAGCGGCGAAGGAATCTGGCGGCAGGTCGTCCAGCATGCCCGAGCGGTAGACTTCGTATTCGCGCTTCCAGTAATAAGGCGATCGCTGATCTTCCTTGGGGCGGCGATAGAGGATTTTGAGAATGATTGACCAGGTTTTGTCGCAAGTAGTCCGGCCGCTGAAGCGATGTATCGCTGTCCCGCCTTTGGCGCCGCCAAAGCCGCCATGTACCCGCTCATGAGCCCAGGACCGCAACTGTATAGACGAGTCGCCGAGCGCCGCGCGCGCGATCTCGGTCAGTTTGGCTTTTGAAATGCTTTCAAGACGCTGGTCTTGGGGTTGTTCAGGAGGGCTGAACATGATGACTTGCGAATGCGATTCCGGCTCGTCTAGTCGATGCCCAGATAGGTCTTCTGCACGGTTTCGTTTTGCTGCAAGTTCGCGGCGGTATCGCTGAGGGCGACCTCGCCGCTTTGCAAAACGTAGCCGCGGTCCGCGATTTGCAGCGCCATGTGCGCGTTCTGTTCCACCAGCAATATCGTGACGCCTTCGTTCTTGATACGTTGCACGGTATCAAAGACGCCGTCTACCAGGACCGGGGCCAGGCCCATTGACGGCTCGTCAAGCAGGAGCAAGCGAGGGCTGGACATCAGGGCGCGCGCGATGGCCAGCATTTGTTGTTCGCCGCCGCTCATGGTGCCGGCAAACTGTTTCTTGCGCTCTTCCAGCCGGGGAAACAATTCGAAGACGCGATCGAGATCGTCCTTGATTCCCTTGTCGCGCCGCGTATACGCGCCCATGTCCAGGTTTTCTTCGACAGTCAGCTTTGCGAATACGCCGCGCCCTTCGGGCACCATTGAGATGCCCTTTGACACCAGCAGATCGGCCCGGGTACTGGAGATATCTTCACCGTCATAACGCACGGCGCCGTCGCGCGGTTCCATCAATCCGGAGATGGTTCGCAAAGTCGTTGTCTTCCCAGCGCCATTGGCGCCGATCAAGGCTATGATTTCCCCCGAATCAACCTCGAAGGAAATACCTTTCAGGGCATGAATATTGCCATAATAGGTGTGGATATCGTTGACCTCTAGAAGCGCCATGTCCTCTTCCTGCCTGTCGCTAGCTAGCCAGAGTTTTGCCGGCGCTGGCTGCCGCGCCGCGCCCAAGGTAGGCTTCGATGACGTCGGGATTGTTTTGGATTTCTTCCGGCAGTCCCTCGGCAATCTTGCGGCCATAGTCGAGAACGGTAATGTGTTCCGAGATATCCATGACCACCCGCATATCGTGCTCGATCAATACAACCGTGATGCCCAGTTCGTCGCGCAATCGCCGGATGAAGCCCGTGGTTTCTATGGTCTCTCGCGGATTCATGCCAGCGGTGGGTTCGTCCAGCAAGATCAGCTTGGGTTTGCTGGCGAGCGCGCGTCCGATTTCCAAACGCCGTTGATCGCCGTAGGAAAGGTTCTTGGATATCATGTCCCCTTTGCCTTCGAGGCCGACGAATTGCAGCAGTTCGCGGCCGCGCTCTTCGGTATCGTCGTCTTCTCGCCGCGTTGAGGGCAGCCCAAGGATGGAACCCAGCCAAGTCGACTTGAGATGCGGCTCCTGGCCGACCATGATGTTTTCAATGGCGGACATATTGTTGAACAAGCGGATGTTTTGGAATGTTCTCGCGATTCCCGAGCGCGTAATCTGGTCGGGCGGTCTGCCGTCGATACGGTTTCCGTCAAATATCAATTCGCCTTCGTCGATCTGGTAGAACCCGGTAATGCAGTTGAAGAATGTCGTCTTGCCGGCTCCATTCGGCCCGATGATGCTGGCGATAGAGCCTTCGGGAATATAAAAATCGAGATTGTCGACGGCGACCAAACCGCTGAAACGCTTGGTCATCCCGGTGGCGACGAGGATCTTGTTCTGTCGGCGTTTGGGCTTTGGCTTTTCTGCCACGTAACTCTCCTCTGGGCTTAATCGCCAGCAGCGGCTTTGGCCTTGACGCCAGCTCGTATTTCGTGCGTGACAATCTTCGTGGGAATCAATCCCTGCGGGCGGTTGATCATCATCATGATTAGCAGCGCGCCGTACAATAGGAACCGGAAATCCGAGAATTCGCGCAGCAACTCCGGCAAGCCAATCAAGACCACGGCGCCCACCACGATACCGGGATTGCTGGCAATGCCGCCAACTATTATCAAGCTCAATACATTAATGGAGATGAATACGGTGAAGCTGTTCGGGAAGACACTGCCGACTTTGGCCGCAAAAATCGCGCCGGCAACGCCGCCGGTCGCGGCGCTCAAGGTGAAGGCCAGCAGTTTGGCGCGCGCGGTGTCTATGCCCATCGCAGTGGCGACATCCTCGTCTTCGCGAATCGCCATCCATTGCCGCCCGGTACGAGAATTGTTCAAGCGAATCGAAACAAACAAGGTGATAAGACATGCGACCAGGACGATATAATATAATTGCTCGGGATTTTTCAATTCTGTGCCGAGAAAGATCGGCTTGGGAATCGCCTGTACGCCCTGCGCGCCTCCGATCAATGGCTTGAGCCAGTCAGAGATCGCCAGCTTCCCGATGATTTCTCCAAAGCCCAGAGTGGCAATCGCCAAATAGTCGCCACGCATTCGCAGTACAGGAACGGCAAAGATAAAGCCGGCAAACATCGCGGCCAGCAGGGCAATCGGAATGACCATCCAGAATGAAAAGGTACCCTTCATCAGACCCAATGGCCCTATGGAGGTCATGACGGCGAGAATGTACGCTCCTACCGCATAGTTGGTCACGTATCCCAGGTCCAACAAGCCGGCCAGGCCGATCGCGATATTGAGCCCAAGCCCCATCAGGACGAATAAGCCAATGGTGACAGCTACGTCGCTGAGCGTGCGGCCAATGAGCCAGGGCAGCATTAAGAGAAGCGCCACAAAAAGGACTGTTCCAATCATCCCCGTTGTTTGGCGTTGCTGCCCGCCCAGGTTTTGGAATCCTTGACGCGCTCGATCCCCGAATGCAGCCCACAAATAGCCGATGACAGTGCTGACGACAAGCAAGCCAAGCGCGGCGTTGCCCCGCAATGTATCGCGCCGGAAGAGCTGGTTGAGCGTATCGCGTTCCAGGTTTTCTTGCAGGACCAGCCGAACCGTCTCGCCGAAAGCGCCGACGAGCAAGGTCACTGACAGACCGTAAAACAGGGCGCGGCGCGGCGTTCTTGGTACGTAGTAGCATAACGATCCAAGGAATCCGGCAGCAACCGACGCCAGACTAAAGATAAAAATGCCCCTCATGAGGTCCTTGCGATGATCAAAGGTTACGACCTCCACCCAGTCTCGATTGATGTTGACCAAGACCGAGCGCAGTTCGCCTTTGACCTCGAAGATAAGCGCCAGCGAAAACGTCACAATGCCCAAAAGCACGGCGACCAAGAGCCAACTGCCGATCACCGTTAAGGTCTCCACATTTTGTCGATACAGTCGCCAGGCAATTGCTGTCGCGAGCACAAATGGAGCCAGGCGCAGAGCCCAATCCAGCAGAAAACGAAACTCATCGGAATTGAAGAGCAGCATTATTGTAGTGGGCAGCGCCGTTAGCAATCCGATAATGATCCCGCCGCCTAGCACGACGATCGGCGCTTCGCCTGTCATTCCAAGCCGGTTGGCGGCAGTATAGCCAAATATGAATGGCGTAATCAGCAGCACCAATTGTCCCAGGGTGATGAAATCCCTGACGATTTCGCGTTCATGAAAGGCAGCTATCATGCCGACGGCGCCGGTGAACAGAATCAAGGCGCCCGAAAGCAAGCCCAGGGTGATTATGGTTTGCCTTGTCTGCGACCCGCTGAGATCCATGCTCGCTACCCCCTACGCTTTCTTCTCGGACAGACGCTCGCCGAGAATGCCCTGCGGGCGGAAGATCAAAACCAGCACGAGCATGGTGAAGGCAATCACATCCTTAAGTTGATTTGCGCCTGGAATGCCAAGCCCGGCCAGGACCAGATTGGGGCCGATCGCTTCGATCACGCCAAGGAACAAGCCGCCAAGCATGGCGCCCGGGATATTGCCGATGCCGCCCAGGACAGCCGCGGTAAAGGCTTTGATTCCGGGTATGAAACCCATGAAGAAATTGACGCCTTGAGGCCGGAACATGCCGTTGATGACGCCGGCCGAGCCGGCCAGGAAACCGCCGACGCCGAAGGTAAACAGAATCACCCAATCAATGTCGATACCCATGAGGCGGGCAACTTCTTTGTTTTCCGAGACCGCGCGCATTGCCTTGCCGATACGCGACCGTTCCACCAGCCAATATAAAGCGAACATCAACACGAGCGCCGAAATGAAAACAAAGATCTGTACTTTTGGGATGTTGATGGAACCAACTTGAAACACCCCTTGCAGTATTTTGACCTGTGGATAGGCCTTGAAGCCCGAACCGTAGAGACCACGAAAAGTGTATTGCAAAAAGAAGGAGGCTCCGATCGCAGTGATGAGCGGCACCAGACGCGGGCTGCCGCGCAGTGGGCGGTAGGCGATGCGCTCCAGCAAGATCGCCACAGTCATCGACACCAAGCCCGCGAACAAGATCATCAGCAATATCGCGAGCACGGGCGACTGATTGAGAAAGCCGGTGCGATTGAGGGCCTCGGCGAGGAATACGGTAGAAAAGGCCCCGGCCATAAACACTTCGCCATGCGCGAAGTTGATCATCAGGAGGATGCCGTAGACTAGCGTATAGCCCAGCGCTATCAGCGCATAGATGCTGCCTTGAGAAAGGCCCGCAATGAAGAGGTTCACCCATTGAGCGAATGAGATACGACCTTCGGACAGCGTGTTCCAGGAGCCGACAACGATCGCAAGCACGATAAGAATGCGCAAGACATCAATGGTGAAGTCGACCCAGGAGAATTCACCAGTTTTCCATTTGAACATTTGCAACATCGCTTTCTTAAATCGGCCCAACGGAACAGGCTAACAAAGGAAACCTCTGCCAGTCGCGCAATTACGACCTGTTGACCCGGGACGGGAACAACAGCAAACTGCGGATACAGCCAGTTTACATCATGATGTATCAATTAGCTCGCAAGTTCGAAATCACTCTGACGCGTTTTCCGAAAAACTCCAGAACACCGGCGGCGGCCAATTGTCGTCGTAAACCTCCGCCTCGGTGATCTCGAACATCGCCAGCGCGGTGCCCGGTGCGCAGTCCCCCGCGAATGGAGATTCCTCCTGACAGGTTAGGCTGCCGGTCAAGCCCGGGTAGTTTTCCGTGGCGGCGATGGCATCGCGAATGGCTTGCCTGCCAATGAGAAGGCTGCCGTCGTCGGAGACCACAGCGACAGTCTCGACCGCATTGAGAAGCAGATTTGTAGCATCGTAGGCGTGGGCATGATAGCCGCTTGGCGGGCTGCTGCCGAATTCTTCTTCCCAGCGGACGAGCAACTGCTCGTAGGCGTCCCCGGTCACCAAGGGTCCGGAAACGAAGATTCCGATAGCCGCTTCGCCGGTGTTTTCGGGGAATCCCGCGACAAAGCTCGCGCCGCCGCCAATGATGACGGTATCTTCCAACCCGGCGATGTGCTGCATCTGAGCCGCGAAGAAATTGACTTCCGGCTCAAACAGGGGCACATAGGCGATATCCGGCTGGTAAACGGCGATTTCCGTCAAGATCGACGCCATATCGGTATCGCCTTTGTTGACAGCGCCCTCGAAGACAACTTGGCCGCCCAGATCGGCAAAGGTATCGGCGACAACGCGGGCCAGCCCTTCGGTATAGGGATCACCGTCGTGCACGGTTGCCAACTTGCTGGATCCAAGGATATGTATCGCGAATTCGGCATTGCGCATGCCCTCGACCAAGCCATTGTGGCTGGTGCGGAAGTAGCCGGGCAGGTGAGAGCCGCCGCTTGCGACATCTTCGTTGGTCAGGCTGGGAGACGTATTTGAGGGGGCAATCATCACCATGCCGGCGTCGCTGATGATGGGCATGGCGCCTTGCGCCGCGCTTGAGCAGTTCGTGCCGATAGCGCCGATCATGGTTGGATCCGCAGACAGACGCTGAGCGGCAGCTTGCCCGCCTTCCGCCGAGCAAAGACTGTCTTCTAGCACCAACTCGATCTCGCGTCCCAGCAACTCGCCATCACGGTCCATGATTGCGAGTTCGACCCCGCCGAGCGAATCATCGCCCAAGTACGTGACCGCGCCCGACTGAACCAGCATGGCGCCGATAACGATGGGTTCGTCCTCGGCGACGATGACACAGCCCAAATTGTCCGTACAGGCATCTTGAGCCGCAACCGGATTCAATAAAACGCTGACCAAGCTGAGCAAAAGAAAGGACGCAATCGTTTTTTTCATTATTGTTATTCACCTCATTTGAACTGTCGCGATCCCCCTGGTCAATCTGGGAATCGCAAACAGATACAAGAACCAAGGTATGACGGAAGGGTGACTCGCGCCATTGCAACCGCATACGCGCATCCGCCAAAAACAAGCCAGAGAGATGCTGCCCTCTGGCTTGTTCTTCTAACGAACGCAATCTTTCAGGGTTTGGCGGAGCCTCGCTATCCTCCGGATGCCATTGAAGGCGTCCAGACGATCGGCGGTGGCCAGTTGCCTTCAGCGACTTCGGCCTCAGTGATTGAAAAGACAGCCAAGGCATCACCAGTGGCGCAGTCGCCGGCGTATGGCGACGATGCCTGGCAAGTGAGCGAGCCGGTCAAACCATCGTAAGCCTCGACCGAGGAAAGCGCGTCGCGCAGCGCCTGCCGGCCAATGACGAGCGTGCCGTCGTCCATCTCTTCGGCGACAGCTTCGACCGCGTCCATCAACAGATTGGCGCCATCATAAGCATGGGCGTGGAATCCGCTGGGGGGGCCGGCCTCATCAATTTCTTCTTTCCAGGTCGCGATGAAGGCATCATAGGCGTCGCCGGAGACATGCGGTCCGGTCATGTAGATGCCAACGGCAGCATCGCCTGTGTTCTGGGCGAAGGTCGCGGAGAAGCTGCCGTCCGCGGTCATCATCAGGGCTTCTTCCAGGCCCGGCGTGTTCACCAGTTGCGATGCGATAAACTCCGACTCCGGAACAAATACCGGGAAGTAGACGATATCGGGACCGCTGGCGGCGATCTCGGTCAAGATGGCTGACATGTCGGTATCGCCCTTGCTAACAGCGCCCTGGAAGACCACTTCGCCGTTCAATCCGGCAAAGGTGTTGGCCATGACCACTGCCAGGCCTTCGGTATAAGGATCGCCGTCATGGATGGTGGCGAGCGAACCGGTTTTCAGCACCTCTACGGCGAAGCGCGCGCCCAAGGCACCCTGGAACAGATCATTGTGCGCCGTGCGGAAGTAACCCGGCAAGTAAGTGCCGCCGGCATCGCGGTCGTCGTTGGTCAGGCTTGGCGAGGTGTTGGAGGGCGAAATCATGAGCATGCCGGCTTCGCTGATAATAGGCAGCGCGCCTTGCGCGGCGCCCGAGCATGTTGTTCCGATGATGCCAACGATGGATTCGTCGGCGGCCATGCGCTGGGCTGCGGCTTGACCACCCTCAGCCGAGCACAGACTGTCTTCAACAACGAACTCAATATCACGGCCGAGCAGCATACCATCACGGCCGAGAATCGCCAATTCGACGCCACCCCGCGAGTCTTCACCATAAAAGGAAGTTGCGCCGGAAACCGAAAGCATGGCGCCGATAACGATTGGATCATCTGGTCCTACCTCGACGCAGCCGAGTGCGTCCATGCAGTGCGCGTCCGCGAGCGCGGGAGCACCGAATGTGAGGAGGAGACCAAATAATGTGAATACGAGAAACAAGCGTTTCATGTCGTGGAATCTCCTATACAAATGGACATTATCGCGCAAGAGACACGCTATGTTTCATTATACTCAAGGATTACAGCGTTGTATATTCGCTTTTACAAATTGGGCGCATTTCAGATTATTGGCGATTGACCACCGAGGGGCGCGCGGGTCGCGCAGGTCGCGCAGGTCGCGTAGGTCGCGTAGACACTGACCGCCGACACTGACCGCCGACACTGACCGTCAGGCGTCCCTACATTTTGCCAGATTTATGTGATATTCGACGTATATTGATATTGGCGCGATTGCCCTGGTTCATCGCCCCGAAATATTGAAATGCAGCCAGTGTTACAGGCCAATTCGCTGACGTTGAGCGCCTGATGTACAATGGCTGCCACAGCAATCTGGCAAGAGCAAGTGAAGTCAAATTCAGGGTGGGAAGAGTCGTGAAGCTGTTGGTGGTAGTTTCGTCGCTGGATCTTGCGCAGCCATATAGCGCCACACCCGCTTGGTGGCAGTTGCTAAAGGGCTTGTACGAACTAGGCGTAGACATCATCGCCACGCCGTACCAGGGCATGCCGGTGGAAAGTTTGTGGTGGCGATGCGAAGACAATCCCGCCCGTTGGCAAGGCGAGGCATTTCGTTCTATGCGTGGCTTCGTCCGGCGCTGGAGGCGAGCGAATCCGGGCGAAGCGGTCGGCGAATCCCTGTCGGATAGAGCGGTACGTGGCGCAGCGCGCGCATTCATTGCGCCGGTTTGGCGTCGACATCTGGAAGGGATTCTTAAGCGCAATCCCGATATTGATGCCTTGCTGTTTTTAACGGTACCGCTCAATCACCTGGTGGGCGTACCCCGATATCTCTCGCAGAAGTATGACCTGCCGGTGTTTTACTTTGATGGCGATGTTCCGGCCAGCTTGCCAAATATGCAGGGATTCGCCTCCGGCTTCCGCATCTACCAGGGGGCGGATGTGAAGGAATATACCGCGTTCATAAGCAACAGCACCGGGGGAGAGGCGCTCTTGAGGCAACTCGGCGTCGAACGGGTGCATACGGTGTGGTATGGCGCTGATCCCGAAGTCTTCAGCCGGGCGCCAGTTGCAGCGCAAGACATTGATGTGCTCTTTTATGGGCACGGTCGCGAATATCGCTCGGAATGGATCGACCAGATGATAAGCGCGCCGTCCCGTCAGCTGACCGACGCACGGTTTGCTGTGCGCGGGAACAACCTGGGCGATATCGGCGACTGTGAAGCATTGCCATATCTAAGTTTTAGCAAGCTACGGGAATACGTATGCCGCAGCAAGCTCAATCTTTGCATCACGCGGGACGCGCACGCGAACGTAGCTTGTTCGTCTTCATCGCGCCCGTTTGAGTTGGCTGCGATGAGCGCATGCGTCGTCGCCAACCCCTACCTGGGCCTGGAGACCTGGTTCGAGCCGGAGAAAGAGATTATCATTGTCAGTTCCGGCGAAGAGGCGATCGAACGCTATCGATTCTTGCTCGGCCATGACAGCGCGCGGGAGTCTATCGGCCGGGCCGCGCGCGAGCGAGTCCTGAAGCAGCACACCTTTCGTCATCGCGCGCGTGAATTGCTTGCGATTGTGCGCCAATACATGTGAGTCAGTAGACTTCATCATCCAAATGGGAGAATCAACGATGTCCATAGATATTGGCAAGGCAAGCAGTTTTGTCCATCAGCATGGCACCTTATTTGAACGCGCCTTGTTCGACTATCTATTTGCCGGGGGCAGCGGCGAACGAGTACAGGCCATCATCATGTGTTACAAGAATCCCGACGGCGGCTTTGGTCACGGCTTCGAGCATGACATCAAAGCGCCGCATTCGCATCCATTAGCGTTGGAGTATCTACTCAGTGTAATGAAACATACGGGCATCGAGCCTGGCGCTATCCTGGACGGCGTTTCCGACTGGGTCGAGAGCCAGATGGACGAGGCTGGGAATCTGCGCAATCCGCCCGAGACGCGGCACTATCCGCTTGCGCCCTGGTGGCAGGAAGAGGGCGGCCAAACAATGCCGGATAGTATTGTCGCAAACTTGATACACTTCGATCGCGCCGAAGCTTCCCTGGTAAGGAAGACCGAACGCTGGGTCGCGGACAGGCATACGCTCGAGAGCATCCGAACTAATGAATGGCTGTTCATGGCGTACCATGCGGTCGATTTCTTTTTCGCAATTGATGAATATCCCGACTTGGAGCGGTATCGCGCGGCTACGATCGAAAACGTGCTCGCATGCGCCAAGGCGGCGCCGGCAAGCCAGTACGATTCCTTGTTCGCCTTCGCGCCGACGCCGGATTCGGCAATCGCGAAAGCGTTGCCCGCCGATTTGCTGGTAAAATACCTTGATGTACTTGAAGGGGCCCAGACGGACGACGGTTGTTGGGTTGATCAACATAACTTGCGGCAATGGTGGCCGATGACGACTATCAATGTCTTGCTAGCCTTGGAACGGTATGGTCGGTGGTCAGCGAATCGGTAGGAATGAACCGTTGGCGGCGGACGCCGCGCTATATTCCTAGCTTATTTGAGAGAGGTCGCTTCTGTGGCTATTGATTTCATCATTGAATACGATTGCGTTCCCAAAGTCCACTTAACTCCTGAAGGAATTCTGGAGCGTATCAAGGAGAAGGAACGCGCCCAAACCGTCATCCAATGGTTTCGAGAAGCCGGCGACGAGCGCCCTCCATCCGAAATGGGCTTTGAGTTTAGCCGCAGTTCGTTGGACGAACAATCAAGTAGACAACTGATCGTAGTCCAAGATTTACTGGATCACGCCGCCGCTCTGGATGCGCATGCCCATCATTGCTCTGCTTGTCCCGCGAATCGAAGCGGCTCTCCTTTTGGCTGCATGGGATTTATCCAGTATCCCATTAGCGCGCAAGCAGAAGCCTGGTTACTGGATCGACTGCCCGTACCTGACGAGCCGCTGGTTTGGCTGCTGTTGAAACAGGGCATACAACGGCTCGGCTACGACGGCTCATTTGTACGGGCATTGCGGGAACTCGACAACCAGAACGAAGGTAGCGAGCGGACTTATTTTCTGTCGCCGGAAGCTCCGCAGAGGCGTTTGGGCGAACTTCGTGTTACGGGCGATCAGGCGCTTGAGATGATTTTTGGCGTTGGAGATCGCATCATACCAAATCATGCGGGCATACTCTTGTTGTTCTTTGACGCGATTGAACGCGACCTGGAAGCCTCGGAAATCCAGGGGATTTCGTCATTTGACCAGACTATACGCGAAGGATTCAAGTTTGAAATGGAAGCGGTCTCTACGGGACACGAAGGCATTCGCGAGATCATCTCGTTTTTTCATGCTTTGTATTTGGCTTGGAAACTGGACGTCTCGCTGTATGTGGATGCTTGAGCCGCTACCGAAGGCGTGATGAAGGATTCGAAAACTGATATGCCGCAAAGAACTATTGCCTGGATCGATACCGTTCCTGAAGAGCGAGCCAACGGGGAATTGAAGCGCGCATATCGTCGCAGCGCCGATCCGGTTTCCGGAAAGGTCGATCACATCATGCAGATTCACAGCTTGAATCCGGCTTCGTTAGTTGATCATCTGCACCTGTACAAGACCTTGATGTACGGCGATTCGCCCTTGAGTCGCATCCAGCGTGAAATGATCGGCGTGGTCGTGTCCGCCATCAACCGCTGCGAATACTGACTGCTGCACCATGCGAGGAATCTCCGTCAGTTGACTGGGGATAGAGATTGGACGGCGCAGATTGAGTCTGACTATCGCGGAGCGGATTTGACCCCGGCTGACCGACAGATGCTGGATTACGCGGCCAAGTTGACGCTCGCGCCCTGGCAAATGACCGAGAAGGATGTCATCGCATTAAGAGAGCTTGGTTTCAGCGATAGGGCGGTTCTGGATATCGCGCAAGTTGCCGCATATTACGCTTATGTCAATCGAATAGCCGACGGCTTGGGCGTGTCGCTGGAAGCGTATTGGGCGGATGGAAAAGAAGACTACGATTAAAAGCGCCTATCCCCGCGTGGCGAGCGCCAGCAGAACAAGAATCAACACGATGGTTACAATCGCAAAGACAGCATAAAACTGGGCAAAGCGCTTGCGAGCGTCCGATCCTTCCTTGAAAATATCGCTCAGCTTCATGATGACCATCCGGCATTTGCTGCAACCATTCCTCAGAATCAGCATAAATCCATTTTTTGCTGTTTGCAAACGAAGGAAGTGTATTGAAGTCGGTTGAAAATCGTTTTAACCACCGAGGGGCGAGCCGACGGCTCGCCCAAAACAGCTTTTCGATAGTTTTGGTATTTTCTTTCATAGTGCAGTCATTCGCATTACTTTCTTGCAAGTACTGAGGGTACAGAGAAAAACCAACAGAGAAATATATTTTGCGGGCGTTTCAGCGGGTCGCGTATACACTGACTGTCAAACGCCCGCATACAAAAGGCCAAAGAGCGGGCAGCACGTCGTGCCTCCCCCGACAATGCGGAGCTTTTTTTGCGTGACTTACTTGGATTTACTGAGAAAAGCAAGGCTGTACATTTCATCTTCAGTGATACAGATTACCCATTTCGGTTGAAATAAAGAACAACAGCCAGCCGACAGCCGGTAGGGGTGATCTATCAGATCGCCCGACGATAAGAAACTGAATGTGTATCGGGTGACTGGCGGTCCGTGTTAACAGTCGGTGTTTACGCGACCTAAGCGACCCACGCGACCAACTGTTGCGCGTAGACACCGCAGGCCAGTCGTCCGACCGGATCACTGGTATTTTGGGTTAAGGATCTCATGTCGAAGTCTGGCAAAAGTAATTCAACCGAAAAGGATACACTGACAACGACGGTTGATATTTGTCCAAGGGCAGGGGTAGGGGTTACAATGGCTGCCAAAAGGAATTGGCCCCATACAATATGACCCCAATACCTCGAGGTTACAGCGGATTTCTGCTGGTAGTGAAGAAGGACTGCAATACCTGCCAGTTGATTGAGACCGCCATCGCTGAATTACAGCGATCGGGCGCGCTGCGTGTGACTTCGCAGGACGATCCGCAGTTCCCGGCGGGAGTCCGTGATGTGAAAGACGATCGCGAACTTGAACAGTCCTATCACTTGAACATCGAAACGGTTCCCACGCTGATCGCATGCCAAGATGGCGTGGAACAGGAACGCCTTGTCGGCTGGTCGCGGGAGGACTGGCGGCGCCTGACTGGTATTCCCTCGCTGGGCACGGATCTTCCCCAATTCAGTCCAGGTTGTGGTTCCAGGACAGTTGAGCCTGGCATGCTGGATAAGCTGGCTTACAGGTTTGGCGACACGGTTCTGCAAGCGCGTCGCATTGATGTAGCCGAGATGGAAGACGTCCATGAACTCATGTACGAGCGCGGCTGGTCCGACGGCTTGCCCCTGGTGCCGCCAAGCGAAGATCGCGTAATGCGTATGTTGGGCGGGACAAGCCGCGCGCCGGACGAGATAGTGGGAGTGATCCCGCCGGATCAGGCGCTGTGCACTGTGGAGAAAGTGACCATCAACGCGGTGATGGCGGGCTGCAAACCCGAATATCTTCCGGTTGTCTTGGCTGCGGTGGAAGCAGCTTGCCTCGACGAATTCTGTATGCACGGGCTGCTGGCGACGACCTATTTCTCGGGGCCCATCGTCATCGTCAACGGACCGATCATCAACGAGATCGGGCTGAACTGGAGCACTAATGCGCTGGGGCAGGGAAACCGAGCCAATTCAACTATTGGGCGCGCCTTGCAACTGGTGATCCGAAATGTCGGCGGAGGCAAACCCGGGGGCGTCGATCGCGCGGCGCTAGGGCAGCCGGGTAAAGTCGGTTTCTGCTTTCCTGAGCGCGAACACGACTCATATTGGGAATCGCTGGCGGTCGAAAGGGGCTTTGCCCCGGAACAATCGACGGTGACATTGTTCGCCGGCGACGGCGTCCACGGCATCGCCGATCAAAAGTCTCGCGAGCCAAAGTCCCTGACGCGCAGCCTTGCCATGACCCTGCGAACGGTCAAGCACGGCAAACTCTTTGGGGACGCCAGCGCGATGCTGATTGTCACGCCGGAGCATATGCGCGTCTTTCGAGAAGCCGGTTGGAGCAAAGCGCGTTTCCGCGAAGAGCTTGACAAATGTCTGAACTTCGACGGCTCGGAATTGATTCGCGGCGCCTCCCATATCGCCGAGGGCATGCCGGAGTCGTCTGCGGGACGCCGACTGACAAAGTTCGGGCCCGATGGTCTGTTAATTGTCCACACCGGCGGTTCCGCCGGCATGTGGTCCGCGGTGATTGGCGGCTGGGCCGCAACCGGAGCAAAAGGCAGTACACCGGTAACAGTGGCGATCAAGTCTTGATGTTGTCTTTAAGTGAAAGGAGCGCAAAATGTCCACCATTCTGGACCCAACAGGAGAATTGCAGCCGGCGCGACGAGAGCGATTGCCGCGCCTGCCGGAGTTGGCAGGCAAAACTGTGGGGCTGCTGGATATCTCGAAGCCGCGGGGTGATGTCTTTCTCGATCGCCTGGAGCAACATCTAGGCGCGGGCGGCATCGCGGTTCGGCGTTACCAAAAGCCGACGTTCACGCGAATAGCGCCCGCCGATCTCAAATTTCAAATCGCGCGCGACTGCGACGTGGTGATCGAAGCGCTCGCTGATTGAGGATCCTGTACGTCGTGCAGTGTGCATGACATCAGTGATCTGGAATCGCGCGGGGTACCGGGCGTGTTCATCGCCTCGACCGAGTTTGTTGAAGCGGCGGAAGCGCAAGGGGTCGCCCTCGGCTTCGCGCCGGCGGCGCACTTTGTAGCGCATCCGATCCAAGATCGAAACGACGACGAGATTCGACTTCTGGCGGATACGGCCTATGAGGAGATTCTAGCGCAGATCGTAGAGAATTGAGGGATGTGAATCACTGGTACCGGCTGATGACAACAGCGGTATTGTGTCCGCCGAAGCCAAAAGAGTTGCTCAATACGTGGTCGATGGGATGTGATTTGCCGACGTTGGGCGTATAGTCGAGATCACAGTCCGGATCGGGCGTTTCGAGATTGATAGTCGGCGGGATGAAATTGTCTTCTATCGACTTGACGGCGAAGATCGCCTCAGTGGCCGCGGTAGCGCCCAGGATATGGCCTGTCATTGATTTGGTCGAGCTAATGGGAATGTTGTAGGCACCTTCGCCCAGCGCCAGCTTGATGGCCAGGGTTTCGCTCTTGTCGTTGAGTTGGGTGCCGGTGCCGTGCGCGTTGATATAGTCTATTCCCTCCGGTTCGAGCCGCGCTTCGCGCAGGGCGCGGCGCATAGCTTCCGCTGCGTCGACGCCGTCGGGATTAGGCGCCGTCACATGAAAGGCGTCCGAGGTGTGACCATAGCCGGTCAACTCGGCGTAGATATGCACACCGCGGTCCAGCGCGTGATCAAGGTCTTCCAGGATCAGCAAGGCGGCGCCTTCGGCCGCGACGAATCCGTCGCGATTGGCGTCGAAAGGACGCGCCGCTTTGTCGGGAACGTCCTCGGTATTTGTCAAGACTTTCATATTGTTAAAGCCGCTGATGACCATGGGCATGATGCAGGCTTCACTGCCGCCGGCCACCATCATTTTGGCGCGACCCATGCGGATCAGGTCGGCAGCGTCACCCAAGGAATTGTTACTTGTGGCGCAAGCCGCCGTGATATTGTAATTGGGACCTTTCAGCCCGAAGTGCATGGACACGCGCGAGCTGATGCCGTCGTGCAGCAAGGCGGGCACGATGACGGGGCTTACGCCGCGGTGGCCTTTGGCTTCGAAGCCCTGCAGCGCCTGCACAACGGTGACGATGCCCCCGATGCCAGATCCGACGACGACGCCGACATCGTACATATTGTCGTCGTCGATCGTGATCTCGGCGTCGTTCAGGGCTTCTTCCGCAGCGACCAGCGCCAGCATCTGCGCGCGGTCCATGCGGCGCACTTCGCGCCTGCCGAATTTAGCGATCAGATCCAGGTCCTTGACTTCGCCCGCCACACGGTTTTCAACCAAAGCCGTGTCGAACAAGGTGATCCAGTCGATGCCGGAGTTGCCAGCGCGAATATTCGCCCAGGCGTCGTCGACAGTGTTGCCGCAGGGGCAGACAAGACCCATTCCAGTGATGACCACACGTTTTTCAGCCATGGCCGGGCTTTCTTTTCCGCAAGCTACCTAAGCCGACAGAGATCGTTCTGAGTCCCGATTATACTACCGATAGCACGTACTGCCAGAGAGCGTTGTTTGATTTGCTGTCTCAAACGATTGGGAGGCAAGGGTTGAAGCGTCCTTTACGGGAGGCGGCTAGCCTTGCAGTTCATCGAGCAGAGCCTGCTTGGCGTCTGGGGGGAGTTGATTGTATGGGAGATCCATCAGCGCGCCTTGCAAAGCCCAGAGCATGTTTCGGCTGACCGGGAAGCGGGCGCGCAATCGTCTGTAGACCTCTGCCGCGCCCAGCTCTTCAATCTGTGATACAGAATCGATTCCGATGGCGAGCAGCCAGTTGGCCGAGGTTTCGCCGATATTCTTCAGCTTGAGCAGGTCCTCGCGCATGCGTCATTTCTCGCGGGTTTAGGCGTTCGCTAAGCTATCGGGCTCGGGTCCAGCGACGGCGATCACCATATTCTTCGGATCAAGATAGCCTTGGGCTGCCTTCAGCACATCGTCTTTGCTGATCTGATAGATCATGTCCTTGTATTCCGCCAGATAATTGAGCCCCAGGTTGTAGCTTTCCATGGCATGGATATGCGAGGAGATCCCTTCGTTGCTTTCCAGCCGCAGCGGCAGGCGGCCGGTGAAGTAACTTTGATTGTCCGCCAGATCCCGGTCCGAAACAGGTTCGCTCACCAGACGCTCAATCTCGGAAAGGATGCTGTCGATGGCCTTTTCGACATTGTCGGGATTGACGCCGGCGCTGACGATCCAGGGATCGGGACCGTGCCCACCTCCCACATGGCTATAGGCATAATATGCCAGACCCTGTTCTTCTCGAACGCTCTTGCCAATGCGCCCCATCATGCCGAATTCGCCCAAAACGCTGTTGGCGATTTGAGCGGCCAGGTAGTCCGTCGCTCCGCGGGCGGGCCCCAGGGCGCCCATACTGATATCGCATTGCGTCTTCCCGGGTACGAAGACGGTCTGCCGTTCCGTCCCGCTCGGCACGTCCGGGAAACCGGCGCGGGCGACCTCCGATTGCTCGGGATTGCGCCAGTCGCCCAGGGTCTCGCGGACCATTCGAAGGGCGTCTTCCGTATCGACATCCCCGACAAGCACCAGGATCATGCCGTCGGGACCAACATGACTCGCATGGAAATCGGACAGATCCGCTTTGGTGATGTTCCCGATTGTACGCTCGTCGCCGTAGGTTCCGTAATGATAGGGATGAGAAGCCGGGTAAAGCGCTTGTCGCATGGCTTTGCCGGCGCGGTAGCGCGTGTCGAAGCTGCTGTATTGGAGCCAGGTTAGTCGTTCGCCGCGCAGGCGTTCAAAATGCTCCGATGGAAAAGTGGGATAGCGCAGGGCCTCGTTCGCCGTTTCCAAAAGGGGGCGCAGGTCTTCCGCCAAAGCTTTGCCGAATAGACCCAGCTTGTGTATATGCCCGCGCATGCTCAATTCGGCGCCGATACTCTCCAGGGAGGCGTGAATCTCGTCGAAGTCGCGCTGCTGCGTGCCGGTCAGCAGAGCGCTTGATACCAACGAAGCCAAGCCGCTACGCTCCGGCGTTTCGTAGATGCTGCCGGCGTGAATGGAGGCGGTGATGTTGACAGACTCGACGGCTCTATTCTCGTACACGAGCAGAACCAGGCCGTTGTCAAACTCGACGCGATTGATATTGCTTTCGTTGGGTATGCTCGCTGCGTAAGACGACATGGTTAGGCCCTCTCCGCCTCGGGATCGGTCGGCTGCAATATGCCTACAATACGTCCTTTCGGAACCAGGTAGCGGTTGGCGACCTCCAGGACGTCATCCGCTGAAACGCGGGTTAAGCGATCCAGGTAGCCGTCGAACCAATCTTCTTTGTCCAATACGAAGGATTGCGCCAGCCAATAAGCTTGCTCGGTGACGCTTTCGGTGCTGTAAGCGAAGGCCGCTTTGGCCTGTTTGCGCGCTTTGCTCAATTCTTCCCCGCTTATGCCATGCTCTTGCAATCGGGCGATTTCCCCCAGCAGGACTTCTTCCGCCTCTTCGGGGCTGCGTTCGTCCCTCAAGGTCACAATGATGCTGTAGAGATAGGGATCAATGGTCGGGACGATCATGGCGCCGACGCCGGCGGCGATCTCGGTTTTCACCAGCGCTTGATACAAGCGGCTGGTCTTGTTGTCCGAAGCGCCGCCCGATCCGCTCAGGACATTGTCGAGCACTTTGAGCTTGACCCAGTCTTGGTGGGCCGCGTCCGGAATGCGGTGGCAGATCTCGTAGAAGGCGGTCTGGCCGGGGCGCTCGACCCATACCCGCCGTTCTCCCTGCTGGGAGGGTTCAGCCCGGACAAAAAGTTGCGGCGCCTCGCGGGATTCGATTGAGCCGTAGAAGCTTTCGATCTTCGAGAGCATTGCAGCGCTGTCGAAGGCGCCGACGGCCACGGCCACGGCGTTGGCGGGACAATAGTGACGGCGATAATGGTCATAGAGATCGTCGCGCGTCATGCTACGCAGGTCGGTTTCGTCGCCGATGATTTCGTGATGATAACCATGGACGCGGAAGGCGGCGCCGCGCACTTCTTCAGCCAGCCAGAAAGTGGGCTGGTTTTCCAGGCCTTGCCGCTCGGAGATGATGACCGTGCGTTCCGACTCGGTCTCCTCGGGATCAAAGATGGCGTTGGCCATGCGGTCGGCTTCCGCCTCCATAGCGATGTCGATCTTGTCGGCGGGCAAGGTCTCGAAGTACATGGTGTAATCCATGAAGGTGAAGGCGTTCCACTGGCCGCCGGCGCGGTCGATTTCGCGGTCGAGGGCGCCGGCCGGGAAGCGCTCGGTGCCTTTGAACATCATGTGCTCCACCCAGTGTGAGATGCCGGTTTTGCCGGTGGGTTCGTTGCGGCTGCCGACTTTGTAGCCGATCCACCAGCTGATGATGGGGGCGCTGTGGACTTCTTTGAGGATGACGGTTAAGCCGTTGGGGAGGGTGTGGCGGGTGGTTTGGGGCATAGGTCAATCCAAATCGAGTTCGTTAATTTAAGAAATATCCTGAAAACCAAGGAATTGGCGGATTATAGCACATGGCTTTCACTTACGCAGTTTGCTTTCGGTGATCTTTGCCCCCTCATCCTGAGCGGCTACCCAATCCCCGACAGCCGCGACAGCGCGGTGCATGCCATAGGTCGGGCGGGCATGGCCCAGGCTCGTCATCTTCACGATATATTCCTCCGGCTTGTCGCGCGGGGAGAGCGAAATCATCGTGTGCTGGTCAATCGTGGGTTCCTGGATTACGACCTCAAACACGGCCGTGTCGCGGCGGGGGTCGGCATAGGCGCGCAGCAGGGCGATGTGAATATCGCCGTGTCGGCTCCGGTTCGTTTCAAAGCGCTGAACGAGGGTCTCGGCATCAAGCGGTGAATACAAGAATAGGTGCGGCATTTCCAACTCCTTGATGATCCCACGATGGGCTAGCGGCGTCGCGTTGCGCTTGTAAAGGAAAAAGTAGGCGCGACGGCCCTCGCGAGTGGCTTTGGCTTCGTATTTGCTGTGGAAGCGCCCGGGCAAGTCGCGCGCCCAGGGCGTCTCCAGGGCACTGCTGAGCCCGACGCAGTCCGACAAGATCTCATGCGTCAGTTCGGCGTAGGCGAGGATGTCAGTCGCGAGCAGCAGCGTGCCGCCCGATGCAAGACGGCTGATGAGCAGGTCGACGGTCTCGCGCTTGATGAGTCGGCGGCGGCTGTGTTTCTTTTTGAACCAGGGATCGGGAAAGTTGATATGAAACTCGCTGACGGACTCGGGCGGCAGCAGGTGCGCCAGAGCCGTTTCCGCCGTCGAATGAATGGGACGGACGTTCCGCAGCCCAAGCTGGCTGATCTTGCGCTCGGCTTTGTCCATAGCCTGGCTGGAGATCTCCAGACCGATGACATTGGCGTCGGGGCGCGTCCGCGCCAGGTTTACCAGATAATCGCCATTGCCGAAGCCGATTTCTACCAGGAGCAGATCCCGCTCAGGAAACAAGCTGGTGAAATCCAGGGGCCAACTAACGTTCAGATAGTTTAGTTTTCGGGGCATCTATCTATCATTTGGGGGCGGGAACTGGACTCGGTGAATCCAAGTTAGTCATGCATAAATGTGATCTGTCCACCACAACCTCTCCCCCCGGCGCCCTCTCCATTGCAATGGAGAGGGGGAGCGCTAATAACGGGATTTGGATTAGATCCAGAAGTCTCGCTACAAATGCGGTTGTTTCTCATTATTTTCTTGGTACTACTTCTAGCTTTCAAGAAACAGAACAGGATGTCTCAGGACGGCGCGACGACGGGATGCTTTCGTTTCAAAGTTTCCGGAACAAAAAACAGAAAAATGCTGGCGGCCGCCAGCCCGGAACCGGCGATGACCCAGACCGCTGAGCTCAACACAAGGATATCGGCGATGGCGCCGACGACGAGCGGCGCGCCGGTATGCCCCAGGTCGCCGATCAAGCGCCAGAGTCCGAGGAACTCTCCGCGCGACTGTATTGGCGAAAGGTCGGAGCCGAGGGTCATCATGGATCCCGCGCCCAGACCATTGCCGACGCCGATCATGAGGGCTGCGAAGAGCAAGCCGCCAAAGGTCGAGGTCAGCGGAATCAGCGCCATACCAAGGGCCTGAATAGCGAAGCAGGGTACGATGGCGAACTTGCGTCCGAAGCGATCCATCAACCAACCCGCCACGACAAACAAGCTGAAATCGACAGCGACTGACAGGCTGACGATCAGCCCGATCTGGTCAACGGCGAGACCCAGCATTTCGGCAGCGAACAAGGGGATGATCACCGTCCGGCCGGCGCGAATCATCTGCGCGAAAACTTGAGCCGTGCCCGCCGACGCCAGCACGCGATAGTTGCTCTGTAGCACGGTCAAAACGGGCAACTGGTGACCGTGCGAGTCGCTGGCAGCGTCCGAATCTTCCGCGCGATTCCGTGTATAAAGCGCGACGCAAAGCACGCCGACCGCGGTTACCGCGCCACAAAAGAGGAAGCCGAAACGCAAGCCCAGCAGAATGGCGACGATGCCGCCGACCGCGGGACCCAGAAAGCCGCCCAGGCGATGCGTTCCGCCATACATGGAGATAGCCTTGCCGCGCTGTTCCAGTTTGACGTTGTCAGTGATGTAAACGTGCGCCGATACGGTATACATCGCGCGACCGAAACCGGCGACTAGGCGCAGCAAGAAGACTACCCAAACTGATTGCGAGATGAAGAGCAGGGTGACGGAAACCATCGTCAGCGCCATGCCCATCATCATCACCTGTTTGTTGCCAAATCGCCGTTGCAGCATGCCGGTGGGCACGTCAGCGACCAGCGTTCCCAGACCTTCTCCGGCCAGTATCAGCCCGATCAAGCCATAACCGATTTCAAAACTGGTGGCATAGAGTGGCAATATGGGCACGAGCAGCCCGTTGCCCAGGGTGATCATCAGCGCCGGCAGGTAGAAAGGCAGGACCAGGGTCCAGAGTCCGGATAGGCGCTTTGGGCGCTGTTTGAGTTTGCCAGTCGGTGTAGGCATTGAGATAGTTTAGCGCGTACGTGCCGAATGTGAAGTGTTCAGTGGCCGCTATGCTCGCGTATGACGCGGGCAAGAATTTCGATCGCGCGGAGGATGGTGGATTCGTCCGACATGGTGAAGTTGAGGCGCATGGTGCCCAGTCCCGCCTGCTGATCGATGAAAAAGTACTTGCCCGGGACAAATGCCACTTTTTGATCGACCGCTTTCCAATAGATCTCCTCGGCATCAAGTCCGTCGGGACCGTCGATCCAGATGAACATGCCGCCCTCCGGTTTCGTCCAGCGATAGCCCTCCGGCATGAACTGGTCCATGGCGGCGAGCATGGCTTCCTGGCGCGGTCGGTAGAGGTCGATGATTTTTGGCAATTGCCGGTCCAGGTAGCCGCCGCGGATGTACTCGGTAGCCAAGGCCTGAGCATAGGTATTGGTATGCAGATCCGCTCCCTGTTTGGCGATGCGCATCCAGTGATGGATCGCCTTGGGCGCAATGCAAAAGCCGAGGCGTAGCCCGGGCGCAAAGACTTTGGAGACCGTGCTGACATAGACAGTATTTTCTGGGGCGAAGGTGAAAAATGGCGCGATAGGCTGGCCGCGGTAACGCAGATCGCTGTAGGGATCGTCTTCGATGACAAGCGCCTCGAATCGCTTGACGATCTCCGCCACTTCTCGACGCCTGCTCGCGCTGAGTGTGCGACCGGTGGGGTTTTGAAATGTAGAAACAAGATAAATGAATTTCACCGAGCGCTTTTCCAGGAGTTTGACAAGTGATTCGGGGATGATGCCCTCGTCATCGGTGTCTATATTTACGTATTTCGGTTCGTAGGCGTTGAAGGCGGTGATCGCGCCCAGGTAACTGGGGGATTCCAGCGCGACGACGTCGCCAGGGCTGATCAGTACTTTGGCAAGAGTGTCCAGGACGCTTTGCGAGCCGTTGAAGACCAAAATGTCTGCGGCACTGGCCTCCACTTGTTTGCCTGATAGATAGTCCACCAGCGCTTCTCGAAAGGGCGTGAAGCCTTCCGTCAGATCGTATTGCAGCGCGGCCGCGCCGTAGCGATCGAGCACGGTTTCGTTGATCCGGTACAGGTCTTCTAGGGGGAAACTTTGCGGAGCGGGTATTCCCCCGGCCAAGGAAATCATGCCGGGTTGGGAAACGACCGCGAGGATCTCGCGGATGGCGTTGCTCTGCATACTCAAGGTGCGTTGGCTAAGCAATCTTTGGAAATCGTTTGACATGGGGCTTTGAACCTTAGACAAAAAACCGACGCAAGAGCGGTCGGCTCGTCTGACAATTGATATGGAGCGTAATTCAACCCAGGTAATCGCGCAGGTTATGCGCAAGCTGCGGATGACGAAGGCGGCGCAGCGCTTCCTTTTCCAGTTGACGGATGCGTTCGCGGCTCAAACCGAATTTGTTGGCGATCTCTTCCAGGGTATGTGGTTCTCCACCGCCAAGCCCGAATCGCAAGCGCAGAATATGACTTTGGCGCGGCGTCAATTCTGCCAGCACTTCGTCTATGGTTTCTTCGAGCAGGTTTTGCGTGGCGGAATCCACTGGGCTTATGGTTTCCTGGTCTTCGATAAAGTCGCCAAATTCGCTGTCGCCGTCGTCGCCAACTGGCCGTTCCAGGGCGATGGCGTGCTGGCTAGCATCCAGCATAGCACGAACTGCTTCGGCCGCAACTTCCATCGCGACCGCGATTTCTTCGGCGGTTGGACGCCGGCCCAGGGTCTGTTCCAGGTCTTGAGCGGCCCGGTACATTTGGCGGATGCGTTCGGTCATATGCAGAGGAATACGGATCGTGCGCGTTTTTTGCGCCAGGGCGCGGGTGATGGCCTGACGGATCCACCAAGTGGCGTAAGTGCTAAATCGATTGCCACGGGAGTAGTCGTATTTGTCAACCGCCCGCATCAAGCCAACATTGCCTTCCTGGATCAGATCGGGGAAGGGTAGGCCTTGGCCCATATAACGTTTGGCGATGCTCACTACCAGACGTGTATTGGCGCGTCCCAAGTGTTCACGGGCGCATTGCCCGTCGAAAACAAGTCGACGCAAATGACGGCGCCAACGGTCAGTCTTTTCCAGGACATCGGGCTGTTCAAGCCTGTGGCGCGCCTTTAGCCCACGCTCAATGCGTTTCGCCAGGTCGATTTCGTCGGCAGCGGTGAGCAGCGGTTCTTGCGCCATCTGACGAAAATAAAGTCCGACGGGGTCGTCGGACGATATTGCGCTGATATCCGCTACTGCCGAATCTCGGGGGGAGTCGCGGTTTTCGTAGTCCTGCTCGATAAGCTCTATGATGTGTTTCGACCGGGGAGCGTCGCTGTCTCGTCTAAGTTCTATTCCAAGCTCGTTCAACTCGAACAAGATATTTCGCAAAGCGACGCGGTCGTCTCCATCATCATCAAGCGCTTCAACAATCTGTTCATAAGTCAAATAACCGCGTTTGTCCGCCAACTCGACCAGTACTTGTATCACGATGAAACCTCTACCTGTGTATAGGTGAATAAGCTTAGTATGTCTATTTGACTGTAAATGTGCGGATGGATCTAAATCCTATTTTGTAGGAAGTGTCAATGGAATGTCAATTGACAGTTTCTAACAAAAAAACATACCCGCCGGCTGTCGGATTTTGACAGCCGCTCGGCGGCAGCGAATTTGGGCTACCGCGCTCACACAAAAGAATAAACCTGCTCGGCTACCGCAAAATCGCGGTCTATTAGAAACGAAGGTCAAGCGCGCGAAGACAGGGCATATCACTGGCTGATTTGTCCTTGATTAGAATTCCATTAAACCCAACGACTTAATCGTTTGATAGGGGCGGAAACGAGATTGGGCTAGCGAGAAAGCACCCTGTTGACGATGCCAAACCAGAATGGCGCGCCTTGCGCCGCGGCAATGACGGTAGCAGCAATACCCAATAGTTTGCCAAGCAATAGCAAGGGCCAACCGTCTGGATTGTTTTCGGGCAAGTAATTCCACAAATTGTTAGGGTTGCCGCGCGCCGGATGATCGGAGGAATAGATGCTGAGATCTTCCGCGAACCAACCGATGGGCAGGCGCAGATTCTGGATATCTTGCAGCCTGTTGGCCAGTTCCGCCCCCGTCCCGATGACATCTTCGGCATCGCTATCGGTTTGTGCCTGGTTTGCAGTAAAGCCTTGGCCCCCTTCTACCGCGTCATTGACCTCGGTTTGCAATTGTCCGCTTTGTACCGAGAAATTCACTTCGCTGCTGATTTGCTCGCGTCTGATTGGATCTTCCCACAGGGTGCGGGCGATATGCAAGGTGTCAATATTGACTGACAGCGCGATAAGCAGCGCTACGACGACGGACAAGGTCTTCATTTTTGCCGCGTAACTGGAGCTGGCGCGCGCCATCGCGCTATTGAACCAGTTTTCCAGGTTGGCACGGACCTCATCCACGGACTGCGCGCTGGCCATGACCGCCGACAGCGCGCTTCTGAAATAGGGATTGTCATTCTGGAGCACGCCTGCCATCACAGAGGCGTCATTTGTGGGTTGTAGACCCAGTTGACCAATTTGATCGTCGATCTGATTCAAGACATCGGCAAGCGCGCTGCGGACCTGCCTATGTTGAACAAATCGCAGCGATTGCCGCAACTCCGTCGTGCCTTGGCCCGTGCTCATGACGCGGTTGACCATGAGGCGCAGCCCGCGCCGTTCGGGACCGGCTGGCATTCCGTCAATGATATTGAGCAAGTCGCCGAACATTTGCTGGTCGGATTCAACTTTCACCGTCTTCAATACGACATCTACAAAGGTCGCCGGTTCAATCCAGTCGACCGTGCCTATCGGACCGCTGGCTATTTTCTGCGCTTCCATCTCGGTGATACGCTGGTTCGGCATCACCGGATCCGCCTTGACAAGCTGGATGAGCGGATGGGTATACACTTTGGCGCGCATCACCGGGTCCTGTATGATCCCATCCAGGGTATTGCGGAGATTTCGCGATCGTAATCGCGTAGCCCTCGACAACAGAGAGTTAGTCTCCGTTACCAGAATGCTCAGCAAGATATACACGAAGATCATGCCGACGATGACTTCAACAATTGCAGCCAAGCGCGATCCCTTTCGCTGCCGCAGGGTAAGTTTTAGAACATATGTCAGATTGGAATTTAGTATAGCGCAAGCCTAATTCACCGCAAGCTAGAGGTTGATGCTTGCGACAGTGGGGGTGCGCGTGGGAACGGGCGCGATCACGTATTTCGTGCTTGTCGCCTGTTGTAATGCGGGCATGGCGGTTGATGTGTCGCTCGGGGTAAAGCTCGCGGTTGGCGTAAGGGACGGGGTCGCTGTAGGGGTACGAGTTGGCGTGTCGGTTGGATAGAGCGCGCGTATGATGTCTTCGTGCATATAGACCGGTTCGAGGCGGCGCGTCAAGGTATTTTTGTCTAGGACATACCATTCGGAATTGGGCTGCTTGGCGATCACGCAGACGGTCTCGCCTTCTTTGATTGCCTCCACAATTCGACTGTCTGTGGATGGGGACGCGCGAACGATGGCGCTACGTACGATGACGACGAATTCCTGGCAGGGTGGTACCGGCGTATAAGTGGGTAAGGGGGTCGGCGCAAGGTACTGAAGTTCCACGATTCTGACGGCGGTAGCGGTAGTCCGTTCAATGGCCTGTCGTGTTGACTCGACAACGGTAAGGCCGCTGGACATAAAACTACGCAGGCCAATCCACAAGTAATAGAGCCCAAAAACGATGGCAATGCCAAGCAAAATCACAAACCAGGATGGCGGTCCTGCGCGTCGGCCGTAAGCCACGATATCCTCTGAAACAATTTGATCTTACGTTAGTCGATAAATTGCGCGGCGCAAGCGAGCGTTGAGAAGTCGTCGGATTACGGGCGGTCAGGCGTCCGCCAGCTAGTCAAAAATCGGGTATTGGAGGCGAGGGAGGGCCAAGCAGCCGCACTGCGGGAACCTGGACAAGTCCCTTCTCATATCGCTTGCATCGTGCATAATAACGGTTTGATTTCGAGGAAGCGCGCATGTGTATAGGTCGTAGTCTGCGGACTGTCTGTGTCATTGTCGCCCTGCCCCTATTCATATTCTCAACGCAAGGTCAGCAGAGGCAGACGTTGACGATTTATGCAGCTACGTCTTTGACCGATGCCTTTGAAGAATTGGCGGCAGTATTCCTTGAGAATCATCCCGAGACGGATATCGTTTTCAACTTCGCCAGTTCATCAAAACTAGCTGCTCAGTTGCTGGCGGGGGCGCCGGCGGACATCTTTGCCAGCGCCAACAGTTCGCAAATGGATCTGGTCGTTGCGGACGGGCGAATCAGTGAAGGCGCTGTACAGTCCTTCGCCACGAATCGGCTGGTGCTGATTGCGCCCGCTGACAACCCGGCGGAAATTTCCGGCATTGAAGATCTCGGCAGCAAGACGCTATTGCTTGTGTTGGCGGTGACCGGCACGCCCATTCGAGACTACACAAACGCCATGTTCGCTTCGCATAACGATGAATACGGAGACGACTTTGCCAAACGAGCGCTGGGGAATCTCGTTTCCGAAGAAAGCAATGTTCGGCAAGTCGTGGCGCGCATTGCCCTGGGCGAAGCGGATGCGGGCATCGTCTACCAGACGGACGTGACGGACGAAGTTCGCGACGATGTGATCAGGTTTCCCATTGAAGACCGCCACAATCAGATAGCGTCTTATCCAGTTGCGGCCCTGGACGACACTGCTATACCGGAGCTTTCCGAAGCGTTTATTGTTTTTCTGAGATCTGATGATGGTCAATCGATTCTGGGCGCTTTCGGATTCTGTTCGCCGTCAAGAGAGGCGGACGAGACCACAACCGAGCCCACGGCGGAAACGGGACAAGACAAGCCCATAGTAGTCGAAACGGAAGTAGCGCCTTGTGAAGGTCTGGAAGCTGAAAGCTGACAAGCTGCTGCTCGTTGCAGTCAGCGCGTTTGCGTTCCTTTTATTGGCTATCCCGATATTCGTGCTTGTCGTCAGCGGCCTAGGCTCGCGCGCATGGGAGGGATTGCCGGAATCGTCCTCAATACTGACGGCGACCCTGCTGAGCTTTGCCTCGACGCTGGCCGTCGTTTGTCTGGCGGCGCTATTGGGAACACCGCTGGCATATGTGCTATCTCGCTTTGAATTCAGAGGCAAACGCATAGTAAGCCTGTTCATCGAATTGCCAATTGTTATGCCGCCCGCGGTGGCAGGATTGGCGCTTCTCATAACCTTCGGTCGACGCGGATTTATCGGCGCCTGGCTTGCCGATGCCGGCATCGTCATTCCGTTTACGATACTGGCGGTGATCATCGCGCAGTTTTTCATTTCCGCGCCTTTTTATATTCGCTCGGCACAGGTCGGTTTTTCCAGCGTTTCGGCTGAGGTGGAAGATGCCGCCCGCGTGGATGGCGCATATGGCTGGCAGATGTTCTGGTACATAACCTTGCCGATTGCATGGAGGGCATTAGCGTCAGGAATGATACTGTGCTGGGCGCGCGCCGTGGGGGAATTCGGCGCTACCATTCTCTTTGCCGGCAATTTACAGGGCCGGACGCAGACGATGCCTCTGCTGGTCTATAGCGTTTTTGAGCGCGACATCAGCGCGGCGATTTGGACCGGACTCATCCTGATTGTACTGGCGCTGGTCGCCCTGTTTGTGTCGCAATGGTTCGCGGCCACGCAAGACCGGCTCGACTAGCGCAGGTAAAGTTGGCGAGTAGGACATGCTATTCCCGCGTTTCTGCCCGCAGTTGGGCTTGACCTGAAAGACATGTTCAATCATAGTTAGCGCATGAGCATTGATCTCGTGAACTTCGCCAAAGCGCTTAGTGACGACACGCGCCAGGAGATTTGCCTCCAGTTGTGCTGCGTATGGCTTAGTGTCAGCGATTTGGTGGATGTGCTTGGCGGCAAGGTAAAACAGCCGACGGTGAGCCATCACCTAAAATGCCTGGAAGAAGCAGGATTGGTGCATATACGGCAAAAGGGCCGGCAACGATTCTACACGTTGAATCAAGAGCAATTGACCGTGTGCTGCGGGTCTTTGATCAGCAGATTCGCGCCGGATTTCGCGGTACAGCATGATTTTGCCCAGCAACCGCCAGCCGCAAGACACGATACCTGATCGCGGGCGACTGAATTAGATGAGTCTCTCGACGCAAAAACTCAAGGTTCTGATTCTGTGCACGGCGAATTCAGCGCGTTCACAGATGGCGGAAGGCTTGCTGCGAGAATTGGCAACGGACCGTGCGGATGTTTACAGCGCCGGCGCGAAGCCATCACGTGTCAATCCCTACGCCATTGCGGCGATGCGGGAGCGCGGAATTGATATTTCCGGCCAATCTTCGGATCACCTCAGCAAGTACCTGGCAAGGGAATTCGATTACGTCATCACCGTATGCGATAAGGCGGCCGAGACCTGTCCGGTCTTCCCGGGAGGGGCTGCCCGCATCCACTGGAGTTTCCCGGATCCGGCCGCAGTCAGCGGGGAAGACGACGACGTGCTGCGCTCGTTCATCAAGGTACGTGATGGCTTGGAACGTCGGCTCGGGGAATGGTTTTCATCGCTAGGCTAGCGTGTATCAGTGGGCTCACGAGGGCTATCCAGGCTATTTTCTACAGGGCGGGTGGCTTCAGAGATCGCCGCGTTCGGCGATGGGAGGTTTGGCGCGGCGTTCAACCCTTTCAGCCGCCGTTCGGCGCTGATAGCGCTGCGCCTGGCGGCGCCAAATTCCGGATTCAATTGCAGCGCGTAGCGGAAGTCCGAGAGAGCTTCGTTCCACAAGCGCAATTGCTGCCTGGCCAAGCCCCGATTGTAAAAAGCCTCGTAGCGGTTGGCTTCAAGGTGGATCGATTGCTCGAAATCCGCGAGAGCTGAGCGGTAATCCTGGAGACGATAGCTGGCGCCGCCTCTCAGGTTATAGAGTTCGGCGCTATTTGGGAGCAGTTGGATCGCCTTGGTGCATTCGTCGCGCATGGCAACCCACTGGCCGAGTTGGGCATGGACCAGAGCAAGCAAGCGATAGCATTTGAATTGATCCGGCTCGAGCCGCAGCGAGGTCTCAAGATCGCTGACGGCTTTTTCCGGTTCGCTGCGGTGAAAATAGCGCGCCGCCCCGCGGTTGTAGTAGGCAAGCGCGGAATCGGGACTCAAGCGAATGATGGATGTATAGGTCTCGATGGCCTGGGAAAAGATGCGCTCTGACATTTGCAGCTCGCCGAGCTGGAATAGCGTCGCGATGTCCGCGTCGAGCTCTTCGGTATCGTGGTCAAGCGCGAGCGAATCGAGGCGCTGCATCACGGACCAAAGCGTACCGGGAAAGGGCGTGCGACTGGTCAATTCGGCGATGCCAAGCGCGCTCGACAAACCCACGATCTCTTCCAGCTTTGGCGGCATACGACCGGCTAGCACTTGCTCTTCCAAAACGAGCGGTTTGCCTCGGACATCAATCACGACTCTTACGAAGCAAGTCTCATCTTCTTTGCCTTGGGGCGGAATACGCTGAACGCCGGTCTTGAATCGAAATGGCGGCTCCAGCAGAATGTCGTAGCCATGTCCCGTAATCGACAGCGCCTTATCGTCCATTCGCAATCGGACAATACGTTGCCTCTTGCTCAGTCTCCAGGCGCCCCAAACCAGCAACGTGAGAACGAGAACAGGTACCAACAGCAGCGCTTGCTGTTTAGCAATAGCCACGATGAGCGCGGCGATGCAGATAGCGAGAATTGGCTTCAATGGCATTCCGCGCCGATTGATATCCCTTGTGAGCAGGAAGCCGCCTTCAATAGTGGCAGACGGTGGGCTGGGATCGCTTTGCATGACGTGACACTTTGTTTGCATTCACCTGCTATTGTACGCCGACGGATCTTGCGGACAATTCGAACAGCGCTGTAGCCCGAATTCGCCGGTTACGCGCCGAGCGGCTGTTTGAACCTAGTTGACGAGCCCCTTTTCCGCGGCGCTGATCTTGATCACCAGCGGATTGGGCCATTTTTGATTATTGTAAAGCCGCTGTGTCCGGCAATAGGAAATCTCGAGGACGCGATCATGTTGTGTCCAGCGCGCCGACGGGTTAACCTCCGGGCGGTATTCGAGCACCCGCCCGGACTGCCCTAATACTTCGATATCCGTCTGTTCTGTGGCGCGCACACTCCTCAGGTATATCGTCCGCCATTCACCCAGATCCAGCGCGGGTCCCCTATCAAATGCGTAAACGATCCCTTCAGCTTCATTCCAAGTGTAAAATACAGGGTCTTCGCGAGTGATATGCCAGGGACGAACTTTCCGAATGGACTCGCCGTTCACGAAATTCCAGAGGCCGATTTCACGAACGCGATTATCCATGTGGCGCGGTAGCAATCCGTCCGCATCGGGACCGCCCACCGCCAATAATAGCGCCCCGCCGCGGGAACGAATGTCGATCAGCAGTTCGATCAGTTCTCGGCCGGTCTTCAGGCGGTCGTTGCCCGCCTTGTATTGCCATTGTGTGCCTATCGTGTAGTGCGCTTCAAAGGGACCGCGAAGGTCTTCGCGGCGTTCTTGCTCTGGCGTGACAATGCCGCCTCTGGTGATCATAAGGTCCGGGCGCAGGCGCCAACTGTATTCTACAAGGGAGCGTGTCGCATCGCGGTATCCGTCAAAACAGAGTATATCCGGCTCGTACCTTTCCAGCAGTTCGCGGATCTGCGCCTTATCGTATGCAAGAAGCTCGGGATTATGCTCGGGATTGGCGTAATCCAGGGCGCGCGCCGGAATTTTGCCACGCCCCCATTGGAACCAGGCGTCGTCGGGAGAAAAGTACATGCCAACCGCCAGGTCATTTTCTCGAAGCGCCGTCACATATTCGCCGACGATATCCCTGCCGAAGGGCGTATTCATGACATTGAAGTCGGTCGTGGCCGTGTTCCACATGCAGAAACCATTGTGATTCTTGGCCGCAATTGTCACATAGTCGAAACCGCAGAGCTTCGCCAGCCTGGCGTACCAACGCGCGTCGAAGTCTCTCGGATCAAAAAACGCGGGCAGCTGCGTGAAATAGTGTCTCAAGTAGTCGCGGGAGGCGCCGATGGTCGAATGGGCGTTGACCATGCCGAAGACCGCGTCAACGGTCCAATACAGGTACATGCCTATCGCCATATCCTGATACCAGGCAAGGCGCTCGGGGCGATTGGTCAACTTGGTGTAAACGCCTTGAGAAGCGCGATCTTGTTCTCTGTCCAAAGATTGGCTCATCACTGCGCTCGCTTTGGGATCAGTTGGGCGGGGCTTTTGATATTGTAACCAAGCTGACCGCGGGAATACGAATGTTGTCCGATGTTGGCGCAGGGCAATCGCTTCGAATCAAAATTCCGCCGAGCGGTTACATTGGCGTGATTTTAGGGGACGAATGGCGAAAATTGATTTTGAAGTGATTACTCTGTATCCGACGTTGGCGCAGTGTGCGTTGGGAGTCGTTATAAGGTATCTTATCCAGAGACAATGCTCGAAATCTCGATTGGTAGATATCAATTTAGGAGCAGAAAATGAATCATGACTCTAGAAACTCGGATTCCGACCAGACAGAGCGCCTTGCACTTAAGTCATTAGATGAGATTGAGCGCGAGGAATTTGCGCCTCGGTACACGCCCTGGGATGATGAAGCGGAATTGGTAGCCTTGGACGATTCGCCTGTTGCCCATCCGCAAGGGATAGAAGTTCTGTCACTTGACGGCCCCTGGCAGTTGGCGGAAGGCGGCAAACTTGCTGATCGGCTCGGCGGACAGTGGAGCGATGCAATCCCGGCAAATGTTCCCGGCAGCGTGCATACGGCATTGGTTGAGGCTGGCATCATTCCCGATCCAACATTTGGGCTTAACCAGGCAATTGCGCGCCAGGAGAGCTTCAAGACCTGGTGGATGCGCTGTGAATTCCAACGCCCGGCTAACCTCAGAGGTGATGCGCTCATGTTTGAGGGCGTCGCTAACCGCTGCACAGTCTGGCTCAACGGAAAGATGCTGGGGGGCCACGAGGGCATGTTCGGCGGTCCCGACTTTGATATCGCCGGACTCCTGGGGGAGGACAATACGCTGGTCGTTCGGCTCGAACCCATACCGTTCGAATCGTGGAATCCCAGCGGCACCAACCCGGACAACAACGGGAGTTGGATGGGTACGGTGGTATTCAACAACGTCTACGGATGGCACTATTCGAATTTGCCCTCGCTGGGCATTTGGCGGTCGGTGTCGATACGGGACAAGCCGCCAGTGCGACTGGAGCATCCATTTGCCAAAACGGTAGATGCTCAAGCCGGGATTGTTGAGCTCGCGCTTCAGTTTATCGGTAAGTCCGACCGATGGTCGGGAACGCTTTCCGGCAGCGTCGAACCGGAAGACTTCGCTGGGACGCAATACAGTTTCGTAATCCCGGTCGAGTCTGACACGGGCGAGTTAAAGAAGTCTTTGCGATTCGGGGTACCCGATCCCAAATTATGGTGGCCGGTTGACATGGGAGATCAAAATCTCTATCGGGTCACCTTGTCATTTTTGCCTGACGGTGGTGGAGAGGCGGACGTTCATTCCTTCACGCTTGGATTGCGTACGATTGCGATGGCGCCCCTGCCACCGGGACCGCAGCCGGATCTGTACAATTGGACCTTCCTCATCAACGGCGAGCCAATGTTCATCAAGGGCAGCAATTGGTGCACGCTTGATCCGCTGATGGATTTTCGCCGGGAACGTTATGAGCGATTCATCAAGCTGGCGGCCATGCAGCACATACAGATGCTGCGCCCCTGGGGAAGCGGCATGCCGGAAACCGACGATTTCTACGATCTTTGCGACCGCTACGGCATCTTGGTGATGCAAGAGTGGCCAACGGCCTGGAACAGCCACGTAACGCAGCCATACGGCATGCTGGAAGAGACCGTGCAACGCAATACCCTGCGCATGCGCAATCATCCCTCGCTGGCGATGTACGGCGCCGGCAACGAATCGGGTCAGCCTTTCGGACCGGCAATCGACATGATGGGCCGCTTAAGCATTGAACTGGATGATACGCGACCCTATCACCGCGCAGAGCCCTGGGGTGGAAGCCTGCACAATTACAACTGTTATTGGCAACGCCAGCACCTTGATCACAACCTGAATATGACTTCGATCTTTTTCGGCGAATTCGGCTTGGCCTGCAGCCCGGTCTATGAATCCGTGCAACGCTACCTGCCGGAAGACGAGGTGAACCTGTGGCCGCCGCGCGAGGACGGCGCTTTTGCCTACCATACGGCCGTCTTCAACAAGTACGAAGGCGTTTCTCGTTTGATGCAATATGCAAACTATTTTGTGCCGGAAGATTGTACAGCAGAAGACTACACCGTCGGTTCTCAATTGTCGCAGGCGGTGGGCATTCGGCATACGCTGGAGCGCGCGCGTTGCCGCTGGCCAGAGAGCACGGGCGCCCTCTATTACAAGTTGACGGACAATTATCCGGCGGCGTCATGGGCCTGCGTTGACTGGTATGGCGCGCCAAAAATCGGCCACTACTTTTTCCAGGACGCCTTTGCCCCTCTGCATGCCTGTGTGCTGTTCAACAGCCTGAACAACATGGGAACACCTTTGGACTTGCCGGTCTATCTCTTGGATGACGCGTCCGAACTGGCAAATGCTTCGTGGCAAGTGCTTGTCCGAGCCTATAACGGGGGATTGCAGTTGATTAAGAGCGCGGGCTTTGAGGGTCGGGGCCCCGTGACAAGTCCGCATGCGCTCGGCGATTTCAGCTTGAGTTACGAGCAGACGGATACAGTCCCGCTATTTGTGGTAGCGGAAGTGTGGAAAGACAAGACGCTCGCGGATCGCACCTTCTATTTCGTCAATTACGAGGCGGTAAAGGGCAGCCTGTTTAACCTGCCGCAGAGCGCCTTGCGTCTGGAGGTTGATGGGAGCAAGGCCATCGTCTCCAACACGAGCTCGCTGCCCGCGGTGGCCGTCCATGTCTCGCGGCCCGGGCATCTCGATATCTTTGAAGTATCCGACAATTACTTTTGGCTGGATGCCGGCGAAAGCGCAACGCTTGAGGTCAATAGCGCTAATGGGCTGACAGTTGGAGCGTGGAATGCAAGCGCGCGATAGCCGGGCTAATCCGGAACGCTTAGCAATTCAGCAGGAAATTGGCACCGCGCGACACAGGCGTCATTGACCGGAAAAAGAGGAGGGCTGGGGATTCCCCAGCCCTCCTCTTGACTGTCTTGGTTACCGCGCGCCCTTAGTTAGCAGTCAGGCATCATGTAGATCAACTTGTGGCTCGACCAGGATCCGTGATGGAAAGGACCATCGGGCACGTTCCCGATGCAATTTGACCACATGTGGACGATACCCGGACTCTCTACATGGGTGAAGAAAGGCACGTTGTCGTAGAGCCAGGCGTCGCGGGCGGCGGAGGCGGCGATGAAGCCCTCGCTGCCGGGCGGGTGGCTCACCAGATCTTCGTGGATGGCGTATAGTTCCATGATCCAATCCGGCGGTTCCTCGCCCGTTTCGTTATCCGCATACCATTGTCCCCATAGCGGGCCCCAATTGTAGTTCGGTATGTAATCCGGGAAGGTGTGCGCGGCGAAGAGCGGCGCCGTATTCCAATTGATCCCCGCTTGCATCTCGTTTGAGGCGCGGCGTTCGCCGAGCAAGGCGCTATCGATATTGCGGAAGTCGGCGTTGATGCCGACATCGTCCAGGTAATCCACGAAGAAGGGAGCGGGGTCGGAATAATCGCCCCCGCCGGCGCCAACTTCGATCATGATCGAGAAGGGCTGGCCGCTCGGCGACAGGCGATAGCCATCGGCATCGCGTTCGGTCATGCCCATCTCATCAAGCAGCGCGTTAGCGGCGTCGACATCGTAGTCGCTGGGCGCGATTGTCGGCAGACTGGCTTGGCCAAAGTAGATGGCATTGATCAGGTCTTCACTGTCAATCGCCAGCATCACCGCATTGCGGAAGCGTTTGTCCCAAGTGACTTCGCGCCATGTCGGGTCATCAAAGGTGAGATTGATGTGGAACATGCGCGAGTCTTTATTGGGATAGACGTGGGTGATGTAGTTGCCGTTCTCCTCGTTTTCGATGAAAAGCGGCAAGTTCGCCAGACTAGTTGTCCAGAAGTAGTGGACGTCGCCGGCGAACATCATCAATTCGGCGGTTTCCATGATCCCCCATTGATTGATGACGGCGCGGCGTCCATCGAGATAGGGCAGTTGATTGCCATCGGCATCGACGGCGAAGTAATAGGGATTGCGCTGGGTCACCACTTCTTCTTCCGGACCTTCGACGCGGACCCAGGGGCCCAATTGCGGGAAGCCGATGGCCGCCAGGCTGTTCTCCGACCAGCCGCTGACATCCTTCTGGTTGAAGTGTTCAAACCAGCCGGCCAGGCCGCCTTCTTCGACCGCAGCGGCGATTTCATCGGCATCGCCAAATTCGGTATGGTATTGAGCCAGGAAGTGTTTGGGCTTGATGATGTCGAGGTAGCCAGTACCCAGGCTCACCAAACTGGCGGCAAAACCAGGATAGGGTCCGTCGAATACGAACTTGAAGGTGGTATCGTCCACGATCTCGAGCGTTGCCGGCGCGCCGGTGGGCACGTTGCCGCTGCGCAAATAGGTTGGTACCGAGGGGCGCAATTCCTCATTGCTGATCACGTCTTCGTAGGCGAAGCGCACGTCCTCAGTTGTGACGGGCGCGCCATCGGACCATTTGTGCCCGGCGCGCAGCTTGAAGGTGTATTCGCTGGCATCGTCGCTGATGGTGAATTCTTCAATGACATTTGGCGCCAGCGTGTTGTCATCACGGTTCTGCGTATTGAAGAGCGTTTCTTTCATGACCACGTTGTTTTGCCAGGTCATGAGGAGCTCGCCACCGTAGACGCCGATTTCCGGCACGACGAATGACTCGGGCAGCAGGACGCCACTAGACAGAACCAGCGGGTTATCCGGCAAACGGTCGCAGACGCCGGGCAAGTCGCCGGCGGCGACCATCTCCGCCAGCATAGGCGCTTCGTTGTACATACAGTCCTGCGCAGCGCCGGAGAGCGCGCCTGGCCCGACGACCATTGCGCAGGCAATCAAAAGTAGTATCAATTTACGGAAAGAGATTGACATTTTCTTCTCCTTTAACGGAAATTCTGCACACTCAAAAAAAAGGATGCTACAGTCAGCCCACAAATGTGCCTTTGCAGGTCATGTGTGCTATTATCCTTAATGAGACGCTGCAAGTCAAATTGTTTAACAGCTTGGTGGTTCAGTTTAGCCGCTCGGCGGCGGGGAAAAGGTCACGGGAATGTCTCGCTCACGCAAAATCGTAAGCCGTTTCGTCGCATGAGCGACGCGGTTTGCGTAAAGAGGAGCGCAAGGCGAGCCATCAGCCGGGAGAAATAAATGCTTTACATAATTGTGCGCCGGATTTTTATTCTTATTCCTATGCTGGTCCTGCTGTCGATGATCTCTTTCATCATTATCCAGCTCCCCCCCGGCGACTATCTGAGCAGCTATGTTTTGAGACTGGAAAGTCAAGGTCTGATCGTTGACGAAGCCGAGATTGCACGCCTCGAACAGCGTTACGGCTTGGGCCAGCCGCTGACCACACAGTATTTCCGCTGGATGCGCAACTTCATCGTCAATGGCGATCTGGGAAGGTCCTTTGGATCCTACGGCAGCAGCTACGACAACAAGCCGGTTTCCGACATCATTATGGAGCGGCTGCCGGCGACGATGATCATTTCGATCGTTTCGACGATCGTCGTCTGGGCGATCGCTATCCCCATCGGCATTTATTCGGCCACGCATCAGTATTCACTCATGGATTATCTGTCGATCTTCATCGGCTTTATCGGCTTGGCTATCCCCAATTTTCTCTTCGCAATCATCATCATGTGGATCGTCTTCGCGCAGACCGGCCATGCCGTCACTGGCTTGTTTTCACTGGAATACCGCCACGCGCCCTGGTCGATCGCCAAGATCATTGACATGTTGAAGAATGTCTGGGTGCCGGTGCTGGTGCTGGCCACGGCGGGAACGGCGGGCTTGATCCGCGTGATGCGCGCCAATTTGCTGGACGAACTGAACAAGCAATATGTGGTCACGGCGCGGGCGAAGGGCTTGAGCGAAAGGCGGCTGCTGTGGAAATATCCGGTGCGCATCGCCTTCAATCCCATCTTCAGCACGATTGGCTGGCTGCTGCCGGCGATGGTCGGCGGGGAAGCCCTGGTGTCCATTATTCTCAACTTGCAGACCATCGGACCCGTGCTGCTGACAGCTGTCTTGCGACAGGATATGTATCTGGCGGGCAGCATCATTATGATCCTCAGCGCCTTGACGCTGATCGGAACGCTGATTTCCGATATTGCGTTAGTCTGGCTTGATCCGCGGATTCGTTATGACTGAGGCCTTGTGAGCCGATTGTCAAAGAAGAGTATTGAGTTAAGGAATGGAAGTACCAGAAAAGAGCAGTGCGCTTTCGCCAGAACGCTTATCCCGCGAAAAGAGGGACGACTCCATCGAGTATATGTCGCGCGGGAAGCTGATCTGGCGTCGTTTCTGGCGGCATCGGCTGGCTCGGCTGGGCCTGCCGGTACTATTTGCGCTGTACATGATGGCGATATTCTCTGATTTCATCGCGCCTTACCGGCCCTATACGCGCCTGAAGGGTTTCAAGGACGCGCCGCCGAGCGTCATCCACTTTGGGGTAGGAGAAAACAGGTTTCAGCCCTATGTCTACGCGCGCAAACGCAGCTTCCATCCCAAGACATTTCGCGAGATATACACCGAAGAGGAAGACAAGAAGTACCCCATTCACTTTTTCGTTCGCGGCGAAACCTACGAGATACTGGGCTTGTTCAAGCTTGATCTACATCTCTTCGGCGTCGACGAGGGCGCCAATATCACGCTCTTCGGCACGGATTCGGTGAGTCGTGATTTGTTCTCGCGCACGGTCATCGGGGCACTCGTTTCGCTTTTTGTGGGCTTGGGCGGCGTCGCCATCAGCTTCATATTCGGCTGTCTCATCGGCGGCATCTCCGGCTATGTAGGCGGCATCCTTGACGAAGTCATTCAGCGCATCATCGACTTGCTTATCGCCATCCCGACCTTGCCGCTTTGGATGGTGCTCTCGGCTGCGATCCCACGAGAGTGGCCGGTCGCGCATACGTATTTTGCCATCACGATCGTGTTGTCGATTGTGGGCTGGACGGGCTTGGCCCGCGTCGTGCGCGGCAAGCTGCTTTCGCTGCGAGATCTGGATTTCGTTGTCGCGTCCAGGCTGGCGGGCGGCTCCGACCTGTATATTATAACGCGCCATTTGCTGCCGAATTTCGCCAGTCACCTGATTGTGACTTTGACGCTGGCGATTCCCGGCATGATTCTTGGCGAAACGGCGCTGAGCTTCATTGGGATCGGCATGCAGGAGCCGGGTGTCAGCTGGGGTGTGCTGCTACAAGATACGATGAATTTCGGGGCGCTGGTACATCAGCCCTGGAAGCTCATTCCCGGCGTCTTCATCATTGTAACGATCCTGATGTTCAACTTTGTGGGCGATGGCCTGCGCGACGCGGCCGATCCTTACTCGCTTTGAAACTGATGCAGCCGCTCGGCGCGTAACCGGCGAAAAGGTCACAGGAATGTCGCACTCACGCAAAATTGTAAGCCTTCTCGTCGCATGAGCGACGCGGTTTACATAAACAGGAGCACGCAATGGGTGAATTGAAAAGCCTGGACCAGGTTGACCGCGAATTATTCGGACCCGCTCCGTCTCCAGTCAGTGGTCAAGCCGATATGGTTGAGCTTTCACCCGGCAACTTCGGGGATTCAAACGGTCCTTTGCGCCTGTCTCTCGATGGCGAGTGGCTGATGGCGGAAGGCGGGAGGGAGGAGCAGCGACTTTCTGGGCTTTGGAAAGATGCCATCCCCGCCCTTGTGCCCGGCAGTGTGCATACCGCCTTGCTCGCGGCGGGCAGGATACCGGATCCCTATGTCGGCAGGAATGACGAGATCGCCAAGAAAGAGAGCTTCAAGACCTGGTGGCTCATGCGCCGCTTCGAGCGGCCCGCGGAAGTCGCAAATGCGCGGCTTGTCTTTGGCGGGATCTGCGATTCATGCTCGGTTTGGTTGAATGGCGAGAAGCTGGGCGATCACAAAGGGATGTTTGCCGGGCTGAACTTTGATGTTTCCTCCTGTCTTGCTGAGGGCGAAAACACGATCGTCGTTCGGCTTGATCCGGTGCCGGTTCGCATCAGCAGCGGCGAACCCAATGACTTTTTCCTCGGGATGAATGTTGGTTGGCTGGATACAGCTATCATCAACAACATCTATGGCTGGCACTACATCGATTTGCCCACGCTGGGGATTTGGCGTCCCGTAAGTCTGCGAGAGCAGCCCGAAGTAGCCATAGAAGATCCCTTTGTCGCGACGATGGATGCCGGCGCCGGGGTCGTCCGGCTTCACACATCGCTGAAAAGCGGCGGCGCCAGCTTATCGGGTAGTCTACGGGGTACGATTGAACCGGAAAACTTCGAGGGAAATGCCTACCAATTCAATTACCAGGTGGAAGCGACCGGAAGCAGGCAATCCGTTCTGCTCGAGATGAGGATCCCGGAAGCCAGACAGTGGTGGCCTGTCGATTATGGCCAGCCCAATCTATACCGTATGAGGCTGACGTTTGTCTCGGGGGGCAAGGCGCTTGACTGCAGGGACTTCACTTTCGGTATCCGCACCGTTGAAATGGCGCCTCTTCCCGATGGGCCCGACCCGGAATTGTACAATTGGACATTCGTCGTCAACGGAAAGCCGATTTTCGTCAAAGGCGCAAATTGGTGCACGTTGGATGCCTTGCTGCGGTTTGACCGCGAGCGGTACGAGCGTTTCTTGCATTTGGCGCGCGATTCGCACATGCAGTTGCTGCGGGCTTGGGGCAGCGGGATGCCGGAAACGGACGAATTTTATGATGTGGCGGACCGCTGCGGCATAATGATTTTGCAAGAGTGGCCCACCGCCTGGAACAGCCACCGCATTCAGCCCTACGACATCCTGGAAGAAACGGTGCGCCACAATACCATTCGCCTGCGCAATCATCCTTCGCTGGTGATGTGGGGCGGGGGCAACGAATCAGGCGAGCCCTTTGGCGAGGCGATCGACATGATGGGCCGAGTAAGTTACGAACTCGACGGCAGCCGCGCTTTCCACCGTGGCGAACCTTGGGGCGGCAGCATTCACAGCTACCACGTTTTTTGGCAGCGTCAGCCGCTCTCTTACAATTTCACGCTTTCCGCGCCTTTCATCGGCGAATTCGGCTTGGCATCGGCGCCCAACTACGAGAGCGTCGAACGCTATTTGCCCGCCGACGAACTGGACGTTTGGCCACCGGCGAGCGACAGCGGGTTTACCCATCATATGCCGGTCTTCAATCTTAAAGCCGAGCAGGCGATTATGTCGCAGTACGTGGCTGATTTCGTATCGAACGATTCGCTGAAGAACTTCATCCTCGGCATGCAAATGGCGCAAGCAACCGGCATGCGGCATACGCTCGAGCTGGCGCGAACGCGCTGGCCGGAAGCGACCGGCGTCTGCTATTACAAGCTGACCGATAACAATCCCGCCGCCTCTTGGGCGACGGTAGACTGGTACGGCGTTCCCAAGATTGCGTATCACATCTTGCGCCAGGCCTACCGTCCGCTGCATACCTGCGTTTTGTTCAACAGATTGTCATTCGTCGGGGTGCCCGCGACCTTCCCGGTTTACCTGTTGGACGACAGAGGCGCTCTTGGCTCGACGGACTGGGAAGTACGGGTCCGCGCCTTCGGCAGTGATTTGCATTTGCTGGAACAACAGACATACGCAGGTTTTGCTTCGGGCGAACCTGTCCGTCGCCTGGGCGACTTTAGCCTGGACGCGGACCAAACCTGGAATCGCCCTTTGTTTATCGTTGCAGAGATCCTTACGGCTGAGGGGCTGCGCGATCGTGTCTTTTATTGGCTGAATTATGCGTCCATTCAAGGATGCCTGTTTGACTCGCCGCGGACTCAGCTTAGCCTTGGACGAGACGATCACGGTCATTTGACAATCAGCAATGCGGGAGGCAAGCCCGCGGTCGGCGTCCACTTTGTCTGTCCCGAATGCTCTGACGAATTCAGTTGTGAAGACAGCTACTTCTGGCTTGATCCCGGGGAAGAGCGAAAAATCTTGACGAGCCACCGGGCTGGCGTACGGGTCGCTGCCTGGAATGCGGATGAAACGGGACAGTAATGGGCGACTCAACTGGCGCGCGGAAGCAGGCGCAATCGATCATTGATGTGGATAACTTGAGTGTGCACTTTCATGTTGACGAAGGCACGCTTAAGGCGGTTGATCGCGTAAGCTTCTCAATCGCCGAGCGGCAGATGTTCGGCCTTATCGGGGAAAGCGGCTGTGGCAAGACCGTGACAGCGCAGTCATTGATGCGCCTGGTTCCAACGCCGGGAGAGATTGTCGGCGGCAGCATCAATTTTTTCGGCGAGTTGGGCGGTGAAACAGATCTGGTGCAACTCGACAAATCAGGTTCGGAGATACGCGCAATTCGCGGCAACGAGATCGCGATGGTCTTCCAAGAGCCGATGTCCAGCTTGTCGCCAATCCACAGTATCGGCAATCAACTAATGGAAGCGGTGAGGCTGCATGTCACGCGTAACAAGCGGGAAGCCTATGAGATCGCATTGGAAATGCTCGATCTGGTCGGGATCCCCAATCCTATTCAACGCATGGGGGAATACCCGCACCATTTTTCAGGTGGCATGCGCCAGCGAGTCATGATCGCCATGGCGCTTTCCTGCCGGCCGCGGCTGTTAATCGCTGACGAACCAACGACCGCGCTAGACGTTACAGTGCAAGCGCAGATCCTCGATTTGATCGCGCAATCACAGGCGCAATTCAATATGGCTGTGCTTTACATTACGCACGATTTGGGGATCATCGCGGAGATATGCGACAAAGTGGCGGTGATGTATTTGGGACAGATCGTCGAACATGGTTCGGTGCGAGACATCTTTCACAACCCTCTGCATCCCTATACACGCCGTTTGTTGGCGTCGACACCGCGCATTGGGCAGCGGACGTCTCGCTTGCAGACGATTGAAGGGACTGTGCCGACGCCAATTGATTTACCCATTGCCTGCGGCTTTTGCGCGCGCTGTCCGGATCGCATAGACGGATCTTGTGATGTTGCCATGCCGGCGCTGGTGGAAATTGAAGACAATCACTTCGCGCGCTGTTTTCTGCATGACGAGCGACAGGAAGCCATGCTATGAGCGCTCAGCCCATCTTAAAGGTGGAGGGACTGAAGAAATACTTCCCGGTAGAAAAGGGCTTCCTCCGACGTGTTGTCGGTCAAGTAAAGGCGGTCGACGATGTTAATTTGGAGATCGCTGCCGGCGAGACCCTTGGACTGGTAGGCGAGTCCGGCTCCGGGAAGACGACGGTTGGCCGCTGCATCTTGCGCGCGCTCAAACCGACGCAAGGTTCCATTCAATTTCAGATCGCTGAGAATCGGATCGTCGACATGGCGCAGTTGAGCGACAGAGAATTGCGCGCCGTCCGACCACAGGCCAATATGATCTTCCAGGATCCTTTCTATTCGTTGGATCCACGCTGGACTATTCTGGATATTGTAGGTGAACCGCTTAAACTGGCAAATTTGGCAAAGGGCAAAGAACTCGAAGATCGTGTGGCGTATTTGATGGAGGTTGTCGGCCTCGAGGCCAAGCACCTAAGGCGCTATCCGCACGCATTCAGTGGCGGGCAGCGTCAGCGCATCGGTGTGGCCAGGGCGCTTGCGACCAATCCCCGCCTTATTGTTGCGGACGAGCCGGTTTCTGCGCTTGACGTGTCGACACAGGCGCAGATACTCAATTTACTGCAGGATTTACAGCGAGAATTTGCTCTGTCCTATCTGTTTATCGCTCATGACCTGAGTGTTGTCGAACACATATCAGACAGAGTGGCGGTGATGTACGTGGGCAAGATAGTCGAGGTTGCCAAACGCGATCAACTGTTTTTCTTCCCGAAACATCCCTATACCGAAGCGTTGCTGTCCGCTGTGCCGACCCCCGATCCTGATGTCGAGAAGGAACGCATCATTCTGCCTGGCGAAATCGCCAATCCGGCTGACCCGCCCTCAGGCTGCTATTTCCATCCGCGCTGCCGCTATGTAAAGGCCATCTGCCGCGACGAAGAACCGCCCTTGCGTGAGGTGTCCCCGGGACAATGGACGTCTTGTCATTTCGCGGAGGAACTCAGCTTGGCTGGCGCTCCACAACAGCCGCACGGCGCGTAACCGGCGAAAAGGACATCCGCACTCACAGAAAATAATGAACCTTCCGCCCGCCTGGACAAGTCGGTTTACGGTATAGAAGAACTAAGCACAGCGCGCGCCGAGACGACACCGCTTTTGGAAGTTCGTTGGTCCCTGGGACTGGAGTGGTGGCCGAAAACAAGACGAGGGTGGCGAAGATTCGAGCCACCCTCAGCACTAGTCAGATTAGACGATATCCATATTCTCGATGATGCGCGTCGCGAATTCGCTCGTGGCAACCTTGGTGGCATTCTCCATTTGGCGGGCGAAATCATAAGTGACATAACGCTGGTCGATCGTCTTTTCATAGGCTTTGGTTATCAACGCAGCCGCCTCAAACCAGTTCAGATGTTCCAACATCATTACGCCACTGAAGAGCAGCGAACCCGGATTGACCATATCTTTGTTGGTGTATTTCGGCGCGGTGCCGTGGGTGGCCTCGAACAGGGCGATCTCGTCGCCGATATTGGCGCCGGGAGCGATGCCGACGCCACCGACCTCGGCCGCCAGCGCGTCACTAAGGTAGTCTCCGTTGAGATTGGTCGTGGCGATGACATCGTGCTCGCGGGGGCGCAAGAGCATCTTCTGGAACATGATATCGGCAATGGTGTCCTGGATCAAAATTTTGCCGTCGGGCACCTGCCCATTGTGTTTGTCGGCGACTTCGTCCCAGGAGATTGTTTCTTGCGGGAATTCCTCGCGCGCTAGCTCGTAGCCCCACTTTTGAAATGCGCCTTCCGTGAACTTCTGGATATTGCCTTTGTGAACCAGTGTTACGCTGCTGCGGCGGCGCTCGATGGCGTATTGAATAGCAGCGCGAATCAAGCGTTTGCTGCCGAAGGGACTGATCGGCTTAATGCCTAGACCCGCATTGGGGAAAAAGTTTGTGGCGCCCAATTCGTTCTTGAGAAAATCCGCTAACTTCTTGTTCTCCTCAGAGCCGGATTCGTATTCGATACCCGCGTAGGTATCTTCGGTATTCTCGCGAAAGATGACCACATCGACGTCTTCCGGATGTCTTAATGGACTGGGTACGCCATTGAACCAACGTACCGGGCGCACGCAACTATATAGGTCCAATACCTGGCGCAAGGTGACGTTTAGACTACGAAAACCACCTCCGACCGGCGTCGTTAAAGGACCCTTGATGCCGATCTTGTATTCGCGAAAAGCATCGAAGGTCTCTTCTGGCATGTAATTCCCGCCGTAGACGCCGGCCGCTTTCTCGCCGGCATACACTTCCATCCAGGAGACTGCTTTGCTGCCACTGTATGCTTTGTTAACTGCAGCGTCCCAGATGCGTTTGCTGGCGGTCATGATGTCGTAACCGATGCCGTCACCTTCAATGAACAGCAGAATCGGGTTGTCCGGAACATTCATTCTGCCATTGGAGAATGTGATCTTGTCGCCGGTGGCTGGCGCAGATATTCGCTCGTAAGCCATCTTTCAATGGTCTCCTTTTCGTTTTGGCTCGATCAGTCTAATCGCGCGATTATATCACAGAATGAGAGCGCTTGAATCGGTCTGTTGGGTCCAAGTGCGCCAATGCCACTTTGCCAGGGCCGTCGGCAACATTTCGCTATCACTTTAGTGCGCGCGCTCGGACGGATCATTGTGTGTAGAGCAGCTTTTGCAGAAGGTCGCGATAACGGGCTTCAGCTAGAAAACCAAATCAGTGGTAAAACAGATGGATACTATCCACCAATGGATTGAAAGTGTTGCAAGTAGGTGTCATTGTCAATCAGACCTGAGATACCTTGACGAAATCGCCCTTTGTTTATTCACGCCGCAAGAGCATAATCTTGCATAGAATTCACTCGCTTGATCCGAGGCCAAGATAGATGCATATCGTCTTGCTTTGTGCGACAAATCGCGGATTTCGCTTTGCCGAAACACTGTTTGATATTGGGCAAGGTCATCGCTTCACTGTCTTCAGTTTCCAAGAGACGCCTTGGGAACCACGGTATTTCGCCGAGATCAAGCGGCTGGTGCTTGAACGCGGTCATGAGTTCAATGAAGCGCGAAACGTTGCGCAATCAAAGTGGGGCAGCTTTTGGGCAAATGATGCGGTCGACTTGGTTTTCATCGTAAGCTGGCGATACATGGTGCCGGCATGCGTTTTGCAGCGGGCCCGTCTAGGCGCATATGTGTTTCACGACTCGCTTTTGCCCAAATACCGCGGCTTTGCGCCCACCCTTTGGGCAATTAGAAACGGCGAAAAGGAATTAGGCGTTACGCTTTTCCAAGCTGCGGAAGACTTTGACGCGGGCGACATAGTTGATCAGCGCCCGGTTGCGATTGGCGCCTGCGATTCTGTCGCCGACGTGATGAAGCGCGTAACGGGCACCTACCTAGATATCGTTAGAGACAATTTTTCCAGCCTTCTTAGCGGAAACTTTGCGACAAGGCCGCAAAACCACGAAGAGGCCACATATACATGTAAATGGACGCCAGAGGACGGTCTGATTGATTGGAACGATACCTCACAGGCAGTCTTCGACCTGATCCGCGCGACTAGCAGGCCATATCCCGGCGCATTCACATATCTGAACAATCGAAAACTTACGGTTTGGTCGGCTGAACTGCCGGCTTCGCCGCGTCAGTATGTCTCCTCAGCGCCGGGTCGTGTGGTTGAGATAAGGCACGATGTTGGAAGTCTGGTATTGACGGGTGAAGGGTGCATTCTGCTAAAGGCAGTCCAGTTTGAGGGTAAGCCGGTCATGAACGCATCCGAGGCGCTCAATTCGCTTTCGCAGACGCTCGGCAAAAGGTATTAATGATGCCTTCTGTATCTGTGGTGATTCCAGTCTTTCTCAGCGAAAAGAGCATTGCTTTGGTTGTTCGGCAGTTAGCCGAGGCGCTTCCACAGATCACTAATTGCTATGAAGTTATATTGGTTGAAGACAATGGAGATGATGGAAGTTGGCTGGAAATAGAGTCTTTGGCGGGAGAATTCGAATGGGTGCGCGGTTTTAGGCTGATGCGGAATTACGGGCAACACAGCGCGCTGCTGTGTGGCATCCGCGCGGCGAATTTCGAGACTATTGTGACGATGGACGACGACCTGCAGCATCCGGTTGACAAAGTCCCGAGCTTAATTGAGTTACTGAGCGAAGGCTACGACGTCGTATACGGGACGCCGCAACGACAGCGGCACAGTCTATTGCGTAATCTGGCTTCTATTCTAACCAAGTGGGTTTTGCAAGGAGCGATGGGCGCGGAGACCGCGCGAAGCATTAGCGCTTTCCGCGCATTCCGTACCGGCTTGCGCGAGTCGTTTGCCAACTACGACGGTCCCTTGGTCAATATCGACGTCTTGTTGACTTGGGGAACAACGCGTTTCACAGCTATTCCAACGCCTCATGCTCCAAGAACATTAGGCAAATCGAACTACTCGTTTGGCAAACTTTTCACGCATACGTTCAACTTGGTGACCGGCTTCAGCACCCTTCCCTTGCGTTTTGCCAGCGCGATAGGCTTGCTCTTGACCCTATTTGGACTCATAATCCTCACATATATATTGCTGAGTCAGATTCTGACTTTCCAGTTTGAGGTGCCCGGCTTCACGTTTGTAGTCTCGCTGATTTCGGTTTTTGCCGGGGCGCAGATGTTTACCTTGGGTATCATCGGTGAATACCTGGCGCGAATGCACTTGCGCATCATGGACAAACCGGCGTACATAGTTCGACAGTCAACGGAAGACAAGGAGTCCCTTCAATAGTGGAAAACCAACTTGTCAGATTCTTACCTTGGGATACAAATCACTTCGGACATCGCATCGGTCGCGCCAACATCCGCCGCCTGGACGAAGCGTCCTGGCAACTGCTGCGGGATGCCTGCAAGCAGATGGAAATAGATTGTCTGTACTTTCTTGCCGATGCCGGAGACTTGTCGTCAATAAATGAATTGCAGCGCCACGGCTTCATCTTCGTTGATGTTCGCGTCACTATAGAACGAACAGTCCCGGACGCGGAGACTCCGCCATCTCGGCGCTCTATTGGGGACGCAATCCTTCGACCGTCCCGTGTTGACGATGTAGAGACCTTGGCGGCGATCGCTCGCGACAGCTTTACGGTGACCCGGTTTTTCGCCGATCCCTTTCTGGACAATGAAAAAGTCTCTGCTATGTACCAGATCTGGATTACCAAGAGTGTTACCACGGACTTTGCTGATCGGGTGATAGTGGCGGAAGTCAATCGAGAAAGCGTCGGTTTCGTAACTTGTCACCTGGACAGACATTTGCATGAGGGGAAGATAGCTCTGGCCGCTCTGGCGGCGTCAGCGCGGGGAAAGGGCTATTCGGGGGCGATGATACAGCATGCTTTAGAGTGGTTTCGAGACCAAGGAATGGAGCGCGTAAATGTTCCAACCCAGGGCAGCAATATCTCAGCGCAACGGATGTATCAGCGTCGCGGCTTCGTGACTCGGTCGACAGAGTTGTGGTTCCACAAATGGTTCCGGACTATGCCGTGAGCGCTCGGCGGCAGCGAAAAGGTCACAGGAATGTCCCGCTAACGCAAAATTGTAAGCCGTCTCGTCGCTTGAACGACGCGGTTTACATAAACAGAGCACTCAGTCGTTTGGGAAACTGAAGAATTGGCAGATCTATGTCAGATTACCGCATCCCCTTCAATAAGCCGACTCATCTTGGTCACGAATCGGAATACATTGCGGAGAGTCTCTCTTTGTCGCATATATCGGGCGACGGGGCATATTCGCAAAAATGTCATTCCTATCTTGAGCAACACCTCGGGGTGGCGCGCGCCTTGTTAACAACATCGTGTACGCACGCGCTGGAAATGTCCGCTTTCTTGTTGGACATTGAGCCGGGCGATGAAGTCATAGTGCCGTCTTTCACGTTCGTTTCCAGCATCAACGCGTTTGTGCTGCGGGGCGCGGTGCCGGTCTTTGCCGATATTCGGCCGGATACGCTGAATATCGATGAAACACAGCTCTCGAGCTTGATATCCGCCCGTACACGCGCCATCGTTCTTGTGCACTATGCCGGTGTTGCCTGCGAAATGGACGAGATCATGGCGATAGCGCGCAAAAATGGCATAGCTGTCGTCGAGGATAACGCTCACGCATTGTTCGCGCGCTACAAAGGACGGTATCTAGGCACCTTTGGCGAGTTGGCCACGCAGAGTTTCCACGAGACCAAGAACTTCACATGCGGAGAGGGTGGGGCTCTGCTTATCAACGATCATGAGATGATCGACAGAGCCGAGATAATCCGCGAGAAAGGCACCAATCGCAGCCGGTTTTTCCGTGGACAGATAGACAAATACACTTGGGTTGACGTCGGCTCGAGCTACTTGCCCTCGGACTTGCTAGCCGCTCATCTATGGGCGCAGTTGGAACTGGCCGAACAAGTGCAGGCGCGGCGAAGGGATATATGGGAGTACTATCAGTTGCATCTGGAGGAATGGGCGGCTACGCACGGTGTCGGGCTGCCGACGATTCCCCCTCACGTCGAACAAGCCTACCACATGTATTACCTGATATTGCCGTCGTTAGAGTGTCGAACGGCGCTGATAAACCACCTCAAGAGCCGGAGCATTCTCAGCGTGTTCCATTATCTTCCGCTCCATTTGTCGGACATGGGCAAACAGTTTGAGGGTAAAGAGGGCGACTGTCCAGTGACCGAAGATATCGCCGACAGATTGCTTCGATTGCCCTTCTACCATTCGCTGACGCGTGACGAACAAGATGAAGTTCTCGCGGGGCTGTTCGCCTTTGAAGAATGGGAATAGCAGTTTCATTTGCTTGCCGCGGCCATGCGCAATGGAGTCGGTTCACGAAGTAATCGCAAATTTGCCTCTTCATCCCCGCGTTGTAGAAGTCGGCAATGTGTGGAATAATACTTTGGCGTTTGCGCAAGCGTCCCAGTCCAGGACCTGATCATGCCTAGTCGAGAGGCATGTGCATGTAGAATCTATAGCTAGCATGGCTATCGGAGGCAAGCATCGAGAGAAACATCCGCATAAGCAGGTAATTCAGCCTAACCCGCAACGGTAATCGTTGTCGGGCGTTTGTATTTGGAGAGAACCCCACATGGCTACAGAACCAATCTTCAAAATCACTCCCATTGGAGGTTTGGGAGAAATCGGCAAGAATATGACCTTGTTCGAAATGGACGGGGACGGATTCCTGATCGATTGCGGTATTATGTTCCCGGCGAACGATATGCATGGCGTCGACTATATCATCCCTGATTTTCGCTGGCTTGAAGAGCGCGATGACATCGTATTGCACGGCTGCTGCTTCACACACGGGCACGAAGATCATATCGGCGCCGTCCAGCATTTGGTGCAGTCTTTTCCCGATTTGCCCCTTTTTGCCACGCCCTTGACCAGGGGATTGCTGCAAGTCAAACTCAAAAACGCGCGTTTGCTAAAGGAAACCGATCTGCGCTCGTTTGACGCGGGCGACGATCTACGTATCGGGCCTTTCAAATTGCATAGCTTTCACGTTTGCCACAGCATACCTGATTGTGTCGGCTTCGGCATCGAGACACCGCTCGGTATGGTCGTACATACGGGAGACTACAAATTTGACAACACGCCGGTTCATGGCCGGAAGACGGATTACGCCCGTCTTGCCAGCTTCGCTCGCAAAGGTGTAACGCTATTGTTAGCGGATAGCACCAACGCCGACAAATCCGGATGGACAGAGTCGGAAGCGGTGATTGGGATGGCCCTCGACCGGGTATTCCGCAATGCCACAGGAAGAATCATGGTTGCGACCTTCGCTTCGTTGATCTCGCGCGTGCAGCAGGTCGTCAATGCCGCGCGAATTCATAAAAGGAAAGTCTGCATAACCGGGTATACCATGTCGGAATACGCCAAGATCGCCCGCAAGCTCGGTTATCTCGACGCTGACGGCGATATTCTGGTTGACATCGGCCGGGCGCAAACTTTGCCGCCGCATAAAGTCGTTTTCATGGTCACCGGCTCGCAAGGCGAACCGTCTGCCGTCCTTGGCAAACTGGCGGCCGGGCGTCATCGCCAACTGGATATTCGCGAGGGCGATACGATTATCCTGTCGTCTCATCCGATTCCAGGCAATGAAGAAATGGTGTATCGCACCATCAATCGACTGATCGAGCGCGGCGCCGACGTCATCTATGACGCGATCGAAGCGGTACACGTATCGGGTCACGCCTGCCAGGAGGAGATGCTTCTGATGTTGAATCTGACGCAGCCGAAGTACTTGGTCCCCGTACATGGCGAGATCCGCCACTTGCATCTTCACGCGAAATTGGCTCGCGAGAACGGTATCGCCCCGGACAACGTGATTACCATCGAAAATGGTACCACGATTGAGTTGTCCAAAAGCGGAGTCGCAATCGGTGAGCGGATGCCGGGCGGATATGTGTTCGTCGACGGAAGCGGAGTGGGCGATGTGGGCCCCGCCGTCATTCGTGACCGGGAGATACTGGCACGCGATGGCTTCATGCTGGTAAGCATCAATATCGACCAAGCCACAGGAAAACTCATTGACGAGCCGAGGATCATTTCACGCGGCTTCGTATATCTCAAAGATGCCGAGGACTTTTTGGAGCAAATTCGCGAGAATGTGGCGGAAGTTGTCAACGGCAGTCACAATGTCAACGGGAATCGAAGGCATCTGGTCGAAGATAGTCTGGGAAAGCTGATCTACAGCGAAACTAAGCGCCGCCCCATGATTTTCAGCATTGTGAACGAGATCTAGGACATCCCTCAGTCTCTTATTTGACAAATCCTCTTGCTCATACAAGGAGAAGGCTTGTTGTTTTGTGTGAGCGCGGCAGATCGACAAACTGACGCGCTGAAGGATCCCGATGCAACCAACCAACCTGAGCGCCGTATTCGACGAGTAGCAGACAGATTCTGGAGAGCGCTCACCTATGCCACAGCCGGTAATAAGAGCTAGCAACATCACGCGAAATCTTAAATTGGGCAGCCACCTCGTCCATGCGCTGCGCGGGGTCAATTTGGAGATACTCCCTAAAGAAATGGTGGGTATCATTGGGCCATCGGGAAGTGGCAAGAGCACGCTTCTGGGAATCATCGGCGGCTTGGACAGCCCGACTGACGGCAAGATCGAAATAGATGGCGTCGACATCACGCGGATGAGCGAGAATCAACTGACGGACATTCGAAACCGCAAGATCGGCTTTATCTTTCAGTTCTTCAACCTGATCCCCACTTTGACCGCGCTGGAGAACGTCGCGTTGCCAATTGAATTCGCCCAGGTACCCCGGCACAAACCCAATCGCCGCGCAATGGAGTTGCTCGAAATGCTTGGCCTGGGTGACCGGTATCATCATCGGCCGAACGAGCTCAGCGGTGGCCAGCAGCAGCGAGTGGCCATAGCCAGAGCCCTGGCAAACGCCCCGCCGATATTGCTGGCGGACGAACCTACGGGCAATCTGGATACAGTTTCCGGGGACACCGTGATGGAAGCCTTAAACACGATACGCGATGAGAAGGGGACCACGGTGGTTCTGGTCACGCATGATCGCTCCCTGGCGTCACAGATGGATCGCGTGTTGACGCTTGTCGACGGTGTCATAGTGGACGATGCGCCCGGGTAGAGTATCCTTTTCGGTTGAAATACTCTTAGCAGGTCCTCGATATGAGATCCTAAACCCAAAATACAAACGTTCTGGTAGAGGCGACTGCGTTGCTGTGTCTATGCGCAGCGGTTAGTCGCCCGCTACTCATCCAGTTTTTACTCGTCGGGCGATCTATCGGGTCGTGTAGACACTGACCTTCGATCGCCCCTGCCGGCTGTCAGGCGGTTGTTTTTCTTTATTTCAACCAACTTCGATACACTACCCTGTCAGATCGGCGGTTTTCCATGATTACCGCCGCAAGATATAATCTATGGTAGCGAAGTAGGTTCGCCAGCAAAAGGAATCGCCATGTCCTCAGAAGTCCATCGTGTAGAAGTTGCCGGTATCAAGCGCGATCTGCGTTTGATGGAAATCAAACCCGGTGTCAGGATTGCCATCCTAAATATATTGGGTGATACCGAATTCGTGAATGCGGTGAGCAAGGCGCTCGCTGAACGGCTGGCGGACAAGCCCATTGACTATCTGGTCACGGCCGAGGCAAAGTCCATTCCGCTTGCTCACGCGCTCAGCACCGAGATGAATCTGCCCTATGTCGTCTTGCGCAAGACACATAAACCTTATATGGGCGATGCCTTGCAAAGCGAAACCTTGAGCATCACGACCGGTAAGCCTCAAACGCTATATCTGGATGAAAAAGACCGCAAACTGGTTTCTGGCAAGCGAATCGCCTTGTTGGATGATGTGATTTCGACGGGCAGTACGCTGCAGGGCATGCGCCTTATCATAAACAAAGCCGGCGCCGAAATCGTGGCCGAAGCGGCTATCTTCACTGAAGGCGATCGCGCGCAGTGGTACGACATTGTCGCTCTTGGCCACTTGCCGGTCTGGGTTGATGATTAGGCCTAACGTTTTTCCAACAGACTGGATACAATAGCGGCAGAGATCGCTATATTACGCGGAAGAGTTGCAGTGTCATCGCTGTCCTCGTCGAAATTGACCATCGTCCTTTACTTGGTTGTCATCATCTTCATGGCTTTTGGTGGGACTATGTTGTACTTGTCCCGGCCCGAGCCGACAACAATTACGATTAATCCACCGCTCCCAACAGGGACCAATGCTCCTACCGCGACTCCGGGACCGATTCTCGTGTACGTGACCGGGGCTGTCAAACTGCCGGAATCTACTCATGAACTGCCTTTTGGCAGCCGAGTCCAAGACGCGATCGCGGCTGCCGGCGGCTTCGCGGAATCGGCGAACAAGACATTGGTAAATCTAGCCGGTATCTTGCGCGATGGCGATCAAATCCATGTGCCCTCGGTCGATGAACATGGCTTGACCTTGCCAACACCATCGGGCGGCGAATTACTGCGCATCAACACGGCGAGCGAAAACGAGTTGCTAGCGTTGCCGGGTGTCGGACCGGCGCTGGCACGACGGATCGTAGCGTATCGCGACGAGATAGGCCGTATTGATAGTTTTGCCGAATTGGACAAGATCTCGGGCATCGGTGAAGCCACCATCGCCAAATGGCAGGATTTGATCGCATTTGACTAGCGGATGCGCGCACCCGTCGTAGCTTCGAAAAAAAGCGCGCGGGACCAGTCCAAGCGACAATAGACAGTCTCGCCGGGGGAAAAAGATTGGTCGAGCGGCACCTGAATCTGCCAACGGCGCTTGCGTAACCAGACCTCGAGCAAGTTGAACTTTTCGGCATAATAGGGTGTGACACGGTCAACAGTCGCGGGTATACCGGTCGCTTTTTCACAGATGAGAATATGATCCGGTCGGATGCCGACGATGACTTCGCAGCCGTTTGGGCGGTGCTGCGGCAGTCGCGCTCGTCCCATGTAGCTGCCATCCCATTCGCCTTCGCTGACGACTCCCCAAAACTTATTAATCGTCGGCGTGCCCAGGAACTCCGCCACAAACAAACTGTTCGGATTCTCTTGCAAGCGTTCGTAAGGACCTGCTTGAATAATCCGTCCGGCATCCATGACAACGATACGGTCAGCGACGCTCATCGCTTCTACTTGATCGTGCGTGACATATACAAGCGTGACGTTAAACTCTTGTATCAGGCGCTTTAGCTCGACCCGGGCTTGCCCACGAAACTTGGCGTCCAGGTTCGCGAAGGGCTCGTCGAAGAGCAGCAATTCCAGATCGCGCGCAAATGCGCGGGCGATAGACACCCGCTGCTTCTCGCCACCGGAAAGATTCCTGGGGAATCTGCCCATCAAACTCTCGATATCGACCCCGGTTATTTTAGAAACAGTTTCGACGTGAGCTGGCACTTCATCTTCGCGATCGCGCAATCGCAAGAAAAAACCCACAGTCCTGCGGCTTTCCCAGTGCGGGATCAACACATAGTTCTGGAATACCATACCGATTCCGCGCTCTTCAATGGGAATCGCGTCAAGCGGCACATCGTTGTAGTAGATTTCGCCCGAGTCGGGGTGGTCCAAGCCGGCAATTAGGCGTAGCAGGGTCGTCTTGCCGCAGCCTGACGGACCCAGCAGGACTACAGCTTCACCGTTCTCCACGCGCAGATTGAAGTCCTTAATGGCCAGGACGGGCGTCAGTTTGCGGCTCTTGTCGTAAAAGGTCTTGCTCACGTTCTTGAGCGTGATCGTTCTCATTCGTTCTTGCCTGGCCTCAGACTCTCCTGAATAGCATAACACAAGCGACTCGACAGGCCGAAGCAGCCGGGAATCGTGAAAGCCGAACATCATAGCTTACCTGGGCTTGCTTGCTGTATAATGAACTTCGTGTCACGCGCACGCGTGGATGTTGAGATAATGGAGCTGGACTTTGAAGCAAACGATTCAACCGGATCTGATACCGGTGACCACTGCCGAGGAATGGCAGCCTGATCCCAAGAGCCCGCGGCGCCGTCCGCCTTGGATACGCGTCCGAGCGCCGAGCGGCGAGACCTATGAGCAGGTGCGCGCGCTGATGCGGGGCAAGACCTTGCACACAGTCTGTGAAGAAGCGCAGTGCCCGAATCTCGGCGAGTGCTGGGGCCGCGGCACGGCGACATTCTTGATGATGGGAGACACCTGCACGCGCAGTTGCGGGTTCTGCGACATTAAGACGGGATTGCCGCAACCGCTGGATTGGGGCGAGCCTAATCGTGTGGCGGAAAGCGTGCGCGCGATGGGACTTCAGCATGTGGTGATCACCAGCGTTAACCGCGATGACCGTCCAGATGGCGGCGCGCCTTTGTTCGCCATGGTCATCCGTAGAATCCGGCAATTGCAACCGGGCTGCTCGATTGAGGTTTTGATTCCTGACTTCAAGGGCAGTGAAGTGGCCTTGAAAATCGTCATGGACGCGCAACCGGAAATACTCAACCACAACGTTGAAACTGTACCCCGCTTATTCAAAAAAGTGCAGCCGCAAGACAAATACGAGTGGGCGCTTGCCACCTTGAAAAACGCCAAGGCAATGGACCCGCTTGTGTTAACAAAAAGCGGAATCATGCTTGGTCTGGGCGAGTCCTTGGCCGAAGTGCGAGAGACGATGCAAGATTTGGCGAATATTGGGGTGGATATCTTGACCGTCGGGCAATACCTGCAGCCGAGCAAGCAACATCTTCCTATCGAGCGTTATTATACGCCTCTGGAATTCGACCAGTTGCGGGACGCCGGGCTGGAAATGGGCTTCAAATGGGTCGAAAGCGGTCCCTTGGTACGTAGCAGTTACCGGGCGGAGCGGCAAGTGCGAGAGCTGTCACGCCTGGATCATTTCCGGCTACGTGAATCCAGCGGCTAATGGGCTGGGTTCGCAGGTCCTGATTATTTGACCTGCGCATAGCCCGGCATTGCGGTCCTTAGCTACAGCAGTTATAGTTTTACTACGCAAAGTAAGGTATGAGGTGTTGCCATGAGCGCGTTTTTCGCGGGCCGCCGCGGCCAGCCGGATGCCGAATCGCAAGAAGCAGTGACTGTATTGCCTGTGGGTCAGCCAGTCGGCTTCGACACAGTCATCGGATCAAATAGTGAGACCGAAGGCAGTTTTACCAGTTCGGGCAATGTACGCATGGACGGCAAATTCACCGGTACGCTCGAGATTGAAGGCAACATTTTGGTTGGAGAATCGGCCGATATCCGAGCCGATATCAACGCGCGCAATATCTCCATCGCCGGCACTGTCCGCGGAAACGTGGCGGGGAACAAGGTGCAACTGTTGCGTACCGGGCGCATATGGGGGGACATCAGCGCATCGGCGCTGACCACGGAAGAAGGGGCCTTTATCGACGGCAAGATCACGATGATGGGTCACTCAGCGACGCAGCCGCCGACTGATGAGGACCTGATTGATCAGGAAGACTTGGTCAGAGTGCTGGACGATTCCAGCGCGAACCTGGACGATGACGGCAATGAATTGATTGAAGAAGCGGAAATCATCTCGAGCGATGATGAAACCGCTGTCATTGATAGAGTTGACGAGACAAACGACGAAACCAAAGACTAGCTGGGGATTTGTTAAACGAGTCTTCGCTTGTTAAATCCATGCGGAGCGACCCGCCGGCCCTTGCATGGCGCCGTAACCGTAAGATCAGATAGCGCTTGAAGTCATCCCTCCATCCACAACAAAGACGCCGCCCGAGGTGAAATCCGAAGCTGGGGACGCCAGGTAGAGCGCAAGTCCGGAAATATCGGACGGTTGCCCGATCCGTCCCGCCGGTGTTTGCGCGATCACCCCGCGCAGCAGATCGTCATTGTCCCAAATCGCGCGCGCGAACTTCGTCTTGATCAGCCCGGGCGCCAAAGCGTTCACTTGTATATTGTCGGCACCCAGTTCAACGGCCAGGGTCTTCGTCAGGCTGATTATGCCCGCCTTTGTGATGCTGTATATGCCTTGATATCGTCCCGGATTTATGCCGACAATAGAGGCAATATTGATGATTTTCCCGCCACCACCCGCTCGCATGTGCCGAACAGCAGCCCCCGTTAGCCATACATTGCCCATGAGATTGACCTCTATCGTCTTGCGCCAATAGCTGTCGTCCGCCTCGAGAATGCTGCCGAAATGAGGATTGGTCGCTGCGTTGTTCACCAGGATATCGAGCTTGCCGAAGCGCTTGATCGTTTCACTGACCAGGGCGTTCAGGGCTGCTTTGTCGCCATTATGCGCTGCGATGGCGGCAGCGATACCACCCGTCGTACGAATCGATTCCGCCGCCTCATCAAGCGCCTCCTGCTTGCGACTGGCAAGCACAACTTTTGCGCCGGCATCGGCAAAGGTCTCCGCAATGGAGCGGCCGATTCCACGGGACGCGCCCGTCACGACCGCAACCTTGCCGGTGAGATCAAACTGTTCGCTCATGTCTTGAGCCTCCGATTTCGCCGTCCTGCCGAGACATGTCTCAGCACAGCTCGGTCTGCGCCCATCAACGCAGGTGGCGCGGGATGGCGCCTAGGACATGTAAGCCGAGCTTTTGCAGGTCGTCTTTATGGTGAATCCGCAAATCAAGGTATTCGGCCAAATATGCCAGCACGAGACCGATAAACAAACCTAGCCCCAAACGCAGGATTGGCGCTACACGGTTCGTCAAGGGCGGCGGCGCCGGAGTGATTACGGGCTGGTCGAGAATGGTGACTTGCGCGGGCTGGCCACCGAGTTGCGGGAAGTATGTCTGGTTGCGACTGCCCAAGACAGCCATGGCGGCCTCGGCAATCCTTTGCAGCGATTCGGCGGAACTATGGCCGAGGTAAATGACGCCAATGCTGCGCGCGTTGTCGGCAGCGATGCCCAAGCGCGCCATATCGATTGCAGGGTCGGCGAGCCATTCGGCGATTTCATCCCGAAAGCTGCCGCTGCGCACCCAATCGCTAAAGGCATTGACCGTCAATTCAGACGCCAGCCAGACATCCTGATAGTCGCCGTCACGTTGAGGCAGGATCAGTTCCTGCGCCGCGCTATACCTTATCTGCGCGCTGAAGCCCGCGGCGCTAGTAGCGGGCTCCCCGATCAAACCGACGATCACAAGCGCCCCGCTGAGCGCTACCGGCGCAGCAACCAGCCACCAACGGCGAAAAAGCACACGTGCCAGAATTGTCAGTTCCATGCGATTTCCCTCCCATCTTCAAGCCGCTCGGCGGCAGCGAATTTGGGCTATCGTACTCACACAATATAACAAACCTGCTCGGCTACCGCAGATCGCAGTTTATTAAAGAATAGGATCTTGCCAGGTGAAATCCTTGCCATTCTGATGCGCATGCCAGGCTTGCTCAACAAATGCAGTGATTTTCCGGGAAAAGACGCCCGTATCAAATTTGAGCGCATGCCGACGAATCTTCGCCGGGTCGTAAGCGCCGGCGTCAAATCGCGCCATGACGGACTTCAGGCTGTGTACGTTCATGCTATCGAAAACTTCGCCGGTGAGGCCGGGCAAGACCGTATCGAGCGCGCCGCCGCCTTTGAAGGCGATGACGGGGCGCCCGGCGGATTGCGCTTGCACAGTGGTGATTCCAAAATCTTCCAGACCGGGGAACAGAAACGCTCGGCAGCGGGACATCAGCCGGGGCAGATCCTTGTCGGGCACGTATCCTAGAAACTCGACGTTGTCGCTAGCCAAGGACTTGAGCCGTTCCAGATCGCGCCCGCGACCGGCGATCTTCAAGGGTAGGCCCAATTCGCTCGCTGCCTGTATCGCGAGATCAATGCGCTTGTAGGGTATCAAGCGAGACACTACCAAAAAGTAATCTTCGATTTCCTTTTCAAGGGCGGGTTGAAAGCGCGAGGTATCCACCGGCGGGAAGATGATGCTCGATTCGCGGTCATAAAAGGTCTTGATACGCCGCTTTATCGCGCTGCTGATGGCAATGAAATGCGAAACGCGTTGCGCAGCTGCATAGTCCCAGCGACGCATCAGCTTGACGAGTGGCCGAATCAGTATCTCTGTTGGCTTGCCCAATCCCTCGCCTGCAAGGTAGTTGTCGAGTTGCCAGACGTAGCGCGTGGGGGCGAGGCAATAGCAGATATGCACGGTGGAGGCATCGAACTGCAGGCCGTGACAGAAGCCGCTTTTGTTGCTCAGCACCACATCAAATTCCTTTAAATGCAGCCCGTTCCAGGCTAAAGGATACAAGGGCAAATAAGGTTGATGTCGACGATGAATAATGGGCAGATTATCGATCCATAGCGCACGGATATCCCATTGTCGATAGCGTTCCGGCATTTGATCTGGCGCGAAGATACTGGTGAAAATTGGGCTTTGGGGATATTTGTGGACCAAAACCTCGAGTACGTCTTCCGCGCCGCCGATTTGATTCAACCAGTCGTGAACAAGCGCAATCTTCAAGCCGAACTCCAGTTAATCTGCGCCAGATAATACCATAGGTTTGGGACGTGGGTCATCAATAGAAGTTGACTCTATGCAGTTCAGGCACTCAACAGATTGCGCACAGGCTTGAAGGTGGCGCGGTGGTATTCGCAGGGGCCATGACGGTCCAGGGCATTGAGGTGCGCTCTCGTGCCATATCCTTTGTTTTGCGCGAAACCGTATTCCGGATAGCGATCTTCCAGCTCGTTCATGTATTTGTCGCGCCAGACCTTGGCGATGATACTGGCGCAAGCGATGCTCAGCGAGAGTTTGTCGCCTTTGACTATGCTGCATACCGGGTAATCTTGTTGTTCCGGCCAGGGCAAATAGTCGAGAAACAAACAGTCCGGCGTGACGGGACGCCGTTCAAGCGCATTACAAAGCGCGCGCCGCATGGCGAGCTTGGTGGCGCTTATGATGCCGGAGACGTCAATCTCTTGCGCGCTGCTATGACCGATACCCCAGGTAATGGCGATTTCCTTGATAATGGCGTCCGCCACCAGGCGCTGCATGGCATTCATCTCTTTGCTGTCGCGGGCTCCTTTCAGGACTTTGGAGAGGTCGTCTCGATGCAGGGGCAGGGCCACGGCCCCTGCCGCTACTGGACCGGCCAGTGGACCTCGGCCAGCTTCGTCCATGCCCATGATGACTCGGCATCCAGCCGCAAAATACTCGTTCTCGAATCGCAGGCTGGCAGTCTTGGGCGTCCTAGTCTCTCTTTTCATAGTCTCCACGACGCCAGTTCTGCCGTATTTCCCAGATTTCGCGCAGCATGTTGATTGAGTCATCCCATAGCCGCATGGTCGAATAGGGATCGTAGTACCAGGTGATCGGCACCTCTTTGATCTTGTATCCGCGGCGTTTGGCAATATAGAGCAGCTCGACGTCAAAGCCGATGCCATTCATTTTCTGAACGCCGAAAAGATCAATGGCCGCGGAACGGCTAAACATCTTGAATCCGCATTGCGTATCCTCAAAATCGTCAAGCGCGGCCAGCTTGATAATCCAGTTGTTTATTCTGCCGATCATGTGTCGATATTCAGGTTCATCCACGCGCTGCGCGCCCGGCGCCTCCCGGCTGGCGATTATCAAGTCGAATCCGTCGCTTGCCGGTGGCAGGAAGCCGGCGATATCCTCGATGCGCATAGACAGATCAGCGTCGCAAATAAAGCGCCATTCGCCGTTTGCCGCTAGCATCCCCTGTTTGACGGCCAGGCCTTTGCCTCGCATATTATCAGGCGACTGTATAACACAGATATGGCTGGAGGCGTCCGCAAATTCCTTGGCTACTTCAAAAGTACGGTCTTTACTCCCATTTTCAACGATGATGACCTCGAAGGCGTAGTCCTGCTGCCGCAAGTACGCATTGATCTGTGCCAGACTGGCGGGCAAGCGAGTCTCTTCGTTATGCGCCGGTATCACTATGCTTAGGAACGGCGAAGCTTGCTGGCTCAAAAAAACAGACTCCTGAATGCAGCTATGATGGTGTCCAAAAAGGCTCTGACTTATGATACGTCTATTTCAAGAAATGTACATGGAACAGCCGCTCGGCGGCGGCGAATTTGGGCTATCGCGCTCACACAAAATAATAGACTTGCTCGGCTATCGCAAATCGTGGTTTATCAAATAAGAGTGCCAGGACGCACGCGCCAGGCTCTCGACCCTTCACTTTGGCGGGCTCAGAATGCTGTCAATGTATGTGTCGGGTACCACCTTGCTCCTCTGAATCTGTCTTCGTTTGCGCATGGCGCTGCCGACTGTAAGCAAACCGCGAACCGTGCCGCGAAGCCTTGCCCGTGCTTCGGCGCCGCGCCAGGCTCGCAAGGCTTGCCAGGCCAGGGAGGCTTGCCGCTTGAGGATTCGGGGGGCATACTTGCGAATCAAAGCGCCGGGCATGTTTTTGACCAGGACCCAAATGCTGTTGCGCCCGTCGTAGTAGCTTGCGGTTACGCCGCCGCCACTGGCGGAGAGGTGATGATAGACTACGGCGGAAGGTACATACAGCGCTTTGTAGCCGGACAGTTGCGCGCGCCAGGCTAAATCTATGTCTTCCAGCAAGAAAAAGAAATCGTCGTCTAGCAGGCCAATATCGTCAAGCATTGACTTTCGATAGGCCGCGGCGCCGCCGCAGGCGCCGAAGACATATTCGGCGCGATCATACTGACCGGCGTCCCTTTCCCATGCGCCGCGGTTGCCAGCGCTTCCATCAGTTCCGAAGGTGTCGCCCGCGGTGTGAAAATGATCGCGTTTGTCAAAAAGCAGCATTTTGCTGGCTACCATTCCTATTTCCTGATCGCTGCAAAATCCCTCGACAATTTCCTCTACCCAGTTGACATCCACTTCCGTGTCATTGTTGAGCAAAGCGATGATATTACCGCTGGCAGCTTGCATGCCGATATTGCAAGCGCCGGTGAATCCACGATTCTCTGGCAAAGTGATCAACTGGACCTGTGGAAAGCTTTCGCGTATGAGGGCCTGCGAGCCATCATCGGATGCGTTGTCCACCACAATAATCTCAATGTCACTATACGTTTGCTGTTGCAGGGAATTGAGGCAGGCGGCAAGGAAGCGGCGTCCATTCCAATTGGGAATCACCACTGAAAGCCTGCCTTGACTCATAAACAGAAGCCCTCGGCCTTTAGAAAGGCGTCAACGCCTTCCTGCCATGGCCGCAGGTTTATCGCCAGGCTACTCGCTTCTATGTTCTCCAATGCTGTGTACTCAGGCGGCAGCGACGGGCGCTGCCACTGCTGCCGGGTGATGCGCTCAATGGGACTGTCGCAGAAACCCGCGCTATCCAAAATATAGCGAGCGAACTGCCAGCGCGAAACGGCTCCTTGATTTACCAGATGATACGTGCCGAATCGCTCGGTCTCGATCAAGCGGGCAATCGCCTCGGCCAGGTCGTTAGTATAGGTCGGGTTGGCAATTTCATTGGTGACGACCCGCAGCGGCTCGCCCGCCTTTGCGGCAGCCAGGATGGCTTGAATGAAATTGCCTCCGCCATGCGCGAACAACCAGGCAGTGCGCACAATGTAGTGGCGCGGGTTGATTTGCAGCAAGGCGCGCTCTCCGTACCATTTGCTATAGCCGTATGCGTTCTGTGGATTCGGTGAATCGTACTCGCGATAGGGATGCTTGCGCATGCCGTCGAAGACTTCGTTTGTGCTCACGTACAGCATGGGGATGTCAGCAATTGCGCAGCAAGCGGCCAGATTGTGAGTGCCCACACCGTTAATGCGGAGCGCCCGCGCGGGATCAAGCGCGCAGCCATTAACATCGGTCCAGGCCGCAGTATGCAATACGATGGTCGGGGCTAAAGCGTTGACAAGGCTGCAACAGGCGTCATAGTCCTCGATATCCAGGAAATGCTCGACATCGCCAATGACATCTGCGCCGACGGCCTCGTGTTTCCCGTGCAATTGCTTGATTAACCGCGACCCAAGTTTACCCGCCGCGCCGCTGATTAAAATTCTCATCTGATTCGGCACTATCCATGCTCAGGATTCATTCTAACCTCAGCGGAAACTTGCGACTAGCCGATTATCGCTCAGGTCAAATCCTGCGAAACTGAAGACCCCGCCGCTGGACTCCACCTGCAACTGTTTTACGATTTGCGCGATCGAAGCCTCAATATGTCGGATGCGGTTGCCAAGCGCATTGGCGGGCAGCTCATATCGCAGGCCTCCGAGCGAAACACTGTCGATCTCCAGAACGTCGCCTTTATCTACCGCCACATGAATTTCGATTGCTTGCCAGACGTTGATCAAATCAAGAAAGGCCTCGCCCGAGATCGTGATGAGTCCGTCGGCGGCGCTGATTTTCGCTCGTCTTATTGGGCTTCCATGGTCCTCACAGAACCCGGTAAATTGCAGGCAGAGCTTTAGCATGTCCGTATCTCGGAACACGATTTGAAGAACGCGGGCTCCCAAGGCATCATCCCCGACAGTGACCTCAAGATCTGTGCCCGGGAGCAGATCAAACCGACCGAAATCCCTCGTGATGAATGTGACAGGCGAACCTTTGGCCGCGTTAGCCAAAGTAGCGATCGCCTGCTCGGTGACTGGCGCATCTGTTTGGCGAATAGGTTCAAAACCAGTGACTCGCAACAGGATAGTTGGTAATGCCGGGCTTAGCAGGACGATGGCGACCAAGACGAGACTGACTAGTCCCGCCGCAATCAAGACTATTCCGCAGGTTCGGGAACCGTATCTCTTGTTGGAACGTTTTTGGATTTGCAATGATGTACCCGCGCGATAGACGCTAGGGAAGCTTAGCAGCGGCGAGGCGCTCGGCATATTGCCGCTTGTAATAGTCGAGATAGGCGCCAGTTTTGATCTTTCGCCACCACCATTCGTTTTCCAGGTACCAGCGCACCGTCGCTTCTATACCGGTCTCAAAGTCGTACTGCCGGGTCCAGCCTAATTGGCGGGCCTTACCCGCGCTCATCGCATAGCGACGATCGTGTCCTTCACGGTCCGGCACGTGTTTGATCAGTGACTGCGGTTTACCCAGCAACTCCAGAATGCGCTTGGTGACATCAATGTTGAATCGCTGGTTCTCACCTGCGAGATTATAGACCTCGCCCGATTTGCCATGATGTAGAAGGTAGTCGACGCCAAAAGCGTGGTCGTCGACGTAGAGCCAGTCACGTATCTGCTTCCCATCGCCATAGAGGGGCAAAGGCTTGTCGTCAATCGCTTCTGTCGTGAAAAACGGGATCAGTTTTTCGGGGTACTGATAGGGACCATAGGTATTGCTGCCGCGCGTGACAACAGTGTCCATTCCGTAAGTCACATTATAGGCGCGGACCATCAGTTCGCCCCCGGCTTTGCTGGCCGCATAGGGGCTATTGGGCAGAAATCGATCGTCTTCCGAGGACTGACCCAGATCAATATCACCGTATACTTCATCTGTTGAGACATGACAGAAGCGACCGATCCCGTGTTTGCGCCCCTCGTCCAGGAGAATATAAGCGCCGACCACATCAGTGTGAACAAAGGCGTCGGGGTCCAGAATACTGCGATCTACGTGGCTCTCGGCGGCGAAGTTTACGATCGTATCGATGTTGTAGGCGTTCAGTACTGACTTAATCCTTTCTCGATCGGCAATGTCACCACGTTCGAAGTGGTAGTTTTCTTCGTCGCTGACGGAAAGCAGATTGTCTAAATTGCCGGCATAGGTCAGTTTGTCGTAGCAAATGACACGATAGTCAGGATAGGCTTCGACCATGTGGCGGACGAAGGCGCTGCCGATGAACCCGGCGCCACCTGTGACCAGGATATTCTTCATTTTTGAGCCGCCTTTTCTCCAAGCACGAATTCTTCCAAGGCAACCGCAACGCCGTCTTCATCATTGCTCGGAACGATGACATCCGCTACATCCTTTAGCATCTGGGTCGCGTTGCCCATGGCAACGCCGATGCCGACGGCTTGCAGCATCTCGGTGTCGTTTTCTCCATCGCCGACAGCCAAGGCCCTGGAGGGGTCAATGCCGAGTTCTTCCAGCAATGTTCTGACTGCCTGTCCCTTGGATGTATTCGGGGGCAGCACTTCAATCATGCCATCTACATTGGCGCGCGTCACATGTACGGCGCCATCGAGCCGCGCGTCAATCGCCCGTCGGAGCGTCGTGACCCCGTTTTCCTCGCCGTAGAGAACAACCTTGTTGATATCAAAGGTATCCAGGAGTTCGGGCCAATCGGCAATTGTTTCCACATGCGGCTCGCCATATTCGGTCAATTTGGCCGCGAAGTCATCGACGCGAAGGGCGAAACAGCGGTTGCCACTATAAGCCAGCGCGCCGAATCCGAATTCTTCTCCCAGCGAAATGACACGCGAGACTGATTCCTTGGCCATGACGATCCGTGTACGAACGCTTCCATCAGCATTGTAGGTAATGAGTCCCTGCATATAGATGCCCGGCGAGTTTATACCAAGCGAGTCGATCAAGTCTTCGGCCGACTGACGCGTCTTGCCAGTTGCCAATACCACTTCCACTCCCTGTCGCTGTGCGGATTCAATGGCGGATCGATTGCGAACGCTCAGCGCATGTCGGCTGTTTAGCAGGGTGCCGTCCAGGTCGAGTGCGACAAGCTTTATCTCGTTGTTCATAGAGGATTCCTCTGTCCGTTTCTGAATGTGCCGGCCGCTCGGCGCGTAGCCGGCGACAAGGTTTGCCTCGCTCACACAACATAATGAACTTTCTTGTTGCTTGAGCAACGCGGACTATAAAAAAGAGGGCTAGACCCAAAGCGTGCCGTGATCGCCCAGGTTCATTTTGATGCCGCTCGGCTTGCCGTCGCTTCGTTTGACGGCGGCATTGCGTCCGATGAGACTGTCGCGCAGCGTTTGATCAATGTCGATGACGCGGCTGTTTTCCAGGATAATGCTACGTTCGATCTGGCAGTTTCGTATTTCACAGTGGTGGTATATGCTGGTGAAGGGACCGATGAAGCTGTTTTCAATGACCGTGCCTTTGCCCAGGATAGTCGGACCTCGCACGATACTGTTAACGATTCTAGCTCCGTCTTGTACGGTCACGCGCGAGTCTACGCTCGAGTCACTGTCAATCTCGGCGGACGCGGCAATAGTCGGACAAATCTCTTCCAGGACGTGGCTGTTGGCTTCCAACAAATCTGTTGGCTTGCCAGTGTCTATCCACCAACCCTCGTGTATGTGTGGAAACACAGTATAGTCGTGGTCGATCAACCATTGAATCGCGTCGGTGATTTCGTATTCGCCGCGCGCCGACGGTTGTATTTCCGTGACCGCTTCAAAAATATGATGATCGAACATGTAGATGCCGACCAGCGCCAGATCGCTTGGTGGCGTCGTCGGCTTTTCGATGAGTTGCTCGATGCTTCCATCGGATCGGAGTTCTGCCACGCCATAGGCCGACGGATTGTCAACTCGTTTCAAAACGATCTGACAGTTCCAATGATTGTCGGCAAAGTCACTGATTAGCGAACTAATCCCGCCTTCGATCACGTTATCGCCGAGGAACATGACAAAGGGCGCATCCTCGAGGAAATCGCGCGAGATCTTTACCGCGTGGGCAAGGCCGTCAGGACTATCCTGCATGATGTAATGGAGTTCAACCCCCCAAGCGTCGCCGTCCCCCAGAGCTTCTCGGATTTCTGCCGCTGTTTGTCCGACGACGATACCGATCTCTTTAACGCCTGCCTCGCGAATCGCCTCAATCACCCTGATCAGAACAGGCTTGTTTGCTACGGGAATCAACTGTTTGGCTCGGGTATAGGTCAACGGGTACAGACGCGTGCCCTTGCCGCCGCTAAGAATAAGTCCCTTCATGGCAAGTTGACTCCCCAGCAAGATCCCATGTTCATATCCTTGTCTCCTCAACTAATGGTGGCCTCGGTGAAGGGTGTCCGTCGCTCCGCCGAAACGAGAGCCGGGTCGTCAAAGCCGCTGGGCATTGTCCAAACCAAGGCGAATTGCCGGAACTAGGACCATAGCGGTCTGTAGCGGACCCGAAATCAATACGCTATCGTGCTTTCGCGGGGAGCATTGATCAGTACAGCGCCAACAATACGGACGTGTACCCTCTCCAAGGCTTGACGCGCTTGCGCCGTATGGTCGCGGCGCGTATCTCCCGCCCGCACGACTAGCAGGGCGCCATCCAGTTTGATCCCTAGCAAAGCGGCATCTGTCGCAGCCAGTACCGGGGGGCTATCGAATAGGACATAATCGGCACGGCCTCTTAGCGCAGCGACAATCTCATCTATCCGTTTGCCACTGAACAAATCGGCCGGATTCGGGGGCAATTCCCCGGTTGACAGCACCTGCAGATTGTCAACTTTCGTTGTGGAGAGCGGTGGATCATCAAGCGTGTTGTCGTCAACCATCATGCTTGTCAATCCCCGTGCGTTGTCAATACCCCAAATCTGATGTTGCTTGGGTTGGCGCAGATCGGCGTCCACTAATATCGTGCGATTTCCGCTTTGCGCGAACGTTACCGCAAGGTTGGCAAGCGCTGAGCTTTTCTGGTTCTCGCGGGCAGGGGATGTTACAAGCAATGTTTGAATCGGATTATCGACACTGCTGAACATCAGGTTGGTGCGTAAACTGCGAAAGGCTTCCGCCGCGGCAGATCGGGGATCGGATAAAGTCACGAGGTTCTCAACTGCCATAGCTGTTCCTAACTGCGGCGACGTTGGCGCCGCTGCGTATTCAAGTGCCATTTTAGCCCATCAAAGAAGAAGGCGTTAGTGAAAATTAAGGTGACTATGACAGATACAACTGGGGGCCGAGAATAGCTCACTATTCCCAGGGCTCGAAGACGATCTCAATTGGCTGGACGCCGGCCGCGCTGAATTCCGCTGCGATCTCCGACAGGGTTTTCCCCTGAGTAGGATGACAATAGTCGGCTGAGATATCCGCCAGTGGAATGGCGACATGGGCGAAACTTAAGATGTCGGGGTCTGGCACAACCCAGGGTCGGTCGCCGAATTCGAATGCTTCGTCGTTCCACAGCGAGATGTCGATATCAATGGTACGTGGGGCATTCTTGTTGTCTGGATCGCGGGTTCGCCGCAGTCGTGACTCGATTCTGTCGATAACTTGAGTCTTGAATTCAAGCGGCTCTCGCAGCGTGTGAATCTTGACCGCCATATTTATGAACGCATCCTGGCGCACGTCGCCTTGGGGAGCGGTTCGGTATACGGACGATAACGCCAGAACGTTAGTGTGGCGGCGAAGGAGCTTGATGGCGTCGGCAATGTTTTTTTCCGGCGATATATTTGAGCCCAGGGACAAAAATACGACATTTCTATTATAGTCCTCGGCGCGACGCTCGATGATGATGCTTACCGAATCCGCATGACGTAGCGCCCCTGGCTTGTGTATTTTTACTTGGACGCGTCGCGCTTCAAAGCGAACAACTACAGTTTTGGCGATCTCTTCCGCCAGTTTTTCCAATAGCTGAAAGCGTGCTTCTTGTACCAGGCTGATGACCGCCTTGTTTACGGTCTTGTAGTTGAAGGCATGGCTTGGATCGTCTGTCTCGCCAGCGCGCCGCCCGTCAGTCTCTAGGCGTATGCTGATGACGACTTCCTGTAGCCTGTCCACCTCGTGAGCGCTGAAACCAATTATGGTTTGCAGTCGCAAGTTCTTGATTTCAATGATATCCATGGGTACTCAAGTAGCAATAGGCTTCTAGGTTACATGCGAATGCGCCGCGCTTGCTGGGTTATTACGATATGTACACAGCGATTTGTCCTGCGTCGATCGCGGATTCAAAACGTATTGCTAGCGACGATCAGCTTGAAAATTGATTGTTGCAATTGCACGAATACCAGCATTATAATGTATAACATCGTAGTCGACAAAGCTTGGCAGCAATTCAACACTCGCTACAGGAACAACTGAATGACGGACGATGGAAACAGATTGGCCGGTGTTAATGAACGGCCATGAAACGCAAATGCGTACCGCTCAACAGAACGAGATTCAGCAAAAACTTGAATCCAAGGAATTGCTGAATCGTTTTGGCTTTGCTTTTAACACTGTAGATACCGAGGCAGTGAGACGCTCAGTCGGGGATTTGCTTTATGCCGTTGGCGAAGATCCTTGCCGCGACGGTCTACTGGAAACGCCAAAGCGAGTTGCCAGAGCCTATGAAGAATTGGTCAGCGGCTACACGACCGACCCGGTAGAGCTAGTGAACAACGCCATTTATGAGATCGACTACGATGATATGGTGATCGTCAACGATATTGACTATTACAGTCTTTGCGAACACCATCTCTTGCCCTTTGTCGGTCAAGCGCACGTTGCTTATATTCCCAATGGAAGAATCGTTGGTCTTAGCAAGATCCCGCGCATTGTGGATATGTTTTCGCGCCGACTGCAAGTGCAAGAACGGTTGACGCGCCAGATTGCCGAGTTCCTCGATGAAGTTCTGGAGCCAAAAGGCGTCGCTGTCACCTTGACGGCACAACATATGTGCTCCATGATACGCGGCGTCAAAAAACATAATTCCAATTTAAAGACCTATGCCATGATCGGCGATTTCAAAAGCGATCGCGAGATTCGCAATGAGTTTCTTGCGCAGGTAGGTCGTTCCCCGAATCTCTAAATCGCGGCGTAGTTTTCCTGTTCAGCCGGCATCATCGACACAAGCTACAGTCAAACTTGGCGAGCGCGTCTTACATCAATTGATTACGGTCTGGCGTTCCCGTTTTGCATAGGTGAAAATGCATAGTAGCAGGTCATTTGCCACCCCGTAACGTCAATTAATTGGGCCGCCGGGAAATCCAAAGCGCCAGTAGATCGCCTTCGTTTTCCGATTTGCAGCGGCTCATTCATGTGATATACTCACAGATGCTGAAATGGCGACTTTGTTCAGCACTCATCAAGAGCGAGTGAGAGATCCGGCTCGAAGAACTCGCGGCAACCCCCAATGAAGCGGGACGGTGCTAAATCCGGCAGGGCGTAGACTCTGGCAGATGAGCGTATCCTAAATGAGTAGTTCCACGCCCTCTGCCCCGCAAGGCGTTTTTTGTTGCATAGGAAAGGTAGCGCATGGCAACTACATTCATGGCATCACCGCAGTACTTCTTCACATCAGAATCGGTGTCGGAAGGGCATCCGGACAAAATGTGCGATCAGATAAGCGACGGCATTCTTGACGCTATTCTCGCGCAGGACAAGATGGCGCGCGTGGCATGCGAGGTTGCGATATCAAACAATCTTGTGGTTGTGATCGGGGAGATTACGACCACAGCTTCCATTGATTATGAGCGTATCGTACGCGACACAATCTCGGAGATCGGATATACGCGTCCGGAGTATGGTTTCGACCTCAATACCTGTAGCGTGAAGATACACATCAACAAACAGTCCCCGGATATTAAACAAGGTGTTGACAGACAAGGGGCCGGTGACCAGGGTATGATGATTGGATTCGCCTGCGACGAAACAAGCGAGTACCTGCCTCTCACGATTTCGCTGGCACACGGCTTGGTACGGCGCTTGGCGCGGGCTCGCAAATCCGGCGAGATGCCCTGGTTGCGACCGGATGCCAAGAGCCAGGTGACCGTTGAGTACGCCTGCGGACAGCCGAAACGGGTGGACACGATTGTCATATCGACTCAGCACGATCCCGATATAGAGCAAGAAGAGATTGCAGGACAGATAATTAAAACCGTTGTACCTGACGTTGTCGATCCCGGGCTGCTCGCTGCGACGACCTACCATATCAATCCAACCGGCAAGTTCGTTACGGGCGGTCCGCAAGGCGACGCGGGTCTAACCGGGCGCAAGATCATTGTCGATACCTACGGTGGTGTGGCGCGCCATGGCGGTGGAGCGTTTTCGGGAAAGGACGGGACCAAAGTCGATCGCAGCGCCGCCTACATGGCGCGCTATGTCGCCAAGAACGTGGTCGCTGCTGGCTTGGCAAAACGCTTTGAATTGCAGGTGTCATATGCCATCGGCAAAGCGGAACCGACGTCGCTGGCGGTGGAGACCTTCGGTACCGGACGCGTAGCCGATGAGGTAATCTTGCGCCTGATCCGGGAACATTTCGATATGAGTCCCGCCGCCATCATCCGCGATCTCGGGCTTCAGCGTCCAATTTACAAGCAGGTAGCGGCTTACGGCCATTTTGGCCGGGAAGACATTGACGTGCCTTGGGAAAACATTGACAAAGCCGACGTTTTGCGCGCTGAAGCCGGCAAGGATTGATCGTGAGGCAATGCGGCTGGGAGACCGGATGACCGGCGGACCCCGAATCTGTGACTACGGTGACTCGACCTATCGCGAGGACTTTTGGGAAGGTCAAGGACGCGACTATGAGGATGTAGTCGAGCGCCAGGTGTTGGCTCAACTTTTGCCCGCGCGCGGACAGCGGCTATTGGAGGTTGGCGCGGGATTTGGTCGTATCACCCAGGAATATTCCATGTACGATCAGGTTGTCCTGCTTGATTATTCCTTCGAACAATTGCTTTATGCCCGGCAACGGATGGGCGACGATCGCTTTACCTATGTCGCGGCGGATGCCTATAGCATGCCCTTTTGCCCCGGCGCATTTGACTGCGCGACCATGATCCGCGTCATCCATCACTTTGAAGATGTATCGGCGGTTCTGGCGCAAGTGAGCGCCTGCCTTTGCGATGGCGGGAAGTTCATTCTGGAGTATGCGAACAAGCGGCATCTCAAGTCGATGTTGCGCTATTTGTTCGGACGCAACATCTGGAATCCTTATTCGCTGGAGCCGATTGAATTCCTTGAATTGAATTTCAATTTTCATCCCGACTACATGCAAGCAAAGGTCACTCAACTGGGTTTTGACATCCGTCGGGTGGTGCCCGCTTCCTGGCTGCGTCTGGGGCTATTGAAAAAGACGCTGCCTGTGTCGGTGCTATCTGGAATCGATAGTGTGCTGCAGCGCACCGGCTGGCGGCTTTCGCCAAGCATATTTCTGTCTCTTCAGTTGGGGGATGCGTCATACGACAATACGGCGGCGGAATCGCGGAGTCCCCTGGATATTCTTCGATGTCCGCGATCGGCAACGGCGCTGCGGCGCGATGGCGACGTATTGGTCAGCGCGAACGGCATCCGCTGGGGGGTTGTCGACGGGGTATACGATTTCCGTCATCCTCTCGCTTGAGCAACCGCGAACATTGAGCCGCCATGGGCGAGCTTTATCGATTACGTTCAATCCAGTCTTCAATCGCCGCAACGACCATTTCGCTGTCTTCCAGCATCGTCATATGACTTCCCCCGGGGACGATCGTTAACTCGGACCTTGGAATGCGCTCCGCCAGTTCCTGGCTGAGCGCGACGGGCGTCATCTTGTCCTTCTTCCCGGCAACGATCAGTGTTGGACAGGCAATTTCATCGAGCCGCCCACGGACATCGAAACGATCACATGCGAGGAAGTCTCCCGCAATGACGGACGGTTGCGTCTGCCGCATGATCTTCGCGGACTGCTCGCGCATTTCGGCCCTTGCGTTCTTGCTCCACATCCAGCGAGTCAAAGATTCAATGATGGCGTCACGATCTTTAACGACGCCGTTGATGAGTTGGGGATTCACTCTTAAACGAGCGCCCGTTGCTATCAAGACCAATCCACGCGCTCTTTCCCTGTGCTCCAGCGCCAGGCACTGAGCGATTGCTCCACCCATGCTGTGCCCGATTATCCATGCGCTATCGATCGAAAGCGCATTCAACAGCGCGACGACATCGCTGGCATAGGCGCCAATTGACCTGCGTCCTTCGCCTTGGCTTTTCCCGTGGCCGCCAAGATCGACGCAGACCGAATTAACGACAATGGATTGACGCAATCTTTTACTGAAACTCAAGTGGGAGCCGCCCGCGCCGTGGATGACGATCGACGCTGTAGCGCTTGTATCTCGACGATGATCGGCGAACCATAGTTGGGCGGCTGACGTTTCGACAAATGGCATAATTGGCGTACTTTTGGCATGGATTCCATGTCGGTATTACACCCGCGATTCTAGCACGTTTAGGATTAACCACGTACAATGATAACGGGCAAAACAACTGCCGGAATCACATGAACGACGGGGGTGTCATTGTGAAGAAGGGGAACAAAGATTTGTCAGATCCGCGATCGACATCGGACTATCTGCGTCTGATCTTGACAGGATTCGCGATGGGGGCGGCTGACATCGTACCGGGGGTGAGCGGTGGCACAATGGCCTTCATACTCGGTGTCTACGTGAACTTGGTCAGCGCGATCAAGTCTTTCAATCTGGACGCTCTTCGGTTGCTTTCCGCTCTTCGAATTCGCGAATTGTTGGATCATGTTTCTTTCCGGTTTCTTGTCGCGCTCGGCGTCGGACTTTTGCTGGCGGTGGTGTCATTGGCGGGCTTTCTTAGCGGCGTGATGGACGACCCCGAAGGCAGGGTCTTGCTCTTTGCCTTTTTCTTCGGCCTGGTACTGGCGTCAATTTTGACGATTGGCGTCAAAGTAAAATGGGATCTTTCGGCAGTTGGGATCTTTGTCGCTGGTACGCTTATCGCTTTTGTCATTGTCAACGCTGTCCCGGCGGAGGCGGATCATTCGGCGCCCTATCTGTTCATCAGCGGCATGATCGCCATCACCGCTATGATCTTGCCCGGCATCTCCGGCTCGTTCATGTTATTGATTCTGGGGCAATATGACTATGTGCTGACCGCCGTCAGCGAACGCGATTTGCCTCCAGTCATCGCCGTCGGCTTGGGCGCAGTGCTTGGAATCATCGCCTTTTCGCGCGTTTTGAGCTATCTGCTGGCGCATCACTACCGGATGACGGTAGCGCTTTTAGTTGGCTTCATGACCGGGTCGCTCTGGAAAATATATCCATGGCGGCAGTGTTTGGAAAGCGACCTGGATCGTCACGGGGACTTTCGCTGCCTTTCGGATGCGCCTGTGCCGCCGGAGGCGTCATCGGAATCTTTCGCGCTGGCGGTTGCTCTGTTGATTGGCGGTTTCTTGCTGGTCAACTTATTGGATCACTTGCAGGCCAAGGACAATCCAGTCTTTCGTATTTTCTGGAAATGATGGCGGGGCCACAGTGTATCTGCTTCAAGTGTCCTTGGAGGTCGGCTCGCCCTCGCTTGGGCGATGCGCCCGCTGCTGAGCCTCGATAATGTCCTGTATGAGCGAACGGGACAAGATCCCCGATACGTCCACAGCGGTCACATCGACCTGTTCATCTCGCATTTCAAATAGCTCTTCCAGGATTTCTTGCCGCCGATACACCGAAGCCGCAATCGCATGTGTTGCGACCGGGCTAGTCAACAGTACAAACAGACCCAGCGCCAATATACGCAGGCTCGCCGCCGGCATTAACAGGGCGGCGCCCACCAGCAAGCCAAAGAGTCCCAATGTTGCCACTTTGCCGGAGGCATGCAGACGCGTCAGGGCGTCGGGCATCCGTATAACACCCAACACGCCAACCCCACAGAAGAACAAGCCAAAAAACAAGGCGATGACGCCGAGCAATTCCAACAACACTAGAATCCTCTGCCTTCCGAGATGTAGCGCGCGATGCTAATCGTGCCGACAAAAGCGAAGGCGGCCAGCGCAATCGCCATGTCGACAAACACTTGCGTACCTTCAACCAGCGCAAGCATCACAATGATGCCGATAAGCAGTGTTGTTATGAGATCGACAGCTTGCAGGCGGTCCGGCAGGGTTGTGCCTACGATAACGCGATAGGACGCGGGTATAAGCAAGCTTACCAGCGCCAATAGCACTAACTTGATCGCTACTTGGGCGAATTCGCTTTCAATCATGTCCTAGGATTCCTTTGATGCGTTTCAATCGAAGGGACTGATCCTGATCTAGGCGCTTGCCGGACTCACTAATAGTCAAGCTGTGCACAATCATCAGCACTGTCTCGTCACCCCTTTCTTCGAAATCGACGACGAGTTCGCCGGGCGTGATCGTGATACCGTGGGCGCTGACGGCGGATATCAGCGCGCTCTTGCTTTCGTCCTGGGTCTTGACCCGTGTAATGCCCGGGTCAATTGGCAAGCTCGGCGAAATTATGATGCGCGCGACTTGTACGCCGGATACGAATACTTCTTTTGACAAGAAAAGCACATAAGCAATCAAATTATAGAGTTGCAAGACGGCATTTTTCAGGTTGACGCTGTCGCCCTTTAGCCCGGTAGCCGTCAAAACTACCACGCTAAAGATATAGCCCAGAAGAAAGTTGCCGGGCGTGGGCTGAGCGGTATAGATTGTCCAGCCGATCGACAAGGGCAATGCCAATACGATACGTTTTGCGATCGTGTTCACGGTCCCTCCAGGCGCAGGCGAACCGCAGAAATATAGGTATTGGGATCTCCTATCTCGCGAACAGTTTCCGTCACCAGTTGTAGGAGCGGTTCTGCCAAGACGATTCCCAGGATCAAACAGATAGAGATCAGAAGCATAGGAGCCAGCAGACTGTCGCCCGCCTCTTTTGTGGGCGTGGTTTCCGGTATTGGCGCGCGCTGAAAGATCTGCTGCCAGGCTCGGACCATGTAGATCAGCGTGAGTATCCCCGCGCTGACCAACAGGATCAAGTTCACCCAATCCTGTTGAGCGACGCCACCGCGTATCAGCGCCAGCTTGCTAATGAAACCATTAAGCGGAGGAACACCCGCCAGCGACAAACCGCCAACAAGCACCAGCCAGCCAGCCAGTGGCGGTAACTTGTGCCCGATTCCGACGATACTGGCGAAGTTCGCCGTCTTGACTTTCGTGTAACTGGCGACGACGCCCATGAGCATCAGTAGCGAAGACTTGATAAAGGCATGATTAAAAGCATAAACAATTGCGCCGATCATCGCCAGCGTATTGCCCCATCCGATGCCTACCAGGATGAATCCGATCTGGGCGAAGGTCGAATAAGCGAGCATTCTCTTGGCATTATATGTGCGAAGCGCGCCGAGACTTCCGAAGATGACGCCAATGATACCCAGCAAAGCTAGCCAGCGTTGGAGCAATGGCGCCTCGACAATGAAAAGCAGCGTAACCAGACGGATGATCCCGTAGACGCCAACCTTTACAACGATCGACGATAGCATGGCGCTGACAGGCGTCGGCGCGGTTGTATGAAAATCTGGCTGCCAAAAATGGAATGGAAAGACCGCGCTCTTGAGCAGAAAGGCGCAAAGCAACATCAACGCCGATGCCGGAGCCAGAAACGGCCGCTCGCCGGTTAACAGGATCCTCGCCATATCGGCCATGTTGAGAGTACCCAGCGCCGCGTACATGGCCGCAATCCCCAGCAGCAGAAAAAGTGTTCCCATCGAGCTAATGAGGATGTACTTCAGCGCCGCTTCCAGACCGAATTGGTCGTCAGAAATCGCTGTCAGCGACACCGAAGCCAGCACCATCAATTCCATGAAGACAAACAATGTGAAAAGATCACCCGTCAACATCGCGCCGACGAGACCCACTTCCATGAGCAAGAATAAGGGCACAAAGGCCGGATAAGTCATGCATCTGTCGTGGCTGTGCAAGGTATAGAGCATGCCGCCAATCATGATCGTCGTGACCATGAAGGCAAAGAGCCCGCCCAAACTATCCGCGACCAAGACGATGCCGTAGGGTGGCGGCCAGTTGCCCAGCTCGTACGTTTGTACCCCTTTCTGGTGTACCTGTAGCAACACTCGCGTGCTGAAAATCCAGGCGACGATACTGGATATCAAGCCCACAAGGCGCTGCGCATGGTTGTTCTTCGCAAAGAGCAGAGCGACTACCGCCCCCGCAAGCGGCGCGACCAGCGTACCCAGGACAAATATGTTTTCACCCATATGCAGTAGTTGTACTCATGCTTCGGCTATTTCAGCGAATTGCATTCAAATCATCAGTGCTTCAGGTTGTTCACGGCGTTCGAGTCCACGGTTCCGTAGCGCAGCGAAATGATATTGACCAATCCCAGCACCAGCGAAAAACTGCCGAAACTGACCACAATGGCGGTCAAAATCAGCGCTTGAATCAGTGGATCGCTGGTCTGGCGTCCTGCTTCTACGTTGCTGACAAATGGCGCGTATTCGCCTTCAAAAGCGCTGACAGCGACGAAGAACAAGTTAATGGCGGAGAACAGTATCGCGAAACCGATTGCCGCCTTGATTAGATCTCGTCTCAGCAATTGAAACACGCCGATTCCAAAGAGCATTCCTATGGCAAGCGCAAACATAAATTCGATCATGGCCGTTGCCTCCTAGTCCTCTCCTAAAGGCTCTACTTCATTGGGAAAAGCGATTGCTTCAATGATGATGCCCAGCCCGCCCATCACCGTTAGAGCGATCGCAACTTCGAATACCAGCGAAGAATTCACATGTAAACCGAAGGAAGCAACGACGTCGTATAGCCCTAGCGCCTTGTCGAATTGAACATGCCCCATAAAGCCTTGCCCCAGCAATACAGGAAACATTGCGTTTAGCAGGGCGATTAACAGTCCGAGGCGGGTGAAAAGCGCCGGGCGAAACCAAGGCAACTGTCGTTTCGCTTCGTGATAGCCGAGCACTACGTACCAAAGGGATACGGCTAGTCCGAAGGTCACGCCGGCGGTGAAACCATCCCCCGGCCCGCTGCCCCCATAAAGTATCTGCGCGATACCGATCAATATCGCGATCGGTAGAACAACCGTGGAAACGGAACGTGTAAACGGCGTAGACAGATCTGTGGCGTCTTGAACGCCTTCGAAGACGTCGGCATCGAATTCATGGAGTCGCTCGACGTTGTCGTTTCGCGGCGCCAGCGGCCCACTGCCTTTGCGCCCGCGAGCTAGCAGGGTAAGCACGCCAAGAGCGGCTGTCGTGAATACGACGATTTCCAGCAAGGTATCGGTACCGCGAAAGTTGGCAACGATGGCGCCCACGACGTCATCGGTATTCACTGTCGGCGTATTCTCGAGGTGCCAGGCCGCGATACTGCTGCGCTCGGCTCTGTTTTGCAGGGCGATCAACGAAAATACAAAAACTGCCAGACCGATGACGATCGAAATACCGAGGTCGCGCAGTAGTCCGAAGTTGCGCTGGTGCCTGCCGACCCACAAATTATTGATTGCGTGGAAGCGCGTCGACGTGCTTATCCGACCCAACATGATGATAATGAGTACGGTGACCATGGTTTCCACCAACAATTGAACCAGCGCCACATCAGGCGCGTGCTCTATCAAGAAAATGACGCCAATGGCATAACCGATGACGCCGAAGGCGATGGCCGCCTTGACGTGTTCACTTACAGCGACCGTTAATATGCCGGCTGCAACGGCCAATATGAGCATGAAGATTTTTGCCAGATCGATAATCGTCACGGACAGGTCGGATGGAAACAATGACTTTCCTGCCGTTACCGTGGTCAGCGTTCCCGAAGCGATTAAGACCGCCGAAACCGTCCCGAGAATAATCACCAGATAGTATCGGACGTATCCCGATTGACTGTGCAGAACGTTTTCTCCGGCCCAGTCGATATACGCGATCATTTCTCGGTAGACCCTGTCGCCGGACAAGGGGAATCCAATGATCTTGATCAGGGGCTTGCGTAGCAAGAAAAGCGCGATTCCTGCCGCCAAGATCGCCACGCTCAGCCAAAACACGTCATTAAATCCTGCAAAGACATGGAGTTCAAACTCTTTTGGCACCGCCAATTCCAATAGCGGAACGATGACCGGTTCCACCAAAAGACCCAACATAAGTGATCCCAAAGACAAAATGACAGGTCCCAACCGAATCGGAGACGGGGGCTGATGAAAATGGATTTCCTGCTGCGCCGGCTTCCAGAACAGGTCATAAACGAGCATATATGCGGCCACGGCCGTGAATACCGAGCTCGCCATCACCACGCCCAGAATCAGAACTGTCTGAGGCTCGCTATAATGCAGCATGGCTTCCAATAGCGTTTCCTTGGCAACGAAACCCAGCAGGAAAGGTATTCCTGCCATCGAAAGCGCCGAGATGATGGTGACCACGAACATAACGGGCATCTGTCTATACAACCCGCCCAAACGGTCGATCATCCGCGTACCTGTGGCATGGTCGATAGTTCCCGCCACCAGGAACAGGGCGGACTTGTACAGCGCATGCGCAATTATCGCGAGGAATGCGGCTTTAAGACCATTTTGACCGGGCAAGCCGATCATGGCGACAATGGCCCCAAGTTTGCTTACGGTCGAGTAGGCCAGCAGACCTTTGAGATCTCGCTGTTTTATCGCGAAAATAGACCCGATCAACATTGTTGCCAGGCCAAAAACAAGCAAAAGTTCCGACCAAAACGCGTTCTTGTACATCACCGGCGAAAGTCGAGCGAACAGGAAAATACCGGCTTTAACCATAGTTGCGCTGTGCAAATAGGCGCTCGATGGGGTAGGTGCGCTCATAGCGCCGGGCAGCCAAAAGTGGAAGGGGAACTGGGCGCTCTTGGTTAAGCCCCCCAGCAAAATCAGTACTGTGAAAATCGGGAACCATTCGTGTTTGTGCAGATTCTTCGTTTGCAAGATTTCGCTGATGTCCGCGACAAAGCGGATACCTTCTTCGGGATATAGTATTTGACCGCAGGCTACACCCAGAATGACCAATCCAATGATCAGCGCCAGCGCGCCTGCGCCGGTAACAAACAGCGCCTTGAAAGCGCCCGCGCGGGCCTCGGCGCTCTGTCTGCCTGTGAAGCCGATCAGCATGAACGAGGTGACGCTTGTCAATTCCCAGGCGACGAAAGTTAGCAATACGTTGCCCGACAGCACGACCAGAAGCATGGAGCCGGCAAACGCGAGCAACCAGGTGATGAAACGGTTGTGTTCGGCCGCGTCGTCGAAATAGTACCCGGCGTAAAGGAATATGAGAGCGCCGACGCCCGTCACGATTAAGGTAAATATCATTGCCAGGCCGTCGACATAAAAGTTGAGGCCGATGCCCAGCGACGGGATCCAATCTGTCCCGTATATGATGACATTTTCGTCTTGCAAGCGCGGGACAGTCAATAAGACGGTGACAAACATGCCAGCCATCGCGACAGTAGAAATGACAGTTTGTGGGAACTTGGAAAGATCTTTAAAGGGAGGAATGACCAGCAATAATGCCAGCAAAAAGGGTGTAGCGGTGACTAGTGCAAATTCCATTGACGGGCATACTCTAAGAATTTGAATTCAAACAACCCATGGCGCGCCATCGCAACTATCTCATACTAGCGTTAGGTCGGGTCCAGCCAGACAAAACAAGTGGTTCGATCATCGGCTGCAATATTGTCGCATGACAGTCACTGCCTTGGTTAAAAGCGGTAAAATAAGCCTAATAGGTCCGCAAGAGAATCCAATGGTGATTTCAGCTAAGCGCCTTATGTCGCTTTGTGTTGAATTGGAACAAAGGCGCTTTTGGCTGCCTCAGCTTGGTCGTACTCTTTTATAATAAACCACGATTTGCGGTAGCCGAGCAGGTTTATTATTTTCTGTGAGCGCGGCAGCCCAAATTCGCCGAATACGCGCAGAGCGGCTGTTTATGTAAACTGCGGCGCTCATGCGACAAGCAGGTAACCTTTTCTGCGTGAGCGCGACGTTCCTGGAACCTTTTCGCCGGTTAGGCGCCGAGCGGCTCTTACGAACCCAGCTTGCGTTGCAGCGCTGCGGTCAACGCAGGAACAACGTCATAAAGATCGCCAACAATTCCGTAGCGCGCAAGTTTGAAGATTGGCGCTTCGGCGTCTTTGTTGATCGCCACGATTATCTTGCTGCCGCGCATACCCGCCTGGTGTTGTATCGCGCCGCTTATCCCGCAGGCGATGTATAGATCGGGATTGACAACTTTGCCCGTCTGCCCGACCTGGTGTTCATAGGGAATATATCCTGCGTCAACCGCGGCCCTGCTTGCGCCCACGGCGGCGCCCAGGACTGCCGCCAAGGGGCGCAATGTATTTTCAAAGCCGTCTTTGGCTTTCCATACATTGGGATCTACAGTGTCTTGGTCAGACGGAACTTGTTTGGGATTATTCGCCATGCCGCGGCCTCCGCTGACAATTATTGCCGCGTCCGTCAAATTCACGTCGTCAGCCGCGTCCGTAAACGACTCGGCTTCAACGGTTATGTCGTTCATGGTCAAGACGGTCTGGATTTCCGCAAGGCTCACAGTGGCATTGGCGTCTCTCGGCGGCGCCTGAAATGCCCGACCTCGGACCGTTATGTAAGTCGTAGTACTGTTTGACGTCATTTCCATCGAGACTTTGCCGGCATAGGCGGGCCGGGTGGCTACAATCCTGCGCTTATCCAGTCGCAGGTCCGTGGCGTCTGCAATAAGCCCGCTTTCAGTATCAACTGCGCTGCTCGCGAGCAGTTCGCGGCCGCGGCTGCTGGCGACAGCCAGGACGAAGGCCGGTTGATGCTGTTTGACCAAATCCGTCATCAACTGCGCGTAAGCTTCGAGCCGATATTCGTTTACCGCTTCGTCGTTACATATATAAGCATTTGTCGCACCGAAGTGGCCAGCCTCTGTAGCGATTGTGCGCGCATTTTCTCCAAATACAAGGGCGGTAACGTCGCTTCCCAGATTTTCAGCGAGCTTTGCGGCCGCCGCGAGCGCTTCCCAGCTGGAGGGATTCGCGCGACCGGCGTAGGTCTCTATCCACACATAAACGCTCACAGAACTTTCTCCTCGAACAAGCGCTCCGCAAGTATTGCCGCTTTTTCCGCCGAGTCCTTTCCAGGGATTATTTCCGTAGCGACGTCACGAACCGGTGGATTGTGATAAGCCACGACGGTCGTGGCGGCAACTGGCAATGCTATCCCCAAATTCGCCGCCGACCACACCGGAATCTGCGCTTTTGCCGCTTTGCGTATGCCCAAAAAGTTCGGATAACGCGGTTCGTTTATGCCCTTCATCACCGTTATGACCGCGGGAAGCCTTGCCGACAAGACGCGCTTACCCTGTTCAAGCATTTGCTCGACGCGAATCGTTCCCGTATCTGGGTCAAGGGCGATGATATTAGAAACGTAACTCAGCATCGTCCAACCAAGGCGCCTGGCCAATTGATAGCTATGTTGATCCGTAGCGACATCAACGCTCTCCTTGCCGAAGACGACCAATTCAACATTGCCGAGTTTCTTAATGGCGCCGGCCGCCAGCGCAGACCAAACCAGGCTGTCACGGATATCCGCCTTCGGCTCGTCAATCCGGAGAGCATTTGTTATGCCCATCGCGATGCTGTGCTTGAGGGCATCGTCGTTTATGTCGGGCCCGATAGCAATGACAGTTGCTTCGCCAGCGCAGCGTTTGGCCTGGACGATGGCTTCTTCCAGGGAATATTCATCCCAAGGGTTCACCACGGTGGCCACATCGCCCCAGGTGACCTTACCCTCTTCATTGACCCAGACTTTTGCCGCTGTATCCGGCGTACTGCGCGTGAAACTTACGACATGCACCTTTAGCTTCCTCCTGCCACAGATCTTAAAGAAACGACTAGTGGTTCATTCTACATGGTATTGCTCGTCGATTCTAATTCGAATTGACATCGCCTGTGACTATGAAAGGCGTGAATCCGCCAACACCGCGGCATGACTTGCCGTTGGGTAGAATTGTCGATTGATCCACCTTGATGCTATAAGTGGCGCAGGCGGTCAGGATCGCCCGGGACAGATCGGCTCCGCGTAGATCGGTCTCCCAGAGGTTGGCCGAGGTGAGATTTGCGGAGACGAGCAGCACACCGCGTAAATCGGCGCGTGCGAGGTTGGCGGATTGGAGGTTTGCGCCCGACATATCGGCCCCTTCAAGCCGCGCCTCCCGCAAACTCGCTTCGCTCAAATCCGCTTCTTTCAAACAGGCTTTGCGGAGGTCGGAGTAACCGAAGTAGGCGCCGCGTAAGTTGGCGCCGGCGAAGTTGGCCTTTGACAGCAGGCACGACGAAAGTGTGACGCCGTTTAGCTTCGCAAGTGACCAATCCACTGAATTCAAGCTGCCGTCTTGATAGGCAAGACGTTCGCGCAGCGCGTCAAGCATGGCTTGAGTTTCGGATCCGCTGCCGCCGCTTCGTATTTGATTGATGAGACGATCCGTTGGTACGAACTTGTACCAGCGTGATTGTAGAGATTGTCGAAGGCGTCTGATCATGGGCATTTGGACTTTGATGACGAAGATTTGGCCGTGTCATCTTAGTGCCGTACCCAGTCATCGACAAGATCAACTTGCAAGGTCGCACGCGGGCGAAGGAGATACTTGAGTTTCACAGCATGGGCGGAGTTATTGTTGAGGCGAAAGCGGTCGGTTCACACGATTGAAACTAGAAGGCGTTCTCGCTTTGGTGACTATGATTAGCGTCGGAAAACAATTTTTGTCGCAATGTACCATGCTACCGCGCCGGTTGACTGGTTATGCTAGAAGTTCATGGCATCGCGTTGTACAGCTATTCAAGAGCAAAGCCCATGGAGCTAGCCGCTAAACGGTTGGAGACGCTGGTCACTACTTACCTCGAGATGACCAGTAGATCGGATTTTGCGCCCGCCTTTATCCGAGCTGCCGATATCGAAATCGTGAAGATGGAGATGCCGGATCTAGGTTTCTACAAGTTTCTTTACCAGTCGGTCGGCGAGGAATGGGCTTGGCGCGACCGCCTGCAAATGACAAATTCTGAACTCCGCGACATATTGTCTTCAGAAAACACGCAGGTACATGTTTTGTACGTCAGCGGATCACCTGCAGGATACGTGGAATTGTTTCGCCACGAAGACGGCTCGGTTGAAATCGCCTACTTCGGACTGCGAGGCGACTACATGGGACGTGGGCTGGGCAAACACCTTCTCAGCTACGGGGTTGCCCGCGCCTGGGATATGGATGCGAGCCGTGTCTGGCTGCATACCTGCAACCTTGACGGTCCGCACGCCTTGGCGAATTACCAGAAACGCGGCTTTGAGATCTATAAAGTGGTGGAAGAACCGCTGCCAGCGCTTTACGCTTGATCCGCTAGATCACCGCGCAACTGTTTCTTCAAATCCGCGACTATCGTCGAAATTATTATCGGATTCCAAAAAGCGAAAACGAGGCAAACTCGATCGGCGAGGCCGCTATACCGTTGACGGATTGCGGCAGCTACTCGCTTTGGTTCTGCCACGATCGCAATCTCTCGCAGGATCTCTTCAGGAATGCTACGCCAAATGGAGCCGCTGTCGCCTGAAAGCGCAGATCCCCGAAGCGAATCCAACAATGCTTCCCAGCCATGGTAGGTCGCGAACGAGAGATTCCTTCGAGCGAAGGCGTAACTCGCGATGTTCCTTCCAGGTTCGTTCTGCGTATCAAGATCCTTTACAAGGATGTCAGGCGTGAATACGAGCGCTGGAATCGCGAACTCGAAACTTTCACGGGGTCTGCCCGAGCTTTCGAGTCCTCGAGACAAATGTGGAACGACCACATCACGTAGATAAGACCGCGAATGCAGCACGTTTGCATGCAGCCCCTGGCATAGTTCCCCGGCTAAGTCATAGATATCGCTATCGTCTCCCGACAGGAATATCGGAACCTCCGGATCCTTTATCGGTCCGGTATTGAAGAAAGGCGCCATCAGACGGAACTGATAATGTCGCCCTCGATAACGCAAGCGTTCATCGTTCTGGAAGCTGCGCCAGATCGCTCGTAAACTCTCGATATATTCGCGCATCTTGCCAACGGTTTCGGACGACTGGCCACCTTCACCAATGGGTAGAAACTCGGGCATTTCTGCCTCCAGCCCCAGAACAAAGCGCCCGCCGGTTTGCCGCGCCAGATCCCAGGTTATCTGCGCGGTTATCATGGGGCTGCGCGGAAAAGCACAGGCGGCAATCGTTCCAAGCGTGAAAGGGCATTGTGCCTTCTTTGCCGCAATGGTTAGGGGGAAAAAGGGATTGCTCAGCCATTCGGCGCTCCAAGCAGCGTCGAATCCCCAAGTCTCCGCTTGTAAGATCCAATCGGCGTAGGTGCGGAAATCCTTACCGGGCTGAAAGAAGATATCGATCTTCAACTTGGCATACCTTCACAGCTGACCATGTCTTGCTCTAAAAGACCAGATAATACTCGTTCTCTTTAAACCACTTTTGCCATTTCCTGTAGTCTGGGCAATGCTTTTCAACCAGCTCCCAGAAAGTTTTGCTGTGGTTCATCACGCGCAGGTGACAGAGCTCGTGAATGATGACGCTATCTATCGCGCCCGGTGGCGTCATCATCAGCCTCATGTTGAAATTCAGATTTCGCTTCGCAGAACAGCTTCCCCACCTGGTTTTCTGGTTTTTGATCCGGATCTTGTGAAAGTCGAATCCGTGCGTGTCAGCGAGTTCTTTGACCCGCGGCGGCAGATATTGCTTTGCCTCATCACGATAAAAGTTTTCGACTGCCGCTCGAATAACGCCAGTATTGTCCATAAACGCTAGTGAGAGCTTAAGCTGTAGCCGATCCTCAAACCGCCGTACCCAGACTAGCTCCTGGTCATCCCCCTCTATCAAGTTGAGACTCAGGTTTTCGCCGAGGTAAGGGAAACTTGCGCCCTGCTCGTAGCGCCGCTCATAGCGCATTTGTTTCTGATAGGCGCGCATTTGCTTGAGCGCTTTCAGCACCCAGGCTTGCTTTTGTATGAACACCTCCGAGGGAGTTGGTTGATGTACGCGCAGGGGATAGACGAGTTGGAATCCACGCGCGACGTCAAATCGAAGGCTTATGCGCTTTGCGCGCTTGCTCTTGCGCACGCTGTAGTGGATGGTCTGACCTTGCAGTTCAATTGTTGGCATCAGTTTTCCATCGCTTTTGCAGCGTGATCCCATATGGTGCGCCTGCTTTGGTCGTCCGGTTCAAAGGGGAAGTAGTATCCGACGCGGTCTAGCAGGCCATCGTATCGTTCGCGAAGTCGATAGGGCAGTTCGTCGGGCGGTGCAATCACTGCGAAATGTTCCAGCATCTCGTCGCTGATTAGTGTATGCATTTCCTTCCAACGGTTGCGTCGCAAAAGCGTGTTCAGTTGAGGAATCAGGTCTTGCCAACCGTGCAACTCAAGCACGCGCCTATAGCTCGGCGTGCTGGCGTAAAAGGCGACCTGAGACTTGCTTAGAATTTTGCTCTCTTCAATTTGTGCTTCTGTTTCGCCCGTGACGACGAATACGGCGCAAGATAGTAACAGCTTGTTTGACATTCCGGAGCGTTCGCGCCCCGCTTGGAACGCGGGCACCAATACATCACGCAAGTATTGCGGCGTATGAAACGAATGAATGTGAAACCCATGACATAGCTCGCCCGCCATTCTCGCTAACCCAGTATTGACCCCTGCGATGAAAATGGGGATATCGAGTTCCGACGTCTGGGCGGCTGTACATTGCGGGAAGGCCCATTCGTAGCTGTAATATTCGCCATCGAAACTCAAAGACTGGCCTGTGCTGAAGCTGCGCCACGCCAGCCTTAAGACCTTAATATACTCTCGGATCTGTTGAACCGGTTTGCCCCAAACCGCGCTAAATCGCTTGGTGATGTGTGGTTTGATTTGCGTGCCCAAGCCGAGAATGAAGCGCCCGTGAGACTGCGCTGCCAGATCCCGCGCGTTCTGCGCCATAAGCAACGGATCGCGAGGAAAAGCGACAGCGATAGCAGTTCCCAGGGAGATTCTACGTGTTGCCAAGGCAGCATGCGCTAGTGGCAGGAACGGATTGTGCGCGGCTTCGGCAACCCACAATCCGTCAAAACCGTAATCTTCGACAGCTTCTGCAATTGTCGCGGCATTGTTCAGGTCATCGGCGAAAACAGTTACATCAAATTTCATATGTCAATCACTTATTTGATAAACCGCGTTGCCCGGGCGAGCGGAAGGTTAATTGTCTCGTGTGCGCGCGGCAATCCATTTGGCTGCCGCCGAGCGGCTTTTTGATAAACAGCCATGCCCATGCAAGGAAAAGGCCTGTTTTTCCGTGTGAGCGAGACATTCCTGGGATTTTTTCGCCGGTTGCGCGACCAGCGACTATACCCTGCGGACAACCATTATATCCCATAGCTTAAGTCCTATGAAGTTTGGAATTAGAGCCTTTTGACATGAAGATTCCTGGCGCATTCTGCCCTTTGCCAAGGCAATCGCAGCAAATTTTTTTTCACCACCGGGGACACCGAGACTTAATCGCTTACATGCAAAAGAGGAGCAATGTAGCTGCTCGGCGCGTAACCGGCGAAAAGGTCGCAGGAATGTCCCGCTCACGCAAAATCGCAAGCTTTCTCGTCGCATGAGCGACGCGCCTCACGTAAACAGGGACGATTCTTTGAATCACCCTCGATTTTATCGCTATATTCATGGGCGACACAAAGTGTCGTCCCTACATTTTGCTAGATCTATGTGATATTCGACGTAGATCGATTTTGGTGCGATTGCTCTGGTCCTTTGCGACCATAGTCGCTTGGGCACGACTAAAGTGCTATAATCTCCTTCGGTTGGTATGCAAATCGTGAGCGCTGACTCGTGAACACCTGTGGACGTTTTTTGCAAATCGACATCGCTAGGGGGAATCTATGAGCAAGGGGGACTCCCGCTTCGTTAACGTCGGGCTGCGCAACATCGCCGCAACCATATTGATCGCGCTTGGCTTATTGTTCGCCTGGGAGATTCGCGGCACATTAATGCTTACCTTCGCCGCGGTGATTCTGGTTGTGTTGTTCACCATGCCGGTTCGTCTTTTGGTAGACCGTTTCGAAATGAATCGAATCTTGGCGATTCTTGTGAGTGTCGTTGGATTCTTCCTTGTTCTCGCCTTGATCGGAAGTTCCATTCTGCCCACCATCGTTACACAGTTCACGCAGTTGACCGACCGGGTTTTGCCACAGGCTTTGCAACGAGCGCAGGATGTCATAAACAGCGAAACGTTGACTGAACAGTTTCCATTTTTAAAAGATTTAGTGAATTTTGAGCTCAACAACGAGTTGGTTAACCAGGTTGTGTCGCAGGTTACTGATCTCCTGGGACGCGTCGGCGGATCCGTATTGCCCGTAGTGGGTGGCGTTGCCAATACACTCTTGAGTATCCTGATTATCTTTTTCATTAGCATGTACTTGCTTGCCGAACCCGAACTCTATGTGAATGGCATCATCAAATTGACGCCGAAGTGGTATCGGCATCGCCTGCGGATCATCCTGCGTCGCATTGACCTCACCTTGCGCGCCTGGCTCAGCGTCACGGGTGTATCTATGATTGTCGTCGGTTTGGGTACTGGATTGGGACTGGCCATGTTGGGAATACAGGAATGGGTCGCGCTTGGCGTGCTTGCGGGCGTACTTTCCTTCATCCCGAACTTTGGGCCGGTGGTCGCTCTGATTCCCGCTGTCGCTGCAGCGATAGTACAAGCGGAGAATAATATCATTTGGACGGTCGTGATTGTTTACGGCGTCTCTTTTTTCCAAAGTCAGGTGTTGAGCCCCGTTCTCGCCAGCGAACGAATGAATATGCCGGCAATCCTTGTATTGCTCGGGCAGATCATTTTTGGTTTCTTTTTCGGTTTCCTCGGCTTGATGCTGGCGGTGCCCTTGAGCGCGGTTGTAGCTGTGCTTGTGGACGAGATTTATGTGAAGGATATTCTGGGAGATCGTCCCAAAGAAAAGGTGAATGAGGATTCGACGGAAGAACTGGCGCCTGATCCGGTCTGACGTCCCATTTGTCGGTTTGATCCAGTGAATTGTGCTTTTACAATCGTTGTTGGCAATCGATCGCAAACGAATTCGTGGAAAAGCGAAAACTATCCTTGACATTGCGCAATCGTATTGCTAGTCTGTTTGAGTAATGGTGAGGACACGGGTCCTCGTCTTTTTTGTCCCGTAAAGGGCGAGTGCATATTAACAGCAGAATAGTGGGTTAAGACGGAGAAAAGACGAACC
>JAPOWG010000101.1 GCA_026707745.1 Chloroflexota bacterium
AGCCCGCTTCTTCAAATTGGTTCTTGTTCCAAGCCAGGTCGTAGACGCCGAAGCCGCTGGGCGTGCCGTAGACGGCGCCGTCGACGACGCCGCCGGCCAAAGCCGCTGGCGTGAGGAATTCTTTGATGGCCGCGACCTCTTCTGGCGTTCCCAGGTCTGCGTAGGGCGTGATGCCGCCGAGCGCGGCCAATCCCGGAATTTCGTTAGAGCCGAAGAAGGTGACGATGTCCGGCGGGTTGCCGGCGGAGATGGCGGCGGTCAAGCGCACCAGGAAGTCGCCGTAGGGGACGACGAGGGGCTCAACGCGAATGGCGTCCTGGTGTTCGTGGAAGGCATCGACGATGTCCTGGACGTAGTTCTCCCACTGTTCGGTCCAGCCATGCCAGTAGGTGATGGTGACCGGATCCTGCGCCAAGACGCTGGCGGCGGGCAGCGCGCCAAGCGCTGCGGCGCCGGTGCCGCCGGCGATGGTCTTGAGCATGTCGCGGCGTGACAGTCCATTTTTCTTGCTTTGAGTCATGGGATTGCTCCTTTTTTGTAATAGGTTGGCGGGTTAAGTGAATCTATATAGGTATGTCTTGTATTTACCTCCTTGTGTTTGATATGCGGCTGACGACGCGGGTGGGCGAGCCAAGGCTCGCCCCTACAGATTTCGACGCGGTTGTAGATGGGGATGGGCGTGGCGCAGATGGGATGTGGGGCTGTGGATTATTTGAAGTCATCGAATGACCAGTGGTTGCTCCAGCGGACGTCGATTTCTTCTTTTACGCGCTGGTAGCGGATGTCGGTCGATAGCCGAATGTGGCCCTCGGGCGAGGCGTTGGCGGTGGCGGCGTGGGTTGTGTAGGCGCCATGCACGACCATATCGCCGGCTTCGTAATCGGCCATGAGCCAGCGGGTATCAAGGCGGTCGGCGAGCGACGGCAGGTCTTTCGTCAGCCAGCCATGCAGCCCCATGTTCTTGTTGAAGGCGTTGATGCGCTCTTCCGGCGGCAAATCGGCATTGAGCGCAGTGAACTCGGCTTCCTTGCGGCGGCCGAAGTGGTGCGAGTTTTCCAGGTAGATCAAGCCCCCCATCTCGGGCGTAATATCGCCGATGGGGATCCAACTGGTGCAGACGGCATCGGTGCCGGCGCGCAAGTAGACCAGATCATAATGCGCGCCGGTCGTGCTGACATCCCCGGGCGGGACGTGTCGGATGAGCTTGCGCTTGTGCAGGTAGACCGCGCCCTCGAAGAAGGCTTCGTAGAATCGATAGATGGGCTTCGCCAGGCAGAAGGCTTCGTAAGCGGCCCAGCGATGCGTTTCCATCTGCAGCTTGCGGATCAGGTTCTTGTTCTCGTTCGCGCCGTCGTAGATGCCTTCTCCGGGATCAATATCGGTGCGGACCAGGCCGGTATCGGCGAAGGCGGCGAAGTAGCGGCGGCGGAAGTCGAGAACTTCGTCCCGGTCGAGGATGCCCTTGAGCCACAGGTAGCCCTGTTCTTGAAACTGCTCCTGGAGGGCGGTGATTGACGCGGCTGGGTCAGAGTGCCTCAGCCAGCCGAGGCGGTTTGGCGCTGATGAGAGGGTGTAGCCGTTGCTTGTTAGAGTTTCCTGTAAAGTGGTAGATCGCTGCATAAGTCAAAGTCTCTATTTTGCCTTAGCCTGAATTTTAGCGCAGGACGGGCAAGATGCAAAAACTGTTTCAAGCAATAGCGATTATTCGCATGCTATAATCTGGGTCGATATAAGCAGGCGGATACGATGCCCCCGAGAGCGCATGTACATAGTCGATGACGTATGGCGGTTGGCGCCCCCGCCGGAAGACCGGGTCGGGGTTTTATGATTATCTGCAGAATCTGAGATTGGATGCTGTCCGGCATGACTGATTCACGCGCGCTCATCGATTTGTCCATCAGCGAAGCAGCCTCCGCCCTGCGACAGGGCGCAACGACATCGGTGGCCCTGACCGAGGCCACGCTCGCGCGTATTAGAGAGACCGAGCCGACGCTGCAGGCCTACGCTATCGTGCCGGTGGACCTGGCGCTGGCGGCCGCCGCACGCGCCGACCGGGAAATCGCCACCGGTCGCGATCGCGGTCCCTTGCACGGCATCCCCATCGGCGTCAAGGACAACTGCTATAGCAAAGGCATCCTGACCGAGGTTGGGTCGAAGGCCTTGGCGGGTTTTGTGCCGGACTTCGATGCGACCGTCGTGGCTAAGCTCTACGCGGCTGGCGCCGTCTTGATCGGCAAAACGCGCTGCCACGAATTCTCCTGCGGCGGCAGCGAACCACCGACGCGCACGCCCTGGGATCTCAACCGCTTCCCCGGCGGCAGCAGCATCGGCTCCGGAGTGGCGCTGACGGCGCGCTCGGCCTTCGGGACTATCGGCACCGATACCGGCGGATCCATCCGCATTCCGGCCTCGATCAACAATCTTGTTGGCATGAAGGCGACTTACGGGCGCGTCAGCGCCTATGGCGTGGTGCCGCTGGCTTGGTCGCTCGATCATGTAGGCCCGCTGACGCGCAGGGTGCGAGACAACGCGCTGATGCTGGGGGCGATCGCCGGGCACGATCCCAAAGACGCCAATTCCGCCCGCCTGGACGCGCCGGACTTCTCGGCCGGCATTGAGGACGGCGTGCGGGGTATGCGCATCGGCATCGAGCGTGACTACTTCTTGTATCCCGGCGTGACCGACGAGGTGCGCGCCGCCACCCTAAGCGTCATCGGCGAACTGGCGGCTATGGGCGCGGAAATTATCGAGATCAGCTTGCCCGAACTGGCGACGACGCGTGAAGCCTTGATGACCATCCGGATGGTGGAATCGGCCAGCTATCATCGGCCTCGGATACGGGAAAAGGGCCATCTATATAGTCCCGGCACGCGCGCCACTTTGCAGATGGGCGAATTTCTGTCGGGGACGCAATATCTCGCCGCATTGCGCGCTCGCGAGCGTTTTCGTTCGGCCATGCAGGATTTGTTCCGGCGCGAAAATCTGACGGCCTTGATTTCGCCGACGATTCCCGTTTCAGCCCCGCTGCTGACGGATGTGCGCAAGCCCCGCCAAGACCTGGACAACGGCGAGACGCCAACCGATGGATTCATTCATCATGTCTATCCCGCCAACCTGAGTGGACAACCGGCGATCAGCGCGCCTGGCGGATTCACGCCCGCCGGTCTGCCGATTGGCTATCAATTGACCGGACGGCCTTTTGACGAGGCGACGCTCTATCGCATCGCCCACGCCTACGAGCAGACGCAGGACTGGCACGAGCGTCAGCCGCCTCAAGTCCACGGCTGAGGCTTGGTGAAGATCCTCAGATTCGGAGTTTCTGCCGCAGCGGCCTTCCCAGTTAGTCCAAGCCAGTCGCGCAAAAAAATCTGAACACAGAGCACGCAGAGAGCGCAGAGAATAAGCGACAGAGGAATATAGTATTCGGGCGTTTCGGCGCAACGCCCCTCTGTTCATGATGCTCATTGCTTACTTGCACTTGCTCCTGTGTTATAGTTGTTGATGTGGAGAATGATTGAAGGCGAAGACCCGATGGCTTCCCGAGAGCGTTTATATACAGTTGATGACGTATGGCGGCTGGCCTGCGCGCCGGAGAATGACGCCAAAAAGATTTGCCTAATTGACGGGGAGATGCTGGTCACTATGTCGCCAGGTCATATACATGGGCGTCTTGCTCTACGTATTGGTCAATATATCGCTAACTATGCGGACGAGCATAATCTGGGCGAAGCTACGGTCGAAGTCGGATATCATCCGCCCGACGATCGGCAGACCTTGCTGATTCCCGATGTTGCTTTTGAAGGCTCTACACAAGCTTCAACGCCAGCCACGGCTGGTTATGCGCCGTTTATGCCTGATCTGGCCGTAGAAATCATATCGCCGTCGCAAACGCTGGCGCAAGCCCGTCGCAAAGCCAGCGTCTACTTGCGCCACGGCACGGCGTTGGTCTGGCTTGTCCACTCGGCAGAGAAAAACGCTGAGATTTGGACGATCGCGGACGACGGCGCGCCGCAAAGCGAGACGGTCGAATCCGACGGTAACTTGAGCGGCGGCGCTGTGTTGCCCGGTTTCGCGCTGCCTTTAGGGCGGTTATTCCCCGACTAGGCGCATCGCCTCACTTGACCGCGCCCATGGTCAAGCCGCGCACCAGATAGCGCTGGAAGAATAGCGCCATCAAAAACGGCGGCAGCATCGTTACCACGGCCGCGGCCGACATGTCCTCCCAAGCCACTTCGTATTGCCCGATGAAAAGCGTCAGCACGATTGTCAGCGGCTGCGAATCGTCGGTGCGGGTGAAAATGAGCGGGATGAGGAAATTGTTCCAGGTCGATAACATCGCCACCAGGAAAACGGCTACCATGCCCGGACGCGCCAGGGGCAAAATGATGCTGTAGACCAGGCGCCAGCGATCGGCGCCGTCGACGCGGGCGGCGTCCTGGATTTCCGAAGGGATGTCGCGAACGAAGGTGGTCATCATCCAGACCGATAGCGGCAGCAGCAGGGTCACGAATATCAAGATGAGTCCCAGCAAGGTATCAATCAATTCCAGTTGCGACATGATGAAAAACAGCGCTATCAACGAGACCCAGATCGGCAAAGGCAGCATCAGCATAATTAATAGAAAGATGAGATTCTTGCCAGCGAATTGCATGCGGGCAAAAGCGTAACCGGCACCGGTCGCCATCAAGGTCACGATGCCGGCCGATGCTACGCTGATAATCACGCTGTTGCGCAGCCCCGTGCTCATCAGGTGCGCTGTCGGCGAAAAACCGCCGGCGCGGAACTTGGCGCCCTGGGTGAAGATCGTCTTGTAAGATTCCAGGGTGGGTTCGCTGGGGAACCAGATCTTGTAGGGGCGGGCGTAGAGCTGCTGCCGGGTGGAGATACTGCTGACAGCGACCCAGTAGATCGGCGCCAGCGCCCATATCAGCACGACCGCGCACAGGATGTAGATGACGGTGAGCCGGAGCCGTTCCTGACCGCGCAAACCCAAGTTCATGCTTCCTGCACTCCCTGGTTGTAAACGCGCATGACGAAGATGACGCCCACCGCCAGCGACATCAGCAGGATAATGTACGAGAGCGCCGCTCCCAAACCCACGCGTAAATCGCGGAAGACCAGTTCATAGTTGTAGAGCATCAGAGTCTTGGTGAAGGGATTCATGGCGCCGCCCGCCGAACCACCCGCGGTGAGTGTCCAGATCACATCAAAGATTTGGAAAGCGGCTATGAATTCGACGACGAGAGCGATGCCAAAGGAAGGAAGCAGCAGCGGCAGGGTGATAAAGCGCACCCCTGACAGCGCGTTGGCGCCATCGACTTTCGCGGCGTCGTAAAGATCATGGGGGATGCTCTGCAAGCCGGCCAGCAGAATGATGGTGGGAAAGGCGTAGCGCGTCCAGGTCTGCACGACGGTCACCCAAAAGATCAGATGTTCCGGCTCCCGCAGCCAATACTGGTACTCGCTGATCAGCCCTAATTGATAGAGAAAGCCGTTGAGCGCTCCGTATTCCCCGTTGAGCAGCCAACCCCATAAGAAACCATTTACAACGCCTGGCAGCATCCAGGGCAAGAAGGTCAAGGTGCGCACGATGGCGCGCCCGGGAAAGCGCTGGTTCAGCAGCATGGCGATGCCGAAAGCGACAAGCATCTCCAGCGGCAGGGTGATGATTACGACTTTGAAGCTGCGCCCGGTCACCTCCCAGAATTCGTCGTCTTCCAGCAATTTGACATAGTTATTGAGCCCGACCGATTTAGGGGGCCTGCGCACGCGCAGGTTGTAATTGGTCGTGCTGGTGCGGAAGGTGTCGACGGCGGGGTAGTAGATGAAGAGCGCGATCAATAGCACGATCGGCGCCAGCACGACGATGACATAGCGCGAGTCGGATGAGAAGATGCGGCGGGTCACGTGTTTTGCCCCCATCCCTTGACCCTTTCCCCCATATAGAGGGAAGGGGAACTAAGAATTGCCGAAGTCGCTAAAGACGACGAAAGCCCCTCCCTCCTTGTGGGGGAGGGGTTGGGGGTGGGGGTGTCTACTCGTACTCTTCCTTGAGTTCGTTCCACTCTTCAGCCAGCGCGTCGATGACGTCATCGGACGCCATGCCGGTTTGCATGGCTTCCTTGATTTCTTCGCTCACAGTCGCGGCCCAGGGACCCCACCAGAGCGCGAAACGCGGCAACTCGTTGGTGTGCATGCTTTGTTCGACGATCTCTTCGTAGCCCTGGATCACGCCTTCATCGTTCAGCGCGGCGGCAACTGACACGCGCGAGGGATAGAGGCCGAAGGCGTTGTAGATGTCCGTCTGCGAGCCTTCGCTGACGTACCACTTAATGAATTCCCAGGCCGCTTCGACGTTTTCGCTGTCGATCGAGATGCCGATGCCGGCCGGGAAGCTCCAGGTGTTGCCCACTTCCGGCAGGACCAAGTACTTGCTATCCGGCGCCTGCTGCGACCGTTCCGGGTTGTTCGCCACTGCCAGCGAGCCTTGCCAGGCTTGGTGGAAGACGCCGACACCGCTCCAGAAGAGACCGTGCTGGTTGATGCTGCCAGCCAGGATCTCGGGGCTGATCAACTCGTGATCGAAGAAGGTCTTCAGCAGCGCCATCGCCTCACGCCCCTTGCTGCCTTCATCGGCGAAGACCGGGTTGAGATCTGCGTCAAACATGGGGTCGCCCATGCTCAGCGCCATCAGCCACCAGGACCAGGAGATCGCGCCGAAGGCGATCGGGTAATCGTCAACGCCCGCTGCCTTGATGGCCATCGACTGCGAGTGCAATTCGTCCCAGGTGGTGGGCGGCGCATCGAAACCGGCTTCGGCCAGCCTGGCGGCGTTGTAGTCCATCATGACCAACTGCAGGTAGGTGGGGATGGCGTAGACATCGCCGTCCACCGTCCAGAAATCGAGCTTCTCGAAGTCGTCCGTGTCCAAATCGCCCATCTCGATCAGGTCGTTCAAGGGGCGCATGTTGCCGGTGGCGACCACGTTGGACGGTCCCTCTTCCGTGATGAAGATCACGTCTGCCGGCGCTTCGCCTGCCGCTGCCGATACCTGCACGCGGCTGTAGAGATCGGCCATCTGCACGGACTGAATCTCGACGGTGATGCCCGATTCCTCCATGAAGGCGTTGAGCGCGTCTTCGTTGGGCGGAACACCCCATGGCGGCGCCAGGAACGAGATCGTCGTATCCTGAGCTTGAGCTGCGAAGCCCATGCTTAGGAGGAACAGCAGGACAAAAAGCATGCCAATACGTTTTGAAACCTTCATTAGACGTCTCCCTCTCAATATAAGCTTGGATATCGTAATCAAGTTTGAACGTTCTGCTTTTGCGACATGGGCAAGGCAATAACTTAGTGTCGACTAAGGAACGTCCAACCTATCTTGCATTATATCTGTTAAGACATTACGGCGCAAAATTACTGTTGCCAAGGTTATCGGCGGCTGGCGTTAGCATTCGCTCTCGCTGATGATCTACCTGCTCGATTTCCAAGCAAGCGCAACCAGCGCCGGGAATATGTTTCTGGACTAAACATGGATTCAAGATGGCAATTGAATTCTTGTGTTTATCGATAGGCGTCGGGGGCTAAAGCGCTATTCCGTAAACGTGAAGTCGCGGATCAACTCAATCTCCGCCTGGTCATAGGGGCTGCCGTCGGCGTGGAAGATGTCATGCTGCCAGGTTTTGCTGCCGGGCGTATTCAATTCGCGGCGCCAGTCAAGATAGGTCTGTGTGCGCCCGGCCACGAGACCCCAGTTGTACCAACCGATGCGCTCGCTGGCGAAGATGGGCAAAATCAACTCGACCGTCTGCCCGACCACGCGCCGCAGCCATTCGGTGCAGAGCACGGGACGGCCATAGGCTTGGCAGCGTTGAATGACCGTTTCGACGCCGGTTGCGCCGTAGTGATGGAAGGACGTGACATCCGACAATTGCAATATGCGTTGCTCCATCTCGTAGCCCTCATGCCCGCGGAAGATCGACGTGGTAAGCGGCTGCCGCGCGCCGGCTTCGCGCGCCCAAGCGAAAGCCGCTTCCACCAGTGGCAGGCTTGTCTCGCCCAGTTCGCTGTTGCCGGGTTCGTTGTAGAGATCCCAGATCTGCACGCGCTCGTCATTGGCAAAGGACCCAACAATGTCGGTGACATAGTCCTTAAGCTCGGGCCAGACGGAGCGGTCGCCGACTCGCTTCAAGCCCGGGCTGGGCGTCCAGCCGCTGTTGTGCGCGTAAGGAACTGGATCATCCTGTTGGCCCAGGTAGGGCTCCTTGCCGGCGAAAGCGCAATCGTCAAAGAGGATGAACATAGCCTTGATGCCCTTGCCCCCCGCGATATCCAGGAACTGATCGATACGGCTTTTCAAGCCGGCGGGATCGCTTTGCCAGACGAGAAACTGATGAAAGACGCGTACGGCGTTGAAGCCGGCCGCCGCGCCCCAAGCCAATTCCTCGGCGATGGTGTCGGGATCGAAGCTCTCGGCTTGCCACATCTCGGTTGAGTTGACGGCTGTGCGTGGCAAGTAATTGCAGCCGCGGATGGGATCAATCGAGGCGTACCAGCGATTGGCTTTTTCGGGCGTCCACTGTTCGGTCATATTTCGTCTCCGTCTATTTGTGTTGTACACGTGCTAGGCGGTCGGTGTCTAGGCGACCCGTTTATCGCACGCTACTTGAGATTGAAAAACTTGTGGGCGAGCCAAGGCTCGCCCCTACGCTTCAATTCATCACAACACGGCTGGCAAGTGTGCCGGTGTAAGAACCGTCGGCGTCCAGGAGATTTATTCGGATCAAGGCAGTTCCTTCTTCGACTTTGGCGACCGCATCAACGCGCAGCACGCTTAAAGGTGAGACCGGTCCCAGATCCATTTGGCTGCGGATTTCCCCCGCTTCATCAAGGCATTCGACTTCCGCGCGACCAGCCAGAAAGCAGCCGAAAACGCCCCTGATACGCGCCCAGCCATCGCGTAGATCAACCGTCAGCGGCTGATGCGCACAGCCCAATTCCGTCACGTCCACGATTGGCGCCGGACAGTAGGCCGCCGACCAGGTCACGCGGTGGCTCGCCTTTTTCTGCGGAGGAAGGGTGAAAAGCGGACTAAGCACCTCGGCTTCCAGAATGTATCCCGGCGAACTGATCGGTATCGGCGAGGGCGCGCCGGGCGATTCCGTCCAGCATTCGATTGTCGCGCCATTGTCAGGATACTCGGCATCAGGATCGTAAGGGAATTGCATGCAGAGAACGAAGCCGGACTGACGGTCAGCGAAGGCGATCCAGCCGGCCGGGCTGTGCAGGCCGATCTTGCCGACGATGCCCTGGTACTGTACCGCCAGCAGCCCGTTTTCCATATCCAGTTGATATTGGGGATTGTCGTCGCCGAACATGATATCGTAGGGGCGCTCGCGCGCGGGATCGGTCGGCACATACAGCCAGCAGTCGTCGTTCAGTTCGCCGCCAAGCGTGCTGCAAGCCAACTGCGCCACATCCCAGATCGACCAACGTATCGTCCGCTCTGAGATATTTTCGAATGACAGATCGAGTTGTAGGCGCGAGCTATCCGCTTCAACGCTGATCAGACGGCGAATGCGCAGGCCCGAACGCTCATCCGGCGGGCTCGTCATCAGGATTGAGGCGCGCCCATCGCCTTGATTCGTTTCGTATTCGTAGCGTCCGGAATCGAGAACGGGATCGGGCGGGCCGGGCCACTGCCCTTCGCCGTCCCAGCCTTGTGGCGCCGGCCAGGTTTTGGCGCCGCCGTAGTTCTTCCAGTTGATGATTGTGCCGTCGCCGGCGTGCTCTTCATAGCTGAAGCGCTTGCCCAGCAGCTCCCTATTCATGAAGAGATAATCTTGCGGACCCAGGCTGAACTGCATCAGGCGTCCGCCGATCTCCGGCACGCAGACGGCGTCAATGATGCCGTTGCCCAGGCGGATACCGTGCCAGCCATGGAAATCGAATTGCTCGACAGTTGGAGACTTTGCCATCCGCGCGGCTCGCCCGGGCTTAGCCTTGCAGGCCGGTGGTGGAGATGCCGCGGACGAAGTAGCGCTGCAAGAGCAAGAAGAAGATCACCGCTGGTATGGTAGCCGCGGCCGCGGAGGCCATGATGACGCCAAAGCGCATCGATAGCCCGCGCCCGACGAAGACCGCCAAACCTACCGGCACAGTGCGGGTGGCGTCGGTGTTGCTGATGATGAGGGGCCAGAAGAAATCGTTCCAACTGCGGACGAAGGTGAAGATGGCGACGGTGGCGATGACCGGCTTGCTTAGCGGGATGAAGATGCGCAGGAGCAGGCCCAGGCGGCTGCAGCCGTCCAGCCGGCCGGCTTCTTCCAGTTCGACCGGGATGGTCAGGAAGAATTGCGTCATCAAGAAGACGCCAAAGGCGTTGGCCGCCGCCGGCACGGCGATGCTGAAATAGGTATTGGCTAGCTTGAATTTGATCATGCCCAGGAAGAGTGGCACCAGCAGTATCTCGCCGGGCAGCAGGAAGGTTGAAAGAATAATGAGCAAGACAATCTTGCGGCCGCGGAAGCGCATGCGCGCCAGCGGATAAGCGGCCAGGATATTAGTGGCCAGGGTCAGCACGGTGGTGATGGTTGCCACGATCAGGCTGTTGCGGAACCACTGCAACATAGGGAAGGACTCGAAGAGCCGGGTGTAAAATTCAAGCGTCGGCTCGTCGGGCCACCAAGTAGGCGGATAGCTGAAGACCTCGTTGTCGGGCTTGATGGAGGTGACGAACATCCAGATGAAGGGCGCGCCCCAGATGATGGCGACGAAAATCATGATGGCATAGAGCGCCAAGCGCCCATAGTTGAGGGAGCCGTCTTGGTAGACGCTGTCTTTGCGCCAGGATTCGCTCATGTCAGATAACCTTCATCGCGCGCAACTGTATGACCGTGAAGCTGAGGGTGATGAGCATCAGGATGACGCCAGCCGCCGAGGCCACGCCCATGTCAAACTTCACGAAGGCGGTTTCATAAATGTATTGGGCGATGGTGAAGGTGCTGCCTTGCGGTCCGCCGCGGGTCATGACAAAGACCTGGCCGAAAACGCGCCAGCAAGCGATGACCGTCAGCGGGATGACGAAGGCGTTTACCGGCATCAACATCGGAATGGTGACATAGCGCACCTCTTGCCAGCGGCCCGCGCCGTCGATCCTGGCCGCCTCGTACAAGTCCTCCGGGATATCCTGCAAGCCAGCCAGGTAAATGATCATATTCCCGTTGACCGTCCACCAAATGGTGGTGATGGCGATGGCTGGCATGGCCGAGTCCGGGTCGCCCAGCCAGTTGATGGGCGGATTGACGCCCAATAGACCCAGATAATAATTCAGCAGTCCCGAGCTGCGCTCCAGGATCCACTTAAAGATGATGCCTACGGCCGCCACGCTGACGACATGGGGCAGGAAGACGATGGCGCGCGTGATATTCCGTCCGCGCAGCTTCTGATTCACCAGCAGCGCCA
>JAPOWG010000024.1 GCA_026707745.1 Chloroflexota bacterium
TCCCAGGCGACATCGTAATCCGCGGCGCCGGTCGCGAAGTCGACCTTAAGCTTTTGATCAATGGCGAAACCGTCGAGCAAGGCGATGATCTCCACCGTCGCGCCCGTCGCTTCTTCAAAGATCGAGATCGACTCGTACATCACTTCGTAAAGACCGCCACCGATAGCAGCCATCTTGATATGCACGCCGGACAAGTCCATGTCCAGCCCGGCATATTGGGCTTCGTCTTGCGCTACTGCCGTCAGTGCGACGAGCGCGAATACGAGAACGATCAGAATGAGTTTGCGAACCATGTTCTGTTTTCTCCTATCCTGTACTGAATCTTGTGTAAAAACCGCTCGAATTGCTTGATCTGGAATTGACGATGTCCCGCTCCCTTCTTCTCGGTAAAATGTCCGCTAATGAATCACCTGGCTTGAACTTAAACAATGGCAGCGCAAAAGAACTTCGGTCGGATTCGTAGTCAATTCAGTCGCGAATCGCATCAAACAAGCGTATCTTATTTTACCTGCAAAATATGTTTTTGCAAGCAAAACACCCCATAGGAGGATTCAATGTCGATCGTCATCAGCGGGATCCAAACGCACGATCTGCGCTTCACGCTGGAAGAAGGCGCCGGGGCCGACAGCGTGCATTCCAATCCGCAGTATTCATACGCCGTGGCGCAACTCCAGACGAATGACAAACTGTCCGGCACCGGCTTGGCCTTTACCCTGGGCGGCGGCAACGATCTGGTCTGCCGCGCCATCGACGATCTGGCGGGTATCCTGGTCGGCCGCGAAATTGAAGCGCTGATGGCCGAATTTGGGGGCGTCTACGCGCTCATGCTGGAACATCCGCAGTATCGCTGGCTGGGTCCCCACAAGGGCGTTGTGCATCTGGCGCTGTCGTCGATCGTCAACGCCTGCTTCGACCTGTGGGCGAAGGCGCGAGGCCTGCCCCTGTGGCGGCTGTTGCTGGACTTGACGCCGGAGCAAGTGATGGCGACGCTGCATCTGCGTTACATCGACGACGCGCTGAGCGCCGACGACGCATTGGCGATACTTCGAAACGAGCAACGGCTTCGGGGACAGCGGAAAGGCATTCTTGAAGGGGGTTATCCCGGCTACGATACATCGATTGGCTGGATTCAATACTCCGATGACACCATCAAAGAGAACCTCGTCAAATCGATGGATCAGGGTTTTGGCGCGGTCAAGCTCAAAGTCGGCTCGGGTGATCCGGCGCGGGACATCCGCCGCGCATTCCTGGTACGCGAAACGGTCGGCGACGAGGCCCGCGTCATGCTTGACGTCAATCAGCAATGGACCTTGCCGCAAGCGCTGGAAATGTGCCAGAAACTACGCGCGATGAATCCCTACTGGATCGAAGAACCCACCCACCCCGACGATGTGCTGGCCCATCAGACGCTGGCCCGCGCCATCGCGCCGATGAAGCTGGCAATCGGCGAGCACCTGCCCAATCAGATCATCTTCAAGAACTATCTCCAGGCCGATGCCGCGGGATTCTTGCAGCCGGATTGCGTGCGGCTCGGCGGCGTCAGCGAATTCATCGCGGTGAGTCTGATGGCGCGCAAGTACGGCATTCCGGTCGTGCCGCATGTCGGCGACATGGGGCAGATCCACCAGCATCTGGTGCTCTTCAATCATATCGCCTTGGGTCACGAAGCGATCTTCCTGGAATACATTCCGCATTTGCGAGGGCATTTCACAGATCCAGCGCGCGTGGAAGGGGGTGTCTATGCGACGCCGCAAGAGCCGGGCAGCAGTTCCGATCTGAAAGCGCTTGGCTGAGCGTTAATCAGGGCCAGCTCGCCTGTCGTCAGGTCATCGCGTCAGGCGGTCAATCAAGAAATCCTCGAAGCCTTCGACATCAACATCGAGCGCGACCCGCGCATTCTCCGGCCAATCGGCATCCGGCGAACGCATGAAGGTCACGCCCGCCGCAAAGCGCCCGCCCGTTTCCACGTCCACGTGAAGCGGGGACAAGCTGACCAGTTCCGGTCGGATTAGGACTGCCATCGCCAGGGGATCGTGCATATGGGTCCAACCGCGGTCCGCGAAATAAGAATAGGTGTCAATTTGATCCGCCACCGCCAAATGGAAGGGCGTGCCGGCCTGGCGTATCCGCGCCGAGCTATCTCTCGTAATCCGCACTTGGGTGGTGACATCAAGCGGGATCAGCGTGATGGGCGCGCCGGAGCTGAAGACGATATGCGCGGCTTCCGGATCGCTGACGATGTTGTACTCGCCGTAATCGGTATAGACATCGGCCGAGCGCTGGAAAGCGCCGCCCATGATGGTCAGCCCGGCCAGGTTTTGCGCCAGGCGCGGCTCTTGACGAAAAGCCAGGGCGGCGTTGGTCAAGGGTCCGATGCAAAGCAGATGAATCCGCCCGGGGTTGTCCATCACGCTGCGGACGATGAAATTGGCGGCGAACTCCGCTGCCGGTTGCAGAGCCTCGTCCTCCGCTTCCAGGAAGCGGCGTCCTTCGTGCGCGCCCCGATAGATCGGACGGTCGCTGAGCAGTGGAGCGGCCGCGCCCATCGTCACCGGCACATCGCCGCGTCCGCGTATGCGCAAGAGCTTCAGCACCATGCGCGCTCTCATCAGCACATCGCCGTAGACGCAGGTCACGCCCGCAAGCTCGATCTCGGGCGAGTTGAGCAAGAGCGCCAAGGCGACTAAGTCGTCCACATCGGTGCCGATATCGGTATCAAATATGATTTTCACTGTTTTCCTCTCAGTCGTCAGCGTACATGATCAAGCGAAGCGCGCGCAAAGTTGCTTGCGGCGTCAGCCCTTTAACCCGGAGCCCAGGATACCGCCGACATAATAGCGCTGGAAGGGCAAGATCAAGAGGACCGGAACCAGCATCGCCAATGTGGAACTGGCGAACATCTGCTCCCACAAGTGCACCTGCTGCTCAATGCCGATGATGGATACCGCGACTTGCACCACTCGCAGTTCCGGATCCGGCGCCACCAGCAGCGGCCAAAAGAAATTATTCCATTGGCCCAAGAACAAGATCACCCCGGCGCTGATCAAAGCGGGCTTGGAGATGGGCAAGATGATCCGTATAAAGACCTGAAGCCAAGTCGCGCCATCAACCCGAGGCGCGTCGATCAGGTCTTGCGGGATCTCGGCGAAGAATTGGCGGAACAGAAAGATGATGATGCCGTTCGCCAAGCCCGGAACGATCAGGCCCTGCCAGGTACCGAGCCAGCCCAAATCCCGCACGAGCACGAAAGAGGGGATGATCGTCAGATCGCCGGGTATCATAAAGCTGAAGATGACCAGCGCAAAAAGGAAATTCTTGGCGCGGAACTTCAAGCGCGCGAAAGCGAACCCAGACATGGCCCCGACGGCGATCCCAAAGACGACCGTCACCGCGCCCAGGAAAAACGTATTCAACAGCGCCCGTCCGAAGTCCTTCTCGAAGATAGCCTGGTAGCCGTCCAGGGTGAAATCGGCCGGGAAGAAAGCCCGCCAGGAAAAGGGCAGCACGTTCTTCCACACCGTCTCGCGCGTGCTAAAGGACGAAGCGACGATCCAGGATATCGGCAAGATGATAGCAATCGCGATCGCGATCAACAGGGCATAGAGCAAGATATAGCGACGCGCTTTGCGCAAGCGCAGGAGGGTCGTATGATCCCGGTTCACGTTGCACCGCTCGAATGAATCTGTTTATTGCTACGTCTGTTCATTCGTTTGCGCATCGGACGCTCCTGATAGCGGCTAATGCCGCGGACGCAGCACGATAAATTCCACAGCGACGAAGGCTACAACGACGATTAGCAAGACCGAAATGATGGCCGACGCAATCCCGATATCGCCATACACCAGGCCGCGTCGATAGGCTTCGTACATGACCAAATGGGTGGAAAGCTGGGGTCCGCCGCGCGTGATCAGATATATGGGCGCGAACAAGGTGAAGTTCACCACTGTATCGGAGACCAGCACAAAGGCGATGATGCGGCGCAGCAGCGGCAGCTTGATCGATATGAAGGTACGCAGGCTGCCCGCGCCGTCGACGTGCGCGGACTCCAGGACATCCGAGGAAATCCCCTGCAGCCCGGCCAGGAAAAACAGGCTCCAATAGGGCACGCCTATCCAACTGATGATGCCGATGATGGACCAGAGCGCCTGGCTCGGATGCTGCAAAAATGGCTGGCGCGGCAATCCCAGGGTACGAATGATGCCGTTAATCAAGCCGTAATTGGGGTCCAGCGCCAAGCCCCAGGCGATCGCCGTGACATTCATCGATATGGCGACCGGCACCAGATAGATGGCGCGGAACACGGCAATGCCCGGCACACGCTGGTTGATCAATTCCGCCAGCAAGAGCGCCAGGCCGACTTGCAGCGGATTCACCACCAGGCTGAATACCATAGTTGTCTTGAAGGAACCCCAAACCACCGGGTCCTCAAAGACCGCGATGAAGTTATTCAGCCCGACGAACTTGCGCGCGCCCGCAAGGCTCAAAGAATTGGTATAAAGCGCTTCTTCAAAGCCGAGGACAATGGGGATATAGCGGAAGACGATCAACAGGATGATTGCGGGCGCCAAAAAGAAAGCCGGCGTCCACCGTTCCAGCCGCAGCTTGTTCCGCACGGTTATGCTCCGAGCAGCAAGCCGGGGAATAGACACCCCGGCCTGCCCCTTACCGGGAAGATAAATCTATTCCCGGTATTTGTCCATTTCGCGCTCAATGCGGCCCGCCGCCTGGCCTAGCGTTTCGGCGACATCCGCGCCGTTGCGGATGTCCTCAAAGGCGTCAGAGAGAATCTCTTCATATTCGAGATAGCCCACGGTCAGCGGCCTTGGCGTAACGTAAGGCGCTTCACCCGCCGCCACAACAAAGGCCAGGTTGGGGAATTCGGCATTGGCGGGATCTTCGGCGAATTCGGCCAGCATCTCTTCGTGAGCCGGCCATACGCCCCAGACATCAAACCAGATGCGCCCGGCTTCGGACGAGCTGGCGAAGGCGACGAAGGCCGCGGCTTCCTCGGTATGTTCGCTATTGGGGTTGACACCCAGATGCCAGCTATCGCCCGGCACGGTGACCTCGCCACCGTCCCAATAGGGGTGCGGCGCAACGCCCCAGTCAAAGTCAAGCGGATTATTGATGAACTGGTTGATCATCCAGCCGCCGTCAACATAGATGCCCAATTGGCTATTGCGGAACAACTCGCCGGAACTGATGCCGCCCTGCGGCGAGACGTTCAAGGTGTTGTGCAGGTCGGAGAACCAGGTGAAGGCTTTGACCCAATCGTCGGAATCGATGATCCCCTCGACGGTCAAGCCGTCGTCGCCCAGCACCGCCGTGGGCAAGCTCTCGGGGATGGGCTGCAATTGATAGATGCGATTATATTGGCCGAACTGCAGACCCCAGACATCGTTGACCCCGTCGGCGTCGGCGTCGCTGGCGAGCGCTTGAGCCGCTTCGGTCACTTGTTCCCAGGTCCAGCGTTCATCGGGCGCGGGCGGCGTGATGCCCGCCGCTTCCATCAGCGCCGCGTTGTAATACATGACCTGGGCGGAATTCCAGATAGGCGGCGCCAGCAATTGCCCGTTATAGATGCTCGAGGTATGCAGGGCGTCCACCCAGCCGTCGATCTGCTCGGCAGGGATAGCGTCGTCCAGCGACAGCAGCCAGCCGCGGAAACCGTAAGACGCCACGACAGGCGCATCCACGCTGACGATATCCGGCTCGGAACTGCCGGATCCCAAGCGAATCTGGTTTTGCTGGAAGACCTCGCGGAAGGATACTTTATCCACGCGAACGGTGATGTTCGGGTTGTATTCGGTGAACCTGGCGGCGACTTCTTCCGCGCCTGGCAAGTCGGTGATCCAACTCAATTCCACTGCATCCTGGCCGCTGACCGCAGTAAGCGCCAGCAGCAAGATCAAAAGCGAGAGTCCAAAGAGCCTGAGAGGTTTACGAACAAACATTGTTTTTCCTTTCGAAACTAACACTAGCGATTTACATTCCAGATCTTCGGCGCTGCACCCCCTTTTGGCATTCCAACATCAGGCATAGTATAACAACGACGAGCCAAACCGTGCCAAAAGGCAGGTAGAGCGGCGGCGTCTCGCTGAACGGTCCAGGAATCGAAGATTGAAATCCACGGGCGTCTCACCGGCGCCCTCTCATATCAAAACGTGGGTGAAATTCGAGATTGACAGCGTTTTGAGCGATTGCCCTGGCTCGACGCCTGCGACCTGCTTAGTTGTAGTTGCTCTGCCGGTACTGTTTGGGCGACATGCCAATGGCTTTCCTGAAGGCCCGCGAAAAATAATATTGATCTTCGTAGCCCAACTCCATGCCGATCTGACTGACGCTGTCTCCTCGAAAGGCCAGCAGCATACAGGCCTGTTGCATCTTGAGTTGGATAAAATAGTCCATCGGCGAGAAGCCGGTCTGTTCTTTGAAAACCCGAATGAAGTGCGATTTTGACAAACCCGCGTGCTGAACCATGTCATCCAGGCATAGTTTCTCGCTGACGTTGTCGTGCAAATAAGAAAGCGTGTGATCAATGCTGCGGAAGTGGCTGCTGCGCAGCAGCGGAGAGAAGGCGCGGTTATCGAAGAAAAGATGGCCGAGCAAATGATGAAGCGCCTGCGAGGCATAGATCATGCGCTGCAAGAGAAAATTGGCCACGAAGGCGTCGCGGCAAGCAGCGAACAGCGCCTCCAAGGACTCTCTCATATCGACATCGATCGAGAGTGTGTATGCGCCTTTTTTCAATTGCCTGACGTAATAGTCGCCTACTGTTCCCACGAAATGGACCCAATGAATCGACCAGGGATCGTCATTCACGGCGCCATAGACATGCGCCTGGCGCGCGGGGATAATGACGGCTTCGTTCGCGCCGACGTCGTGCCGGACCCCATCCACCTGCAGCCAGCCCCGACCTTGGGCACAAACAATCAGAATATGTTCAGGGGCGCCCAACGGGCGTTCGCGGTAGTGGTAACGCGCCGATGGGAACCAACCGATGTCTGTCGGCGTCAGCGGGCTAACCAGGGGATGCGAGCGCGCCTTACCCAGAATGGGGCGCGGGACAACGTACATGATTTCGCCCTGGAACCCGTCTTTCAAGCGTATCTGCCCCATGTCTCGCCTCGTCTTCCCATTTGCGATGCTCTAACTATGACATAAGAAGAGAATATAGTCCATTATTCGGGTTTATAGTCTATTGTGAGTGAATGAGACCTCGTGTTACGCTTTTGACAAATATGCAAGATTCTATTTTGGAGACATCGTTTGTCTTTAGATAGCGGTGACGTTCAGGTTCGCGTCGAAGACAGAGTCATACCGACCTACGCAGCGGGCGAACCGGACAAAAACCCGATGTTCCTGGAAAACCGCGTTTACCAGGGCAGCAGCGGCGTCATCTATCCCCATCCCATCGTCGAAAGCGTCTCCGATGAAAAGACTGACAAGACGTACACGGCGATTTTCCTGGAGAACAAATACTTGGAGATTATGCTGCTGCCGGAACTCGGTGGCCGCGTGCAGATGGCGCGCGACAAGACCAACGGCTTTCACTTCGTCTATTACAACCGCGTCATCAAACCGGCGCTGGTCGGTTTGACCGGACCCTGGATTTCCGGGGGCATCGAGTTTAACTGGCCGCAACATCATCGTCCGAGCACCTTCCAGCCAGTTGATTACCGAATCAATAAGAATGCCGACGGCAGTATAACTGTCTGGTTCAGCGAGATCGAGCGCATGTTCCGCAGCAAGGGCATGGTCGGCTTCACGCTTTATCCGGAACACGCCTATCTCGAACTCGACGTGCGACTCTACAATCGGAGTCCCTTCCCGCAAACCTTTCTCTGGTGGGCGAATCCCGCTGTTCACGTCAACGATGATTATCAGTCCGTTTTTCCGCCCGATGTGCGAGCCGTGATGGACCACGGGAAACGCGATAGCAGTGATTTCCCCATCGCCACTGGCAGCTACTACAAATATGACTATTCGCCGGGGACCGATATCTCCCGTTACAAGAATATCCCGGTGCCGACGTCGTACATGGCTTATCACTCCGATTATGATTTTCTCGGCAGCTACGATCACGGACGGCGCGCCGGCATGATGCACGTGGCCAATCATCATTTGGTGCCGGGCAAAAAGCAATGGACCTGGGGCAACGGCGATTTCGGCCGAGCTTGGGATCGTCAACTGACCGACGAAGACGGGCCTTATATAGAGTTGATGTGCGGCGCCTTCACGGACAACCAACCCGATTTCAGTTGGCTGATGCCGGGCGAGGAAAAGCGTTTTCAGCAGGTCTTCATGCCCTACAAGAAGATCGGACCCGTCAAGAACGCCAGCAAAGACGCGCTGATCAATCTCGATGTCGCCGATGATCTTGCGACCATCGGCGTTTATCTCACATCGGCGCGAACGGTTACGATTGAACTGGGCGTGGGGGACATCGTACTTTTCCAGCGCGAGATGACGCTTTCGCCCGAGCGCAGCCACTGCGAGACGATCACGCTACCTGCCGGGACCGCTGCGCAGGCGCTCAATTTAAGCGTGATAGCCGAGGGAAAAACGCTGGTCTCGTACAGCCCGGAGCGCGATGAGCGGGCGGATATCCCGGCGCCGGCCAGCGCCGCCAAGCCACCGCGCGAAATCGCATCCAACGACGAACTGTATTTGAACGGGCTGCACCTGGAGCAGTATCGCCACGCCACCTGCCAACCCGAACCCTACTATCTGGAAGCGCTGCGGCGCGACCCGCTTGACAGCCGCTGCAACAACGCTATGGGTCTGCTTCTGCTTCGCCGCGGCATATTCGTCGAGGCAGAAGCCTATTTCCGGACCGCCGTCGAGAGTTTGGCGCGGCGCAATCCCAATCCCTACGACGGCGAAGCGCACTACAATTTGGGCCTTTCGTTGAAGTTTCAAGGGCGCTTCCAGGAAGCCGCCGACGCCTTCTACAAATCAGTCTGGAATGCGGCCTGGTCGGGCGCGGGCTACTTTGAACTGGCGCGTTTAGAGAGTCGCCGGGGCCGCTACGCCGACGCGATCGATCTGGCGCAGTTGGCGCTGGATTACAACCGGCGCCACCACCGGGCGCGGCATCTGATGGTCGCGCTGCTACGCCGAGATGAGGCCGCAGATTGTGCGCTGTCGCAAGCCGGCTATCACTTGTCCTTGGACCGGATGGACTTCGGCGCGGCCTATGAGCTTTATCTATTGACGGGTGATGCCGCATATCGCGAATCGCTGGGCGGGCGAGCGCATAACTACATTGAACTCGCCCTGGACTACGCCCATGCCGGCCTTTTCGAGGAAGCGCTCGATCTGTTGTCGGAAGCGCCCGCTGACGACCCCATGGCGCTGTACTACCTGGGCTGGTGCCGCGACCAGCGCGGAGAAGCGGCACTTGCGTTATCCGCTTTCGAGCAAGCGGCGCGGATGCCGCCTGACTATTGCTTCCCCAACCGCCTCGAATGCATCGCCGCGCTGACGACGGCCATGCGCCTGAACCCCGCCGACGCCAAAGCGCCCTACTATCTCGGCAACTTCTGGTACGCCTATCGCCAATATGAAGACGCCATTGGCTGCTGGGAAAGGTCGCTGTCCCTGGACGCTGACAACCCGACCGCCCACCGCAACCTGGGACTGGCTTTGATGAACAAGCGCGGCGATAGCCATCGCGCGCTTCAGCACTACCAGCGCGCCTTCGCCCTGGACGAATCGGACGCCCGCGTCCTGTTCGAGTTGGATCAACTCTTTGTCAAGATGGGAAAGTCGCCTTCCGAGCGACTGGCATTCCTGCAGGGGCATCAAGCCTGCGTTGATCGACGCGACGACCTGACCATCGAGATGGCAACCCTGCTCAATCTTTTGGGGCGTCCGGCTGACGCGCTGGATATCATCATGAACCGCGTCTTCCATCCCTGGGAAGGCGGCGAAGGAAAGGTCACCGGGCAATATGTCACCAGCCTCACTCAGTTGGCGCGAGAACAGATCCGCATCGCCGAATACGACCGCGCCATCGATTGCCTGAATCGCGCCCGCAGCTACCCGCACAATCTGGGCGAGGGCAAATTGCTTACGGTGCCGGAAAACGATGTCTTCTACTATCTGGGTCTGGCATACGACCTGCGCGGCGATGCGGAGACGGCGCGGCTTTACTACGAGGGCGCGGCGCGCGGCGCGTTCGAGCCGGCATCGCCCAAGTACTACAACGACCAACCGCCCGAAATGATCTACTACCAAGGTTTGGCGCGGCGGAAGCTGGGCGAGCATGATTTGGCGCGCTCTATATTCCAGCGCCTGATCGAGTACGGCGAGGCGCATCTGCACGACGACGTCACGATGGATTACTTCGCCGTCTCCTTGCCGAACTTCCTCGTCTTCGAGGACGACCTGTCGCAGCGCAATCACATCCACTGTCTCTACCTGATCGCGCTGGGGCATTTGGGTTTGGGCGATCATGATACTGCCCAGCGCTATTTCGACGACATCCTTGCGCGCGATCCCAATCACTTGGGCGCGACTATCCATCGTCAGGTCGATGCGGCAGGTTTTGCCGCAAAAGTGGGCAAGTGAAGCGGGAGGGGGTACTATTGGAGAAACTAGACTTTTGTCAGACAAGAACCGTTCAATTAAGGAGAGAGAAATGACTAAGCGTTCGCATTTTAGGATCATGATTGTCGCGCTGGTGGCCCTTTTCTTGCTGCCGGGCGCGGCCTTGGCGCAGACCCCGGTCACGCTCATGCACGGCTGGACCGGCGCCGACAATACCGAGATGCTCAACACCGTCTTCGACC
>JAPOWG010000006.1 GCA_026707745.1 Chloroflexota bacterium
CCAGATTGCCAAACTGCCGAAAAAACTTTTTCCCCGGCAATTGCCGCGGCGGCAACCTTTGACTTCTCGAGCTTGACTTCTGGGACTGCGCGGGGGAATCTTGGAAGCGCCTCGCGCCTTCACGAAACCCGCCGGCCTCAAGATCCCCGAAGACGGGCAAACTGCGTAGTCATCCTCGGTGTCCTCGCTGCCCTCGGTGGTCAATGGTCTGTCCAATTTCGTAACCAGGTCAGTCGCCTCATTTTGACGCGAACGCCCTGATCCAAGTGAAGACAAATCCACTTGATTGACAATTATTTTCAAGCATGTTAGAATGTTGGAAATAATTTTCATCCTATGGAATTTGTTTCATGAAGAATGGCTACAAACCCGATCGCGGTTCTCTTTCCACTATCTCCGACGTCTTGCCGAACTTGAAAGGCGCCACCAGGAAGGTGGCTCAGTTCATTTTGCACCTCCCGCAAGAGACAATCAACCTCTCCATCACAGAGTTGGCCCTGCGGGTTGGCGTTAGCGAGGCAAGTATTGTCCGCTTCGCCCAGTCGCTTGGCTTCTCTGGCTTCCACGCCCTTAAGATTCGTCTGGCGGAGGACATCGTCTCGCCGATGTTGATCGTCCACGAAGACCTGACGCCAGATGACAATCCAGCGACAGCCGTCCAGAAGGCAATGACCATGGGGTTGCGCGCGCTCGAAGATACCGCCAACATTCTCGATATGTCGGCGCTGGAGGCATCCATTCGCGCGATGTGCAATAGTCGGCAAATTGTCTTGTTCGCTTCCGGCAACTCTATACCGATAGCGATGGATCTCGATTTTCGCTTGACCAAGATCGGTTTGTTGAGCCGTTTTTCAATAGACCCGACTATGCAAGAAATGTATGCCGCTTTGACATCGCATGACCATGTGGCAGTAGGCATCTCGCACACGGGAAGCTCAAAGGATACGGTTCATGCCCTGGAATTGGCAAAACAACATGGAGCGACGACAGTTTGCATCACGAATCACTCGGACTCTCCGCTCACGCGCCACAGTGACTATTGCCTGTTCACCGCTACACGTGTCAGCCAGTTCCGTGAGGAGCAGTTGAATTCCAATCTGGCTGCCTTGGCGCTAACGGAAGCCTTGTACGTTGGCATCTGTATTGAGCGTTCCGACGCCTTGATGCACTCCGTCCTGAAGACATCAAGAGCAACAGATCACCGCAAATACTAGGAACGCAGCTAGGAAAGGAAGGGCCTATGAATTGAAGACTTGTAAGCATGCGCGAGGCGGTTCGCGACCTCAAGCCGCTCAAGCGCCTCGTGCCGATTCCGACTGACTCGATACTTGTCATAAGGAGAAATTCACAATGAAGAAATATCTTGGTTTCTTGACGATCCTGATGCTTTTGCTGGTGGGCGGCATAGGCATGGCGCAGGATGTTGTGCTGGAATTCCAGCAATGGTGGGAGCCGGAATTGCCGGAAGGCTCTTTCCGCGCAATCTTGGACGATTTTGAAGCGGCCAACCCGGGCATTCGGGTTGAGACGATCAGCGGACCTTACCTGACCACGAAGGACCAGATCATCGCCAGCGCAGCCACCGGCACGATGGCGGATGTCGTCGGCTTGGATGGCGCCTGGGTCAACGTCCTTTGGAAGCAAGGCGCCTTGCACAGTTTGACGCAGGCCATGGCCGACGCCATGTACGATGACAGCGAGTTGGCGGCCCAGATTCAACTGGCCGGGGAGACTTACATGATCCCCATCGCCAACTTCATTTACCCGGTCTTCGTCAACCTTGACATGCTGGCAGCCGCTGGCATTGATCCGCCCTCGACGCGCGCCGAATTCGCCGCCGCGGCCGAAGCCCTGACCGACCCCGACAACAACGTCTACGGTTGGGCGCAGCCGCTTTCGCTGGAGCAGCCGAACGGCATCCAGAATGACACCATGTCTTGGTTATGGGCGACTGGCGGCAGCATGCTCGATGACATGGGTCAGCCCAACCTGGCCGGCAACGAGCAGTTAGCCGATACCATGGCCTACATCAAGAGCCTGCACGATGCCGGCGTGGTAGCCCCCGGCGCCTTCGCCATGAAGGAGAATGAAAAGGTCGAAGAATTCGTCAACGAGCGCGTCGCCATGATCATCAACACGCTGGCGCACTTCACCCTCATCCGCGAGCGCAATCCGGACCTCAACTTCGATATCACCGCGCTGCCGGCGGCCGAAGGCTACGATGGTCCCCGCGGCCTGCCTTACGCCTCCTGGGGCATTGGCATCAGCTCCAATACCGAGCACAAAGCCGAAGCCTGGATGCTGATTGATTACTTGACCAGCGTCGAAGGCAACACCAAGCTGACGTCCATCGCCAATGCCTTCCCGGGCAATGTCAACGCGACGCCGGACTTCATTCAAACCGATCAACTCTTTATGACAGCCTTTGAAATCTTCCAGGAAGGCTACCTGGCGAACGAGTTCACCGGGCTCCCCGCCGCCGAAGAGTTGATGCGTCAATTCGACGAGCCCTTCCAATTCTATTTGGAAGGCGAAATGGAACTGGAAGAGTTCCTGGAAATCGCCCAAGAGGAGTGGGAAGCTATATTCGAGTAGCTTGCCCATACGCGGTATTTCCGTAAGTTGTAACGCCGAGGCGGCCAGGTATCGTCACTGGCCGCCTCGGCCCAAGCGGAGCTGGCATGGCCACAGCCACGCAGCGCGAAATCGCTGAACCTGCGAATATCGGGTGGGAGCAGAGGAAGCGCAAACTCCTCCCCTATGCTTATCTTTCGCCGACGCTGCTTCTGCTCGCGGCCTTGACCGTCGTGCCGATCATGACTGTCTTCCTCTATTCCCTGGTCGATAATGTCATCGTCAACCCCAATCCACCTAATTTCGTCGGCCTCGAGAACTACGAAGAAGTGCTGACGAACAGGAAGTTCCGCGGCGCGCTTAGCAACACAATGTATTTCGCCATCGTCAGCGTCGTCGCGCATTTCATCATCGGCTTGTCATTTGCCTTGCTGCTTAACTCGCGTTTGCTCAGCGCCAATGTCAAGGCGGTTTTCCGCGTCATATACATTCTGCCCTGGGTATTCACAGCGTCGATTATCGCTATCCTGTGGCGCCTGCTGCTGAACCCGCACGGGGTTGTTAACTTTGTACTTCTGGAACTGGGGCTAGTCCCGGAGCTTCTGGAGTGGCTTTCGGATCGTAAACTGGCCTTGAACGCGGTTACCTTCATCAACATCTGGTCCGGATATCCCTTTTACCTGGTCAGCTTTCTAGCGGGTTTGCAAGGGATTCCCGACGACCTGTATGAATCCGGTCGCGTCGATGGCGGCAATGCCTGGCAGCTTTTCCTGCATATTACCCTGCCTCAGTTGAAGCCCATCATTATCAGCCTGGCCCTGCTGGATTTCATTTGGACGATACATCAATTCACTTTAATCTGGATGACCACGGGCGGCGGTCCCTTGCGCTCGACCGAGGTCTTGAGCACTTACACCTATAAGGCGGCTTTCAGTTCGCATGAATACTCGATCGCCTCCACTATCGCGATGGTGATCCTGGCGATTTGCACCTTCGTGGCAATATTCTACGTGCGCAGTCAGCGAATGGCGGACGAATAAAATGATCGGCAGCCGCAGGCAGATTCTAATCAGAAAGATACTGGTATGGATTGCGCTGATCCTCGGCGCCTGTTTTGCCGGTTTGCCTGTGCTTTGGATGGTTTCCTCGTCTTTCAAGTCCAATCTGGAGATATTCGCCTATCCACCGGCCCTGATTGACTATTCGTTTTCCTTCGAAGCTTACCAGGCTGTGCTCAGCGATCCGGGACAATTGCGCTTCTTCTTCAACAGCTACCTCGTCGCCATATTGGTCACAATTTGCACGGTTGTCACCAGTATCCTGGCGGGATACAGCTTCAGCCGCTACGACTTCCGCTTCAAAAAAGTCTTGAACTTGATCATCATCGGCGTCCAGTCGGTGCCGCCGATCACATTGATGATCCCTTATTTCGGTCTCATCGTCTGGCTTGGCATATACAATTCCTACGCGGCGCTGGTCCTGACCTATATGGTGTTCACGTTATCCTACGCAATCATAATGATGACTGGCTATTTCAATACGCTGCCTCGCGACCTTGACGAGGCCGTCATGATCGACGGCGGAGGCAGCTTTGTGACGCTGTGGCGCATTCTGGTTCCGATTTCATTGCCAGGGATCGTTGCGGTCGGCGTCTACACCTTCATGTTGGCGTGGAACGAGTTCTTGTTTGCGCTCACTTTGACGCGAACCAACGATATGCGAACGGTCCCGATTGGCATACACTTGCTGATGGGGCAGCACTCCTTTGAATGGAACCAGATGTTGGCGCTGAGCGTACTCGGTTCGCTGCCGGTGCTCATTCTGTTCCTGCTCTTCCAGCGTTACTTCATCGCGGGTATGTCGGCCGGCTCCGTCAAAGGCTAATCGTGCGCCTACCCATTTATCTACTTTCAACGAAATGACGATGTCACTATGTTAATGAACATGAGAGACCTGCTGGCGGTCGCGCGAGAGAACCGTTTCGCCGTACCCGCATATAATATCAGCAGCAATATGCTTTTGACTGGCGCGATTGAAGCGGCAGAAGATGCTAACGCGCCTGTTATCATCGCCATTCATCCCGACGAATTGGCATTCGTCGGTACCGCCTTTGTCAAATTCGCGCTGGAAGAGGCGAAAAATGCCTCGGTGCCGGTCGTAATTCACCTGGATCATGGCTCGTCCTTGGAACAAATCATGACCGCCATCCGCGCCGGCTTCACATCGGTGATGATTGACGCGTCGGAACTCCCGCTGGACCAAAATATCTCCGCCTGCCGCGAAGTCGCCGCCTTGGCTCATGCGGTCGATGTATCGGTCGAAGGCGAGCTCGGAACCATCGGCGAACTCGACGAAGAGGCCGAAGCCGGCGCCGAAGAAGTGGTCTTTGTCGATCCTGAACAGGTCAAGACTTTTGTCGACGCCACCGATGTCGATACGCTGGCGGTCGCGATTGGCACCTCGCATGGCTTGTACCCCAAGGACATGAAACCGGAAATTCGCCTGGACTTGCTACAAGAGATCAACGCCAAGGTTAATATTCCTTTGGTCTTGCACGGAGGCTCCGGGAACCCAGACGAGGAGATCGCCCGTGCAGTGGAATTGGGCATTTGCAAGATCAATATTTCCGCCGACATGAAAAACGCCTTTTATCAGAAGTGCCGCGAAGTCTTGCGGGATCCTATACTGCGAGAACCTAGCAGCATCTATCCACAGTGCATTGACGCCATGAAAGTCGTCTGCCGGCAGAAGTTTGACCTCTTCAAAACGACGGGCAAGGCGGCGCTATATTGATGGCGCCTAACTCATCTATTGACGTTTGGCCTCCGGGATCGTTCTATCCAGGTACAACTACTACGTGAGCGAGCGTATTGCCCTCGGCTTCTGCAATAATGTCGATTATGAAATCGTCTGGAACGCGGAAGTGCTTGAAGAACTCATCACCGCTTATGAGATCAGCGCCGATGAGTTGGGCTTGCCGAGCGAGATAGGCTCCGAACGCGATCTCCTAATCTCGATACTAAACTTCATGACGACTTCAGGCGGGGGCGAGCGCTTCGTTTCCAGCTCGGCGATCATCGAGCGTTTCGCGGCTCGATTTGAGAAAAAAATCACGCTGGGCGGTACCTCCGTGCGCGCCGCTATCGCGATGCAGGTATTGGGATATACCGCCGCGCTGCATCTGATCACGATGAACAGCCACGTGCGCCGACTTTTACCCCGAGATTGCCCTTACATCTGCAGCAATCCGGGCGACAGTACGTATCCGCATCTGATTGTGCAGTTCGGGGCCGACGCAAGGCTGCGCGCTGGCGACATTGACATTCGCGCCAAACAGTCGAATCGTCTCATTTATCACTGCAATGCCGCAAGAATCTCAATGAATCTGAATGAAGACTTCGCTGACCTGATTACGGAAGCGAAAGTGTTGCTGATCTCGGGCTTCAACGCGGTCCAAAGCAAACAGTTGCTCGCGGATCGGCTAGTCAGGCTCAAACGAATCTTGAAGCGTCTGCCCAGCGATGCCACTGTCTTTATGGAGGATGGCGCCTATTATGAGCCAAGCTTCCGCCAATTGATATTCCGGGAGCTCGGACCGAGAATTGACATTTACAGCATGAACGAAGACGAACTGCAAGCTCATCTTGATCGTGCGGTGGAATTGCATGACGCCCATGACGTGACATGCGCCTTGACGGACTTGAGCCGGCTCATTCCAGCCGAGACCATCGTCGTGCATACGCGGCGCTGGGCGCTCGCATATGGCGACGATGCCGATAGATACGCTACGGCGCTAAAGGCGGGCGTCACTATGGCGACTACGCGCTTCCGCTATGGGGATGACTTTACGATGGCGAACTATCGTGAAATCGGGGAACGAGAAGCGAATGCGGAAGATGCGCGATTCGCCGACATCGTTAACGCCGCGGGGGGCAATTGCATGGTCTGCGCGCCTGTAGCGGCCGTCGAACAGGAGAACGGGATCACTATCGGACTCGGCGACGCCTTCGTTGGCGGGTTCCTGCCAGCGCTCGCATTCGATTCCGACTTCTCATAGATCCACCAGTCCCAAGAGTGCGTTTGACTTTTCGGATAGTGCGAACCGGATGCGGGACAGCAAGATCGACGAAACTGACCTATGGCAAAGCGGGATATAAAGCAACAGGTTCAAACGCGTTTTGGCGAGGTCGCGGCCAACTATCGCATCAGCGCCGTGCATGCCTCTGGAGCGGATCTTGAGGTTATGGCGCGCAACGCGCCGCTGCGCTCCAACAGCGTCGTCTTGGACGCCGGCTGCGGCGCCGGACACACCGCTATGGCTTTCGCGCCCAACGTCGCCTGGGTTTATGCCTGCGATTTCACCGGGTCGATGCTCAAACAAGTAAAACTTCTCGCCCGCCAGCGGGGCGTTGCCAACGTCACGCCGCAACTCGCCGACATTGAATACCTGCCCTTTCCAGACGACAGTTTCGACATCGTAACGTCGCGTTACAGCGCGCATCATTGGGGGCATCCGCAAAAGGCTATAAGCGAGATTCGCCGTGTTCTGAGGAAGAAAGGCAGTTTTATCATCAGCGACATCATGGCCAGCGAAGACTACGCGCAAGATACTTTTTTGCAAACCATCGAGTTGCTGCGCGATCCATCACACGTGCGCGACTACCGCATATCCGAATGGCGCGCCCTGTTGTCGGCATCGGGATTCCGCGCCGAGGTGATACACAAGTTTGAGCTCGAACTGCACTTCCGCACATGGACGACGCGCATGGAGACGCCCCGGCAAAACCGGGAAATGATCAAGTCCATTTTCAGTGAAGCCTCACAGGACATCAGACGCGGCTTCCAACTGCCCGATCAAATTGACAGTGATGACTTCAGTTTTTTCATCCCGGGCGCTGTGATCAAATGCCAGACGAAGGTCTGAACGGCGAGAATTCTAGTACTCTAATCGGCTAGGAGACGCTTGGCCCTCGACAACACATTCTCCGCGTTGATATCCGCAAGGTCATAGATGATGACATTATTGTCATCGTATAACTTTGGTTCAATCTTAAACATTTCCAGAGCCCAACCTTTGGCGCGGCCAATAAAGCTGGAGACGGGAACTTCTCGATGCATGACTAGGTAACGGAATCCGTCGTCCAGCAACTGCTTGAAAGCCGCTTCCCAGTTTTCAAGCGACAAGTCCTCGTAGTTGAGCTTGCCGGGATCGCGAAAAATCGCTAGCAGCGGGTTCTGATTGATGTAATCGTAAGTGCCGGGCGGGACGCGCGCGATCATGCCTTCGGCGATAGGACGCCCATGAAAGCGTTGCACCGACATATAGTATTTGGAGACGTGCCGACCAAAGGGCACGTCAATGACGGCGCCTTCCGGGAGTTCTGCCAAATATGACAAATACGGTGGACGCGGCGCGTTACGGGTCGGAATGGGAAAGATGCTAGTGCCATATAGCAACGCGATGACGGAAACAATCACAAGCGCTTGCCGTTTTCGATTCAATACAAGTGAACGCAGTCGGTAATGCAGCCCGTATCCGATCAAAACCGCATACGGGAAAAGAAATACCAAAGCCATGCGGAAAGGCCACTTCAAAGCGCGAAAAATGAAATTGTCTTCCAGGAGTCGATATGGCGTCCAGTAAAAGTCGAGCGGAGATTTGTGCATATAGATCACGACGCCGAGGCTCAATAACCAGAAAACCAGCGCCAACAAGAACCAGATCAGGACCGGCCGTTCAACTCTGATAGCATAGACAAGGCCTGCAAAGGCGAAGAAAATACTGACCAGACCCACATGCGACAATCCCCAGGTCACAAAGCTGTGTTCTACCTGGTCGCCGCTTAGACTTGCGATGCTCCCCATATAATTGAGCGGGCGATCATGATCGGCCTTGAGATATGTGAGCAGGTCCATGCCTCCCCAGACATCCGCAATGACCGGGTCGGAGGTCGCGGCGAATAAATCTTCAGAACGAATCATTGGCAATAAGGACGGCGCGCAGATCGCGATGCTGGCCAGCCCGAATATGATCATCGACTTCCAGAATATTCGAAGCGTCCAGAGCCGATGAACAATCATGTAGAGCAGCGCAAATCCCCCGCCAAGCAACATGGCGAAGATGCCGATTTTCAGGTTGGCGTAGACATTCAAAGAAAACAGAAAGGCCGCTGCAAGCATCGCCCAAAGAATATAGCGCGCGCTAGCGCGGAACCGAATCTGCATCAGCCCGCATACAAAGGCCAGCATGAACCAGGGGATCCACTCGGATGCGCCGGTGAAGGGCTGCTGCAAGGCGTGGGTCAGGTTGGCGCCGGCAAAGGCATAGAACGCGCCGCAAACCCAGGCCGGAATGCGGCGCCCGAAGATGAGCATGCCGAAGAGATACATGCCATATGCCCGCAGCAGAATGCCAATCGCCGCTGTCATGTTGAAGGCAAAGGGATCGCCAAAGAGAATATAGAGCGGTGTCCAGAAGACTAAACCGGTCCAGCGCGGCGGCTGCAGCGTGTAGTCCAGGCCCTCCGGATGAAACAGGTAGGGCGTATAGTTGACGTCGAGCCCCTGCCTCAGCGCTTCCAGTACCCACCAGTTCTGCCACAGCGCTTGATGCGTATCGACATTGTCCATTGGCAGGTGGCTGTGCATGCGGGTGACAAAAGGATAGCTCATGACAACGAAGGTCAGCAGGTAGAGCAGCAGAGCGATTCTGTCGCGCCGCCAGAGCTCGCGCAGGAGTTGTTTTAACAAGCTAGTCCCTGTCCTGTGCTTATCATCAAGGGATTATAGCGAGCCGCGAGCGGCAGCGAAAAGGTCTGCCCCGCTCAGGCAAAATCGCAAGCGTTCTCGTCGCATGAGCGGCCTATCAGGTCATCCGAGAATCACCCAAATAATTTCAGGTTTTGCGGCGATTTCCCGTCCGCTGAAAAGGTGTCCACTCGTCAGAGATTGCGAGGCGGCATTCAGATCCGCATTGTCAGTTGTTAGCGTTCCCCTGCCCCGTCGCCTCAAGGTACTCGGTATAGCCGCCGGCGAATTCCTTCATTTGGCCGGCGCGGATCTCGACGACTCGATCGACCGTTTGATCCAGGAAGTAGCGGTCATGCGATATTATCAACACCGTACCTACAAATTCGTCTAAGGCCTCTTCCAAGACTTCCACCGACGGGATATCCAGATTGTTGGTCGGTTCGTCCAACAGCAAAAGATTCGGCTGTCGCAGCATCACCTGCGCCAATTGCAAGCGGCTTCGTTCGCCGCCGGATAATGTCCGAATCGGCTGACGTACTTGCTCGTAGGTGAATGCCATGCGCAGCAGAAAGTTAACCGCAGTCGACTCGCTGCTGTTCTGCATATTGCGAATGAGATCGAGCGGCGTCTTGTCCAACCATCCCGACAGGGTCTGATGTTCTTGCGAATAGTAGCCGACGCGGATGCTCGGTCCCAAATATATGCGACCTCGAGTGGGTTCCAATTCACCCAGAATCAGTCTGGCCAGGACCGTTTTGCCGGCGCCGTTGGGACCGATAACGCCGACGCGGTCGCCGTGACGCAGCAGCAAATCGGCGCCGAAAAAGAGCTGCTCGTCGTCGAAGGCCATGGCGACATGGTCCAATTCCAGCACTTTCTTGCTCCCGCGCCAACCGGAGACTTTGAAGTCCATCAGCGTCTGATCGAATACTTTGTCGATCATTTCGCCACGCTCTTCCATCTGCGCCAGCATCCGCCGTCGTTGGCGAGCCGCCAGCATATGTTTGCGGCTCAATACCTGTTTTGCCCAGCGTTCAAAGCGCTCGATCATCTCTTCCAGGCGCGCTATTTCCTTCTGCTGCGTGGTGTAAAGCTGTTGCTGTCGCAAGCGCCGAAGCTGTCGTTCATGCTGGTAGTAGGAGTAGTTGCCATGATAAATGGTGATCTTGCCATTTTCGAGCTCGGCGGTACACGACGCGACTTCGTCCAGCAGGTAGCGGTCGTGGGATATGAGCACAACGCTGCCCGGATACTGTAGAATAAAGCGCTCAAGGTGTCGTTTTCCCAAGACATCGAGATGGTTGTCCGGCTCATCCAAGAGCAGGATTTCCGGCGCAGCCACCGCAAGCCCCGTCAAAGCCACCAGCTTTTTCTGGCCACCCGACAAGGTTTCGGTCGCCCGTCCATAATCGGATTGGTCGAAGCCCAACATCGCCAGCAACTCGCGCACATGGCTCCCATGACGATGGCCATTCATTCGCTCGTAGCTTGCCAGGAGCGCTTCGTGCGTTTCCAGGACTTGGGACAATGCGGCCTCGTCGCTGTAAACCGCCGGATCGGACAATTGCGCTTCAACAGATTCCAACCGCGATTCGAGCTCTGCCAGCGCCGGTGGTTTGACCATCGCCGCATCTATCAAACGAAGGCCTCCCGCCAATTCAATATCCTGTGGCAGATAGCCGATGCGCGTGCCATTTTGCCTGGCGAGATGGCCTTCATCCGGTTCGACATCGCCGAGCAATACCTTAAGCAGCGTCGACTTTCCCGCGCCGTTGGGGCCGACCAGCCCGATGCGATCCCGATCGCCGATGACCCAGGAAAGATCGCGGTATAATTCCCGCCCGGCGAAGTTGACGGTGATGTTATTGACATGCAGGATATGCATTAGGTTTCGCTTCCAGTGAACGATGATCTTGCGCGGAAACAGGATAGCACAAGAGAGGCAATTGCCCTATCGTCGGCGTCCGCGAGGGGCTAGAATGGCGCCAATTGCGCGCTACTGCGAGTTCGCCAGACATGTTCATGGTAGACGCCCATCAAAACATCGCTTTCAACGCCCAGCAACTGGGACGCGATTACGCGCGCTGGGCATGGCATCTTCGCGAGTCCGAAGACGAATCAACGGCGCCGCCGGCCATGACCAGCCTGCCGGACAATCTGATGTCGGGTATAGGGATCGTCTATGGAAGCATGATCGTCATTCCGGAGTCCTTTCCAGGGCGAGAATCGTGGCACAAGTTCACATATCGCACGGTCGACGACGCCAAACTCCTGGCGACATGGCAGATGGACTATTACCGTCGCCTGGCGGACGAGTGTGATCAAATCCGATTGATCCTGACGCGAAGCGATCTCGAGGCGGTTATTGCCTCCTGGCAAGACGACCTACCGCTCTCGGGCCGGGTGGGTGGCATTGTCGCGCTGATGGAAGGCGCGGAGCCTATTACCGAACCTCGGCAATTCGAAGAATGGATGGAGCTGGGTGTGAGAGTTGTAGCGCCCGCCTGTCTGCCTACACGTTACTGCGCCGCCGCTGGCTTTGAGGGCGAGCTGAGCACCCTGGGTTATGAACTGCTGGACGTCCTGTCGGATCACGGAATCCTGCTGGATGTCTCCGACATGTCGGAACGCGCCTGTCAGCAAGCCATCGAGCGTTATCCAGGCGGGATCATCGCCAGTCACGCCAATCCGCGCTATTTTTATGACAGTCCCCGGGGCCTCCCCGACCGGACCATTAGAGCGCTGGCCGAACGTGACGGGGTGATGGGCATCATGGTGTATAATCGGTACTTGAGGCGGGACTGGCATCACAGCGATCCCAATCGACGCGTCGGCTTGGACCATTGGGTAGATGCCGTGGACTATGTATGTCAGTTGACCGGATCTGCGGCTCATGCGGGCTTGGGCAGCGATATTGACGGCGGATACGCTTACAGCAGTTTCCCGGAGGAAGTGGATACCTCAGCCGACTTATGGCAACTGGGAGACCGTCTAAGAGACCGAGGATTCGCCGATGACGATATCGAGGCGATATTGGGCGGGAATCATCTTCGCAAACTGAAAGAGGCACTGCCAGAGGGATAAAGCTTCATGTGGCGTTTTGCGCAGGTCGGCATCGCATTAGGCGCGCTTGGCGTCATGCTATGCTTTATGGGTTTGTTCCCCGGTGTAACCGGCGCCGAGCCCACGGCGGGCATCGGCCTGGTTCAAGTGGTCATGGTTCTGATGGGGTACAGCCTCTTGATTCTGGGCGCGCTGGTCTACCTCAAGTATACCTTTTACCTGGACGTGCCTTCGACGCTGGTGCAGCAAATCGGCACGCGGCTCGCCCTGACTGGCATCCTCTTTGCGGCGCTTTCCGGGCTGGCGGACATACTCGGTTTCGGCACGCATATCCGTGACGACGTCGTCGATATTTTCTTCGGGCAACTGCAAATGGTGGGCATACTGGCCAGCTTCGGTTTGTCTTCGTTTGGCGTGCTGGTTTATGTGCTGGCAGGCGCGCCAAAGGCGCGCCACGCGCCTGTCGAAGCCCTTAGCGATCGCATTTCAGGCGTCGACGATACGACTGAAATCATACTCCCTGAACGCGACGATTCTTCCTAAGAGTCGCTGCCAGCGGATGCTACGAGCGAAGACAGTGATTTCCTCGCGTCGCCAGTGCATTTCAATCGCGTGGAGGCGTCGCCATGCCAGGTGAGGCGCCCAAGCTCTTGTATGTGGTGAATATCCCGCGTTTTTTTCTGTCGCATCGCATGTCCCTGGCTTTGGCGGCGCGCCAACGCGGGTACGACGTCCAAGTTGCCACATCCCTACAGGATAGCGACTCGGTCGAGCGCATCCGTGACCAGAACCTGCGCCTGCATCCGATTCCTCTCAGCCAGCACGGCATGAATCCGCTGGTCGAATTGCGGACGATAAACGCGCTTAGACGGCTCTATTCGGGGCTCAAGCCAGATCTGATTCATCACATTAGCATCAAGCCGGTCCTTTATGGCGGAATCGCCGCGCGTCTCACGCGCCAGCGCGCGATCATTCATGCCATGAGCGGTCTGGGCTACGTATTCGCAAGCAGGGAACGGCGAGCGTCACTGCTGCGTCAGGTTACCCGACCCTTATTCCGAGCGGTGACGGGGTGCGCCCACAACCGCATGATCTTTCAAAATGCCGACGATCGGCAATTCTTCCTGAAACATGGCATGATTTCGAGCGAAAAGGCCGTGTTGATCCGTGGCTCGGGCGTCGATGAAAAACTCTTTACAGCACAGGCCGAAACGCTGGATGAACTGCCCGTCGTCTTGTTCGCTGGAAGGCTGCTGTGGCAAAAGGGCATCGGGGAGTTCGTGGAAGTTGCGCGTCGACTGCGGGGGAGAGCGCGTTTCCGAGTGGTTGGTTACGAAGAAGCGACCAGCCCGCTCAACGTTTCCGCCGCGCGCTTGTACGCCTGGGCGGACGAGGGCTTGATCGAGTGGCTGGGAAAACGCGATGACATGCCGCAAGTGTATGCGGAGTCCAATATCGTCTGCCTGCCGTCAACCTACGGCGAGGGCGTGCCAAAGGTTTTGATCGAGGCGGCCGCTTGTGGCCGGGCCTGTGTGACGACTGATACGCCCGGCTGTCGTGAAATCGTGCGCCACGGTGAAAACGGACTTTTGGTCCCGCCAGAGGATGTAGACGCGCTGGCGGCGGCCGTCGAGCGCTTGATACGCGATCCGGCCTTGCGTCAAGAAATGGGCGCCAAAGGAAGGCAAGTCGTTCTAGGGGATTTTACCTTGCGGCAGGTTATTGACGAAACGCTCGAACTGTACAAGGAGTTGCTCGACGCCGGAGGCTATTCTTGGTCGTAATCTGACTTGTTGTAGTGACGACGTCCAACAGGCGGAGAATTGTAGGCAAATTGGCCAATCAGATGCAGGCTTGACATGTATTGAAGTAGAAAGACCAAGACGCCAACGCAAAATATGGCGATGTAGATCAGGTAGCTGTCAAACCTCAGCGACCTATCAATCCAGGTCATCGTCTGGACAAAGGCGTTATTGGCAATTACGTAAGCCGTGTTCAGCAGAAGCAACCTGGCGATCAATCCCGCAAATGCCGACTTATTCCCTAGCAAGAACGCCAGATTCTGCGGGAATGCAAAGGCGGCGCTTGCTCGCCTGCGCACGGCGCAGTGCGCTGCCGCAACCACGGACTCCGACGCGATGATCAGGAAAAATGCGCATAAGACCAATTCTAAGACATACGAATGCCTTGGCGCTGGTTCTAAAAACTTCAGGATAAGGATCGTTCCAATCAAACACCAAACCAGACGCGACAACCAGAAAACCAGACCGTTTCCCAGGTTTCCCAGGAAGTCAATCGCCGGCAATGAACTGTAGCCCCGGCTAGCGTGCCGAATCACATCCAAGCTGTAGCCTGCCAGCCAGATCATGAAGCAAGTGTACGATAGAATGAGTCCTGCAAGCCCAAGACCCTCCAAGATCCGGCCGTCGCGGCTCTCATACTGCCAAGACGCTCTCATCTCCTCGCCGCGCTCACTCAATGATGCAAACGCAACCAAGGCAATGCCCAGAATAAGGACCATAGTTACGATCTTTGGCATGTTCCGGTAAGGATAACTTATCGCTCGTCGAAGGTTCATGATTATCCTTTCGTGTTTGATGCAAAGGCCGCTCGGAATAGTTTACCTGCTCTGTTCCACCAACTATACAACATTCGAGCGCAAACTTCCCACTTATTGTCTTGAGCGGGAATGGCGTCGCTTGGTGGAGGGCTTGGCTCAGCCCGGCGCGCATGCCTCCGACGCCGCTCGATGCGCCATGCGAATCGGCAGCGGCAGCCGGAACTTGGGCGTACAGGCCAGCAGCAATTGAACCGCGCTTTCGATATCCGCCAAATGTCCAACCGATACGTAGATCGGTTTCACGTTCGGCCGGGTGCGCAGCACAAGTCCTACTTGTTCTCCTTGATAAGTTACACTTGCTGAACTGCCCTTGACATTGCCGGGCTGCTGATACTCGCCGATGAAATGCCGTTTGCCGCAACCGATTGTCGGGCGTCCCAGCCACAAACCCAGATGCGCCGCGATGCCCATGCGGCGCGGGTGCATTTGTCCCATGCCGTCAAAGATGAAGACATCCGGCGCGTTCCGCAATTTACGGAATGCAGCCACCAGCGCCGGTCCCTCGCGAAAGGTCAATAGACCCGGGATATAGGGATAACTGGTCGCTTGCCCCATGCAAACGGTCTCTATGTTTTCCAATGCAGGAAAACTCAGGACGACCACACAAGCGCAGGTGAGCCCGCGTTTGACACTGACATCGACGCCTGCAACTGTACGGACGCGATGCAGGTCCAGGGGACTGGAACTCACCAGCCGCGTCGCCAGCTTCTTTTGCAGGGCTACGGCATCTTTCGGGCTCAGATCCCAGTCATGCAATTGTCGGATTTTCATGGATAAATCGACTTGGAAAAGCCGATATCGCTACATTTCCAGGTAGTCGCGCAATTGACGGGAGCGCGTAGGATGGCGCAATTTGCGCAGGGCTTTCGCTTCGATCTGACGGATGCGCTCGCGCGTTACGCCAAAAAAGTGGCCCACCTCTTCAAGTGTATTGTCCTGGCCATCGAGCAAACCGAAACGCATTTCCAAGACGTGCCGTTCGCGTTCGCTCAAGACGCCGAGCGCCGAACGTATCTGTTCCTTGAGCAATTGGCGGCTGGCGGCATCCACCGGTCCCGGCAGATTGTCGTCCGGGATGAAGTCGCCGAGCTGGCTGCTGTCTTCTTGACCCACTGGCATATCGAGGCTCATCGGCTCTTGGCTGATGCGCATGATCTTGCGCACTTTCTGCGCGGCGCGGCGCAACTTGCGATTCAAATTGCCATCCAAGGGAACACCGTCACGTGTCCGCTGTTTGATGGCTTCGCGATCCTCATCGGTCAAAAAGTCCATTTCCAACGCGACCTGTTCCGGCGTCGGTTCCGCGCCGAGGGTTTGCAGTAGTTCGCGTTGCACGCGCATTAGCCGATTGATGGTTTCGACCATATGCACGGGAATGCGGATTGTACGGGCCTGATCGGCAATTGCTCGGCTTATCGCTTGTCGGATCCACCAGGTCGCATAAGTGCTGAATTTGTAGCCTTTGGTATGGTCAAATTTGTTCACTGCGCGCAGCAGACCGATGTTGCCTTCTTGAATCAGATCCAGGAAACTGATGCCCCGACCCATGTATCGCTTCGCCACACTAACGACCAGGCGAAGATTCGCCCGCGTAAGATCTTCTATCGCCAAAGCGGCTTGGCTCTCCACTTGCTCTTGCTGCTGCTTTGCCAAGTCGATCGGGTCAATTGTATCTTCGATCCAGTTGTCAAATTCTTCGAAGCTCGGCAATCCATGCTCACGGTGAAAATGCAGGCGCATGTGCATTTGATGTTCGATGGGAAACAGGAACAAGGCATGTACAATTTCGAATAGCAACTGAGCGACGCCGGTCCAGGCGTCATTGCGACCCCATTGGCGTTGCATGAGATAATGTCGAATGTAAGACTCTTCCTCCATATTCCAATTACTGATAATCGCCTGTACCTCGTATAGCACCTTGAGAAAATCGGGCATTTCCACGTCGAAGGGCTGGGTGACTTCGCGGAGTTTCTGCCAGTTCGCGCTTAGCTTTCGATAGGCAAATCTTTCCACATCCAGATGATTGGGATCGCGCTTGCCCAGTTGCGGGTTGTCAAGACTCATCAATTCGTCTCGGAGCGCTTCGAGCTGCTGTTCGGCGGCAATCTGCGCGCTTAACCACATCTCGCGATTGCTATCCAGCAGCGGCACCTGGCCTATTTCCTTGAGATACATGCGCACCGGATCATCGGAAAGCGGCATATTGTCGAAGGCGCCTCCGCCAGTCGTTTCACCGCTGGCGATGTCATCATCATAGTCCGAGCGGGAAAGGCTGCCCGTCGTATCATCAGTACCCGACATCAAGCGATGCTCGTCGGTGTCTTCATAGTTGCTGTATTGTCTGATGCTCTTTTTCCTACCTGCCATCAGTCATCCCGCTTCCGCCATTGCCTCCGACGCATGCGCATAGCATAGCAATTGGCCTTTGTTCGCTTTCGCACAGCTATTCGAGGCTTCAAGTGACTGCCAAGTCGAGCCGCGCCTTTGCGGTCATCGACAACATGATCTTCCAGCTGAGCTGATCCCTGTGCGCATTGTCGAGATCAGCAGTAGAACTTGCCTCTTCCTGCAAATACTGCATTTCCACCCGCTCGTGCTCGAGGCGCTCCAAACGCAGGCGTAATGCCCTGTTTATTAACTCGCTCTGCAAGTCGTCGCCTCGCATTCGCCCATCCCGACTCCGGCTGCGAATGTCTTGCAGATCTACCCGGTAAGTACCGAGGGAAAGCGAGCGAATCGCCGCCGGTTCTTCGCTTAACAGCGATCGATACTCGGCATGCAACTCCCCGGCAAGCGCCGCGCCGATGTAGTCAAGGGGCTCTTTCTCGTCTTGCGACATCGCCTCTTGCAAGTGCGCCATCAAGATACGGAATTGGCTGCCCGTGAAATCCTCAACGCACAGATCGCAAAGTGGGCCGTTGAGCAAGTTTTCGTCATTGCCCGCCAATTCACGCAGCTTGCGATTGACCTGGAACAACAGGTCGGGATTCCTGAGCAGCAAACTCAGGCAATAGGGTTCGCTAGCGCGCAACTGTGTCGAGGCTATCGTTTGCGTTGAATCCCCACTATCGCGCGGGGCCGTATCGTCCTCGTTGTCCCAGTATTCCGGTGGCGGAAGCTCCAATTCGGCATCCATTGCGGGCGGCGCGATGTCTTCGGACGCGACCAGGCCGCCTGAGCCCGGCATTTGAGCTTGTTCGCGCTGCGACCACGCCAAGAGATCACGTTCGCTTATCCGCAGGCGACGCGCCAACTTCTGCACGTTCTCCCGCTGATAAAGATTGTCTTCGGAAGCGATCAAAATCGGCAACGCTTCCTTTGCAAGCTGCTGCCTCGCTTGCAGGGTCGCGTCTCCCCTCAAACCGGCCGTTTCCATGTCAATTACGAAGTCGGCCACGTCCTGCGCGGATTCCACCAGAGCGCCCCACTCGCCCGGGGCTTCGCGCAAGAAATCGTCAGGATCCTTCCCGGACGGGACTTGCAGAATCCGAATATCGATCGATAGTCTACCGGCATAATCCCGTTGAAGCGTCTGTCGAGCCACTTCCAGACTGCGGCGCGTCGCGCTTTGGCCCGCTTCATCGGCATCAAGCGCCATGACTATTCTGCGCGCGTAACGCGGCGCCAGACGACGAATCTGCGCTTCGGTCATCGCCGTGCCCATTTGCGCCACCACGTTGCGATAGCCGGCTTGATACGCTTGAATCACGTCCATATAGCCCTCGACGACGACAGCCGTGCCCGTTTCGCGTATGGCCGCTTTGGCGCTATCCAGTCCAAAGAGCAAGCGACTCTTGTCGAAGAGCGCCGTCCCTGGCGAGTTGATGTATTTGGCCGAGTCATCCGAGTTGAGCGCGCGTCCGCCAAAACCGACCACCCGGCCGCGCTCATCGCGGATCGGGATCATCAGGCGATTGCGGAATCGGTCGTAGACACGACCATTATCGTTGCGGACGGCCAAGCCGGCGTCGATGATCTCGTCCTCGCTGTGGCCCAAAGCGCCCAAGCCCTGCAATACGAAGTTCCAGCTATCGGGCGCGTAGCCAAATTGAAAAGTTTGGATAGTTTCCGGGGTCAAGCCACGCTTTTTTTGAACGTATCCCAAAACCGCGTTTGCGCCGGGATGCAATAGCTGGCTTTGATACATTTCGGCAGCGCTGGCAAGCAGCCCGCGCAGGCGCTCCAATTCATCGCTGCGGGTCCGCTGCTGCGGCGTCTGCTGACGAAGCTGCACCCCAGCCTCTTGAGCGAGCTCTTGCAGCGCCTCTTTGAAGTCCCAGCCGTGGATCTTCTGCGCGAAAGTGAATAGATCGCCGCCCTCGGAGCAAGCGCCAAAGCAGTGCCAGGTTTGGCGTTCCGGATTGACCACAAACGAGGGCGTTTTCTCAGTATGAAAGGGGCAGCAGGCTTTGTGGTTGCGCCCCGCTTTCTTCAACGAAGGCACGAACCGCTGCACATAGCTGACAATGTCGATGCGTGATTTGATCTCATCCGTCGTTGACATGGACGAGCCACCCCCAAACCGTACCAAGTGTCGAGTATAACTTTGCTGGTCGCGAGATGCCATAGCAGCGCGACCAGATTGGAAGATCTAACCGATGGTATGCTGTTAATTATGCCCAGTTGTCTTGCTTACGCAAGCATTTGCCCGCCATTTATAGTTTCGAAATACGTTCCAATAACATAACCGCGAGGCAACGAGCCTAGAAGTTGTCCAATTCACTGAGGTCGGCTCGACCTCGCTGCATTCCGCTTACTAGCTGAAGCAGCGCGATTCGATTCTTGCGCAATTGGCTGTCGTCGGCATGCACCAGCACGTGATCGAAGAAGTCTGTAATCGCCGGTACCATCCCTGCAAAGCCGGTCAGGAATCCATCGATGTTGTCTTCGTCGCCCAGGTTCTTGGCGCTTGATGAATAGGCCCCGTACAGCGTTTTCTCTTGCGGCTCTTCGAGCAACTCCGGATAAAAGGACTGCGCCCCTTCATCCCGCGTTATTCGCGCGCAACGGGCAAAGCTATCCAGAATGGATTCCCAATTCGGTTTTCCCACCCAATGCGCGAGTTCTTCGATACCCTGAACGGCGCGAAAAGGATTTGCCGCCTGCTCGGCCAAGACAGCGCTGATGACGTCGCGCGGAACGCACAGTTTATCGCTCAGCCAATTGTCCAGGCGCCCGGTTAGGAATTCAAGAACCTGAATCCGCATATCCGAGCGGACCTCGACCGGTTGGGCCTCCGCTATCCTTTTAATCGCCGGGCGCAAATCTGCGGAGATGCGCGCTTCCACGAGAATTCGTACGATACCCAGGGCAGAACGCCGCAAGCCATAGGGATCCGATGTTGATTTCGGCGCCAAGCCGGCAGCCAGCAGTCCCACCAGGCTATCCAACTTGTCCGCCAGCGCAAGTAATCGGCCGGGGGCGCTGGTCGGGAATTTGTCGCCTGCCCCGCTCGGCAGCCAATGTTCGGCTATCGCCAGTGCGACGGCCGGATCGTATCCTTCTCGCAAAGCGTATTCGCGCCCCATGACGCCTTGCAGCGAGGTCATCTCCACGACCATGCTCGTCGCCAGATCGGCCTTGGCGATCCCCGCCGCTTGTCGCGCGATGTCGATATCAGATCGGTTGAAACCGAGCAACTCGCCGAGATCGTCAATTGTAGAAGCCACGCGGTCATTTTTCTCGCGCATCGAGCCTAATTCCGCTTGAAATGTCAAGGTGTCCAGGCGCGGCAGATACGCTTGCAGCGGCTTCTTGATATCCGCTTGATAGAAGAATCTGGCGTCGGAAAAGCGCGCGCGTATGACTTGTTCGTTGCCATGGATCACTTTGTCCAAATGCTCGCTGTCGCCATTGCGCACGCCGATGAAGTAAGGCATCAGATTGCCAGCTTCATCTTCGACGGCGAAATAGCGCTGATGTTTGCGCATGACAGTGACAAGCACATCGCGCGGCAATTCAAGATATGCTCTGTCAAATTCGCCGCGGAAGGCTGTCGGCGCTTCAACCAGGTTTGTCACTTCATCCAGCAGATCCCCGTCTGACGAAACGATGCCGCCGACATCACTCGCCAGCATATGGATTTGTTCTTGTATCGAATCGCGCCGCTGGTCAAAGCCGAGCTTGATGCCGTCTTCATCACAAAGGCGTTTATAGGCCTCCAAGCCCTCGATCAGGGTTTCTTTCGAACCATATGGGCGCAGTCCACGAGTGACATTTCCGCTGGCGACGCCCCCAAGCTCGAAGGGTATAACCGTTTCGCCGAACAGGGCCGCGATCCAGCGAATCGGGCGCGAATAAGCAAGTCCGCTGGCATTCCAACGCATCGACTTGCCAAATCTTATCTCGGACAAGAATTTTGGCAATTCGCCCGCCAGCACTTCTGTTGCTGGTAAACCGGCAATTTTCACCAGCGCCGTCGCATAACTGCCGCCGTCGATCTCCTGGACGACCAGTTCGCCGACATCAATGCCTTTGCCGCGGGCGAAGCCCTCAGCCGCTCGCGTAGGCTTGCCGCTTTCATCGAATGCCCGCGCCGCCGGCGGACCCTTGGCAAGGAACTCTTCGTCGCTCTGTCTGTGAGCGACCTCATGCGCGATTATGACAATACGGCGCGGAGTCGCGCTTACCTCAATACCCCTGTTCCCGAGTTTCAATGCATCGAACAGCGCCGGAACGGAACTTTGCAATTGTGACAATACGTCAGCGACATCATCGGCGGGCATTTCCTCCACGCCGATTTCAATCAGCAGGTCCGCCGCTGCCGTCGGCGCCGCCGGCATTGCGCCAGCTACCTGAGCTGGAGGAGCTTTCCATTTATCCGCCATTTTCATCAGCGGATAGGCCATTGCCTCCCGCTTTTGAACGTACTCTTTGGCGATCGTCCGCGTCATTTCGCGCATTCGGCGGAAATAGTTCGCGCGCTCGGTGACGCCAATAGCGCCGCGGGTATCCAGGACATTGAAGAGATGGCTGCACTTGAGCACGTAATCATAGGCGCTGATCAAGGCGTCGCCTTCCAGCGCATGTGAATACTCGCGTTCATAGGTATCGTAGACCCGCTTGAGCGCGCTGACATCGGCGACATCAAAATAATATCGACAGTGCTCTACCTCTTCGTTGAACATCATGTCGCCGTAGTTTACGCCCTCCAGCCAGTCGATCTCCCAGGCGGAATCCTTCCCTTGCAAAGCCAATACAATTCGCTCGATCCCATAGGTGATTTCCACGCTTACCGGATCAAGCGTCATGCCCCCCGCTTGCTGGAAATAGGTGAATTGCGTGATCTCCTGGCCGTCCAGCCACACTTCCCAACCCAGCCCCCAAGCGCCCAGGGCGGGCGATTCCCAGTTGTCTTCGACAAAGCGAATATCGTGCTCCCGCTGCTTGATGCCCAGCGCCTCCAACGACGCCAGGTAAAGCTCTTGGGGATCCCCCGGGTCCGGCTTCAGGATGACCTGATATTGATAGTATTTCTGCATGCGATTGGGATTTTCCCCGAAGCGGCCATCATCGGGTCGGACGCTCGGTTCGACATAAGCCACGCGCCAGGGCTCGGGACCCAATACGCGCAGAGTCGTCGCGGGATTGCCCGTGCCCGCCCCAACTTGCACGTTATACGGCTCCCAGATGACGCAGTCCTGCGCCGCCCAGAACTCGTGCAGTTTTAGAATGACCTGCTGGAAGTTCAGAGGATTCGCCATGACGCTCCTTGCTGCCTGCGATAGCCGGGATTAACGCGCTGCATTATACGAGCCCAAAAGCCAAATAACGAGGGGAAGGCGAACACCGGCAACATGCGGATGGAGAGGCTGGTCCCGACCGTGATCCGGATCAGCCTCAAGTTCTGGGTTGCCGGCCAGAAGGAGCTTCGACTTATTCTCCCGCGACCTCGGGGGCGCTTTCCGCCTCGTCCTCGCTAACCCGCAGGAGATCCGCCTGGCTCAAATCGCTAAACGTGTCCAGCGCATACTCGCGGACAGTCACAAAGTAATCCGAGGTCGAAGATTTCAAGACAAAATTGCCGTCGTCTCGTTTCGTGCCGAAGGATAAGGTGTAGCTTTCGGTCGTGTATGATACTATATCTTCGCCGTCATCAGCTTCGTTCTCTCCCCTGTCCGCATCGTCTTGGGCGCTCTCCATTTCCAGCTCGACAATCTGCATGTACGCGACTTCAACTGTGACCGTCGGTTCGGCCAGGCCGTATTCATCCAGGGGGACCCGACCGAGCGGCTCAACCATAATAATGGAGGAGGCATTGCGGGTTATGCTCGGCATCAAGGTATCTTCAAAAGCTTCGCCTTCTGGCAAGCCTAGGTATCGCCAGGTCCCGCCATCAGGCTCGAACTCAAAACTGCCATTCGCATTGCTCACCTTGATCCTGATGAGGTCTTCTTGCGGGACGCTGATATAGCTGGTATCAATCCACCCGGATACCTGAGTTGAGGCTTCCCAAGCGCTGAGGCCCGTCCCTAGATAGGCCCGGTCGTCGCCTTCAAGGCGCGCGTATACCGTATCGGCCCCGGCGCTGCCGCCAAGATAGAGCGCTCTAGTCTCGTCGCCGCTGGCGATGCTCAGTTTGCGCCGGAATTCCTCCTCAGCCACTTCGAGCCGCGCGAAGTTCGCCGGATTGCTCGCGACAAGTCGACCCGTATCCAGTCCTGCGATGCTGGCCAGCAGTTCATCGGCTTTGTCACTGTTCACCGGGAAGTCGTCGGCCTTGGGCAGTACCCAGCCATCATCGCGGCGCGCGATGGTCAAGGAATTGTCGAGATCATCGGCGATGACCAACTCTCTAACATCGTCGGCCTTGAATCCCGGCCAAAGCGGCTGCACAGTCCGGTCTTCCCTGCCCGTTCTTGCGCCGACCGAAATGGCCAGCAAAACGATCTGAACAACCAGCGCGGCTGCGAGGGTCATATTGCTTCGGTTCAGCATCATGCGCCTCCTTCGATTATGCTGGCGCCCTCATTTGAATTGTCACCTCTTACGTCGGCCGGCGCGATCAACGCGAGAGGTTCTTCGGCGCGGACTTGCAATTGCCATAATATGCCGATCATAAGCAGTCCGACCAGAGCCACAGCATAGTTCATCAGCACCCACTGATTCTGCTGTTCCTCCGGTATCGGCGGCAGGATGCGCGCGGCGCTGCCCCGGCTGCGAATAGAGGCCAGGGAAAGATCTTCGGTCAGCCAATCGATAGCGTTCCCGAAGAGTTGCAAATTGCTGGCGAAGCGGTCGCCGCTAAAGTTCAGCGATATCTGGTATACGTTGTCATTGATAAATTCCGAGCTGCCCAAGACGATCAATCGCGTATTGCCCGGCGAGCGCTCGATCAAACCGATTGCCGCCTGCTCGGCGCTCTCTACTTCCACAGCCGACTCGCCGCCGTCTTCGACTTTGAAGGGCGAATCCTTGCCGAGGAAAAAGCTCTCAAATGAACCTTCCACTAGGACCGCCAGCGGGAACGGTTTCTGGTCGGCGCCGATCATGAAGCCCAATTCGGGGTACAACTCCAGATCGGGCTGCAAGTTGCTGTCGCTGGTTTCCCAGGATGCCGGGCTCGAGCGAATCAGTTCTCTGGACCTGGCGTCGTCGAACCGGGACTCTTCGACGAGGACCGGCGACGCCCAGTTCATGGTGACGAAGGGTAAGCTATTGACAATGCTGCTCTCAACATTGAGACCGTCCGGGCGGACGTCGATAAAGAATGGATAGTCCAGAGCCTGTACTTCGGTAACGACCATGTCACCCAGGTCGCGCTGCGTCTGCATGGGGAATGGCGCATTCTGTTGATCCATCACCAGACTTTCGCCAATGTCAACGCCATAACTGCGCAGCATCTCGGCAATGCTATTTTCATTGACATCCAGCACCAGCGTACCCTGTATGGGATCAAGGCCGAGGCGATAGTGCCCGACGGCGGCGATAAGCGAACCGCCGCGCATGATGTACTGGTCGATGGCGTAACGCTGCAAATCCGTCATGCTGTGTGGCGCGATCAGGATCAACACATCGAGATCGTCGGGGACCTTGCCGTCATCAAGCGTCAGTCGGCGCAATTCATAGGATTCGCGCAAGCTGTCTTCCAAGATCGCATATTGCTGCAGGTTTGGCATCTGGCGTCCGAATTGGTCAATCGCCTGCCCGGGCGGCGTCCACAAGCCGATCACTTTTAGAAATCCTGAGGACGAGCGCTTTAAGGCCGCTTCGACGGACTTGCGAATCTCGGCCTGGCTCAGCTCGCCGGAGGGGAAGATCACCTGAAAACCGTCCCCGGTCTCCACTACCAGATGCAGGAAAAAGGTCTCTACAGCGAAAAAACTCGTCGCCACCGGCTGAATCTGATAGCGTTCGGCCAGCTCCTCTTCGCTGGTGTCCGCCTCAGGGGCGGACAGATCGACGATCTTGAAACTGGCTTTGTCGGGGTTGGCGCCCGTGATGTCCTCCGCAACTTCCTCGATAGTCCGGCTGAGCTCTTGCATAGAGGGCGGCAAGGTGGAAGACGTCAGATACAAGGTCATTGCAGCCGGTTGATCAAACGATGCCAACACGGCCTCCAGGCTTTGAAAACCATAGACAACCCGCTGTATGTTGCTTGTCAGATCGTATTCCAGGTTGCGCAAGCGCACATTGACGCCAAAGGGCGAGTCGACGATCTCGACAAGATCCGTGAAGTTGAGCGTCGCGGTCTGGTCGCCGTAAACGATCAGCAAGTCAAAATAAACATTGACCAGGGACACGCCGCCGCGGTCGCTGACTTGCAGCGGCGTCGGTCGAATGCCGTAGATCTGGTTCGCTTCGCGTTCCAATTCCGGATGAGCCAGCGGATCGACAAAGTCCAGTTCCAGTTTGCCCTTCGCGGCCAGTTCATATTCCCGCAAGGTATCCTTGATGCGCGGGACCAGCGGCGCCAACAAGGGATGACTCTCTTCGCTGAAATATCCGCGAATCAGAAGCGGTTCTTGCAATCCTTCCAACAATAGCCGAGTCACTTCGGACAAGCTGTATTCCCTGTGCTGCGTGAGATCCAGCCGTGCCGCACCGGCCGGAGCGATCAACAGGTTGAATGCCAGCAGATTGGCGCCAACCAAAGCCAGAGCAATCTTGCCGTTCAAGCGACCAAGTCGCTGTTGATCCCCCCTGCTCCAGCGTTTGCTTTCCAGTGACAAGATGTTGGCGGCCAAGAAGAACAATGTCAGCGACAGATAATAGACCAGGTCGCGGGGGTCAATGACGCCGCGTTCAATGCTTTCAAAGCGGCTGCCTGTGCCAAACAAGCGCAAGATCTCGCCCGTGCTCGCCCCGAGTAAATCGGTGATAGCGGGAGAGCCGATAGCCTGAAATAGTCCGCAAACGACGACAGTGCCTATAAGCGCTACCAGTTGATTATCCGTTCTCGAAGACAGGAAGAGCCCGATCGCGATATAACACGACGCCAATAAAAGCGTCGCCAGATATCCGCCGATAACTGGTCCCCAGTCGAGGTTGCCCAGGCTGGCAACCGTGAAGGGCAAGAAGAAGGTCAGGGCCAGCGCAACCGCAACCAGCGTCAGCGCCGACAAGAATTTGCCCGCGACCAGTTCAACCAGCCGCACCGGCATGGTAAGCAAGACCTGCAAGTTGCCGCTGTCTTCTTCACGGCTCCATTGATGCATGGTCAAGGCCGCAACTAGCAAGATCATCAGCAGCGGCATCCATTCAAATAGCGCCCGGACATCGGCGATGCCGCGCGCAAAAAACGAATCCACCCAGAAGAAAACGAAGAGCGTCAAGACCAGGAAGACCCCGACAAAGATGAGAGCCATGGGCGAGCCAAAATAAAGTTTGAGTTCCTTCTTGGCAATCGAGAGAATCTTCTTCATCATGCCCCTCCTATGCCCTGGTCGCCAGTTGATTGAAGAAGGACTCGAGCGTGATATCGTCGCGGCGAATCTCCCTGACTGCCCAGTCCTTGGCGCGCGCCATCGCGTAGACGGCCGGCGTGACTTCCAGGTTGCTGCTGATGCGATATGCGGGAAAACCGTCAGCCGACTGGACGGCGTCGACCCGGGTAACGCCTTCAATCTCACCCAGGTCCGCGAAAATGCCCTCGACATCACTTTGCAGGACCAGCAGAGCGTCATTGCTCCGCCGCAATTCCTGCAGGTTTTGATCCGCCTTTACCTGGCCATTGATGATGATGATGACACGGTCGCAAATCGCTTCGACATCGGAAAGGATGTGCGACGAAAACAATACGCTGCTGTCCTGCGCCAAGCCCTTGATCAAGGCGCGAATCTCGACGATCTGTGTTGGATCCAGGCCAACGGTTGGCTCGTCAAGAATCAAGAAGCTGGGTTTGTGCAAGATCGCCTGCGCCAAGCCAACCCGTTGGCGCAAGCCCTTGCTAAGCGAAGAGATCGGGCGGGTCAGGTAGTCCTGCAAGCCCGTGCCGTAGATGGCTTCCGACAGCAAACCGAGCATCTGAGCCGCTGGCACGTCCCGCAGATCGGCGATCATCATCAAATAGCCCTGCACCGATAGCTCGGGATACAAGGGTGTATTCTCCGACAGGTAACCGATCCTGGCTTGTACCGCGCGCAGATCGCTCAGGACGCCTTTGCCGTCGATTTCAACCCAGCCGTCATCGGGATGAAGGAATCCGGTAATGATCTTGATCGCCGTTGATTTTCCGGCGCCGTTAGGTCCGAGCAAGCCGACGATTTCTCCGGGTTCGATGGAAAAACTCACCCCGCGCAGCGCTTCAATCGCGCCGTAGCGTTTGCTGATGTTATGCACATTGATCATAGGCTGAGACCTTTCTCGCTCATCCCGAAAAACGTCTTTTCTGTCTGTGTCCGCCCTCACAAACGACAAAACGTAGAGAGCGGAGCTTAGATTGTCATGAACCCAACGAAAGCACGCTGGCAATCATATGCTTCGCGCATAAGAAATGTATATGAAAATTTATAAGAAACTGTAAAATTTTGGGCGCTTAGCAAGACAGGTTTTCCACGCGCGTATCCGACAGCATCCGCAGATAGTGGCTGTAACTGAACTGCGCCCCGCCGGCGTACAAAGCGTTGACAGTACCGGCTGCTACCCCGCTGCGGATTGCTTCGGCATGGCTTTGGCCGCGCGCCAATGCTGTCACGATGCCGGCGTGAAGACAATCCCCGCTGGCGATAGGATCAACCGCTTGGATTCCTGGCGGCGTCGCCTTGAGGAATGCATCCTTGGTGAACAGCAGCGCGCCTTCCGCCCCCAGCGAAACAACAACGATCTGGATGCCATCGTTGAGCAAGGCTTTGGCGGCGTCAATGACCTCCCTCCGCTTTTGAACATCAAGTTTCATCGCGGCCGCCAGCTCCTCCGCATTCACCTTGATGGCGAAGGGCCTGGCCGCGATCGCATTCGAAAGCGCCCGGCCGCTGCTATCGATCCAAACGCGCTTGCCCAAGGCCTTCAGGCGCCCTATGGCATCTGCCGGGGCATCTGCCGGTACGCCTTCCGGCACGCTGCCGCAAAAGCAGATCGCGCTCACAGTCTGGCTTTCCGCGACTCGACAGACATCGTCCGCCAACGCGCGCCAATCAGAGCTCCCGACCTGTCCGGATTCATTGATGACCGTCGAAACGCCATCCGCGTTGGCAATGATTGTGCAGGTTCTGGTTTCGCCATCGAACCAGGTCCATTCGGCCTTATAACCCGCTTCCTGCACCATCGCCGCCACCATGCGCCCGGTATGCCCGCCCAGCAAACCCATCGACAGGGGACGACCGCCGAGGATCTTCACAGCTCGCATCATGTTGAGTCCCTTGCCGCCTGGCACGACTACGCCGCGACTGATGCGCGAAATATGTCCTACGGCAAAATCGGGCACAACAAGCGTGCGATCCAAAGCGGCATTGGGCGTCACGCAGATGATCTTGTCGGTCACTGTCTCGCCTGCTTCTCTGCTATAACGGCATCGCCCTACCCTAGCCCAATCGTCGGCCGAGGACAAGCTGAGACCTGCGATTGTAATACGCGACGGTCTGCCACTTTGCCGCTCTTTCACTCCTAGCTACAATACGACGAACCCGGTTGGCTGACTCGTCGCAAGATTTCACGGGAGCTGAGCATAGCCATGTATGGTCGACTCGACGTCCACGAGCCCGCAGGGGCAATTAAGAGCTATCGTTTATCGAAGGAAGTGACAACCATCGGCACTGCTGCCGACAATGGGATCGTCCTTGCTGATCCGTCGGTATCCGATCGACATTGTCGCCTGCAACTGCTGGATGGCCTGGTCCATGCAATCAATCTCGACCCCTTGGCCGGCATCATGTTCGCCGGATCGCATGTGCGAGACAGCTTGCCGCGCCCGATGAGAGAAGTTACGGAACTCGCGCTTGGCAAGACCAAGATCGTATTCTACCCCAGTGACAGCCAACCTACGCTCCCGATGGCTTCCATTAGCGAGAACACACGGCCGATAAGGGCCTCGCTTCATGTCGAACTGGAGAAAACCGTCCTTGACGTCTACCCGGCGTCCAGCAGTTCCCTGGAAATCGCTGTGACCAACCGGGGCGCCCAGGAGATAACGTTTACGATTGACGTCGACGGCCTGCCGGTGAACTGGGCCAAGCTGAGCCAATCTTCAGGGCGGCTTGACGGCGATGATACGGCCTTCATTATTTTGAGCGTGGCGCCGGCGCGTCGCGCCGACATCGAGCCCGGGGAGTACCCCGCCACCATCGTCATGCGCACAACTGATAATGATGACTCGGACCTGCTTGTGGGGCTGATGGTCAGGCTGCATGGTTTTGGCGGCTTGAGCCTGGCGGTGGAACCGGCGCTTGTGCGAGAGGGCAAGTCCTTGCAACTCTTCATGCTTAATCAAGGCAACGAAGACCTGCGACTCGCGCTCAGCGCGGGGGATCCGGAAGGCCAACTTGATATTGACCTCATGGAACGCGGCGTTCAGCTCGCGGCCGGTCAGCGCGGGATCGTTTCTTGTCGCGTTGCCGCGCGGGACCGCCCCTTGCTTGGCAAGTCTCGTGAAATTCCCTTTGCGCTGCTTGTACAGGCTGACAACGACTCCGCCTATCTGGCGGCGATCCCGGCGGGCGTCCTGGTCAAGCCGAGACTGTCCGCCCGTCATATTGGAGCCGCTATCGTACTGATTGCCGCCTTCGCGATGACGCTATTTGCCTTGCTGGCGCGCAGACCGCCGCCCGAAATAAGCTCTTTCGCGATTTCGGAATCACAGGTGGCCCGTGGAACAACCGTGGAGTTGAACTGGCAAGCCAGCTTCGCGGAGCGCTTTGTCATCGAAATTGATCGCGCCCCGATAGCGGAATTGGATGCCGACGCGGGATTTTTTGCTCTGTCAACCGCCGACTACGCCGATCCGATTGAAGTCGCTTTGATCGCTGTAGCGGACGAATTAACGGATATAGAGAAGCGACAGCTGGACGTATATCAACCGGTGACGATCACGCATTTTGAAGCCGATCGGGGGCAAATGTTCCGCAAGGTTGAGGGTGAGTTGCTCGTAACCTGGCGAACTGAAGGCGCCGTGTCGAGCGACCTGCGCTTTCCGTCGCAATTCAACATTGTCTCCGAAGAAGACCCGGGCGGAGGTACCCGCAAAATGGTCTTGCGTGGCGTGCCCGAAACGGACTTTGACCTGGTTCTCGCCGCTCAGGACGAGATTGGAACGCGTATCGAACGCCGTATCAGCGTCAAAACTGCCGACCCCGAATGCGCCCCTTTGCGCGACCTGTCCTTGTTCGCCGGCCCAGGCAGACTGTACGACCAGGTGAAACTCGCGTTGCGCAACGTGCCGGTACTGGTCCTTGGCAGCACCGAAGCCAGAGATTGGATGCTCGTCGAGCTTGCTAGTGGAGAACATGGTTGGGGCAGGCTCAGCGACTTTTTCTGCGTCGGCTTTGATCCGACCGCTTTGACCGTGATCTCTGATCTGCCGCCTTTGCCAAAGGCGACTCCAACTCGGACGCCAGAACCTGCATTGTCCCCCACCCCCGCGGATGCCGCGTCGCCCGCCGTCACGCCAGATGCAACGACTGCTGCGACAGCCGCTGAAACCTAGGCTCAATATCGAAAGCTGCCGATGGCAAGCCCGAGCAAAATTACTCCGACATCGCTAGAGGCAGACCTTCCCTTTCCCAGTACTCGATGCCGCCGATCATTTCCTTTACCCTGTACCCCAACCGAGCTAGCTTGAGCGCGGCTTTGCTTGATCCGTTGCACCCGGGCCCCCAACAGTAAACAACGAAGAGCGTATCTGCCGGATAAGGTTCCAGTCGCGTCCGGTCAATTGAACTGTGAGGCATGCTAATCGCGCCGACAACGTGCTTTTCCCGGTAAGCAGCCCAAGAGCGCGCATCCAAAAGCACGAAACCTGTTTTGTCCTTTTCTATGTCGGCGTATACATCGGCCGGATCTGTTTCATAGCGTAGTTTGCTTTCGAAAAATTCTTGCGCCTCCCAACCAGTATCCACGCCAGCCGCCTCTGCTTCGTTTATGGACTGCATTTGCATTACCTTGTTCCCGTCTTCAACTGACATTACGATAATAATAGGCGAACATTGACATATGCGTCGCGCACGATTTCTGAAAGCAACTATCAGCTTTTCCGAAGGCTAACTATGGACCTGTATCATTTGAGGACCTTCGTCGCCGTGATTGATTGCGGCTCGATCTCCGGCGCGGCGCGGCGCCTGGCGCGGACCCCCTCCTCCGTTAGTTCACACGTGAAAGCCCTTGAGCATGAGTTTCAAGTGGAACTCTTCGAGCGCACCAGCCGCGGCGTCTCGCTCACGCATGCGGGAGCGCGCTTGGAAACCTATGCCAGAAAGACCCTGCAAGCGGCCGACGACTTCGCTGTTCAAGCCGCATCCCGCCGGCAAGCAGTCGCTGGCAAGATGAAACTCGCGTTAAGTGTTTCGGACGCGCTCTTTGATCTGCCGGCTTTTGCTCTAAAGATGCGAAAGCGCTATCCGGCAATCGGGCTGAAGTTCGCGCGCTCAGAGACAGCGAGAATTCTCGATGGCATCATAAAGGACGAACTTGACATTGGCATAGTCTACGGCCAATCTGACGATCCAGAGTTGCGCGCGCATCGCCTGGGACACGCCCAGTTGGTCGTCTGCATTCCGGCACACTGGGCTGACAAGATTGATACATCCTGGAATGCCTTGGGCGATTTGCCCTGGATCAACACCGGCGATTATTGTCCCTTCCAGGACCTGCTAGATAACATGTTTCTGACCCACAATATCCAGCCGCCGCAGTATATCAGGTCCGACGACGAGCGCACGCGCCTGCAATTGGTTTGCGGCGGCCTGGGCATTTCGCTACTCGAGCAAAGCGAAGCCAAGCATCCGGATGTGCTCGCGCCGGACTTGACGCCGGTATGTTGCAGCATTTCCCTCGTTTATCGCGCTCGTCGCCAGCACGAGCCCATGATACGAGCCGTGCGCGAGATGATTACCTCGTTGAGCCATTGAGCCGCTATCCGCCAGCCGCCAGCAGAGCCCTGTCTTTTCACGCGCACAGATATCCACTCGGAACAAGAGGCCTATCTAATTCGATGGATGCGATTGGTCCAGCGAATCATAATCAACTCTGTGTCCTCGGTATCCTCGGTGGTGAAAACCCTTTACGACGCCGAAAGCAGGGGGCAAAACTACACAATTAGACACTCCCCGGAACAAGCTAACAATTGCCAGCGCCTGTCCCGTAGCGTATAATGGCGCATTCAGTTTATCGCTATCGACAAGGACCGGACATTCTCAATGAGCAATAGACCGCCCGTTTATCCCTTCACTGCAATTGTCGGACAAGATTTGATGAAGCTCGCGCTTATCCTTAACGCCATTGACATGCGCATTGGAGGCGTCTTGATTCGCGGCGAGCGCGGCACCGGCAAATCGACCGCTGCCCGCGCGCTTGCGGCGCTATTGCCACAAATCAGCGTGATTTCCGATTCGCCCTTTAATGACGATCCCGGCCGACCCGAGTCCTGGTCGGATTTCGCGCGGCAAAAATACCAGGAAACGGACGAGATCCCGGTCGCCAGTCGGCGCATCAGCTTCGTCGATCTGCCTGTTAGCGCCACCGAAGACCGCGTGGTCGGTACGCTTGATATTGAAAAAGCCATTCAGTTCGGCGAGCGCCATTTCGAAACCGGCGTCCTCGCCAACGCCAACCGCGGCATCCTTTACGTCGACGAGATCAACTTGCTCGACGATCACATCGTCGACCTGCTGCTCGATAGCGCCGCCATGGGTGTCAATATCGTCGAAAGAGAAGGCATCAGTTTCAGCCACCCGGCGCGCTTCATCCTTGTCGGCACCATGAATCCGGAAGAGGGCGATCTGCGACCGCAATTGCTCGATCGATTCGCGCTTTCGGTAGACGTCACGGGTATCAAAGACGCGGCGGAGCGTATCGAAATCCTGGAACGTCATATCGCCTACGAGAACGATCCCCTCGACTTCAAAGCCGAGTGGGAACCCGTGGACCAACGATTGTCGGGGCGCATCGCCTCCGCTCGCGAAATCATCGACGACGTGACCCATACCACCAGCGATCTGCGCGTCATCGCCAGCATCACGAGCGACCTGCGCGTTGACGGCCACCGCGCCGATCTGGTGATCTTGAAGGCCGCGCGCGCGCATGCCGCCTACGAAGGCCGCACAGCCATCAACGATCGCGATATCACCTTGGCGATCCGCCTGACGATTCCGCATCGCCTCAAACGCGGTCCCTTCAGCGACGCCCAGGCCGACCTCAACGCCGTTGAAGCCTCCGTCGATGACAAACGGCAGGAAATCGCGGAAGGCGAAGAAGCCGGCGAATTCACGGACAAGAGCGACGAACAAGCTGCCCAAAGTAAAAAAAAAGTGACTCCGTAAGCAGCGAAGGCGAGCCGCAAGAACAGGAGCTAAGCCAGACCGAGGCCGCTCCACAGGATGTCTTCCCAACATCGGATGCCCGCTGGTGGGAAGGCGGTCAGCAATTCGAATCCAAAGCCGAGTTCGAAACGCGCAAGCTCAACACGCAACTGGATCGCATGACGCGCCGTCAATCCGGGCGACGCTCAACCACGCGTACCGATCGCAAACGCGGTCGCTATGTCCGCGCCAAGCAAGCTGGCGAGAAGCCCCGCGACATCGCCTTTGACGCCACCTTGCGCGCCGCCGCCCCCTTTCAAGTCGAACGAACGGAGCAAAAGGACGAAACCGGCATGGCTTATGCCCTGCGCAAAACCGACTTGCAGGAAAAAGTGCGCGTGCGCAAAGCGTCCAATTTGATCATGTTCACGGTGGACGCTTCCTGGAGCATGGCCGTATCCGAGCGCATGCAAGCCACCAAAGGGGCGATCATGTCGCTTTTGACCGATGCCTACCAGCGCCGCGACCGCGTCGGTCTGGTCGTCTTTCAAAAGGACCGCGCCTCGCTGGTATTACCGCCTACCAATTCTGTCGTGCTGGCCAAGCAAGCCATGACAGATATTCCCGTCGGCGGCAAAACGCCGCTTTCCGCCGGGCTGCTCATGACATACGAAGCGGTCATGCGCGAGAAAAATCTGAATCCCGATGTTATGCCTATGATGATTTTGCTCACCGACGGCGCCGGCAACGTATCCATCAGCGATTCCATCTCGCCGCAGGAAGAAGCGCATTCCATCGCGCGCAAAATCCACGAAGCCGAGATCCGTACCGTGACGATCAATATGGAGCACGTCGCCTTTGACCAGGGCTTGGCGCAGCGCCTGGCCGATCAACTCGGCGGCCCCTGCTATACCCTGGCCCAGATCCGCGCCGAAAGCCTCTTGAATACGGTCCGTGCGGAAATGGATAAAATGTAGCACAATTGAATTAGCGAATCAGATTGTATCGGGGCAGATCATGAAACGGATACGGGTCGTCGAAATCTCGGGCAGCGCCTTTGACATGGGCTGGCAGCACGGCAAGCGCTTCCACGACGAAATCCACATGTTCACCGAAGACCGGCTTCGGCTCTGCCAAGATCCCAACTGGACCGGGCACAGCCTTTCGCGCGAAGCGATAATCGCCCTGGCGGAAGCTTGCGTGGTCGAACATCAGGCCTACGCGCCCGATCTCATGGAAGAATTGGCTGGCATGGCGGACGCCACCGGGCTAAGCCCGGCGGAACTGGTCATCAACAACGGTTTTACCGATTTCATTGATGTGGTCTACAACCTGGGCGGCGTCGCTGTCCCCGCCGCGCCGCCGCTGGCATCCGACAACTGCACCGCTTTCATGGTCCCCAAGGACCGCAGCGCGACCGGGCAAGCCTTCTTCGGCCAAACCTGGGATATGCACGCGTCGGCGACTCCCTATGTAATTTTGCTGCGCGGCGCGCCGCAAGGCGCTCCCGAATTTCTCACCTTCACCATCACCGGCTGCGTCGGCATGATCGGCATGAATAGCGCCGGCATCGCCGTCGGCATCAACAATCTGATGGCCACCGACGGTCAGATCGGCGTCACTTGGCCCTTTGTCGTGCGCAAGGTCTTGCAGCAGGACAATCTCGACGATGCGCTCGAATGCGTGACCGAAGCCAAATTGGCCGGGGCGCACAATTATCTGCTGATGGACCGGGATGGCGCTGGTTATGAGGTCGAAGCCATGTCCACATCGCAATACCTTCATGCCCTCGGCGATGAGACAATCACCCATACCAATCATTGCTTGATCCAGCAGAACCTCGACGTCTCGAGAGAGCGCCCGCCGGCATCGCAAAACAGCTCGGAGAATCGATTGCAACGCGCCCGAGAATTATTGTCGAAAGACCGGATTGAGCTTGATGACCTCGTGTCATTGACGCGCGACGAGACCGCTATCTGCACCCGCCCAACGCCGCCCATGCACGTGGAGAGCTGTGGTGCTGCCATCATGTGCCCCCCCACGGGAGACTTCTGGTCGGTTTGGGGCATCCCGGCCGACAACGAATACGAACACTTCACCATCTAGTCCCTTTCGGCTCACACGCATCCGATCTTGGCCCGCTAGCCTTAACGAGCCCGCCAACCCCCACCCAAAAATCAAAGCGAAACCCGTAGGGGCGACCGGCGGTCAGTGTCTACACGCCCAACACAGCTTGAACCCTACAGACCTATGCCTGAACCCGTAGGGGCGACCTACCAGGTCGCCCGAAATCCTACGCGCCCCACGTGACCTGCCAAGCACATACGCCGCGATATAAGCCCCTCTCGTAGTGCTGTGTCTACGCGCACCCCTTGTGGGAGAGGGGCTTGGGGTGAGGGCCACCCTCGGTGGTTAAAATCTCTCTGTGTGCTCTGCGCCTCAGTGGTGAACCCCCCTCCCCAATTAGAGATAGGCGGATTTTGGGCAATCTGTATCAAATCAGTAGACATTTTTCCTACATCATGTACAATGAGAATAATGCGATTGCACAGGAGAACCTCCATGAACATCGGAATCCCAACGGAGATCAAGGCGGACGAGCACCGCGTGTCCCTGCCGCCTGCCGGCGTACGCGAGTTCGTCAGGCGCGGACACCAGGTTTTGGTCGAATCTCACGCCGGCACAGGCAGCGGATTTACGGACGACGAATACTTTGATGCCGGCGCGACTATACTCGATTCCGCCGCGAGAGTTTGGGCGCAAGCGGACATGGTGATCAAAGTAAAAGAACCACAGCCGAGCGAGTATCCCCACTTGCACCCGGACCTGATCTTGTTCACATACCTTCATCTCGCCGCCGAAGCGGAGCTTACGCATGCCATGCTGCAAAGCGGCGTAACGGGAATCGCCTATGAAACTGTCCAAGGCGCGTCGGACCGTTTGCCGCTGCTGGAACCGATGAGTGAAGTAGCCGGACGCATGGCGGCGCAGGTTGTCTCGCATTACCTGGAAAGGCATAAAGGCGGGCGCGGCTTGTTGATGGGCGGCGTGCCTGGTGTGGCCTCCGCGCACGTGGTCATCCTGGGCGCGGGAACCGTCGGCACCAACGCGGCAAAAATCGCCCTGGGCATGGGCGCCAACGTCACCCTCTTGGACATTAATCTGGATCGCCTGCGTTATCTCGAAGATGTGCTGGATGGAAACCTGAATACCTTGTACTCCAACAGCGGCAATATCGCCGCTGCGATCCGTACCGCGGACGCGCTAATCGGATCCGTACTGATCACTGGCGCCCGCGCGCCTATGCTTGTCACCCGCGACATGCTGCCGACCATGCCCGCGGGCAGCATCATCGTCGATGTAGCGGTCGACCAGGGCGGCTGCGTCGAGACCACGCGCGTAACCACGCATAGCCAGCCGACCTTTGTCTTGGACGGCGTCCTGCACTATGGCGTTGCCAACATGCCGGGCGCGGTACCGCGCACCTCGAGTCTGGCTCTGTCGAACGCCACCTTGCCCTACGCCTTGAAGATCGCGGATCTGGGAGTTGCTTCCGCCCTGCGGGGGGATGCCGCGCTGCTGAAAGGACTCAATACGTTTGATGGACAATGTACGCATCCGGCTGTTGCCAAGACCTTTGGCCTCCCCTACAATGCCCCTTCAGAAATCCTCCGCCGGGTAGACGCCAGCGAAATGGTGCTAATCTGACCAACTGGAATCTCGCATGGATACGTAGGGCGAATATTTGCGGATCAGTGTACAACGTTCCCATTACTAAGCTGCACTGGCCTGCCATGGGTGCCGGCTTCTGCCCCGACAGCTTGTCTGGTTCTGGCTTGGGTCTTTTAAGTCCGTCGCGGCTTTGATATTGTTCAGCGTTTGTAGAACGGTCGACCTGCAGATTGGACGCCGATGAAGAAGGGCAGCAAACGCCTCGCCACGACTAGCGGCATCATCATAAGCGTCGTCTTTCTCTACCTCGCCTTTCGCGATCTAAAGGCGGAACAGCTGTGGGACAGCTTGCGCGCGGTCAACATACAACTGCTGCTGCTCGCGGTCCCGACATATTTCATCGCCCTGTCTGTCATCGCTTTGCGCTGGCAATACCTGTTGCGCGCGGTACGCTTAATCCCTCTGCGTTCCCTGGCGGAATTGGTCGCCATCTGCTACATGGGCAACGGTCTCTATCCCCTGCGCGCCGGCGAGGCGCTACGTATTTATTTGCTGCGGCGCAATCATGACGTGCCGCTTGCCAGCGCGACCGCCACGGTCATGGTGGAACGCGCCTTTGATGGCGTGGTTATGTTGTGCTTTATCTTGTTCAGCCTGCTGTTCATCGAAATCCAGTCGGCCGAGGTCGGGGCAATCCTCAGCATCGCGACCCCGCTCTTTGTCGGCGCTGTCATGGTCTTTTTTCTTCTCGCGGCCAAGCCAGCGCTTTTGCGCAGTCTTGTGGGCTCGGTCAGTCGAATCCTCCCGGATCGACTGGCGACCTTGATTAATCAAGTTGGCGACGACATGACCGCCGGCTTGGCGGGTCTGCGCACGCCGACTTTGCTGCTGGGCGCTGTCATCAGCAGCTATGTCACCTGGGCGATAGAAGCCGCCGTCTATTGGATCGTCATGTTTGCCTTTGGACTGGAGCTTAGCTTTACCGTAGCGCTGCTCGTCATCGGCGCCGTCAATCTGGCCGGCGTTGTTTCGGCCGCCCCCGGGCAAGTTGGCGTGTACGAATTCGTCGTAAGTACGATACTTATCGCCCTGGGCACAAGCGCTGCAACTGCGGCAAGCTATGCAGTCGTCGTACATCTCGTGATTTGGGCGCCAGCAACCTTTGTTGGATTTTTATTGTTGCTGCGCCAAGGCATGGGCTTCGCCGACATTAGGCGCGCGCGGGAATTGGAACAGGCGCTATCCTGATAGCGCGCGCCTGCTAATTGCCGGTCACAGTGTCAAAGTGTTTGACCAAATCTTGCAATTCGGACCAAAAGGCGTCGGGTATGTCGATCTGCACAGCGGAGAAGCTCAATGAGGCTTCTTCCGATATGCGCGCTCCTGGAATCGTGGATGTAACTTGGGGATGCCTCCCGCACCATTGCAAGGCGGCTGCGATCATTGGGATGGAATAGCGCTCGCACAAACGCTGGATCTTGCGGACTTGATCGAGGCAGGCCGGCGAGAAATAGCGATTAAGATACTCCGCGCCTGCTATGGGACCGGTTACCAATAAGCCCCGCTCTAGCGCTGTAGCCACGACCAGTCCAACATCATGCTCTTGGGCCGCGTCAAAAATACCGCGTTCGGCCGTCAAGTTGATCAAGCTCCAGGAATCGGCGATGACCGCGGCGTCGAATTCACCGGTGCCAATGTATGGCAGGTTGGTCGCGGGATCATTTGCCGCCGTCCCGACAAACCTGATCACGCCCTGGGCTTGCAAGTGACGCAAGGCGCCCAAGGCGCCGCGATCGGATAAAACGTCTGCCATGGGAAAGTCCATCGGATCGTGTATGTAGACCAACTCCATTCGATCCAGACCCATGCGCTCGAGGCTCGCGTAGACGCTCTTGAGAATGCCGTCGAAGCTGAAGTCGAATCCCTCGTAAGTGCGTCCTGCTTTCGTGGTAACAATAATCTCATCGCGCAATTGCGGCCGCTGACGCAACGCCTCACCGATCATCGTCTCGCTTAACGCGCGTCCATAAAGCACTGCGGTATCGATAAATCGGTAACCAGTATCAAGGGCATCGACCAGCGTTTTGACGCCCAGTTCTTCGTCAACCTGATTGTCACCCTGGAGGTATTCACTCATGGTCTGACGCGGCGTGGGAATGCCGGTAAAGGCCGTTCCCAAACCAATGACAGGCAACTTCAACTCTGTGCGGCCGAGTCGTTTACGTTTCAAGGCTTGCCTCACCTATATCTATCAACAGAATCATCGAATTCAGACTCAATCTGCTCATCAGTCTTGCCAAAACGGCGCTGACGCCGTCCATATTCCAGCAAAGCCGCATGAAAATGATGCCGGTCAAAGTCCGGCCAATAAGTCGGCGTGGTATAAATCTCGCTATAAGCGCCCTGCCAGATGAGAAAGTTGCTCAAACGGAACTCGCCGCTGGTTCGAATTATGAGATCTGGATCGGGCAAGTCACTGGTGTATATATAGTCGCTGATCGTTTGCTCGGTGATGCGCTCTGCGGCGATGCCGTCACGGACGATATTCTGTACCGCATGGACAATTTCATCGCGGCCGCCATAGTTAAAGGCGACATTGAGGATCAAGCGTTTATTGTCGCGGGTGTAGCGACAGGCGTCGAGGACTTTGCGCGCCAGCCGCGGTTCAATGCCCTGCAACTCGCCAATGTGCCGGATTTGAACGCCCTCTTCGTGCAACTCGCGCAATTCGCGGTCAATCACCATCTCCAGGATACGCATCAACAACCGGACTTCGCGGCGCGGGCGCGACCAGTTCTCAGTTGAAAAAGCATAAATGGTCATGATTTTGACGCCGAACTCTACCGCCGCGCGGATGATGCGGCGCAAGTTTTCGGTTCCCTGGCGGTGCCCTTCCGAACGCGGCAAGCCACGCTGCTTTGCCCAGCGTCCGTTGCCATCCATGATGATCGCCACGTGCGCCGGCACCTTATCCAGCGCGGGCAATTCGAATTTCGTCTGAAGTTCTTCGCTCGTGAGTAGAACCATAAAAGCCCTTTGTTCCAGCAGTCGCTCGGCCTGATCCTATTTCTTTACACCCTTGCCGCGACGATTCCTTATTCCCGTAGCGCGCAACCCGCAGCGCCGTCGCGTTCAACTGACAGCATCCTCAAGCCTCAGACCTCCATGATATCTTTTTCTTTATCCGCGCCAAGCTGGTCGATCTGTTTGATAAAGGAATCGGTCAACTTCTGAACTTCGACCTCGCCGCGTTTGCGTTCGTCTTCCGATATCAGTTTTTCTTTCTCGAAGTCCTGCAGATCACTATTGGCCGAACGCCGGATATTGCGAATGGCAACGCGCGTGTCTTCCATGCGACGATTGAGGAACTTCACCAATTCCTTGCGACGCTCCATCGTGAGCGCGGGCATATTGAGCCGGATATTTTCGCCATCGACGTTGGGATTAACCCCAATATCCGACATTTGTATCGCCTTCTCGATGCTCTTGACTGCCGACTTGTCATAGGGGCGGATCAAGATCAGCATCGCCTCCGGCGTTGATATGCTCGCTAATTGTCGAAGCTCGGTGTCTTGTCCGTAGTATTCGATCATCATACGATCAACCAATGCCGTACTCGCGCGGCCACTGCGCATCTTGCTCAATTCTTCGCGGAAAACCGACAAAGTCGATTTCATTTTTTGGGTCGCTTCATCCACTATTTCGTCAAACATAGAACACTTTCCGTTTCGTTGAGCCAATCACGAATAAGACTTATCTCGTTCGACAGGTTGGGCGGAGCGAGAGTCCGCAAGAATCGCTTTAGCCTAATCGACCTCTTTTTTGACAAAGCCCTTGCTCGCGCAAGAAGATGGCTTGTAATTTCCTGTGAGCGCGGCATTCCTGAGGCTTTTTCGCCGGTTACGCGCCGAGCGACTGTTCTTTCAACGCCCTTTACATTGCGAGCAGCGTGCTACGGAAGTCACCGATTGTTAACATTATATCGTCATTCGCGCATCAACGTAAGTATGTTGGCGCCACAGGCGCATTTCAATATTTTGGCAGAACGACATAAATTGCATGCGAACGATAAGTCGCCCTTGCGTTGCGCTTGTCCCAAAATAAATGAAGCGCAATCCGTCCCCAATACCTGAAAGTTGTCCTGATTTTGACCCATTTTTGAGCAACAGTATAGATACAGTATGTATATGAGGGGGGGGGGGTACCCTCTCCCCAGGTCTGGGGACAGGACAGTTTTTCGTCCGGCGGGCAGTCGCGACAATACCAGCCAATTATGGCGTGTTTTCGGGCGGCCTGATAGGTCGTTTGGGCATGGCCCGTTGCGGCTTCAGTAGGGGGATTCACCACAGCCGCTCGGCGCGTAACCGGCGAGAAGGTCCCAGGAATGTCGCGCTCACGCAAGATAATAGACCTGCTCGGCTACCGCAGATCGCGGTTTATCAAAAAAAGGGCACAGGAGTAATCGAAGGTAAGTCATGCAGGATATGGTTGTAAATTATGGCAATTTTGGGCGAGCCAAGGCTCGCCCCTACACAGTTTCGATTATTTCGGCGATTTCTTTCTTGTGGTAAAGCTTTCAATTACTTAGGCGCGCTTACTGAGGGCACAGAGGGGCTAGCTGGAGGGGCCGGTTCTATGCGACGTGAAGCCCCCCAAGTCCCTCTGAATTGTCATGGCCGCGCGAGGGGAGGAATCCAAGACGCGAAAGCGCCGCCCGAGTTAGTGATTTGCTGCAGGTTGCCGCCGTCAGCAGTCATCAAGAACAGTTGATCTTCGCCGTCGTAGGTTGCCGTCACGACGATGAATCTGCCGTCGGGGCTATAATTCGCGGACCAGGCGATTCCGGGTCCCGTATAAAGCAATTCACGCTCGGTGCCGTCAACCGTCATGCTCGCGACAACGCGGCTGCCGCCGACGGCAGACACGTACAAGATGCGCTCACCGTCCGGGCTGAATGTGGGAGACGAGTCACGGTTCTCGTTTTCGGTGAGGAGACGGCTTACGTTGGCGCGCAGGTCCAACAGTCGAATCTCCCAGGTAGTGGCGTCTCGGACGCCGGCCCCCGAAGTGAACACAAGGGAGTCGCCGTCCGGGCTGAAGCGCGCATGGCTATTTCGCCGACCGTCGCTATAGACAAGCTGTTCGTCGCTGCCGTCCGGGCGCACCCGGTACAGGTCGAAGGTTTGATCGCCGCGGACATCGGAGGAATAAACGATCCATTCGCTGTCCGGCGACCAGGCCGGCAAACGATCCCAGACAGAATTGCGGGTGACCTGGCGGACTTGGCCACCAACGACGTTCGCCACAAATACCTCGAAGTCCCCGTCCCTATCCGACTGAAAAGCGATCCAGCGCCCGTCCGGCGAAGGCTGCGGATAGGTGCTGTCCGCGATGTCCACGGTCAAAAACATGTCTTGCCAGGACTCCAAGTCCTTCGCCACGATCTCGAAGGACGTTTCATCAGCGTTTCCCGCCGGACGCTTGCCGAAATATACGAGCTTACCGGTGACACCATCCAGCGCAGCATTTAAGCGCAGCCTGTTTGGCGAACCGATTGCTTGGTCAAGCCCGGCAGAAGTGGGCGCAAGCTGGGCGCGAGCAAGCGAATCGGCTTCGATTGTCGCAGCAGCAGCCGCGTTCCAGGCCTCTCGAGTTTGCGCGGCGCGATCCAGCGCAGAATCAAAAGCGGCGGTCGCCGACGGACTGACAGCCGCTGCCCCTCCCACGGTCGCTGTGATGACACGAACGGGCGCGGAGGCCTGGCTTTCTTCCCCGACAGTTCCCAGGCCGCCAGACATTGCCACGAGCAGCAAGAGGCCTAGCCCGAGCAATAGCCCCAAGAGCGCGCATCCGACAGCGCCGCCCGCCAGCATGCCCTTCAACATGCCCGCGGGTCCAGGACGTTGCCGGGCCCCTTCCGCAAGGACCGCGCGATTCAAGGGCGGCGCCTCCGCTGCTAGCGCTGGCTCGTTGGACAAGCCTTCCGGCAACTGCGGCGAGATGTCTGCATCCAGAATTGGCACCGACGCCGGGTCGTCGATTGGGGGCATACTTGGTTCGGTGTCTGTCGCGTTCTGCGGCTGATCCACCGCCTTGCGCAAGGCGGCGGCCAGCGCGCTGGCGGTGGTCGGTCTCTGATCAGCTTGTTTGCTCAGGGCACGCAGTATGACCTTGTCAACAGCAGCGGAAACGGAGGTTTCAATATCGCGCAGCGACGGCGGCGGCGTAGTTACGTGCATCACGACGATGCCATAGGGCGTGTCGTTCTCAAAGGGCCGGCGCCCGCAGATCATCTCGAAGAGCATGACGCCCAGCGAATATATGTCGCTGCGGCCGTCGAGCCCCTCGCCGCGCGCTTGTTCCGGGGACATATAACTGGGCGTTCCGACGACGCCTTGCGTCGTGAGCGTGCTGCTGCTCTCGCCCAGGATACGGGCGATGCCAAAATCAGTGATGAAGGCGCCTCCGCCGTCGTCAAGCAAGATGTTGCTGGGCTTGAGATCGCGATGCAGGATGCCATTCTGGTGGGCATAGTCGAGCGCGGAGGCGATCTGCTCGGCGATGCCCAAAACTCGCGCGATGGGGATGTTGCCCTTGGTCAAGAGGTCTTCGACCGATCCCGACGACATATAGCGCATGACGATATAGGGCTGGCCCTCATGCTCGCCATAGTCGTAAACAGGCACGATATTGCGGTGTTCCAATTGCGCGACAATTTTGACTTCGCGCTCGAAGCGCTGCAAGTAGGTATCGTCCTGGATGAAGTTGCTCGGCAGAAACTTGAGGGCCACATTGCGGTTCATGGATTGCTGACGCGCCAGGAATACCGTGGCCATGCCGCCATAACCGACCTGGCGCAAGATCTCGTACCCGTTGACTGCCTTGCCAATAAGATCTTCAGACATTAGTTTCGCCATCGCACAATGACTGCCGCATTCAATTGGGACTAGCCAGTCAGGTTGAATGCAGTTCACGCAGCGCATCAGATTATATGCCATGCGCTAACTGCTATCAAACTCTGGCGATAGGGCAGCGTATCATTGGTAGGCGCGCTCAAGTTAGCGAATACCTACAAAGGAATAGGCATTCAAGGTCAAAACCTTGACAACAAATGCTACAATAAACTCAGAATTCACCATGACGTTTGGCTCGTTGAGAGTTTTGTCATCATGAGTGACAGGACTGCTGTCAGTACAGCGCAAGCCGCGAATTTGCGCTTGCGAATCATCACTGCAAGTGTCTTCCTCCCGGTAGCGGTCGCGGCCTCCCTTTTTGGCGGTTTCGTATTCCTGTTTTTCACCTTGCCAGTCATGTGCATCGGCATGCTGGAATTCTACGTCATGGAAAAGGATACCAGGATGCAAGGCAGTTCGTTGACCGGCATCCCTACCGGTATCGCAATCGCGCTGGGTTTCTATTTTAGCCAGGATTGGCTGTGGCAGATTGCGATAGCTGCCTGCATCGTCCTGACGCTTCTTCTAGAGATATACCGCCGGCCAACTGACTTCGTACTAGCGCTGGCGCAAGTCGGAACGACATTATGCGGAATCATATATATTTCTTTTCCCACAGCATTCTTGCTCAGTCTGCGAAACATTCAACCGGACGGCTTGATGTGGTTATTTGTGGTGTTCGCCATAACCTGGGGCACCGATAGTTTCGCCTATGTCGTCGGGCGGGTATTCGGCAAAACCAAGCTGGCTCCGCTGATCTCCCCCAACAAGACGGTCGAGGGCGCGATCGGCGGCATCCTGGGTGCCTGGATCCCGGCGTTTGGAATCCTGATCGTTGCCGGCGCATTTGAGCCGACCTTGATCCCGATGATCGTTGTCGGTCCCTTCATCGCCCTAAGCGGCGATTTGTTTGAGTCGGCGCTGAAGCGGTTCTTCCGTGTCAAAGACAGTTTCGTTGAAGGATTGAATCTATTCCCCGGTCACGGCGGGGTTCTGGATCGGATAGATGCCCTGCTTTGGGTGACAACCTGGGTTTTCCTCTATCTTCTGGTTATTGGCATCGTCTAAATGCAGGCGCCAATCGCGGCCTCGGAGATATCGCGCCAAGGCGTCGCGCGTCGCTGTCGCGCTTTGCAGACCGGCGCTTGTCAAGTTATAATATGGCGCAGTCGTGGCCTGACCGATCACAAGCGATTTTCGCGCGACAAGTCCTTGCGCGTACGGGCCTGTGTCGGGACTGTTGCCAAAGCGGAAGTAGGTAGTTCATGCCGAGATTCGAAAACCAGATCCTGATAAACCGCCCGGTTTTTCAGGTTTTTCAATATGTTGGCGACTTCAATAACGAGGTCCATTGGCGCAATGTGCAGGGTGTTGGCATCACGAGCGGCAATCCCATCCGCGCCGGGACAATGGTGGCCATGACGCGCCGCATCGTCGGCCGCAAGGGATTCGTGAACAGCGACGTGACCGACTTCGAGCGCAACAAGAAGATAGAACTCAAGGGTTCCTACTGGGGTTTCCCCTTCATTTCGACGATAACCTTCGAGCACCGCGGTCAACAGACCAACGTCCGGGAAACACTTGACATCCGCACCCGCTGGATGTTCTGGTTCGGCGTCTTTTTCAATTTGACGTTAAAAGGCGTCCTGCGAAGAGAATTGTCAAATCTCAAGCAGGTTCTGGATTCCCACGGAGATCGCAAGTCGAGCTAGCGCGTTGCCGCGTCTGCAGAAGCGTCAGGCATTCGGCTCAAGCATCGCGCGGTGAAAGCCGTATCAGAACCGATGCCGCTCGCTCGCGTAGTTAGCCTCGGGACATCTCTTGGCGAAACCTCCCGCACCGCAAGGCTCTCGACCCAAAGATTCCGAGACTATTCGTAGCCGAACTTTTCCTTGCCCGGCATATCATATTCGTAGAGTTCAAGCGCCAGGCCGTATTGCGCGATCAAGTGCTGTGTCGAAAAATGCAGGAACAAGTTGGCAGCAAAGTAAATGATGAAACCAATAGTTGCGGCAACGACAAGGTCAGCGCCGACTACGGCGCCAAAAAGCCTTTCGAGGATTCCGCGCACCAGGGCGTAGATGGCATAGAGAATCGCATTGTAGATAAAGAGCGTGAACGAAATGCTGATGTTTTCCCGAACGATGTCTATGTTCTTGGTGATTGAGAAAAGCGCGTCTCGCTTCTCTTGGGCGGCATAAATCGCAATACCAATCAGGTATGCCCAACCCGATAAGCAAACATAGCCAACAGCGGCGATGATCGCCGCCAGCGTTCCCAAGACGCCGATCAGTCCTCCTATGCTTGACAGTAAAGTGCCGACCAAAGCCAGAATGCCCAAAACCACCAGCGCGGCTATCCCGTACCAGAGACCGGACAAGAAAACCCAAAAGCCTTTGCGAAGGTTAGCGCCAACTTCAACGTTCGGCATCGTATCGTTGCCATGCATCACCGTTCGTACAACATCTACGCTGTATCCATTAATCCAGAAGCCGCCCAAAACAAGAAAGGCAAGCAGGCCGAGCAAACCGGCGAACAAGCCCGCGCCCGGTTCCCCCGATTCGTCAGCAGGTCCGGCATCAACGCCGTAACCGAAAGTCTGCAGATGCGGCGTCCAATCGAAGGAATTGGCGACCAATATCATAAAAAAGGTGAATATGATGGTCAAAACGAGGACAATGCTGATGACCTTGGCGCTGTTGTGGAATGGGTACTTGAATGCGCGAATGAAGTCCATTGTTTCTCTCTTTTCTACTAAAGGTCCCGGTTATCTAAACACAGCCGCTCGGCGCGTAAGCGGCGAAAAGGCGAGCGCCAGTGCTTTATAACCGAACGCTACCGGATGTGATCAACCTTGTCCTTGTCAAACTCGTTTTGACCGCCGATGCCAATTTCCAGGGCGTACTGGGCGATCAAATGCTGGGTGGAAAAGTGCTGGAACAGGTTAAAGGCATAATAGGTTATGAAGGTGATGACCGCTGCGACGACGATGTCCGGCCCAATAAATCCGCCAACCACACCTTCAACAATCGACCTCGCGATTCCATATATGATCATGAGCGCGATCATAAATGCGCTCAACCGAATTGAGGGCCCGCGATGTTCCCGCGCAATTCGCATATTATGCCTGATCGCGAACAGAGCCGATCTGTCATCTGCCCAGGCATAGCGCGTCACACCGACAAAATATGCCCAACCTGCGAGGAAAATATACGCGATAACTAGGACAATTGCCCCAATTGACGCAATGCTGCCCAACAGGAACGATAGCTTGGAAAAGATGCCGACGAGGAGCCAGAGCACTACGCCCAGGAAGAGCGACACAATGACGTACCAGAGACCGGAGAGAAAGAGCCAGAAGCCCTTACGCAGGTTCGCGCCAATTTCGATACCGGGCATCGTATCGTAGTCCTTCATGATCGCGCGTATGACTTCGACGCTGTAGCCGCTCAGCCAGAAGCCTTCAAACACCATGACAGCCAACAATCCCAGCATACCCAGGAGGGCGCCCGAGCCCGGTTGATCGAGCTCGTTTACGCTATCCAGCGCGTGCCGGTAGCTTATAAACTGAAGATAGGAAGACCAGTCATGCGAACTGGCGATGAGCGCGATGCAAAAAGTGAATATAATCGTCAAGACCAAAACGATGCTTATGACCTTGGCGCTGTTGTGGAAGGGGTATTTGAATGCGCGAATGAAGTCCATTGTTTCTCTCTTCTCTACTAAAAGTCTCGGTTATCTTAACACAGCCGCTCGGCGGCAGCGAAAAGATCTGCCGCGCTCACACAAAATATGAAACCTTCTCGTCGCATGAGCGTCGCGGTTTATCAAAAAAGAGTCGCAAAATAACACTGCGGTCTCTAAACCACTTCCTCCAGGCGGTCATGGGCGGGCGGCGGCGCGGGCGAAAGCGCCGCAATCCGCGCGTACCACTCGTCCGTCATGTCCACATCGAGCGCCGCCAGAGAGGCCTCAAGCTGTCCCATGTTTCGGGCGCCAATGATCGGCGCCGTAATCGCCGGATTCGCCATCACCCAGGCCACTGCCAAGGTAGCGGGATGGACACCACATTCCGTCGCATGCGCGCTGAAATCGGCAGCGGTTTGAAAGTAGTCAGCCACACCATAGCGTTTGACATACATCTGGTTCTCGATCAAGCGTCCGGAATCCGGCCTGGCGTCGGGACTGTACTTGCCCGTTAAAAGCCCGCCGCCCAAGGGGCTGTATGGAATGACGCCTATCCGCTCTTCACGCGCCAGCGGCAGGATCTCCACTTCGGCCTGTCGCTTGACCAGGTTGTACATCGGCTGGAGACATTCAATGCGCGCCAGACCTTCGTATTTGGCAATGCCCTGGGCCTTCATCACCTGCCAGGCCGACCAGTTGCTCACGGCCGGATACAGAATCTTCCCCTGCCGCACCAGATCGTCCAAAGCGCGCAGTGTTTCCTCAACCGGCGTATCGACGTCGTAATGATGCAGGAAATAGACATCAATCCGGTCGGTCTTCAACCGCCGCAAGCTGTCTTCGACGGCGATCTGGATATGCCGGCGGGAAGCCCCGCTCTGGTTAAGATCCGGTCCGGTTGCCGAAACGACCTTGGTCGTCAGGACGATCTCGTCCCGGCAATCGGCGATCAAATCGCCCAGGATTTCCTCCGAACGACCGCCGGCATAGACATTGGCGCAGTCAAAGAAATTGATGCCGACCTCGCGGCAGCGGTTGAACATGCGCGCCGATTCGGCTTCATCGGCGATATCGCCAAACGACATTGTGCCAAAACAAAGCGACGAGACCTTGACGCCAGTACGCCCGAGTATGCGGTAGTCCATCATCTCCAGCCCTCTCAGTTCTTCGAAATCCTCACAAAGTGTACAGCACAAAGTTCTGGCGGGGCAAGCGGCGAAGCCTCGCCTGGATCCGCTTTTGGACAGCGGCGAAATCAATCGTCAGCGGCGAGCTGCCCCTGCGCGACCAATTCCACCCGACCTCCTACTCGGATGTCGATACCGGCAGCGCTCCTTTGCGCCTCCAGGTAAAGCAGTGACGGGCGCCCGATCTGGTAGCCTTGCTCGGCCCGCAGTTTGACCTGGTCGCCGCCCGTATATCCATATTCTACGCTGTATGCGGCGATGCAGCCACCGGCGCTGCCTGTGGCCGGATCTTCCGGCGCGCCGTATACATCGTCCAGCACGCGTACATGGATGTCATTCTCGCTAGCGAGCGCCTCGGCGCAGAAAATGGCCGGCGCTATGGCATCGTGCGGGCCCAGCAAGGCGCGCAAACGATCGAGATTCACTTGTGAACGCTTGACCGCATCCAGGGAGGCCATCGGCACAAGCACAAAGGGCATGCCAGTTGACACCTCCTGAATTGGAAAACGGCCGTCGATATCCTCTTCTTCAACGTTGAGAATGCGAGCCAAATCGGCCGGCTCGAAACGCTGACCGAAGGTCGGTTGATTTTGTCGCATCCAGATGACGCCGTCGTCGGCGAAGGAAACCGGGATTTGCCCCGCAGCCAGGTTAAGGTTCACGCGCTTTACTTCCGCCTCGATAAGTTCCCGCCGGATGACGAATGCGGTGCCAAGGACCGGGTGCCCGGCAAAGGGCACTTCGACCTCTGGCATAAATATTCTGACATTGTATCCGCCCTTTTCGGGCCTGTTTGATGTGACAAAGGTGATTTCAGAAAAATTGATTTCCTTTGCCAACTGCTGCATCAAGACCGTCGGCGGATCGCCCAGGTAGACCGCCAACTGGTTGCCCGTGTATTTTCGTCCGATGGTGAAGACGTCGACGATGAAAAAGTCAATTCTCGACATTTTGTCCCGCTCCAAGTCTAGCTCAGTGTATCGTTCCAGCGCTGCGGTGGCGGCGGATCATATCCTGCCAACAGGCGACCGTAATGCTGCGGCCGACGTTGATGCAACAAAGGAAAGAGCGCCAGGTATTGCTCCCGCAGATCCGCTTTCAATATGGCATGGATCACTTCGTCGCCGTCGCGGCCCGCCTGCGCCAATACTTTTCCCAGCGGATCGCAGATAAAGCTGCTTCCATAGAAGGTCACGGCATTCTCGCGCCCCACACGATTGCAGGCGGCGACAAAGACGCCGTTGGCAACGGCATGACCGCGCATGACCGTTTGCCAGGCATCGGCGGAATCGAAGTCGCTCGCGGTTGGTTCCGATCCGATGGCTGTCGGATAGGCGATCAGCTCAGCCCCTTCCAGCGCATAGATCCTTGCCAATTCAGGAAACCACTGGTCGTAGCAAGTAGGCGCCGCCAGCTTAACCGTTCCCAGTTCGTGCACCGGAAATTTGTCCGCTCCTCCGAAATAGTCCGTTTCGTGATATCCCTCGCCGGAGGGTATATGCATCTTACGGGTATAATGCGCCAGTTTTCCATCGGCCCTGTGAACCGTAGCAGTATCCCAGAAGCCCCCGGCTTCGTCTCGCTCAAACAGGCTGCCGATGATTGTGACACGGCGCTCGCGCGCAAGTTCACCGAAGAACTGCTCGGAGACACCGCCCTCCAGCGGCTCCGCCCAAGAAAAGCCCTCGCCGTCGCGCACACCAGGGAAATACGGCAGGATCGAAAACTCCGGCAAGCAAATCAAATCCGCCCCAGTCCCCGCGGCCTCCGCTACCAAGTCTCGATAGAGCGCTCTGGTCGACGCTTGTTCGCCGGTCCAGTGACCCTGGACGAGCGCGATGTGAACGTCTTTCATGCCTTCCCCCTCATTGGCCGGCAATAATCTCGCCCGCGGCGCGCTGACCAGTGAAGTAGGCGCCGTGCACCATCGCCGTCAGATGGTGCGGCGCGCTCGCTTCCCCGGCCCAGTAAAGTGGCGGCGTGGGCATTGCCAGTTTTTCGCGCGCGGCGTAATGACCGGGCAAGCAAACGCTGTATCCGCCCCGGGCAAATTCGTCTTGGGGCCAATTGATCCAGCGCGCTTTGACATATTGCAGATCCGGTTGGCCGATCTCCCGGCGCAAGGTATCCAGCCCCTTTTGAAGCGCCGCCTCTTCGCCCAAGTCCAGCATTTCTCGGGCATAATCGCCGGTGAAAAATGCGGTCCAAACGACATCTCCTTTTTCTCGTCCCAGCGATGGCGACCACCACATGGGCGGATTGTCCCTGGCATAGATGGCGCCGATCGAGCGATCGAGGATCGGCCCATCAAACTGGTAGACCATCTTCATGACAGGACCCATCTGCAAGCCGTCCAGCGCTTCCCGCTTCGATCGAGGCAGAACGGGATCGAACAGGACCGCCCCCGCTTTCAATACGCCTACCGGCAAGGTTAGAACCGCGACATCAGCCTCGACGGTCTCGTTCTCGATAGTGGTGACAGAGACCGCCTCCCGCCAACTGATCCCCCCTACAATCTTGTTCAGGCGGATATCCAGGCCTTCAGCCAGTTGCTCGTAGTATGAATCATAGCCATCCAGTATACGATAGTCGCTGTAGTCCTGTTCGCCGTCGCTGTCTTTGAAAAGATGAGCATGCGCTTTGGCGTTGAGATAGCGCATGCTGTCGCCTTCAGCGTTGGCAAAGGACCGCTGTACGTAGCGCAACTGCTGATCCGAAAAACCGATCCGTCGTAGATACGTCGCCAGATCTTCATCGTTATGCGGCTCTGGCACATCACCAAGGTCCCATGTGCGCGTCGCATCCAGTTCAGGGGAGATCCGCCGCGCCTGCTCCATTGTCATCCAAGCGCCGTCTTCCGTGCGGATCATCGAATCCGCGATCTTGTTCCAATGCCAGGTGGAGAGACCCAGCTTGCGCACCCATTGCCAGGTATTTACCTCCGCTGATCGCCCGTGTATCAACTCGGCGCCGAATTCCACCGGGATATTCGCGAAATCGCGGCTGGTCCAAACCCGGCCGCCGATGCGATCACGGCCTTCCAATACGACCACTTCAATTCCCGCGCTTTTAAGGTGAAAGGCGGCTGACAATCCCGCGATGCCCGCGCCGATGACGATCGCTCTCATGTGACCGCCGCTCCAGCCTGGTAGTCGGGATTCTCCCAAACGATAAGCACGCCGGCATCGCCCGCCGCCGGCTCGTCGAGATAGTCGGTCACCACATAGTCGACGCGAAAACCGCGATTCATCTGCATGGTCACCGTTGGATCGCTGAGTTCGCGCGCCATGACCTTTTCCCCATAAGTGACCACATCCATCTCGCCAGCGTATCGGGCATAGCCCATGAGCATACCTACCGCATACCATCCGCACAAGTTCAACCGACGCGCCAACTGAAAGCGCGCATGATAGAGTTTGGTCCCGATGCCGCGACCCTGATAAAGGGGGCGCACAGCCATCTCGACACCGTAGAGCCAGCGCCCGGCCGGTTCATGCGCGCTTATTTCCAGATCGCCAATAGCCGATATCCAGCCCAGCGCCTTTTCGCTGGGCGGGCGCGACGTGCGCATGGTCGCGGCCATGCCCACGACTTTGCCGCCGCCGACTGTCGCTGAGAATTGTCCTGCCGGAAATCGCCAGATCTGCGCGCGCACATGTGCCGGCGTCATGCAATCGCCGCAAGCTTCGCCCAGCCCTACGCCAAATGCCTCGCGTACGGTCTCGCTGACGCCGACAGCGTGCTTTGGCGAGGTATTGTGGATTTGCAGATTGCTTAAGCTATCAGGTTTGCTGGCCATGCAGCCAACCTTAGCGCAAAGCCGGAAGATAAGCTAGAATGACGCAGGCTTAAGATGTTGGGGCTTCAGACGAGCCTCAGCAGAATAAGGGTCGCGGACAACTCTCCCAAATAGAAAAGGGAAATTGAGGTACTTTTCATAAAGCATATTCCATGACAAGCTGGCTTGCGAGGAAACGAGAGAGCGGATTCCTGCTGGCAATTCCCACGATTGCCTGGTTGTTGATTCTCTTTGTCCTGCCTCTTGTCATCGTTATGATCGTCAGCTTTATGTCACGCGGGCGTGGCGGCGTCGCCATCATGCCTTTCACAATTGAGCATTATCAGCGCAGTTTCGGCATCTTCTCCATCATTCTTTGGCGATCGATCAGCCTGGCGGCCTTGACCACCCTTGTTTGCCTTGTGATAGGATATCCACTCGCCTTTTTCATTAGCACCCGTCGCAACCGTCTCTTTCAACAAGTCACACTATTTCTCGTGATCTTGCCTTTTTGGACGAATTTCTTGATCCGCACTTACGCCTGGCGCATTCTGCTCGGCGATGAAGGCACAATCAACGGTTTCTTGCTGAGCCTGGGAGTGATTGACGATCCGATACAAATGCTCAATACGCAGTTTGCCGTACTGGTGGGACTGGTATACGGTTTCTTGCCCTTCATGGTGCTGCCAATATACGCCTCGGTCGAGCGCTTCAACTTTCGCTATGTAGATGCCGCGCACGACCTGGGAGCAAATGACTTGCGCACTTTCCTTCGCGTAGTCCTGCCCCTGACCTTGCCGGGCGTGCTGGCCGGCTGCGCGCTGGTCTTCATTCCATCGGTGGGCGCCTTTGTCACGCCCGACTTGCTAGGCGGCACCAAAGGACTGATGATCGGCAACTTGATTAACAATCAGTTCGGCGGCTCCGGCAATATGCCATTGGGGTCGGCGCTGTCAATCGTCATGATGGCGGTCGTGATGTTGTCGCTAGTTGTCTACCTGCTTGCCAATCGTAGGGATCGAGGCGCATAGCCGTGTTGACCGCAGATCAGCAACTGATCAATGAACATGCCATGAGCCGGAACCGATTTCTACGCCGCCTTGGCATAGTCGGGCTGTGGCTAAACCCGGTTTTTTCATATTTTTTCCTTTGGGCGCCTATCCTGGTTCTCGTGCTATTTTCCTTCAACCAGAGCCGGTCCGTGGCTTCGTTCAGCGGCTTCACCTTGAAATGGTACAGCAATATCCTCAACAACATGATGGGCGCGGAATCGGCGTTTTCGACCGAGCTACTGCTCAACGCCTTTCGCAACAGTCTCTTCGTCGGCACGGTCGCCACCGCCATATCGACCGTGCTGGGGACGATGATCGCATTGAGCATGGCGCGCGGCAAATATAAGGGGAAAAGGCTCTTGGATGCCCTGCTCTTTTTCCCGGTGGTCATCCCAGAGATCACGCAAGCCATCTCTTTGGCTATTTTTTTCAAGGTCGTATTCGACTGGTTCGCGCTGATGAGCGGCGAGCGTATCTTCCCCGGTTTCCATACCATTGTTGCCGCTCATGTGACCTTCAACATATCGTACGTCGCGATCGTGGTGCGGGCGCGCCTGGCCGACATGGATCCTCAATTGGAAGAAGCCGCCAACGATCTGGGCGCCAACCCCTGGCAGACCTTTTGGCGCGTGACCTTCCCGTTGATCTTGCCAGGCGTCATCTCGGGCGCGCTGCTGGCCTTCACGCTGTCGCTCGATGACTTTGTCATCACTTTTTTCACCTCTGGGGTTGGCACTACGACGCTGCCGGTCTTCGTTTATGGGCTGCTCAAGCTGACGGTGACGCCGGAAGTCAACGCGATATCGACAATCATGATGGTCTTGAGTACGCTCTTTATAGGTATATCGCTTACAATACAAGGGCGGGCTGTGCCCCGCGCCTGATCGTTGTTCGCCGCGAGATGCCTTATCGGTATTTCACTGGCAAAGCCGGGGCGCGCCGCGCACCGAACATAATGTTTATCGTTTAGAGGATTCGGAGGAGAGACTCATGAAGAAAATTGGATTCTTGCTCGTTGTACTGCTGCTTGCGCTGCCGATAGTCTATGCCGACAGCCATGAATACCAAGCCTGGACCTGCCCCGAAGGATTCGAAGGACAGACGCTTAGCATCTTCAACTGGTCGACATATATCGCCGAAGATACCGTCCCTAACTTCGAGGATGCTTGCGGCGTCACCGTGAACTACGATATCTACGAGAGCAATGAAGACATGCTCGCACGCATCCGTCAGGGCAATCCGGGTTACGACCTGATCGTGCCCAGCGGCGGCACCGTCCAGCGGATGGCGGAGGAGGGCTTGCTCATCCCGCTGGATCTGGACCGGATACCCAACATGGCGAACGTCATCCCCAGCTTCCTCAATCCAGCCTTTGATCCCGACAACAGTTATTCCCTTCCCTACCAATGGGGAACGCTGGGTATCGGCTATCGCACAGAAGCTTTCCCGGATGGCATCAGCTCTTGGGAACAAGTCTGGAACCACGATGGCAGCGTGGCCTGGATTGACGACCGCCAAGCCATGTTTGGCATTGCGCTGACCATTCTGGGTTATGATCCCAACTCTACTGATCCGGACGAGATCAACGAAGCGCGCGATTATCTGATCGAGAACGGCGGCAATGTCGTCACTGTCGCCGGCGATGACGGACAAGTCCTGCTGGAGCGCGGCGAAGTGGATGTCGCCGTCGAATACAGCGGCGATATTTCGCAGATTATGTGGGACTGCGAATGCGACGATTACGCCTATGCCATTCCACAAGAAGCCGGCAACGTCTGGTTTGACAATATGGCCATCCCCGTTGACGCGCCCAATCCCGAACTGGCCATGGTCTTCATCGACTACATACTCGATGCCAAGGTCGGCGCCGACTTGACCAACTACATCGCCTACGCCTCGCCCAACCAGGCATCCATCGACAGCGGCTTCATTGACGAGGAAATTTTGAACGATCCCAGCGTCTTCCCGCCGGAAGAACAACTGGAGAATCTCTTCGCCATCATTGATGTGGGCGCCGAAGCGGAAGAGCTCTACAACAATGCCTGGGACGAACTGCTGATCTTCCTGGGTCAATAAGCGTCGAAACGCGCAGCGCAGGGGGACCAAAGGCGGGTTCCCCTGCCTGCTCCTGCCCACAGGACCGTCGCATGGCGACATACGATGTAGAATTGACAGACATCGTCAAAGATTTTGAGTCCGGCGGAGCGATCGTGCGCGCGGTCGACCACGTTAGCGTACAGATCGCGGACGGCGAGTTTTTCGCGCTGCTCGGCCCCAGCGGATGCGGCAAAACCACGACCCTGCGCTTGATAGCCGGATTCGAGCAGCCGACGGGGGGCCATATCCTGATCCGTGGCCGGGCCATGGAAGGCATCCCCGCTTACCATCGTCCAGTGAACACCGTTTTTCAGGACTACGCGCTCTTCCCCCATCTGACGGTCGAGCAGAACATCATGTTTGGCTTGCAAATGGAAGGCCTGAACAAGAAGGACGCGCGCAAGCGCGCCGAGGAAGCGCTGGAGATGGTGCGTTTGCCGGGGGTTGGCAAGCGCAAGCCGCATCAGCTATCGGGCGGTCAGCAGCAGCGGGTGGCGCTGGCCCGCGCATTGGTCAAGCAACCGGCGGTCCTGCTGCTGGATGAACCGCTCGGCGCGCTTGATCTGAAACTGCGCAAGAATATGCAGTACGAACTCAAGGCGCTACAACGAGATCTAGGCATCACCTTCATTTATGTGACCCACGACCAGGAAGAAGCCATCACCATGGCCGATCGCATCGCTGTCATGAACGAGGGGGTGATGCTGCAAGTGGGCAGGCCCGAAGAGATTTACGAACGCCCGGGCACGCACTTCGTGGCAGATTTCATCGGCGAGACGAACTTCATTCCAGCCACGCTTCTCGACCGCGATGCCGGGGGTCACGGCAGGGTTAAACTGCCGACAGGCGATGTCATCACCGCGCTATTGTCCGATGCCCTGGAAGCGGCAAGCGGCGCGGTGACCTTGACTCTGCGGCCCGAACGGATCGGCGTATCAGGGCAACTAATATCCGACGACTCCGAGGACAGCGACATAACCACCCTCGATGCCATTTTAGTTGACAGCCAGTACATCGGCACGGATACCCGCTACACCCTGCGCATCGCCGAGGACACCGATCTGGTCGCGCGTATGCAGAACGTAGACGGACAAGACAAGGCTTCGCTGGAAATCGGACAAGCCGTGAAAATCAGTTGGCGCCTGTCCAGCACCACCGTGCTCGACCGCTAAACTTGGCCCCTCGCAATACCTCAGATAGCAAGGCATCTCACTTGATGTTAATATCGTAACAAGGAGATCTGTCCTTCGGTGATCCGGTAATGATCGAATCAGCCCGCGTTAAATCTCGCGATTGCTCTTGCGAAAGCTGCGTCTGCCAGAAGCCGGTGGATGCCAAGACCGGCTTCGAGGTGTCTGACGAGTTTGAGCGCTTCAATCAAAAATACGATATGTTCAACCGAGCAGTCTGGGACGATACGGTTCGCTCGGAACGCTCGCAGAAGTTCTTCGAATCTTATTTCACCGATTTGGCGGAATTCCGCAAGGTAGAGGGTTTCCAACACCGCGACTACGCCCTGCGCAACGCTGCCTGGTATATCGCGGATTTCACAGCGGACCTGTTGGAGATCTCCGGGGACCGAAAGGAGGGCTTCCTCGATACCTACACCATGTTTCGCGAGGGCGCCACGCGCAAAATCGAAGGCAGCGCCGAGGAAAACACGGCCGAACTCAAGCGCGCCGGCAAGTTCCTGGGCGCGGATGCCATCGGCGTCTGCGACTATGACGAACGCTGGGTCTACACACACAATTACAGCCGCCAGAAACTGACCGACAAACCCATGGACTTGCCGGAAGGCCTGTCAAGCGTGGTCGTGATCGTCAACGAAATGCACCACCAGACCATCAAGACCGTGCCATCCGCCTTGAGCGGCGCTGCCACCGGACAGGGATACAGCCGCGATATCATCGCCGTGCTGTCGATCACACAATACATTCGCAATCTTGGATACCGGGCCGTCGCCAGTCTCAACGACACGGCATTGTCTATCCCGCTGGCGGTTCAAGCGGGGCTGGGACAATACGGTCGGCATGGTCTGCTCATCACGCCGGAATTTGGCCCGCGGGTGCGGATAGCCAAGGTTTTCACGGATCTGCCCCTGAATGCCAACGAACCGATCGACTTCGGCGTGACCGAAACCTGCAATATCTGTCGGCGCTGTAGCGTCGCCTGCCCGGTCAAGGCGATCCCATTCGACGAGCCCGCCTTCATAAACGACAACATCTCACATATAAAGGGCGTCAGGAAGTGGACGATCGACGCCAAGAAATGCTTCAAGTTTTGGGCCAACCAAGGTACGGATTGTTCGATTTGCATCCGCGTCTGCCCGTACAACAAGGATTTCAGGGTGGCATTCAATCGTCTCCTGCGCTGGATGCTGAGCAATCGCTGGCGTCGTCTGGCGCTCTGGCTCGATAGCAAGCTCAAATACGGCCAGCGGCGCACTGCCGGCTGGTGGTGGCGCCAGCCCAGCGCATAAGGCAAAATGCTGACCACGAATTGATGAATGAGATGATTGCCAAGGCCGAAACGATTCTCCTTTACCGGATGCGCGATGCGTATGTCAGCGGGAATCAGTCCGCGCTTTTGCGCGCCTTTTACGGTCTGGCCCGGACATATTGGGCGGATGGCCTCGCTGACGCCGCGGCGGAAAATCTGGCTTTCATTTTGCTGCAAGATAATCTGCCTCTCGACCTGCAGGAATCGGCGGAAGAGCTTTTAGCGGACATTGAAAGCCGAATCTGTCCGCGGGTAATCCTCGATGCTCGAACATTCGCGGCAGAGATGGACCTGCAAAGCATGGTGGAGTATCTGCTCGAGGACAACGTGAACTAAGGCGCTGCCCGTGTCAATACCGGGCACATCATTTCGCTTGACCCGCAATTGCTCCCTCTGCTAACCTGACTCAAGTTAGACGATACGAATTAGAGCCTGCGCATTGAAACAGACTCCAGCCTGGTTTCATCATCGGCTCTTGCGCTGGATGTCGGCAATTGTCTGGTCCACCTGGATCACCATATTGCTGATACAGCCGGAAGCCGATCCCATCATCAATCTGGGCCTCCCCACAGGGCCGCAGACTTTCCTGCGCGAACTGTTTTTCACCTGCGCGCATTTGCTGGCATTTGCGATAACTTGCGCTTTATGGCAGTGGGCTTTGTCCGCTTCAATGCGAATCCGCGCAAGCATTGTGTTCGCGTGTATTATCGCGCTATGCCTGGGCGGGTGCACCGAGTTCCTGCAAACGCTGTCCCCGGATCGTTATCCCTCCTGGACCGATCTGCTCGCCAATTGCTATGGATCGCTGCTGGCGGCCTGGTTCATATGGCGACGAACAGCGGATCATCGGCATGACGACGGCGAACAGACGCGATCCCCTTGAATACTGCGCTTGCCTTCGGCCTGATTGAGCGAAGCGCGCATCCCGTGATAAGATGGAGTTGTGAAGCATTTGGGGGGGAACTGTGCCATGAAGAAGATGCTATTGCTCTTCCTGTTGGCGCTTGTCGCCACGGGCAGCCACATCGCCAGGTCGCAATCATCCAATCCCGACATCTACACCTACCAGAATGGCGATCTCTGGAAATACAGCCTGCACGCAAATACGGCTATGCCTCTCACCGGATCAGGCTTTAATGGCGGTCCGGTCCTTTCGCCCGACGGGCGCTCGCTCGCCTTCCTGGAAGCAGCGCCTTCATTTGTGGCGGACTTCAACGGGGGCGTCGCCAGCCAGACAGCCGGCACGCCGCCCGCGGATATTTGGATCCTGGATATTGCTGGTCAGAACCTGACAAAAATTGCCGACCAGAGCCGCGCCAGTCGCGCCGGCTTTCTGCGTTCGATACCGGCCTGGTCGCCCGACAGCCACAAACTGGCATGGCTGGAAATCGACCCCCTGGTCCAAACACTGGAGGGGGCGTCCCTGCAAGTCTACAGCCTCGACACGGGCGCGACCGCCAGCCTCGCCGGCGATGTCAATCTCGGTTACCAGGAAAGCAACATCCGCGTCCCCGGTCTGCGCTGGGGCGCGGGAGGTATCGCGCGCATGCTCTTTGTATTCCTGTACGGGAATCAAAGCCCGTTTTTGTTCCTGGAGGTATACAATCCGAGCAACGGCACGCGAAGGCAGTTCAACCTGGAACTGGCGCCCGACAAATCCAACCTGGCAAGTGATTTCATGTGGGCTGATCACCTTGGGCAAGATGTCATATTGCTGCGGATAGGGGACTATTGGGAAGTACTGAACCCACTGGATGGATCGCGTTCTCGCCTGACCGACGCGCCCCGTCTGAAAAACCGATTCATCAGGGGCGCGTTGGAGTTGATTCCGACGGCTGTTTCGAATCAACGCGGCGGCTGGGAAATTCACTGGCGGGCTGTGACCGGGGGCCACCTCTACGATACCGGCTACATCAGCCGAGACGTCGACGTCAATCGCCAGCCAGCGCTTTCAAGCGACGGATCGCAGATGGCTTGGCACAATGGAGAACGAGTTAGCACCTGGCACTTGGGTATGTTGACGGAGGCCAGAGCCATAGCCAGCGATGCCGTCACCTACAATGCCTTCCCGATACCAGGACCTGTTAGCCTGGTGTGGGCGCCGATGGAGTGGGTCACCACAGGAGCCGTAGCAGCGATACAAGCCGCGCCGGCATCCGAACCCAGGCCGGGCATCTGCGCGCTGGCGCCGCAACTGAGTCCGGGCCAGCAAGCGGTCGTCAGCCCGGGTTTGGCAAACAGAGTCCGCAGAGCAGCCAGCCTCAATGCCGAGGTAGTTGGCAGGATACAAGCCGGCGAGGTCGTCACTGTCATTCAGGGTCCGGTCTGCGCCGGCGGATACTATTGGTATTCGGTCCAAGGCGCGGACCTTTCCGGCTGGACGGTCGAAGGCATCGACGGCGACTATTGGCTGCTCTACCACATCGACTGTTCCAACAGCCCGCCAATTCGTCTGGGCAAGGGCATGATCGCTGCGGTTTCGGCGGGAGAAGCGAACAATATCCGCGATGGCGCAGGTACCCAGGGCACCGCCATCCTGGGCAGGATGCCCGCCGAGACAAATTTCCTCATCACCGGTTATCCGGAGTGCGACGCCGAAGGCAGGCGCTGGTATCCCATCCAGTACAATCAGGTTGAGGGATGGACAGCCGCGGGACAAGACGCCGAATACTGGATTGAGCCGGCGCCAAGCCAAGCGACTGGTTAGGGTGTTCAACTAGGAATCGGCCCGGTCGCGGCTTAGTCGGGCTGGAAATCTGGATTTTCCCAGACGATTAGAGTCGCCCAATTGTCCGAAGCGGTGTCTTCAATGTAACCTTCCAGCAATCCGCGTACGACAAAGCCTCGGCCCAACTGGAACGATAGCGTGCTATCGCGCAATTCGCCCGCTACTACGCGATCAACGTATTGCTGTACAGTGATACGATCCTTGTATGCGGCGAAATCGGGAATTAAGCCCCCGGCGACGATGCCCCTGCGGTTAAGCCTTTGTACGATCTCTTTGCGCGCCGCGTACAAGCTGGAGCCGATCCCGCGCCTGCGATATTCAGGATGAACGCTGATATCGCCGCCGTAATACCAATCGCCCAAGGGATCATGATGGCTGTAGCTGCCGCCATCGATAATCTCCTGGAAACTGTGCTGGGCATGGTCGAAGTCGAAATCAGTCAGGAATCCCGAACCCAAGCCCACTACGCGGTCGCCGGCCAGCGCCACAAAATTGCCTTCGGGAAAGAGGCGGCAGTGCTTGAGAAAATGCGCTTCGGACATCAGCTCGCCAGCCGCGAGCGTGGGAAAGCAATCTCGTTGGAGTTGTTCCAGCGCTTTGGCATAATTTGGCTTGATCGTGTCGATCCTGATCGGGTCGTCCGGCATCAGATCATACCATCACTATTCGTCGAGCCAAGAACATGGGCTAGTGTAGACTTGCATCTGCGCTATCGTCAACGCTTTTAGCCTCCGTCAGGCAGGGCAATCGCATCAAATTTTTTTCACGGCCGAGCACACCGAGGGTCGCGTAGACACTGACCGTCAGCGCCGAGTTTAGGACCGTTTGTCGACTTTCCCTCTAATTCCGTCACCTGAATACGGCAAAGTCGCCAGCGAAATTTCACCTCTTTTAATGGACCGCGATTCGCGCTAGCCGAGCAAGAATATTACTTTCTGCGAGCGCGATAGCCCAAATCCGCTCTTACGCGCCCAGCGGCTGTGGCAAATCCCCCCAAAACGCGACCATTTAGTCGCCACCCGCGCCCCAATCTGCGCTACCCTACATAAAACGCGCCTTAACAACCGAATCAGCCCGGCTGCAGGACGGACGCCAGATTGCCAAACTGCCGAAAAAACTTTTTCCCCGGCAATTGCCGCGGCGGCAACCTTTGACTTCCGGAGCTTGACTTCTGGGACTGTACGGGGAAATCTTGGAAGCGCCTCGCGCCTTCACGAAACCCGCCGGCCTCATGATCCCCGAAGACGGGCAACCTGCGCATTCAGAATTGGTGTCCTCGGCGCCCTCGGTGCTTAATAGTCAGGCCAATTTCCTACCATGTCAGTCGCCTCATTTTGATGCAATTGCCCTGTCCCAGTCAGTGATCCAATGGGCTGAATGGACTGCAATGGACATAGGATTCTGGCGTCGCATCACGTAGGATATGGCAGGAATCGATTCAGTAAAGTGAGGCACCAGTATGCCAACAAACGGATACCAGCAGAATGGGAGCGAGAGAGGCACGGACAAGGTCAAGCGCGGCTTGGCGCAGATGCTCAAGGGCGGCGTCATTATGGACGTCGTAACCCCGGAACAAGCCAGGATCGCCGAAGATGCCGGCGCCTGCGCTGTCATGGCTTTGGAGCGCGTGCCTGCCGATATCCGCGCCCAAGGCGGCGTCGCGCGTATGAGCGACCCCGATATGATCGAAGGCATCATCAATGCCGTCAGCATCCCGGTCATGGCGAAAGTCCGTATCGGACACTTCGTCGAAGCGCAGATCCTGGAAGCGCTTGGCGTGGATTACATCGACGAGAGCGAAGTGCTAACCCCGGCTGATGAAGAACACCACATCAACAAATGGCAATTCACTATTCCCTTCGTTTGTGGCTGCAGGAACCTGGGCGAAGCATTGCGTCGGATAAACGAAGGCGCCGCCATGATGCGCACCAAAGGCGAGGCGGGCACTGGCGATGTGGTCGAAGCTGTGCGCCACGCGCGTTCGGTCAATGGGGAGATCCGCCGCGTCAGCTGTATGGACGAAGACGAAATGTACAGCTACGCCAAGGATATTCGCGCGCCCTTCCACCTGGTCAAAGAGACCGCCGAGCTGGGACGGCTGCCGGTCGTCAACTTCGCCGCCGGCGGCGTCGCAACACCCGCCGATGCCGCGCTTATGATGCAGCTCGGCGTCGATGGCGTTTTTGTAGGCAGCGGCATCTTCAAGAGCGGCAATCCGGAAAAACGAGCCAGGGCGATCGTCAAAGCCGTCACCCATTTCGAAGACGCTGAAATTCTGGCGGATGTCAGCCGTAATCTCGGCGAGGCCATGGTCGGGATCAACGTGACCCCCGAGGAAGTTATCCTGGGCAAACGCGGCTGGTAAGCTCCGCGCGCGCCGAGCAAATGCCACAAGAGCACAATTTAGAGATTAAGCCCGCCCTTGTCTTGGGACCTTGACAGGGGCGCAGTTTGTATACATCGGGTCCCTCGCCGCAGTTTTGTCGCGATCCGGCGCCCAGACAGCGCAATTGATGCAAGCTTCCAACTTCTGAGTATTGTTGACAATCGCGTGCCAGCGCGATATATTCCCCTCGAACAATTCGTGGAGAGTCCAGTTCGTCAAGCAAGCCTACTCGCCGCAGCAGCGAAAATGGCAATGCGCGTCCACGGAATCCAAACGTCAATGCCAGGCTGTGGATGCGCGGGGCTCTGCCGGATTTACTTTGTTTTACAGAATGGTTAAGGAGCCAGAAAATGCTTCAAAGGAAACGCACCCTTTTAGCTGTTATCGCACTGGTATTAATTCTGATCCCCGCGAGTTCGGCGGATGTCGAATGGACCGGCACCTTTGTTCTGGGTAGCTGCTGCGAGCCCAATTCCTTGGATCCGGCCGCGATGGGCATCTCGCAAACCGAGGGCTACGTGATCAACGCCATGTACGAAGGTCTTACGCAGTATTCGCGCGATGGCGAGATCGTAGCGAGGCTGGCGACGAGTTGGGAGATATCCGACGATGCCTTGACATATACGCTTTCGATACGGGAGGGCGTTCAGTTCCACGACGGCTCAACCCTGGATGCCGAAGCCGTCAAGCTTTCGCTCGATCGGCACAAGGCGCTGGGCCTGGGCAATCTGGGATTCATCCTCGCGCCCGTCGAATCTGTCACGGTCGTCGACGAGATGACCGTCGCCATTCAATTGAACTCGGCGGACTTCCAATTCTGGGCCGGCCTGCCGCATATCAAGATCCTCAGCGCTCAGGCGCTTGCCGAGCACGATATGGACGGTGATATGGCCGGTGAATTCTTCCGCGAAAACGCGGTAGGAACTGGTCCCTATCAGCTAACGCGCTGGGATCCCGGTCGTCAGACCGAAATGGAAGCCTTCCCGGATTACTGGGGCGGTTGGGACGGACCCCATATCGAGCGCTTCATCGCCCGTTATGGCCTGGATTACACCACGCGCCTGTTGCTGATGGAAGACGGCGAAGTTCATTTGATCGATTGGGCCGGCCTGTCCGATGTACGCCGCGCCGCTACCAGCTCCGCCATCCACTTGAACTTCGGCAATCCGCTGCAAGGCTTCTACCACTTCATGAAGCAAGACGGTCCCCTAGCGAATAAGCAAGTGCGTCAGGCGCTATTGCACGCCTACCCCTACCATGCCATGATCGAGGTCATGGGCGGCTTTGCCGTTCCCCTGACATCGCCGGCGCTGGCCGGGACGATCGGACATTGCGATGTCTTCGAGCCGGTACAGGACCTTGACAAGGCGCGCGAACTGCTGGCCGAAGCCGGTTACGCCGATGGCTTCAGCGTACGGCAGGCCTATCGCCACGCCAACGAACCGCGCCGCTTCGCGGCCGTGCTCTTCCAGGAAGCCCTGGCCGAGTTGAATATCGAAGTTGTCTTGGACGACATCCCCTGGGGCACCTTCATCGATGCGCAACGCAACTTCGATACCGCCTATGATATGAGCAGCCACTGGCTCAATATTCCAATTCCCTATGCCGGGGAGATGCTCTTCCGGCTTAATCACTCGGCGTTGATAGACACTGGCACGGGCAACTGGGCCTGGTACAACAATCCTGATTTCGACGCCCTTTTGGAAGAGGCGCCGACGCTGGCTCCTGGCGACCCGCGGATCGACGAACTGCTTTGCGAGGCGCAGCAAATCCTCATTGACGAAGCGGTCGTGATCCCGGTGATGCTGTCGCAATACATCGACTTGACGCATTCCTCAGTTCGCGGCTACCAGTACGATCCCTATGGCTTCCCGGGCGATTTGCATCCTTATGATATCTGGTTGGAAGGCTAGCTACCTGGACGCATAGGCAGCTAATGCAGAGCGCAGTTCGACCTTCGGGCTGCGTTCTGCGCATTTACGATACCCATGGGCAGGTTAATTCTTGAACGCCTTCTAACGCTGATTCTCAAGCTCTTTGGCATGGCGGTGATACTCTTCGTCGTCACGCAAGTCTTGCCTGCCGATCCCGCTGCCGTCGCGGCTGGCACCAACGCGCGCCCGGAACAAATCGAAAGACTTCGTGCTGAATTGGGTCTGGACAGACCCTTCCACGAGCAATTCATCAGCTACATTGCCGGATTGGCTCGCGGCGACCTGGGCAAGTCGCTGTTGACGAGACGAGCCGTCAGCGACGACCTGCGTTTACGCTTCCCGGCGACAGCGGAACTGGCGATTTTCTCCGGCGTGGTCATCGTCGTACTGGGCATCTCGATGGGTATTCTGGCGGCGGTGAACGCGGGCAGAACGCCCGATATTCTTATCCGAATGCTGGTTGTGGCGGGTATGGGCATACCGCCGTTTGTCCTGGCGCTTTTCCTGCAACTCATCTTCGCCAAGTCGCTGGACTGGTTCCCTCTGGAAGGTCGCTTGCCGACATTGATAGCGCCGCCGCCTCACGTGACCGGGCTTTATACCATCGATAGCTTGCTCGCCGGCCAATGGGATGTCTTCTGGTCGAGCGCGCAGCATCTGGTTTTGCCTGTGGCGGCGCTATCCCTGGGACGTCTTGCGGTTGGCGCGCGCTTCACCCGCAGCGGCATGCTCGAGACGCTTTCTCAACCTTATGTGCGCACGGCTCGCGCCAAGGGCTTGAGCGAGAAGCGCGTCATTCTCCGTCACGCTTTTCGCAATGCGCTGATTCCCGTCGTCACCATGTTGGGCATCCAAATCGGATTTCTCTTGAGCGGCGCGGTCCTGGTTGAAGTGGTGTTCACCTGGCCAGGACTGGGACGCTATGCCGTTGAGTCGGTGGTCTCATTCGACTTTTACGCCGTCATCGGCGCGGCGTTGGTTATTGCGGTGATATTTGTGGTCTCCAATACCATCGTCGACTTGCTTTATGTGCAGTTGGATCCGCGAATTCAACACAATTAGTGAATTGGCGCGGTTAAGGACGCCCTATGGGATACGAGCTCGGCTTTGATATAGGCGGCACTTTTACCGATTTTGCTTTACTCGATACAGACTCGGGAAAGCTCGACATCTTCAAGGTATTAACGACGCCGGATCATCCCGAAGCCGCCGCATTGCGCGGTTTGGGAGATCTGCTGAAAACATCCGGCATCGGCCATGATCAGTTGCTCAACCTGTTTCATGCCACGACATTGGTGGCAAACTCGCTCATCCAGCAGCGCGGCGCGCTAGTCGGTTTATTGACAACCGCCGGCTTCCGCGACATTTTGGAAATGAGAACGGAGCAGCGATATGCCATTTATGATTTGTTCCTGCAATATCCGCCTCCGCTCAGCCCGCGCTATTTGCGACGCGGCGTCGGTGAACGCGTCGACCGCGATGGCAGGATACTGCAACCCGTCTGCGAAGAAGACGTGCGTCATGCGGTGGCCGATTTCAAGGCGCAGGGCGTCGACGCGATCGCCGTTTCCTGCCTGCATTCCTACCGCAATCCGAGCAACGAACGACGCATCGCGGCGCTTGTCCGTGAATGCTGGCCCGATGTCCCGCTGACGCTCTCCAGTGATATCGCGCCGGAGATTCGCGAATATGAACGGACATCGACGGCCGTGGCCAACGCCTATGTTTTGCCGCTGATGTACCGGTATCTACAGACCATGCGTGATGAGCTTGCCGCGTCCAAATTCAACGGGAACTTTTATCTGATGCTCTCGTCGGGCAGCACAGCGCTGGCTTCCGCGGCTGCCGAACAACCCATTCGTCTAGTCGAATCGGGACCGGCCGCGGGCGCGCTCGCTGCGGCCTATTTCGGCGAATTGGCCGGCCACGCCGATCTCATTTCCTTCGACATGGGCGGGACAACCGCAAAAGTGGCGCTGGTGCACGACGGAAAACCGGCGATTGCCTCCAACCTGGAAGTAGCTCGGGTCAACCGATTCGCCAAGGGCAGCGGCTACCCGCTGCAATTTCCCACGGTCGATATCCTGGAAAGCGGCGCTGGCGGCGGCTCTATCGCTTGGGTGGATGACCTGGGTTTGCTCAAAGTCGGCCCGCAAAGCGCGGGCTCGAGCCCGGGACCTGCAGCCTATGGCTTCGGCGGCAATCTGCCGACTGTAACCGATGCCGACCTCGTCTTGGGCTATCTCAATCCGGATTATTTTCTTGGTGGGGAAATGACGCTCGATGTGGCGGCGGCAGAACGCGCGCTGGGAGCGATCGCCGAGACATTCTCCTGGACCCTGGTCGAAGCCGCTGACGCCATTCACCGGCTGGTCAATGAGAATATGGCGGCATCAGCGCGCATCCACATTCTGGAGCGAGCGCGCGATCCGCGCAACTATGCCATGATCTGTTTCGGCGGCGCAGGCCCAGTGCACGCCGCGGGGGTCGCATCGATTTTGGGCGCTCGCGAAGTCGTCGTTGCGCCCGGCGCCGGCGTCGCATCCGCAATCGGCTTGTTGATCGCGCCGGTCGCCTTTGACTTCGCTCGTTCCTACCCAACCATGTTGGCAAACACGAATTGGTCGGTCGTCAGGGATCTCTTCAAGGACATGGAAACTCAGGGACTGCAGATGCTTTATGATGCAAGCATCGGCGAAGGGGATGTGAAAATCGAACGAAGCGTTGACGGTCGCTTCCAAGGTCAACTACACGAGATTCAGGTTCCCCTGCCCCATGACCTGAGCGCAATGGATGTTTCCGCCTTTATTGATCGATTTAACGCGACTTATAAAGGACTTTATCATTACGTACCGGAGCACACAGCCATCGAACTTTTGACCTGGCGCAGCCGGGTATCCGGCGCGCGCGCGGCCATCAAACAGCAAAGGCTCCCCGACGCCGGCACCGACCCCGCCCCGTCCTTCAAAGGCAAGCGGCAAGCGTATTTTGCTGAAGCAGGCGGATTCGTCGACGCGCCAACTTATGACCGCTATCGGCTGGGCGGGGGCATGACGATCGTCGGTCCCGCGATCATTGAAGAGCGCGAATCGACAATTGTCCTGCGCCCGGGCATGAAGGCATTCGTAGACGTATACGCAAATGTGCACTTGCATCTGCGATGAGCGCGGGGAAAGGAAGGACCGGGAATGAGGATCCTATGGATAGACCCAATCGTAGAAGACAAGCTCTACACCGACGCCTTGAAGACCGCCTTCGCCGCTTCCAGGCGGCCCGAGACGGAGGTGGATATCTTGTCCTTGCCCCCGGGGCCAGGCCCGCGTCACCTGCGTTATCACGCTTACGAAGCGCTGGTGATGGCTGATATCGTGACGGCGGTTTATCGTTTCGCCGACCGCTATGATGGCTTTGTGATCGGCTGCTTTTATGATCTGGCGCTGCGCGAGGCGCGTGAAGTATCCGGCAGAGCCATTGTGACCGCGCCCTGTCAATCGTCGTTAGCAATTGCCTCACACTTGGGAAACAGCTTTTCCGTGCTGGTGGGGGCCAGCAAGGCGATCGCCAAGATGAGCGAAAATATTCACAGCTACGGTTACGGCCATCGCTTGCGCTCAATGCGCCCGCTGAACATGAACGTGCTCGACTTTCAAGCGCAAGCCGACCGTACTATGGAAGCCATGCTGCGCGAGGGCAGACGCGCCGTTGAAGACGATGGCGCCGAGGTCATCATCCTGGGTTGCAGCGCCGAGGTTGGCTTTCACCAAACCTTGCAAGAAGAACTGGGCGTACCGGTCATCGACTCGGCGCTGGCGCCCTTCAAATACGCGGAATTCCTGGCGGAAGCGGCGCAGCGCTTCGGCTGGCAGCCCAGCCGAAAATGGGGCAGCGAAGCGCCGCCTCGGCAGGAAATCGAGCAATGGGGCTTGTTTCAAGCAAACGAACCGGAACCAAGGACCTTGATCAAGCAAGAAGCGGAGTTAACATGAGCGCAATCGATCCACTGACGCTGGAAATCCTCTGGCAGCGATTGATCACCGTCGCCGATCAAATGTCTACGACCCTGGCTCGGACGGCCTTCTCCACCACCATAACCGCCTCGAATGACTATGGCTGCGTGCTTATCGACGCCGATGCGCAGTGCATCGCGCATGCGCATCGCAGCTTGCCTATCTTCAATCGAACGATGCCCTACACCTGCAGCATCGTGCTTGAACAGTTCGGACGGGACAACATTGTGCCGGGCGATGTCTTCATTTCAAACGATCCTTGGCAGAATGCCGGCCACCATCCCGATATCACTGTCATCACACCATTTTTCAAGGATGACACTCTCGTGGGTTTCGCCGCCAGCATCGCGCACCACGCCGATGTCGGCGGCTCCATCGACACCAACCGCGTCACCGACAGCTACGAAGAAGGTCTGCTAATCCCGCTGGTACGGCTCTATCAAGGCGGTGACCTGAACCAGACCGTGCTCGACTTTGTGGCTGCCAATGTTCGCTTGCCGACCGCCGTCATCGGCGACATCCACGCGCAGGCCGCCGCCAACCAGACCGGCGCCGAACGCTGCCTGGCGCTGCTCGATGAGTATGACTTGCCGGATCTGCGAGGGCTTTCCCGCGAGATCCACCGTCGCTCCGAAGACGCGATGAGAACGGCAATCAGCGCTCTGCCTGACGGCGTTTACCGATCCCAAGTGATCGTCGACGAGTTGGATCAGCCCCTGGATTTGGTCTGCGCGCTTGAAGTGCGCGGCGACGAAATCTACATTGACTTCGGCGGCACATCGCCGCAGCAGCCTCGCGGCGGCATCAACGTGACTTTCACCTTTACGCACGGGCAGATATCCTACGCCCTCAAGGCCACCCTGTTGCCGGATGTGCCGGGAAATGACGGCTGCTATCGACCGATCCATGCCAGCGCGCCGCCCGGCTGCATCCTCAACGCACAGCGGCCGGCGTCCTGCAACCAGAGACATCGCATCGGCGCGCATATATTTGGCGCCGTTTTGCGGGCCTTGGCAGAAGTATTGCCCGATCGCGTGATCGCCGGCTCGGGATTCCTGGTAAGCACGCGCGTTTTCACTACCGCCGCGGAGGACGGCGCGGTGGAGCACTGCTATTTGTTCAGCGCAGGCGGCATGGGCGCCAATGCCCGCTCAAACGGAATTTCGACTGTTCAGGTACCCGCGCTCGCCGGCGCAGTTCCGGTTGAGCTATTCGAAATCACGGTACCGATCTTGACGCGCTGCCGCGAATTTATCACCGATTCGGGCGGCGCCGGGCAGCAGCGCGGCGGGCTGGCGCAGCGCATGGAATTGGGCCTGCTGCCCAGTTTCGACGGTAGAGCGACTGTGGCCGTGCACGCTGCCGGTCAACACGTCCCGCCATTCGGTCTGCATGGAGGCGGCGGCGGCATTTCCGCCGAAATACTGCGCGACGGCGTCGCGCTGACGCGCGCCGAGAAAGTCGAGGTCGCCAGCGCGCTCCCAATAGCGGATAGCGATATGACGGTCGGATTCGATACGGCTGCCGGCGGTGGTTACGGTTCGCCCCTGGAACGCGGGTTGGAAGATGTGCAAGCGGACGTGCGCGATGGTCTGGTTTCGCTGGAGCAAGCCGAGACGGTCTACGGCGTCATCCTTGATCCGCAGACCATCCAACTGGACAGAAAGGCATCCGAGGAAAAGCGGCGCCAACTGGCAAACTGGGGTTGAAGCGCGTAGGCTAGCGACTAAAGGGAGGGGCGGTGCGAGAGGACCACGTTGTCGCCAAGCTGACAAAGTTCTGTAGAACGAACCCCGGTTTGACCGCGGGCGGCTTGCTGATCTTGCCCTTCGTTTTGTTCGCGCTACTGCCCGAGATCTTCGCCACCCACGATCCGATCAAGACCTCCATCCGCGAGTTATACGCGCCGCCTAGCGCCGAGCACTTTTTTGGCACTGATGAACTGGGCCGCGATGTATACAGCCGCGTCGTCTATGGCGCGCGCATTTCTCTGGTCGCCGCCTCACTGATTATCAGCGTCGCCTGTCTCGTCGGCGTCGTCCTGGGCACGGTGGCCGGCTTCTGGCGCGGCTGGAGCGATCGCGTCATCATGACTCTGGTCGATCTGGTGCTGGCTTTTCCCAGCTTGATCTTGGCGCTGGCCGTCAGCGCGGCGCTCGGCCCCGGTCTGCGCAGCGCCATCATCGCCGCGGCGGCGGTCTGGTGGCCCGTTTACGCGCGCCTGCTGCGAGGCCTGACGATCCAGCTCAGCGAAATGGAATATGTGACCGCGGCCAGGGCCATGGGCGCGTCGTCGCCGGCGATCATCTTCCGGCACATATTGCCCAACGCCGTTTATGCCGTCATCGTGCGCATCAGCCTCGATCTGGGCCTGGCCGTACTGCTGCTCGCCAGTTTGAGCTTTATCGGCCTGGGCGCGAGCGCTCCGACGCCGGAATGGGGCGCGATGGTCGCATGGGGGCGCATCTATTTTCTGACCGAATGGTGGATCGGCGCCTTCCCGGCGGTGGCGATCACGCTGGTCGTGGTCGGCATCACCTTGCTCGGCGACGGATTGAACGATGCGCGGGACCCAAACCGCTAGCATAACCCCAATTGCTGCTTCAGCACGAGAGGTCATTTCCTGATGATTAACCAGACCCGTTTTGACAAACTGTACGCGATCATGCGGGATGCCGGACTGGACATAGTCGCGCTAATCCCGGGACCCAACCATCGTTATCTTTTCGACGCGGTGCACTTCGTCCTGGAACGCCCCATTGTCATTTTCCTGGCTATAGATGCCGAGCCGGTGGCCGTCATCCCCGAATTGGAGATTCCCCTTTTCGAGCGACATGCGGTACAAGCTCAGTTATTTGCCTACACAGATGCGGATGGCTATCAAACTGCCTTCCGGGACGCGCTAATTGCCCTTGAGTCGCCGGGCAAGACCATCGGCGTTGAGGGCTTGTTCATGCGCTTTTTCGAGGGCGAAGCGATCCGCTCGGCTGCGCCCGAGGCACAGGTGATCGACGCCTCCCAAGCGCTGGAAGAACTGCGCCTGATCAAGGATGCCGGGGAAGTCGCCGCGCTTCGCCGCGCCATCCAAATCTCCGAGGATGCCCTGCGCGCAACGCTGGGCGAGGCGCGGGTTGGCATGAGCGAGATCGAACTTGCGGCTATCCTGGACCAGCACATGAGAGAAATGGGCGGCGAGGGACTGTCCTTCGATATTATCTTGCATGCCGGAGGCAATACGGCGCTGCCCCATTCAGGTCCCCTGGCATATCGCATGGGGCGCGGGGATCCGCTGATTTTCGATTTTGGCGCGACCTTCGGCGGATACTGTGCCGATATCACGCGCACGGTTTTCCTGGGCGAGGTCAGCGACGAGCAGCGCAACTTCTATGCCTTGGTACAGGCCGCCAACGAAGCCGGGCGACAGGCCGCCAAGCCGGGCGTCACAGCCGAATCCGTTGATATTGCGGCGCGGCAAGTTTTCATTGACGCCGGATACGAATCCCTGCTGCGGCATCGCACGGGCCACGGACTCGGACTGCAAGCGCATGAAGCGCCTTACATCGTCGAAGGCAACCAGCGACTGCTGGAGCCGGGCATGGTCTTCACCGTTGAGCCGGGCATATATCGCATCGGGGAAATCGGCGTTCGTATTGAAGATGACGTCCTCGTCACGGAAGAGGGCTGTGAAAGCTTGACCAACTTTCCTAGGGATATTCTGATCATTTGAGCGGGATTTCAGCCAGCTTGTCGTCGCCCGCACGAGAGGGGTATTTTCAGGGCGGATATCGGTCCACATTGATGCGGAGTTTTTTAAGGCAACGGTTTGCGTGAGGAAGAAAAAAATGTTATGGTTAGCCGATATATTGATTTGCTGATTTTCGCCGGGAAACGTCAAAAGAATTGCGGTCGTTCGAAAGTAATCTAGCTCGCCGTTGACGGATGAGGAAACTTGTCGAAGTCTGTATCAACCAGGCTGAAATCCGACACCGCGCGCGAGACCCAGCGACTGTTTGGACGCGATTCTGAAAACGAGGAGGTGATGCACAAGACGATGAGAAACCTGTTTATTCACAGAATCGGAAAATAGTTATTCAGGAGGAAACATGAGTACAGAAAAGAAAATGAGTCGGCGTGATCTGCTGAAAATGGCGGCGGCCGGCGGAACCGGGCTCGTGATGTCGGGTTTGCCGGTTCGCGTTATCGCCCAGGATATGGTGACGATCAAGGTGCAGACTGCCGGTCTCGATGACAATACGCTGCAGCCGGTCGCCGACATTCAGATGGCGCGCAATCCCAATGTGAATGTCGAGTGGGTCGTGCTGACGGGTATCGACCACGAGGAAGTGGCGGCCAAGATTCTGGCGCTGGTGGCGGCTGGCGAGTCGATTGATGTTGGCTATGCCGCGACTGAGGCCTGCCAGCTATTCGCCGGTCAAGGTTTGGCGGCGCCGCTTGATGACCGCATCACCAGCGATCCCGACCAGGACTTCTGGACCGATTTCTTCTCCGATGTGCATCCTTCATTGACCGAAGCCATGATGTACGAGGGCAGCTTGTACGAGCCGCCGCGCGACTTCAATGCCGCGAACATGTACTTCAACACCAACGTACTGGCGGAGAACGGCTTTGAAGTGCCTGGAGAAGAATGGACGAAGGACGACTTCCTCGAGATCGCCCGCGGCACAACCAAGAAAGACGACTCCGGCAATACCGAAGTCTTCGGCTACGCCTGGACCAACCGTCTCTGGGGAAGCTGGATGCCCTGGATATTCGTGGCCGGCGGCAACCTCTATACCGAGGAACGCGCCCCCGGCGGCAGTTGGGTCTGGGACGGCTATTACGCCGGCGATGCGGCGGCCGAAGGGCGCGGCGGCGGCTTCCGCTGGCGCGAACCCGTCGCCAATTCTTCCGAAGTTGTTGAAGCGCTGGAACTGGTTGTCGACATATGGAAGGAAGGCGTCACACCCGATATCGCCATGGGCACGGGCCAGACGCTCACCGGCTTTTATGCCACCGGCTTGCTCTGCATGACACCGGCTGGCGGCTTCTGGGCTGGGCGCCTCGGCAACGAGGGCATGGAAAAAGGCGACTTTGATGTGCAGTATTGGCCGAACTGGCGCAACCAAAAACATCAGTTTGGCACCGGCGGCCACTGGTTGAGCGAAACCTCTACAGCGCCCGACGAAGCCTGGGAGTTCATGAAGATTGAAGTCAGCCACGAAGGCTTCCAGAGCAGCATATTCTTCAATCCGGTCATCATCACCACGCCGTCGCGTCGCTCTTACAGCCAGGCGGACGCCTTCGAATCCACGGGTCCCGCCAATAGCGACGTCTTCTACGGCACGCTGGATGACCATCCGTCGACATCGCCGATCCCGGCGCCGCCCTGGTCCAACCCGATGACCACCATCTTCACCACCTATACCGGCTTCGCCATGTCCGGCGAGATGGGCCCGCAGCAGGCGCTTGACGAAATGCAAGCCGAGCTGGAATCCTTGACCAATCGCGAAGGCCGGAAGTACTACCAAGAATAAGCAAGTATCTGCGAGAGTGACCCTCACCCTAAATCCCTCTCCCATATAGGGAGAGGGACTTCAATCCCTTGCCCGGTAAACTTCCTTTCTCCCTCTATGGGAGAAGGGGTGGGGGATGAGGGTGCAAAGAAACTGAGGCGGACGAATGACATCTCGTAAAACGACAGCCGTGGCCGGTGGCGGCATCTTTCATTGGTTGATGCAAGATACCATGGACGGGTTGCGCCGAAGGCGCGCCGTGCTGGGATACCTGTTTCTATTGCCGACATTGCTCGGCATCTTTATTTTCACGGCGGGGCCGGTATTCGTTTCATTTGGTCTCAGTTTGTTTCAATGGAACATCTTCAAGCCACCCGACTATGTCGGTCTTGAAAACTTTGAGCGCCTGCTGGAAGACCGGCGTGTCATCATCGGCTTGGTCAATACGGTCAAGTTCACAGTCTTGGCTGTTTGCAGTCAGGTTTCTATTGGATTGATCCTGGCTCTGGCTGTGCATCGCATCAACCGCGTATGGCTGCGCTATTATTTTCGTACGGCGTTTTTCTTGCCCCTACTCATGTCGGGCGCGTCAGTGGCCGTCTTCATGGGCTACATTTTTCATAAGGAATTCGGACCGCTCAACTACTACTTGACGCTACTGGGCATCCCGCAAATACCCTGGCTGACCTCATCCGATCTGGTGATGATTTCTATCGCAATTATTTCGGCCTGGCGCAATATGGGTTTCACATTTTTGATATTTCTCGGCGGATTGTCCAATTTGTCGCAAGAAGTTCTGGATGCGGCCGATGTCGACGGCGCGCAGGGGCTCCGCCGGCTGTGGTCTGTAACGATTCCGCTGTTGAGCCCACAGATTTTGTTCGCGACGGTAACAGGCGTGATTGGCGCCCTGCAGGTATTTGACGAGCCTTACATCATGACGCGCGGGGGCCCCGGCAATGCCAGCCGCACGCTGGTGATGGTGATGTACGAGCATGCCTTCAAGCACATCGAATTCGGCTATGGTTCCGCCATCGCGATCGTGGTCTTCTTGATGATCCTGGTAATGGCGATTGTTCAGATGTGGCTCTGGCGCAACCGGGTCTTCTATCAGTAGCCGCATGGGAGTTGATTGATGTCGACAAGCGTGACACGAATGCCCGGCGACGTATCGGCTGCCGAACACAGACGGCAGGTGCTTTCTCATCAATTGGGTCGCTGGATACCCCTGATGATACTTGCAATTATGAGCGGCGTTGTGCTGGCGCCGATCATGTGGACGATTTCGACTTCCCTGCGTACCGGGGTTGATTCTTTCACCGTGCCGCCGAAGTGGCTGCCGACTGATTTAGCTTGGGAAAACTATGCCCAGGTTTTTGAGACCGTGCCTTTCGCCCGGCAGATTCTCAACAGCACGATAATCACCTGGGGCACCGTTCTGGGCCAACTGATTACGGCATCGCTGGCGGGATATGCTTTTGCCCGTTTGGAGTTCAAAGGGCGTGACCTTCTCTTTTGGATCGTCCTGGCGACGATGATGATTCCTATTCAGGCAACAGTTATACCGGTTTTCATTCTGGTGCGCAGCCTTGGATTATTTGACACCGTCTGGTCGCTGATCCTCCCGGCGACGCCGACGGCCTTTGGGGCCTTCTTGCTACGGCAGTATTATCTGACCATTCCCATAGAACTTGAGGAATCGGCGCTCATCGACGGCGCCAACCAATGGCAGCTTTTCTACCGCGTCTATTTGCCATTGGTCAAGCCGGGCTTGGCAGTGCTGGCCATTTTGAGCTTTAACTTCCATTGGAACGAGTTCTTCCGCCCGCTGATTTTCTTGCAGCACGAGAATTACCCGATCACGATTGGCATCTTTCAGTTGCAGGGTTATATGATGACCGGCAGCATCTCGGTCGTGCTCGCGGGTGTGGTCGTATCGCTCGTCCCCGTAATCATTATTTTCCTCTTCGGCCAGCGCTATTTGATCGAAGGCATCATGCGCGGCGCGATCAAGGGCTAGTGATGGCGAGCGCAAGACGATTCCTTGATCGCAGTATGGCAGATCTCCTGGACCCGTCCCGTCTCCAAGCAAGTTTTGGATTGTCGCGTCATGTTGTCATCTACATCTCTTGCCCGTGGATGATCGCATGAGCGAAAAGCCTCCATTTCATTCCCGCAAAACCTATCGACCCGGTCTGGTATTCCGGCCCCAAGCGCAGGAGAACATCAAGCGCGGCCTCAATACGCTCGTGTCCGCGATTCGACCGACACTGGGTCCAACCGCGCGAACGGTAGCAGTCACCTCCCTGATTGAGAACAAAGATACGCCAGAGGTTCTCGATGACGGCGGCATCATTGCCCGTCGCGTCATAGAATTGCATCGTCGCGATGCCGATGTCGGCGCTATGCTGGCGCGCGCCTTGATTTGCCGACAGAACGAGCGTATGGGCGACGGTTCCGCTACGACGGCGGTGCTGCTGGCTGCGATATACAACGGCGGCTTGCATTACCTGGCATCCGGCGGGGACGCCATGCGCTTGCGACATCATCTGGAAAGGGCCTTGGGAAAGTCGCTGATCGCGCTCGACCAACAGACCTACACTGTCGAAGGCAAGCACAAATTGGCGCAAGTTGCGGAATCAATCTGTCACGACGCCGACCTCGCGAAATTGCTGGGGGAGATCTTCGATATCATCGGCGCCTACGGACGGCTTGACATTCGTAAAGATCACAGCCGAATATTGCGGCGCGAATACATTGAAGGCATGGCTTGGGACAGCGGCCTGTTTTCGCGCGATATGATCGTCAATCGCGCCGAATTGCAGACCGTCTACGAAGAACCGGCCTTCGTCTTGGCTGATTTCAAAGTCAACGATCCACGTCACATCATGCCGATGCTTGAAATCGCCGTCGACCAAAAGATCGAAAAGCTGATCTTGGTGGCCGCCGAACTTTCCGCGGAAGCGATGGCCGGCTTAATGATGGCCAACGGCAAACTCAAGAACTTCCAGGTCATGGCGGTACGGGGACCCGGCAGCAACGCCGACGATCGCGCGACTGCCTTCGAGGATATTGCCATAGCGACCGGCGCCAAAACGCTTGTCGGGGCGGCGGGAGACAGTCTTAAAGACGTGACCTATGAACACTTCGGATGGGCGCGGCGCGGCTGGGCGGGCGCTCACAATTTCGGCATCATCGGCGGCAAGGGCGATCCACGCAAGTTGCGACAGCATGTTAGTCGCCTGCAACGCTGGCTGGAACAAAGCGACGACCCGCTAATGCGAGAAGCGCTTCAAAAGCGCATTGGTCGACTGATGGGCGGCTCGGCGACCTTGTGGATCGGCGGCGTATCCGAAATAGAGATCGACCAAGTAAAAACCTTGGCGGAAAAGACCGCCAGCGCCATGCGCGCCGCGGTCAGCGACGGTGTCTTGCCGGGCGGCGGCATGGCTTACATGAACTGCCGCAGCGTCTTGGAAAGCAAATCACAATCCGGCGATGACCCCGACGAGCGCGCAGCCCACCGCATCCTATTGGATGCCCTGGCAGAGCCCGCGCGCGCCATTTACGAAAATGCCGGGTACGAACCGGGCGAGGTCATAGCAAGGCTCTCAGACGCCGACAATGGTTGCGGCTTTGACGTCCTAAGCGGGGCGATTACCGACGGCAGGGAGCTCGTTGACAGCGCCGCCGTGATGAAAGCCGCCTTGCGCAATGCGGTGCTAACCGCCGGGATGATGCTGACCATTGATGTCATCGCGCATCACCAAACGCCGGAAATCGCGCGCCAACCCGGGTAGGATCACACATGACAGCCGAAAATATCTGCCTGGAATTCACGGGATCCGACGAAACTGCCTATGCGCTGGCAGCGTCGCCGGGATTCGCCAAAGACGGCCTTTGCTTCGCCGCTACATCGGGGGGCGTATATCGCTCAACAGATGGCGGCGATTGTTGGGAATCGTTGCCAATTGTCGAAGAACAAAGCGTTCCAATGGCTGCGACGGCACTTGCAGTATCGTTGGCATTTGCCCAGGACCGAACAGTGTTTGCCGCGGTCAAGGGAGGCATTCTGCGATCCAGCGACGGAGGCGATACCTGGTTCGCCGCCAAGTTCCCCGCCCCTCCGCCACTCTTCACGACGCTGGCTATCTCTCCAGATTTTGCGCAGGACGGGCTGATGCTGGCCGGAACCATGGAAGACGGCGTATTCTCCTCGACCGATCGCGGCGTAAATTGGCAGCCTTGGAACTTCGGCTTGTTCGACCTGGGTGTCCTTTGTCTGGCAGCTTCGCCACATTTGAGGGAAGACGAGACGATCGTCGCCGGTACCGAAACGGGCTTGTACCGCAGCACTAACGGCGGACGCGCTTGGCGAGAAAGCGGATTCCCAAGCGAATTCGCGCCGATATTGAGCCTGGCATACACAGCTGGCAAGGATGGGGCATTGCTCTTCGCCGGAACTGAAGACAACGGTCTTTTCATCTCTTGCGACGAAGGCGCAAGCTGGGATCGATCGGCGCCCGACACGCTACCCGGATCGGTCAATCAGTTGCAGATTCTATACAAGCCCGATGGCGGGGCCGAGATTTATGCGCTTTCAGAGGACGGTGTTTTGAGATCCCGCGATGCCGGCCGAAACTGGGATTTTCTTGTAGGGACGGAAGTCCCGCCAACCGCGATCTTGGTTCCCGATCCCAGCGGCGAGGCTATGTTCCTCGGTCTGACAGGCGTAGGGATTGCCAAATACGAGTTTTAGAGCAACTCACCGCAGCATTTAAGATAGTTGTAGCCGTCACGGAAGGAGCGCTTTAGTGACAGCCAGAACATATCCCTTCGATCTCGGTCAATTCAAGTGCGTCTCGATCAGCGACGGCATTCAGCCGATTGACGCTGAATTGCTGCCAAGTTTTTTTGCGGGATCGTCAGATGAGGAATTGGCGCTTGCCTTCAAGTCGCATGGCATTTCGCCTGACCATTACGAGTTGCAATGCAATTGCCTCTTGATCGATACGGGCGACGCGCGGATCTTGATCGACAGCGGCGGCGGTTCGTTCTTTGATCCACACCTGGGTCTGTTGGGGCCCGGTCTTGAAAGCGCGGGATACAGCCCCGGCGATATCGACATCGTCGTCCTCACGCACGGTCACCGCGATCACGTCTGCGGCGGCGTCGCCCAAGACGACTCCATGATCTTCCCCAAGGCCAAACATGTCATGGTGCGCGGCGAATGGGAGTACTGGGTCAACCTTGGCGATGAAGAGATCAGGGTGATGGCTCACGCCGAAGACATCCGTTTCGCCCGGCATTGCCTGAAAGCGATCGCGCCTCAACTGGAACTGATCGATGCGGGCGAGGAGATTGCGCCCGGCGTTCGTACGCTGGCCACTCCCGGTCATACGCGCAACCATATTTCCGTCGAGGTGACCTCCGGGGACAAGTTGCTGATCTGCGTCGCCGACACCATGGATCTCCCCATTCATATCGAAAACACCACCTGGCACCCGGCTTGGGATGAATTGCCGGAACGGGGTATCGAAACGCGCCGGGTGCTGTTGAGACGCGCCGCCGAGCGGAACGCGCTCATTCACGGCTTCCATTTTCCTTTCCCCGGCCTCGGCTATGTGCGGGAAGATGGGGACGGTTGGCGCTTTGAACCGTTCTCGAAATAGCTGTCCTAAGTACGAACTTGCAAGAGGAGCGAAGGCTTGACGAATCTCGCGATGAGGCTAGAGGGTAGAGTTGCGATCATCACCGGCGCGGCGTCCGGTATCGGCCGCGCTACCGCATTGCGCTTTGCCCGCGAAGGCGCCCATGTCCTAATCGCCGATATTGATGTCGCCCGAGGAAAAGACTGCGCCGGCGAAATCCGTAGCTCTGGCGGAGAGGCGCGCTTTGTAGAAGCTGATGTGAGCTTGGAAAGCGACCTGAATAGAATGATCGACTGTGCCGTGACAGCCTACGGCGGGCTGGACATTCTGCATAACAACGCCTTCTGGGCGCGGGGCGCTACGGCACTGGAAACGACTGCCGACGACTGGCAACGGACTCTTGATGTTACGCTGCGACCGATATGGCAGGCGAGCAAACTGGCGATACCGCATCTTCTCAAGAGCAAGGCCGGGGTCATCTTGAATACGGCTTCCGTGCACAGCATCGTCGGTTTGACCGGCAGCGCCGCCTATCAAGCATCCAAAGGCGGTGTTCTGTCATTGACACGCGCGCTGTCGCTGGAGCTGGCGCCGCAAATCCGCGTCGTTGCGATCCTTCCCGGTACGATTGATACACCCGCGAACCTGGAGGTGCCTGAAGAAGTGCATGAAGCCTTCCTGCAAAAAGTCCCGCTGTTGCGGCGAGGACAGCCGGAAGAAATCGCTAGCGTTGCCGCCTTCCTGGCATCCGACGACGCCAGCTACATCACGGGCACCGGGATCGTTGTCGACGGCGGTTATACGACGCATTAGTCGAGTTGTGCAAGCTCATGCGGCAAGCAATAATTGAGGCATTGTCCGAACCATATACGAAAAGAGAATAATTGTGAAAACAGATAACTGGCCAGATTACACCTCGGCTGTTCCCCGTTATAACTTTGCCGACAACCTAGCCGCGCAAGAGCAGCAACTCCGCGACAATCCGCTCCAGAAACGCTTTGACGAATCGCGAAAGAAACTGGCTGTGGACTCCCATCGTCCGCTTTATCACTACGTCAATCCGGAAAGCACCTTGAACGACCCCAATGGTCTCTGCTTTTGGCGAGGGCGCTGGCATTTATTTTACCAGGCCTATCCCCCCGAAGATTCGCGCCAACATTGGGGGCATGCCGTCAGCGACGACTTGATCCACTGGCGGGATTTGCCCTATGCGATCTATCCCCATCCGGAAGAGTGCTGCTATTCGGGTTCCGCGCTGGTGGAAGACGATCGCGTCATCGCCATGTATCACGGGACCAAGATCGGCAATATGGTCGCCACCTCCTCGGATCCGCTTTTGCTGAACTGGGAAAAGCTGGGAGACGGCGCCGTCATCCCGATGGCAAAAGAAGGCGACCCGCCCTTGCCCTACACCGTGTTCGACCCCTGCATATGGGAGAAAGACGGGTTCTACTATGCCCTGTCCGGCGGGACTTTGCCCAAAGGGCCGGACCGCAAGCAGATCCGCGCCAACTTTCTATTCCGGTCCGCTGATCTGGTACATTGGGATTACCTGCATCCTTTTGTCGAGAACGACCAATACACGGTGGTCGGCGACGATGGCGCTTGCCCCTATTTCTGGCCGATTGGAGATGACAAGCATATCTTGCTCATTTACAGCCATATGACCGGCGGGCAGTACCTGCTGGGCGACTATGACAAGACACGCGACAAATTCGTCGTCACCGATGGCGGCTTGTTCAACTTCGGACCCTCGACGCCATCAGGCGTCCACGCGCCCTCGGCCACACCCGACGGCAAGGGTGGCGTCATAGTCATTTTCAACATGAACCAGGGCATGCCTACACGAGGCTGGAACCAGATCATGACCCTGCCGCGCCTGCTCACCCTTGACGAGGATAAGCGCTTGCTCGTGGAGCCTGCCGGCGACATCGAGTCGCTGCGCCATGAACATCGGCAGTTGGAAGCCGTCACGCTTCCGGCCAACCAGGAAATCGTATTGGACGGCATTCAGGGCAATGCCATGGAATTGTCGCTGGAGCTTGATCCCGGCGACGCGCCCATGGTCGAATTGAACGTGCTGCGCTCCTCAAATCGTGAAGAGTTTACGCGCATCGCCTTTTACAAACACCGCGGACGCCGCTACAGGCAGCGGCTGTCTAGAACCGCGGCTATGAACGCCAGCTCGGCCGCCATGCAAAAGCTGCCGCAGCGCTATGAAAGCGTGATCGCAATTGACACATCGTATTCGTCGACATTGCCGGATGCGCTTTCGCGCGCGCCGGAATCTGCGCCCGTGTACCTCGCGCCCGAAGAGCCCCTGCAATTGCGCGTTTTCATCGATCGCAGCGTGGTCGAGGTTTTCGTCAACGGCAGACAGTGCGTTGCAACGAGAGTGTATCCCGGCCGCGAGGATAGCCTGGGCGTCTCGCTGCGGTCCCAGGGCCTGTCGGCGACGGTCACCAGACTGGACGCCTGGCAAATGCGCAGTGTCTGGGACGATAGCTAGCCGGCATCGTATCACATTTGACAATCATCCCTTTTGATGCTTGACCGGTCGCGCAAGCCCATGCTGAGCACGAAACGAAGAGCTCCAACGTAATCGGGTAAAGTCTTTCGCGACCTGTTCACACATTTTGCCCTTTATGATCCAGGACCGGGGCGAGTTGCATTTCGCAG
>JAPOWG010000026.1 GCA_026707745.1 Chloroflexota bacterium
CGGATCTGGAAGGGGCATTTTGGTTGGGGGCCAAGTCCTTGACGGTTGTGACGCCTTCCGGTTATCGCTATGTCTACATTCGTGGAACAAATGGTATGGAGCTTGCCGCCGTCATCAACGACCCCAATTATGTGGCGAACCCGTCGTGGCGGGAGGATGTGGAATCCAGCACGGCGTTTTGGACGCAGACATTGGCGGAGAAGGGGAATCAACCAGAGTGGATTATGCGGCAGGAGGAGCGGGAAGACGGCATTTATACACCTGTTGGCTTGACCGTTGAACAGACTTACAGGCTGTTTGCTGCCGATAAAGAACGCATACAGCGTCTAAAATTGCCTCTTGGGGCTTACCATAACACCAGGGATCAGCATAGATTATCGCCATGGGAGGATATGTGGACAAAAGATCCGGAAAGTTGGACTGACTACGGCATCCTAGAAAAACTAGGGCCCATCATTCAATCTGCTGCAGAGCGCTGGAATCATCCTGAATCTGGTATGTCAGATTACGAGGTGGCTATTTTGCTGATTGCGAACTTGCATCAGGAATCACGTTTCAGACGGACAAGCGGGGTTGCTGGACTACTTGAAGACAATGGTCACCAATCCATCGGTTGGATTGGCGATAAGCTTGGCGACATGTCCATACTCCTTAGTTTCTGGCCGATTCATAGTAATCCATCGTTGGGACCGGCAAACTTGAGAGCGACCGTAGCAGATGAAATGCTGCAGGGGGAACTATCCATTCCGATGTTGCAAGGGGAGAATTTAGAGCTTGAAGACTGGCAATTGGATGCGGAACAATTGAATTCTCTGAATAACTTAAGAGAAGAGTGGAGAGAATTTAGATGGGATGACCACAGAGGGCGTCTGCTCTTCTTGTCAGATGATATGAAGGCGATAGAACTCGCGGCGATAAATTTCTATCGAGGCGTTGAAAGGTTGCAAGACGGAGAATTGCAGCCTACCATGTTCAATATGTCCGCCTGGATGAGCCAGGGGATCGCGGAGTCCGCTACATTAAGCACGCATGACATTGGCGTTGTTGCTGGCGCGATAGAGCATGCAAGCGACACTGTGCGCTTTGTCAATGCTATAATCGCCAACAGGGAGACTTTCGGGATGTTCGGTGATTCCGAGGAAATCATTGATTGGGATGACTTTGACCTTTTCAATGATAACGATCTCCTAGCATATCTGCGGGACTACTAGATTGCGAGGGGCGAAGTTGAAAGAGAAAAGAGCTAGGCGACGCCCGGAGCTGCATGGTTGCCGCAGAATCCTGCGGCTTTCGGGCATTGCTTTGCTCTTAGTCTGTTCGACATGTTCGCTGTATTTCTTCGTGCCCTCGATCTACTATTCATTTCCGGTGCAAAAGCTATTAGAGGATATACATCTGGTCAGCAATATCCTTAACCGCGCGGAGAAAGAATCGGACATGATCGCGTTTTCTTGTCGACATCGCTACGGATGGGGCTCTAGTCTTTACAGCGTGCATCCTGACGGGAGCAATTTACGGCTGCTGCGTGAAAGCCCCTCGCAAGCGCATGCCGGGCTGAGCTGGTCGCCGAATGGAAACTGGATTGCCTTTCACACGCGCGTCAGCTCGTATTATTGGTCGTTCAGCAGGCACTGGTCCTACGAAGGCGGCACCCCGGAGATTTATCGCATTCGTTTCGATGGATCAATTTCAAAGCGCTTGACATATAACGATGATCGAGAAAAGATTCCGAAATGGTCGAAGGGCGGAAAACATATTTTCTATGCTTTTGGAGGACTTCGCCGGATATCGATTCTTACCGGTGAAATCCGAGTAATCTACGATCAATTGTTTCGGATCTACGATTTGACTTCTGATGGCAGTACGGTCGCGTTTGTCGGCCATTTCGAGTCCAGCGCTTCCCCGAGCGGCGCAGATAAGCGGGGCAATAGGAACGAGAAACTAATTCCATATGCCATCTATCGCATGAACGCAGACGGATCAGGTCTGCGGCTTCTAAAGTATCTGGATGACAGCGTTTACGGTATGCAATGGTCGCCAGACAACAGTTTTCTTCTTTATCATCGTTACAATGGGAGACCTTTTGTACTCAATGTGAGAACCCTTGAAGAAGTTCACGCGCCAGCGATGAGAACATTAAGGGCGAAGTGGTCGCCGGATAGCAGGTGGCTGGCAATTATCGGTGAAGGGGGCACTTATCGCGAAGGTGATGAGTGGCATAGAACAAGCGATTATGAGCGTGATTCTAGCAGCCAGATAGACAACCTGTACTTGTTAGATTTCGAAACAGGCGAGGTCGAAGATATTATTGACGATGTCAACGCTTCAGGGCTTGCGTGGTCGCCCGACAGCGAGTGGATTGCATTCTCGCGCCCTGCATACCTTGGTCAACTCTACAAGATACGACGGGATGGCACAGACTTGCAGCAATTGACAAACTTGGAGTGTGGCGTACTGGAAGCAAGCTGGTCGCCGAAATAAATATTGAAAAAACCCTCCTCCTCAACAACTGACTGTTAACTCTTCCGCCCCGTGGTGGCTTCGTTTCGTCACGAAGGGCTGAACGTCGCTTGTTTCGCTGATCCGATAGCCCACCTGAAGAACTTCGCGTCCTGCGGCTGGGACGAGGAATCGGATCGGTCGTCCCACCGCCAACTAACCCGCATCGAGCGTCGGCGCCGGCTGCCCGTCTCTACTCGCCGACTCGACGATGGCGTCCCAAAGCTTGGCCATGCGCAAACCGACCTCCGGCGGGCAGGGATTCTCGATCTCGCCGGCGCGCACCTGCGTGAACTGCTCCCAGGCGCCGCGCATCTTGGGTAGATCCACCGGCACATAGTCGCTGTCGCCGGCGCGTCGGATCAGGAGCCGTTCGCCATAGATGCCTGTGCGGATGACCCCGCCGCTCAGCGCGAAAAAATCTCTGAATCCAACCCGGGAATCGAATCGCCGCAGCCGTTAATCGTGACCAGGGCTCCCGATTCCAACCGCGCCATCACCACCCCGTCGATATCGACCGGAGCGCCGCGGTTGTCCGTCCAGGCGGCGACGGTGGCAAAGTCCTCGCCGACCAGGGTGCAAAGCGTATTGAGCATGTGCGCGCCCGTATCGAACATAAACCCGCCGCCAGCGACTTCCGGCATTTGACGCCAGGTGTCCACAGTTGCTTCTTTCCAGCCCTGCCATACCATGCCGGTCACGTTCAGCAGTTCACCCAGTTCGCCCGACTGGATCAAGCGCGCGGCTTCGCGGATCTGTGGAGACAGGCCGCCTTGAAAGGCCACTACAAGAAGCTTGCCGGTACGGTCACGCGTTTCCATCAGGCTAATGGCTTCTCTCGCGTTCATCACCATCGGCTTTTCCAATAGCACGTCCAAGCCCGCTTCCAGGCACAACTTGGCCTGATCGTGATGCAAATTATGCGGCGTAACAATGAAGGCAGCGTCGAGCCCGGCAGCATAGCGATCGAGCATGGTGACCAGATCCGGTTCGTTGGGTGGAGGAGGCGCGCCCAGTTCCTCAAGCAGTTCTAATGTATCTTCATAGTTCTTGGACGATGGCTCGCAAATGATGCGCAGGTCGGCGCCGGTTTTGATCATCAAGGGCAGGTGACGACGAGCCATGCCGCCGGCGCCGATCAAGGCGGTTCTTGTAATCATAATCTGGCTTTCTATTAGCAAAGAATTTGCAATTCGAGGGATTGTATCCAAGAGAAACGCAAATCGCTATTCCAGTTAGGAACGCGGCTTGTCCCCAGAGGCGTAACGTCGGTAGTCAGAATTGGCAATCGCCGCGCGAGGGCCAAGCCCTCACGTACGACGGCGTGAGCGATGCTCAAGCCGCGTCTCGACCCCTTCGAGGACAGCGACCGGCTCGCCATCGCGATCGACCCAGACGCCGCAGGGCCCGCCGCGCTCGCTGGCGCCAAAGTCAATTTCGCTGCCATCCATGCGCAGGATCGGATGATACCATTTGGCGACCGCCTCGGCTTCGCCAACGATGTAGTGGCCGATCATGGCGCAGCGGAAGCGATCGGACGTGCTGTTGGGGTAGCTGCCGTGCACCAGTTGACCGTTAAAGAACAGCACGTCGCCGGGATCCATGACCAGAGGAATTGGTTCGAAACCAGGCGGCAGTTCCACCGTATCGTTGACGAAGCTGACATCAGTATCGGCATCGACCGTGCACAAGACCGGTATGTCGTGCGTACCGGGCACGACGAACAAACAACCGTTTGCCTCATCGCAGCGGTCGACCGCCATCCAGGCGGCGACACAGGTGCCCGGCTCGACGCGCAAATAGAACTGATCCTGATGCAGCGCCTGGCCGCGCGCGCCCGGCGGTTTGTAGTAGAACATCGTCTGCGCGGCGTAGGGTTCGCGCCCGAGGATGGCCGTCATCCACTCATTGAGGCGAGGATCAATCAACCAGTTCAAGCTCGTTTCGTCCCAGCGATGGGGTTGCCCCACGCGCGGATATTTGGCGAGCGGGTCGCGTTCATCGGTGATATTGTCCGAAACGCGCCGATGTTCCCGATTGATCCAGAGGAAATGCTCGCGCAATTCCTGGGCCTCATCAAGGCTGAACAGTCCGCGGGCAAGGGTGTAGCCCTGCCGGGCAAACTCGCTAATGTTTGTGGCGGGTACAGGCACTTTGCAAATCAACTCTCAATAAGGCGCGGCAACGCGCGTCGATAGTCGCCCGCGCTCGTCTACCAACCCTCTTGCCGCATCTCGACGCCTTCGAGGACGGCCACTTGCGTGCCGTCCCGCTCGACCCAGACGCCGCAAGGTCCGCCCTGCTCGCTGACGCCGATTTCCACTTCCGTCCCATCCATACGCAAAACCGGGTGATACCACTTGGCGACCGATTCGGCTTCGCCGACGATATAGTGGCCGATCAAGGCGCAACGGAAACGATCCGTAGTGGAGTTGGGATAACTGCCGTGGACCAACTGTCCGTTGAAGAACAAGACATCGCCCGGGTTCATGACGAGCGGAATTGGCTCGAAACCGGGCGGCAATTCAACCGTATCGTTGACGAAGCTTACGTCGGCGTCGGCTTCAACCGTACACAAAACGGGTATATCGTGCGTGCCCGGCACAATCCGCAGGCAGCCATTATCTTCATCGCAGCGATCAACCGCCATCCAGGCCGCGACGCAGGTGCCGGGATCGACGCGCAGGTAGAATTGATCCTGGTGCAGCGCTTGACCGCGCGCGCCAGGCGGCTTGAAATAGAACATGGTCTGCACAGCATAAGGTTCGCGGCCCAGGATGCTCGTCATCCAGGTCTTCAGTCGCTTATCGATCATCCATTGCAGGCTGGTTTCGTCCCAGCGATGAGGCATCATGATGCGCGGGTATTTGTGAAGCGGGTCATCCCTGTCCGAAACGTTATCTACAACTTCGTGCTTGTCACGATTCATTTGCGCGTAGTGATCTCGCAAACGCTCTACCTCGTCCATGCTAAACAGACCGCGCGCGATCGTGTAGCCCTGCGCGGCAAACTCGCTTACGTTGGTACTCGATACAGCCATCTCAAGTTCCTCATTGTAGCCTTTATGATCATATTGTATCCATAAACTCACCACTTGTCACAAATGCAATCGCTATCCAAAGGGCAATCGCATCAAATTGTTTTTCACCACATTGGCACAGAAGTAGGACCAACTAAGTTATGCAAACACAAAATAACAGTCGGCGGTAGGGGCGACCCATCGGGTCGCCCGCAAAATGGAAACATCTACTTGCGCTTTCTCTGTGCTGTCAGTCAGTGTCGGCGGGCGGTGCTGGCGGTCAGTGTCTACGCGACGCTTTGTGTCTTTGTGGTGAAAAAATATTCTGATGCGATTGCCCTGTCGTTGTACAAAGCACTGCCCGGATCGGATCTTGCAATAGTGACGCTAGCTCTGATAGGATGTATCTACACTGTAGACACGTATCAGTAATTCCAGGTAAGTCGTGCGACTCCAAAATAACAGTCGGCGGTCAGTGTCTACGTGACCTACGCGCGGCGCCGGGTCGCCCGAAAGCACAAGTTGCGCCGGTAGCGGGCAACCAGATTGGTCACCCCCACAAAGCCCACTATTTTGCATGACTTACTTGGAACTACTTCTGTATCGACAATGTGGAAACCGAAGGAGGCAGAGATGTTGACCAAAGTTCAGAAATGGGGCAACAGCCGCGCCATACGAATCCCAAAGGAAATGGCATTGGAGATCGGGCTCGACTTTGAAAGCAAGATCGAACTTGTCCTGGAAAAGGGTGAACTTCGGATTATTCCAGTTAAGAAGCCGCGTTATACGCTCGAGGAACTCGTTGCCGGAATCACACCTGAGAATAAGCACGAAGAGTGGGATACAGGACCGCCAGTCGGTAAAGAGATCTGGTAATGTCGTATATTCCAGACCGCGGCGATTTCGTCATGACCGATTTCGATCCGCAAGCCGGTCACGAACAGGCCGGGCCTCGGCCCGCTCTCGTTCTATCGCAGAAACTATATAACAGCCCCTCTGGCCTGGCCATATGCTGCCCGATAACAAGTCGCCAGAAAGGCTACCCGTTTGAAGTTCTCCTGCCTTCCAATCTTTCGGTGTACGGCGTAGTCCTTGTTGACCAGATCAAAAGCCTCGACTGGAGCGCGCGACCATTTGCCTTTCTTGGTAAGGCACCTGCACCTGTTCTCCAGGATGTATTGGAGAAGCTGAATACGCTCCTTTCATAGAGTCACACCAACTGCATATCGTGGTTTGCAGAGCCACGCGCTTTAATGTATGCTTTCGCAAAAGTAAAACGCAATCTGTAGAAATCGTCTGGCCCCGACGGAGGAAAGCATGTTCGATTGGACTTACGAAGAACTGCCGCAACCGACAACGAATCAGGACACCCTGAAATCAAATATCGACGAATTCGGCTATTGCCTGGTGGCGGACGCGATTCCGGCAGATCAACTGGACCTCGCCAAACAACGCTTGCTGGAACAGGCGCAAGCGGAACTGGAAGGCGGCCACGCCTTTGAGGACGGCGGCGCCAAGCAGCAATGGGGGGCCTTTACCGATGAAGAGGGCAATGTCCGCCGCGATGCTTTCTCGGCGAAAGCCGGGGGCGTCAACCAGCGCGTCTGGATGCTGATCAACAAGGGCCGGGTCTGGCGAGACATGCTGTCGCAGCCGACCGTGCGGTCAGTAGTCGGGCACGTACTCGGCAACGACTATCTGCTTTCCAGCTACGGCGCCAATATCGCCAAACCAGGCGGCATCGCCATGAACCTGCACACCGATCAATGGTGGATGCCGGAACCGATCCATCGTCGACCGAATCCGGTGCCGGCCGGCTCTTTGACGCGTGAATTGTCGAACCGCGTGGATGAGCACCCGGCCATGATCGCCCCGCCGGTGGTGGTCAACGTCATGTGGATGCTCAACGACTTCACGGAAGAAATCGGCGCGACGCGGATCGTGCCGCGCAGCCATCTTTACGGGCGGCGGCCGGACAAAGACCGCGACAAGGACGTCGTCAGTATCCCGGCGGAAGGCGTCGCCGGAACGGCAATGCTCTTCGATGGGCGCATCTGGCATGGCACCGGCGCCAACGTCAGCGACGGACAGCGGCTTGGCGTCCTGACCACGTTCGTCGCGCCGCAGTTCCGCACGCAGGTGAACTTCACCATGGCGACCGCGCCCGAGGTGGTGGCTGAAGCCGACGACGATTTGCTGGCGCTGCTGGGCTTCAAGATCTGGAACGCCTACGGGCGAGTCGAGAGCCCGGTGGCGGGCTATATTCGTCAGGGCGAGCGGTCACTGGGGGAGATGCTGCCGCAATCTTGAGAATATCCGACGACGCTTCTGTGTTATCATAAACTATGAAGGCCGAGTCGCTCGTTACGGACCTCTGCCGCTATAACGCGAGCAAGGATAAATAGCGGTCGGCGATGCCTAAGTAGATGATAAGAACAGGAGGTTAGAATGATTAAGAAGACACTTATTGCGGCGGTTATACTTTTGCTGCTGGCGGTCCCCGCCATTGGGCAGCCGGATGAAGACAAGCCCAGCGTTTGGCTATTATCCTTTTACCCCTTCGGTCCAACCAACGCGATCCAGACCGGTATGCTGGACGTGCTGGAGGCGTATGGCTTGATCAATCCGGAAGACCGATCGGATCAACGGATGCAGGTCATGATCGAGTCGGCGGATAATTCGCCGGTGCAATTCAACCGCTTGGAAGCCAACTTTGAACTTGACCGACTACGGGAGCTGGTCGCATTTGCGCTGGATCACGAGCCGGACGCGCTGGTAACGATTTCTGCGCCGATGACGCTGGCGGCGCTCCAGGCTACAGATGATATGGACGACCCGCCCGCGATATTTTTCGCCGATGTTTACAATCCTTACAAGGCCGGGATCGCCGAAGCGTCTTGCATCAAGCCAGCTCATGTCAGCGGCGCGCAATCCGTTATCGATTATGATGCTATCGCGCGCTTGTTGCTGCTGCAAAACCCCGACATGAAGACGATCGGCACCATACACAATGCGGGCGATGCCAGCGGGGCTTACGGCGCGAGCCAGATCGCCAATAAAGGCGAGTCGCTCGGCTTGACAGTCGAAGGAGCGGCCGTCACTTCGCTGGCGGATCTGTCGCTGGCGACTGAAGGGCTGGTCAGCAAGGGCGCGGAAGCCATCCTGCTGCCGATGGACTACATGATGTTGGCCGGGCTGCCGCTCGTCTCCGGCGTCGCCATGGAACAGGGCATTCCGGTATTCTTCGCCAGCTTGGACGGTCTGATTTTAGGCGCTACCGTTGGCGCTGGCTTCTCCCAACTCTTGGAACAGGGAGACGCTGTCGGGTTGATGGTGGCGGCCTATTTGGCGGGCGAACTGGATCCCGCCAGCACCGGGATCAGCGCGCAGGTTGGCGACATGGTTGTCGGCATCAATATGCACACCGCCGAGCAGATGGGCTTCAGTTTTTCCCAGGCGCTACAGGAACGGGCCGATATGTCCCTCACGATGAATGAAGAAGCGGGCTTACCCTCAATCATGCCGATCAGTCCGGCGGCGCAGGCGGCAGTCGGACAGGCCTTTTTCGGGGGACCGGCGCCACTCGAGGCGCGTCAAGAGCGGGACAGCGCCTTCTTGGCGGGCTTGGCATGCACGGCCGAGCGCATCGCCGAGCAGCGTGCCGAACTGGACGCAATGGAGGGATAGGCGACGTGCACAGCTTGGGAAGGGCAATCGCATCAAAATGAGGCGACTGACATGGTACGAAATTGGACTGACGATTAACCATCGAGGACACTGAAGATTCCCACTCTGAATGCGCAGTTTGCCCGTCTTCGGGGATCTTGACGGCGGCGAGATTCGTGCAGGCGTGAGGCGCTTCCAAGATTTCCCCGCACAGGACCGGAAGTCAAGCTCCGGAAGTCAAAGGTTGCCGCCGCGGCAATTGCCGGGGAAAAAGTTTTTTCGGCGGTTTGGCAATCTGGCGTCCGTCCTGCAGCCGGGGTGATTCGGTTGTTAAGGCGCACTGTGTACAGGGTAGCACAGACCGTGACGCGGGTGGCGACTAAATGTTCACGTTTTAGGGATTTGCCACAGCCGCTCGGCGCGTAACCGACGAAGTTGGGCTACCGCGCTCACAGAAAACAATAGACCTGCTCGGCTACCGCAAATGGCGGTCCATTAAAGAAGAGATGTATTTTCGCTGGCGACTCTGCCGTATTCGGGTGACGGAAGTTAGAGGGCAAGTCGACAAACGACCCTAAACTCGTAGTCCTCTGTGGCAAAAAGCAATTGGATGCGATTGCCCTGCCATCTTGGGCCGAGCAGTGGTTATGTTTGATATAACGCGGTACGATTGAAAGGGGACAGCCAGTGGCTGGCCCCTACACGATTCACTCATAGCGAAAAGTGTAGGGGCAACCTAGTAGGTCGCTCGTGTATCACCGGAACAATTTCTGGTTTTGCGGCGATTTCTAGCCCGACAACAGGAGTGCCCTCCTCAGTTCGCTTTGGGAAGAAGTTGCCGGGGAAAAGGGAAAAGCCATGGTTCAACAAATTGACAAACTCGAGCAAATCCACATCGGCAAAAAAGGCGCAACACCCATCGCCGCGCCAGGCTGGACGGGCAAAGCGGCCGACCACGTCAAGCTGGTCGACTGCGATGTGCATCAAACCTTTTGCGAGCCGGAAGACCTGCTGCCCTATTTGCCCAAGTTTTACCAAGAGCACTTGCT
>JAPOWG010000027.1 GCA_026707745.1 Chloroflexota bacterium
GCCTCTGTGGCCAAAAAATCTCTCTGCGCCGGCCAGGGGGTACCCCCCCCCCCCCCGTATACATACTGTATCTATACGGTTACTCAAAAAGGGGGCATATACTGGGCAAATACAGGGCATCTTCCCAGCATTTGAGGACGCACTGCGCTTCAGTGAGCGCTCGCCATTTGTGATTTCGCGCACAAACATCTTGTCAGCCACAAGGGCGCGCATTAAAATCGCCTCGATGATTAGTCTTCTGACAAGCCTCTACGCCCTGTGCGCGTTCTTGCTGGCGCTCTATACATTAGGACAAGCGGTACTGCTGATTCGCTATTGGCGGACGCGCCACGCGACGGTCGAAACACCAGCCTTGCGCGAAGTCCCCGGCGTCGCCGTGCAACTGCCGCTGTATAACGAACAATTCGTCGCGGCCCGCTTGATCGACGCCGTAGCCCGTTTCGATTACCCGCGAGACAAGCTTCTCATTCAGGTTCTGGACGACTCCGACGACGGCACTGTCAATCTGGTTGCGCGCAAGCTCGAAGCGCTCAAGGCCCGCGGTTTCCAAGTGCAGCACCTCCGCCGCGAAGAGCGCGCCAGCTACAAAGCCGGCGCCCTGGCGCATGGATTGCGTTTTTGCGACTGCCAGTACATCGCCATCTTTGACGCGGATTTCCTGCCGCCGCCGGACTTCTTGAAGGCAACCCTGCCACATCTGATCGCGGACCCGCGTATCGGCATCGTGCAAAGCCGCTGGAGCCATCTAAATGCCGAAGCGAATAGCCTGACCCGCGCCCAAAAACTCTCGATCGACACGCATTTCGTGGTCGAGCAGACCGCGCGCAATCGCAGCGGCTGGCTGATCCCTTTCAACGGCAGTGGCGGACTTTGGCGCCGGGGATGTATCGAAGCGGCCGCGGGATGGTCCGCGGATACCCTAACCGAAGACCTGGATCTGAGCTATCGCGCCCAGATTGCGGGCTGGAAATCGCTCTTCCTGCCCGATATCGAAGTGCCCGGCGAGATCCCGCCGCAGCTCGCCGCCTACAAACAACAGCAGGCGCGCTGGGCCATGGGCAATACCCAATGCTTGATCAAGCTGACAGGACCGATCGCCAGAGCGAAATTAACCCTCTCACAAAAGATCATGGCCATCCAGCATCTGTGCCAATACCTTCCACAGCCTCTGATGTTAATCCTTCTGCTCCTGACGCCGCCTCTTCTGCTGGCGAACTCTCTGGCGGATTTGCCGCTGGCTTGGCTTGGTCTGGTTGGGCTGGCCCCGCCCTTGATGTATCTGGTCGGTCAGATGCGCCTGACCGGTGATCGTGGCGCGCTGCGTGGCATGCGGGCTTTCCCGGCGCTGCTCTTCATCGGTACCGGCATATCGCTCAACAACAGTCTTGCAGTGCTGGCCGCTCTGCTGGGCATACGCATTGGCTTCCGGCGCACGCCGAAATTCGCCGACGAATGGGCCAATAACCCCTACGCCTTGCCGGGCGATGTTTCGATTCTACTGGAACTGATACTGACGGCATACGCGCTTTGGGCGGCTTGGCTGGCTTGGCGCATTCAGCCCGAGCTATGCACCTATCTGCTGATCTACGCCTTGTCATTCGCGTCCGTCGCCGGCTGGGGCATTCGCGAGCATCGCTTGCTACGGCGGATCCGCCTGCTCACTAACCAAAAGACAGAATGCGCGGGGGCAAACCTCCCGCATCGCTTGTAGCGCAAACCGGGCGCTAATTGATCGGGGTATTGCCCGCCATATGCCAATTCTTCCTCGCAGTCGCCGAGCAGCCTAAGCCCTTGCCTCGCTCTCTAATTGTTACAAACCGTGCTTTGCGGTAGCCGAACTGGTAGATTATTTTGTGTAAGCTCGACATCCCTAGGTCCTTTTCGCCGGTTACGCGCCGAGCGGCTGCGATATAATTGAAGTACGAATACACAGGATCTTCTTGCAGGTTTGCCCATGAACGACAAGCGCATTCGACAATTAGTGATTGCCATTCTGGGTGTCATTTTGGTTTTGGGTTTGCTTAGCCTGGTGTCGACCGTATTCCAGATGATTGTGCCGCTGGCAATCCTGGCCGTCGGCGCTTTTGCCTTTTACAAGATCGTACTGGAAGGGCGCGACAAGCCGGCAGCCATGGAAGACGAACTCGCGGAATCCACCGGCATCGGCGCCGAGGATTTGGTCGAAAGCGCCAGCGATGACGCGCGCCTCAACAGCGAAGCGGCGGCGCAGGAGCGCCTCAGCGCCGTGGAACAGGCGCGAAGCGAGTTCCTGGAATCGCCATCCCCCGCGGAAGAAATCCTCGATCAGATAAATGAGCGCCGACAGCGCCTGCAAGGAGACCAGGACGAATGAGATTGTTGTCGGTCAATGTCTCGCAGCCCATCGCTGTCGAGATCGGGGAACAACGCTATCACACCGGTATATACAAAAGCGCCGTGGCTGGACGTTTATGGTTGGGTCGCGCCCAATTGGCCGGCGACGGACAAGCCGATATGGAGAATCATGGCGGGCCCAACCGCGCCGTTTATTGTTATCCCCACGAGCACTACGCCTATTGGTCGGGCCAGCTGGCTCGCGACGACTTCGAATATGGTCAATTCGGCGAGAACCTGACCACGCAAGGCCTGCTGGAAAACAAGGTCTGCGTGGGCGACGCCTTTCAAGTGGGCGAGGCGATCATCCAGGTCACGCAGCCGCGCGTACCTTGCTACAAGCTGGCGAACAAACTAGGAATCCCCACTTTCGCCAAGACCTTCCTGCAAGCCAACCGATCCGGCTTTTATGCCCGTGTGCTTGAGGAAGGCAGCGTCGGCGCGGGCGATGTCATCCTGCCAGTAGAAAAGGACCCGGTCGGCATGACGGTGGCTGAGGTCAACGCCGCGCTTTACCTCGACACGGGCGACCGCGCGGCCGCCGAGCGCGCCCTGCAAATAGAAGCGCTGTCGCCGGGCTGGCGCCGCTCCTTTGAGAAGTTGTTGGCGGGAGCCTGAGAGGCCTATTCAACTCAGGGTCTTTGACATTGACACCGCCGTCAGAGCCAGCGGCGGAACCAATCGTGGCTCAGATCGTGGTGGTAGGCGTGCTCGCCCGGGTGGACGCCCAGTGACAAGCGTTCCGGCGCGCCGGCCAAGTCCCAGGCCCGTTCCGCCCTCTGATACTGCTCCCGAACGCCGGCTATGGGAAAGATAGGATCGCGCTCGCCGGCGATGACCCGCATGGGACGCGGCGCAATCAACGCGGCTAGCTCCCCCATCTCCGCCAGTTCGAGGATGCCCGGCACGTAATTGCATTCGCAGTGGAGCACACCGAGTATCGAGGCTTTGAAGGAACAAAAATAACATGCGGGCACAGCGGCGCTGACGCGCTCCTCGATGGCCGCTAGCCACAAGGTCGTCGTGCCGCCGCCGGAATTGCCCGTTGCGCCCAGCGCTCCCGGTACGACATCCTCACGTCCTAGCAGCCAGTCGATAGCTTGCCGCGCGTCCCGGCAGCGTTCGCCGAGCAAGGTGCGCCCCTCCAACAGGTACGAGAAAGCCAGGTGGCGGCAGCCTTTCGGACTGTGCTGGTCGCTGACGCGCTCGCCGAAACCACGCTGCTCCGGCGCGCAGACCAGGTAGCCCTGCCGCGCCAGAGCCTGAGCGTAGTTGTTGTCCTGCGCCAGTTGCCCCCGCTCCGTCTGCCCGTCAGGATAGTTCCCCAGGATATACTGCACGGAAGGATCGTGGCCGTGGAAGACCATGATCGGTTTCCAGGGCGGCCCGGTCGTCGGCCGCAGCAAATAGACGGGCAGGCGCGCCCCCTCGCCAACATCGAGCGAGTGCAGTTCTTCGACATAGTCGCCACGGTCCTCTGAGCCCAAGTGACGCGCGTCGGGCGGTGGCAAGGGCGCGCGCCCCTCCAGACCCAACAGACGGACGATTTCGGCGCGCAGTTCCTTTTGCCAAAGCCGCAGTTCTTCCGCGGTTTCAGCGCGCAAGGCCAAGCGCCGCGGCTGTGTCGCGTAAAGATGATCGAGGTGCGCTTGCAAGCCGAAGTTCCGGATATCCTTATTCATAGCGCGCCTCATTCCAGATTCAAAACAGTGACCGAATGCGCCGGGCAATCGATAGTGAAATCCGCGCGATTCTCTATGGCAAGGCTCCGCTCTTCAATCGCCACGGCGTCGGGTTGATCCACGTCGTTGAAGGCATCGACTGAAGCGCCGTTGACGGTGCGCATGGTTGCATTCCCGGATCCACCCGCGTCCAACCCACGAATCCGACAGGTGATATTGGCGTTCCCATGCAAGTTCACCAGCGTGATGCCCAGATCTCCGCTCGCCGGATCGCGCGTGACCACCGCGTCCAGATGCGGCACTGACCGACTTTCGCCGTCAATTGTCTCCACCTCGAAAGACGGCGTCCGCAGCGCCGAATGCACGACTTCCTCAAAACTGTGGTTGGTGAAGAGATCAAAGACATGATAAGTCGGGCGCAGCACGACACCATCTTTGTGGGTGAAGATAGCGCCCACTGTGTTGACGGCGGGCGAGAAGTTGGCCATGCCCACCACATCGCAGTGGCGCAGGCAGCTATTGAGGAAGCAAGCGGTGAAGACGGCGTCAGCCATATTATAGTTGCTGTTGATGTCGTTGCAGTCCATCAGCGCGTGGTCGACGGGACCAAAGCTCATGAAGTTGGGATGACACCAGCCGCGCAAATTCCATTCGTCAAAGGCGATGCGCAGCTCCCCCAAATAGCCCAGCGAGCCCAGAATATGCTTAACGCTGACGATGCGTTCTTCCGGTTCGAAAGCTCGGGCGATGATGTTGTCGTAGCCCTTCTCGAAAATGCCTTCGTCGCTGGCGCGGGACCAATAGCCGTGGATTGACACCCAATCCAAGAGATCGCCGGCCTCGCGCAGGGCTTTGGCATTCCATTCCAGATCGGGGATCGAGGCGATGGCGAGCTCGATGCTGTGATCGGCGCGCTTCATCATCTTGGCCGATTCCAGCACCAGGCGCGCCCACTCGTCGGCTGTCTTCGCGCCCATTTCCCAGGCGCCGTAATTCTCGTTGCCGATACTCCAATAGCGCACGTTAAAGGGCTCGCCATGGCCGTTCGCCCGGCGCCGCGCCGCCCACTCGCCGATATCCAGATTGCAGTATTCCACCCAATCGGACATGTCTTCGGGACCGCCCGTGCCGGCGTTGGTGCAGATGAAGGGCTCCGCGCCCACCTCGCGACATAGCTTCACGAACTCGTCGGTGCCGAAAGTATTGGGCTCCTCGACGCGCCAGGCTTTGTCGTAATAGGGCACGCGCCGCCCGACGCCCTTTTTCCAGGGATAAGCCGAGACGAAGCAGCCGCCCGGCCAGCGGATGACTGGTGTTCTGATCTTGCGCAGCGCCTCGATGACATCGCGGCGGAAGCCGTTCTCGTCGGCGAGATGGCTGCCCGGGTCATAGACGCCGCCGTAAATCTGGCGGTGAAAGTGCTCGAGGAAATGCCCGAAGATCATGAAGTCGCGACTGCCATCGACATGGTCGGGCAGGATATCGAGAACGGCCTGCTGTTTGGTCATTCGCTTATCTCCTGAACCTAATTCGCTGTAATTGTATCCCAGCCCGGCCCGGAATACAGCAAGCCGCATCCCCCGCAAAGAAGTAAATGAGCGGCTGCATCCAAAGACTGTTCATTATTTCACAATTTTGACAAATGACAATAAATAGCATATACTTATATTTACCCTATAGAAATCTAACCAGTTCCTTCGGATACCGGAAAATATTATTCATAGAAAGGCAAAATGCTATGTTTAAGGAAGCTGTCTCCATTGGAGTCAAGATGCTTTTCACAATGATGGCGCTATTGATGCTGACTTTTCCGACATCAACACAAAATGACGACGGAGTAATTGACAATTGCTGCTATGTAAATCGAGAGTGCACAACTCCCGATCAGTGGGTGAATGGCTGGTACGCTTTTGTAAATAATTTATGCCCCACGACGGAGGAGCAGTTGCGGCGAGCCAACGCTCCGCGGCATCAGATTGATCCATGGTACCAGCCAGCGCAAGACAGCGATGTGCCGCCGCCACCGCCGCGAAACAACTATTCGCCGCAAACGCGAAACTACATTTCGTCGCAAATGCAAAACTACACGCCGCAATTACGATTGCTACCCCTTGAGGGGCTTGAGCGCCAAATGGGAAGTCCCAGAAGAGCACCTGGAATTAAGGTCCCTATGACGCGGGAACTGTCGTGCAAGCTCTTGCCCAACTTGCCATATTGTCAGGAGTAGAGTCATTTTCATGGATCCCGATAGCCAGGACGTATAACGGGGCGAAAAGTCTGGAAGACGCGCTGTCGGCAGAAGGCTCGGTCGATGTCGGCCCGAGGCAGGCTTATGATCAAATCGAGCGGACAAACTCGCCTTGACTCAAGCTGTGATCTCTACTATAGACATCGCGGGATGAGAGCGGAAAGCTATCCAGCATTTCAAGCTTTCGGCAAATATGATAGCTGCCGTTTTCGTGCGCGTCTCGGCGTCCTAATCCTCGGGAATCTCCTACGTTTTGGCGACCCATCTGCGCTTAATCGCCTCCGGCCGCGAGCGCAGATCAAGCTGGCGCCGAAGTGTCAGCGCCGTCCGCCGACTGTCGCTTTGTTCGCGTGGGTGGCATGTAAAAGACGCGCGCCGCCAATGACTAAAGCGCCGGCTTGGATCGGCACATCAATCTCGTCAGACCGGTCGCCGATATCACAGGAAAACCCGCGGCTCGGACAAGATATCCAGCACCGCCTGCTGTTTGGTCATTCCTTTTTCTCCCGGATCTTATTCACTGTAATTGTATTCTATTCCACGCAGAATAGACTAAGCCGCATCTTTCGCAAAATATAAACAGGATTCTGCATCAAAATACTAATAGCTATTTAATAATAAAACCAAAGACTGAAAGGAAGTAACGCTATGTTCACGTGCATTGTCTCCAAAAAAGCCTGCTTGCTTTTCCTATTTCTGACGTTGTCTATACTGTCCCTTCCCACATCATCACAAACTGACAACTGTTGTTCCATCGACCGCCAATGCAATACGGACGAGCAATGGATTCGCGGCTGGTGGGCTTTTAGGAACAATCAGTGCGCCGCCCTCTCAGCAGCAGCCAGCGCCAGCGGCATCAGATGATACCGACAACTGCTGTTTCGTCGATCGCCAGTGTATGACCGAGGCCGAGTGGGTAAATGGCTACAATGCCTTTCAGAACAATCAATGCGCCGTGCCCTCGCGGCAACAGCAATCGACAGCCGCGCAAACACAAAGGCAGTCAGACGCATCAGGGGACGTCGACAACTGCTGTTTCATCGGTTGGCAGTTGTAATACAAACGGAGAATGGACAAGCGGCTATTGGGCATTCCAACACGATCAGTGCGATGCGGCGCCGTCACAATGGCAAGAGCAATGGTCGCAATTGCAGCGGCAACAACAGCAAGAATCTACGACGATTAGGACCCCGGTGAAAAGAATTCACAATCCCTATACCGGTGAAACCAGATTTATATATGAAGACGGCATCGAAATCATCACCCGACGTCCGACGAATGAAGAATTCTGCGAAGCCCTCAAAAAACTGGAACTGCCCTTGCCCCCCGAATGTGAGGACGAATGACGGGGCTCAATTTCTGGAAGACGAACTGCAAGCAGCAAACAGGTATGCTGAAAGACCCACAAGAATAACCCGTAAGTAGAAAGAATAACGCTATGTTCACGCGGGGTGTCTCCATAAAAGCCAGGTTGCTTTTCATATTGATGGCGCTGTTTATGCTGTCCATGCAGACGTCATCACAAACTAACAACTGTTGTTCCATCGACCGCCAATGCAATACGGACGAGGAATGGATTCGCGGCTGGTGGGCTTTTCGGAATAATCAATGCGCCGCAGCGTCACAGCAGCAGCAACAGCAAAGCCCCTCACAAATCAACAATTGCTGTTTCACCGGTTGGCAATGTGATGCGGACCAGGATTGGACAAGCGGCTATTTCGCATTTCAACATAATCAGTGCGCTTCGCAATCACAGTGGGAAGAGCAATGGCGCAACCGCGCCAGCGACAACGACAACAGCAATCGGCAGCCGCAAAGGCGCAACCGCAATACCCAGCAGGAGGAGGAGCAGGAGCAGGATACGGTTTCAGTCCTGATTGATACTACCATCAGTGATCCATACGAGTACGAGCTTGAAGACGGCACCCCAGTCGAGGTCATACGGGGCACGCCAGAACAAAAGTGCGAATGGTTTCCCTGGTTGTGCTAGTATGCCGAGAATTATCCCGATAACCAGGACCCATGACGGCGCTGAATGTTGCGCAGCAAACTATTTCTCTAAAGACTAACAAGAGTTACCCACAGGTAGAAAGGTTAGCGTTATGGTCGAGCGGATCGCCTCCAAAAAAGCCAAGTTGCTTTTCATATTGATGGCGCTGTTTATGCTGTCCATGCCGACAACATCACAAACTAACAACTGTTGTTCCATCGATCGCCAATGCAATACGGACGAGCAATGGATTCGCGGCTGGTGGGCGTTTCAGCACAATCAGTGCGGCGCAGCCGTTGACTCACAGCAGCAGCAACAGCCCGAGCGGCAAACGCGCAGCCCCTCACAAATCAACAATTGCTGTTTCACCGGTTGGCAATGTGATGCGGACGAAGACTGGAAAAGCGGCTATTTTGCCTTTCAACATAATCAATGCGCTTCGCAATCACAATGGGAAGAGCAATCGCGCAACCGCGGCAATAGCAATCGGCAGCCGCAAGGGCGCAACCGCAGTCCCCAGCAGCAGGAGAGGCAGTGGGGTACGGTTTCAGCCCCGATTGATATTTCCAACCATGAAACACAAGTGTACTATCTTGATGACGGTACCCCAGTCCAGGTCATACGCGTCACGCATAATCATATGTGCGCTTGGTTTCCCTTTTTGGATTATTGTCAGTATCCCGAGAATTATCCCGAGATTTGGGAGGATGACGAGGACGACCAAGATGACCAGGATGAATGACGGGACGAAGCGTCTGGAAGACGAACTGCAAGCAGCAAACCAGTTCTCTAAAGACTGGGAAGCATAACCCGTAAGTAGAAAGAATAACACTATGTATAAGCGGGGTATCTCCAAAAAAACCAGGTTGCTTACGATAATTACAGCGCTGTTTATTCTCTCCATACCGACAACATCACAAATAAACAATTGCTGCTCCGTCGACCGCCAATGCAATACGGACGAGGAATGGATTAGCGGCTGGTGGGCCTTTCAGAACAATCAATGCACCGCGCCGTCTCAGCAACCGCAATCGACTGCCACGTCAACTCAAAGGCAGTCAGACGCATCAGGGGACGTTGACAACTGTTGTTTCATCGGTTGGCAATGCAACACAAACGCAGAATGGACAAGCGGCTATTGGGCATTTCAACATAATCAGTGCGGTGCGGCGCCGTCACAATGGCAAGAGCAATGGTCGCAAATACAGCGGCGGCAGAAGCAAGGGTTGAATGCCCCGAAGCCGAATGGATGGGGAGGTTGGTGTCCTCCCGATTGCGTTTACAAACCGATCAGCGTCGAATATGATGAAGAAGAGAGGAAGTACACATATACGTATTTGTCCCGGGACGGGACAGCGGTAGAGCAAATAGACGTTTGGCATCACACCTGGGAGGAATTCTGTGAGCTCGTGGAGGACGAACATCCTAATTGCTGACAA
>JAPOWG010000110.1 GCA_026707745.1 Chloroflexota bacterium
GGTCTGGCGGGTTGGCAGGTCGCGTAGGGCGCGTAGACACAGCCCTTCGACACTGGCCGCGGGTCGAGTGGGCATGGCGCGGATGCGGGTTTGGTACGGGGGGATTCAGCACAGAGGCGCGGCGCCGCGTTTCGCTATTTGCGCGTCAATGTTATGATTGCAGCCATGACTTATGCGTATGAGAATCGGAAGCCTCAAGCGGGCGTCGATATCGGCGGCACTTTCACAGATCTGGTTTTGAGCGACCGAGGGCGATTGCGCATCCACAAACTGCTCAGTTCGCCACAGAATCCCGCCCAATCCATGCTCGAGGGGTTGGAGATCATTACGCCTGGCGGCGCCAGCGCTCTGACGCAGGTCGCGCATGGGTCGACCGTCGCGACAAACGCCATTCTGGAACGCAAGGGCGCGCGTTCCGCTCTGATCACGACCGCGGGATTCCGCGATGTCTTATTCATCGGCCGCCAGGAGCGGCCCGTGCTCTACGATCTGCACCCAAAGATTCCGGCGCCGTTGATCCCGCGCGAGCGCTGCTATGAAGTGCCGGAGCGGCTGGATTTCCGTGGCGCCCTGTTGCAAGCGCTGGATATGGACGCGCTGGATTCCGTGCTGGATCAGATCAAACATGACGGCGTCGATTCGATCGCCGTTTGCCTGCTCTTCAGTTATGTCAATGACCGGCACGAGCAGAGGATCAAGCGGCGGATCCTGGAGCGCGGCATTGTCAAGGATTACTGGCAGATCGTGCTCTCGTCGCAGGTGCTGCCGGAATTCCGCGAATATGAGCGCGCCAGCACGATCGCGCTTGAAGCCTATGTGCGCCCGGTCATGTCCGGTTATATCAGTCAGCTCGAAGCGGAATTGCCGCGACGGAGCTCACTGCGAATCATGAAATCGGATGGCGGCGTGATGCGCGCGCGCCGCGTGCGACAACAAGCTATTCACACCGCTTTGAGCGGGCCTGCCGCCGGGGTTATGGGCGCTTTTTATGTGGCGAAAACAGCCGGTTTCGACAAGATCATCACCCTGGATATGGGCGGCACCTCGACCGATGTCGCCTTGATCGACGGAGTACCGCAGCCGAGATCGGAATCGTCCATTGACGACCTGCCCTTGCGACTGCGCATGCTGGATATCGAGACGATTGGCGCGGGAGGTGGTTCGATCGCGCGGGTGGATGCCGGAGGCGCGCTGCGCGTCGGTCCGGAATCTGCCGGCGCCAGTCCCGGCCCTGTCGTCTACGGCCGGGGCGGCGAGCAGGTGACGCTCAGTGATGCCAATGCCATCCTCGGCAGGCTGGACGCCGATCACTTTCTCGGCGGCAAAATGGCGCTGGATCTGGGCGCCGGCATTGAAGCGATGAAGGCGCTGGCGCGACAGGTCGGCTTCAATACCATTGCCACGGCCAAGGGCGTCGTGGATATCGCCAACGTCAATATCGATCGGGCGATTCGCCGCGTTTCAATCGCTCGCGGTCACGACCCGCGCGATTTTACGCTGGTGGCATTTGGCGGCGCGGGTCCGCTGCATGCCTGCGAAGCGGCTGAACGTCTGGATATACCGCGCGTACTGATTCCGCATACGCCGGGCGTCTTGTGCGCCCTGGGCCTTTTGATCGCCGATGTCGCTGTCGATTTCAGCCAATCGGTGATGACCTTGGCGACGCCGGAAAACGTAGCCGATCTGGAGGACCGCCAGGAGTCGCTGCTCAAACAAGCGCAGGCGGAATTGCGGCAGGAAGACATGCGCGAGGAGGACATGCGCTTTGCCGTCAGTGTTGATATGCGCTATCAGGGGCAAGCCTACGAACTTAACCTGCCCTTCTCGACCGCATTGCTGCAAGATTTCCACGACTTGCACGAAGCGACTTATGGCCACGCCTTGCGCTCGCGGGAGGTCGAAATCGTGAATCTGCGCGTACAAGGGACCGGCATCGTGAAGAAACCGGAGATCAGATTCCGGGAATCTCGAGCCAATGTCGCGCTGCCCTTCGCGGAAAAAGAATCCCCCTTGGGCGGGACGATCAAGCTATTTCGCCGTGAAGCGCTGGATGCCGGCGACGCTTTTCCCGGCGAGGCTCTGGTCTTCCAAATGGACAGCACCACGTATGTGCCGCCGGGCTGGGGGGCGTCGGTGGACGGCTACCTGAATATTTTGCTGCGCCGAGGCTGATGGCCTAATTGATAGCGACTATCGCCTCAATTTCCACTGCCATGTTAAAGGGCAGCGCGGCCATGCCGACAGCCGAGCGGGCATGGGCGCCGCGCTCCGCATAGAGCGCCAGGATCAGATCGGAAAAGCCGTTGATCACCGCAGGCTGTTGGACGAAATCCGGCGCGCAATTGACCATGCCGTGCACGCGCAGCCAGGCGCTGATGCGATCCAAGTCGCCCAGTTCGCGCTTGAGGCTGCCGAGCATAGATAAGCCCACGAGCTTGGCCGCCTCGTAGCCCTGTTCGACAGACAAATCGACGCCGACCTTGCCAAAGGGACCGGCTAGCGAGCCATCGTCATTCTGTGGGCCGTGACCGGAGATGTAGGCCTGTCCAGCGTAGACCCGGACAAAAGAAAACGGCAGCTTGACGTCCGCCGGCACTTTGATTGGCGGCGGCAACTGCAAGCCCATGTTCGCGAGTTGTTCTTCGATTTGCATGTTCTCTGCTCCTGTCTCTTCCGCGCTTCCAAGGCCTATCCGGTACTGTGGCAAATTCAGCATTTTCACCCCCATCCCCCGGCCCCTTGCCCCCATCAAGAGGGAAGGGGAGCGTCTCGTAGGTAAAACTAGCCCCATAGAACTGATTTCAGACATTAAAGTCGGTTGTAGGGGCGACTCTGTGAGTCGCCCACTGGCAATAGACGCGAATTTGGCGCAGATTCATCAGTAGCGGACAAGCCTTCCAATTTAACACATCGCGGCCGGCGGCGCAGGTTTGGGCCAAGGTCCTGTACGGCCGCTCGGCATGTGCCAAGCAGGGCCGCCGGTTATCGGCTACAATGACCGACAAATCAAGCTACCGGACCACGAACCCCGAACTATGGGCGGCGAAGACGACCTGCTACGCGCGATTGAACATGTGAAGAGCGGCGACTTGGAATCCGCAGTAGCTTTGTTACGGGTGGCGGTTGATGACCCCGATCTCGACGAGCACGGGCGCGCCGTCGCTTGTATTTGGCTGGCGGAAACGGGCGATGACATCGCGTTCAAAATCAGTTGCCTGGAACAATCTCTGCGATACGAACCGGGGAACCCGCAGGTTCAGCGGAAACTCGATCAATTGCGCGCCCGACAGCCACAGCCGCACTTAGATTCGTCGGCGCTAACATCGGCCCCGTCCAGCCTTCGCATGGCCCAAGCGCCGCCGGTCCTGGGCATCGACGGCGGCGCCAACGTAAGGGGCAGCGGCATCTTCGTCAATCGCGCGGGTTTGGTCGCCACAACTGCCTACGTGGTCGGGAGCGCGCTGGAAGTTGCCGTCACCTTTGGCAGCTCGGGGGCTGTGCCGGGTCAGGTGCTGCGCCGATATCCGGAGAGCGACCTGGCCTTGATAGGGACAGCCGTCGCGCTGGGCAGTCTTGACGCGCTGGAGAACGCGCCGGCCGTCATCGCAAACGAAGCGGTCACCGCCCTGGCTTACAATGGCGCCAAAATACGCGGTACCCTACAAGACCCCGGTGATGGCGCGCGTCAAGGGTGGCTGCGAACGAGCATCTTAATCGCCATGTCGCCGGACGCCGGCGGAAGCCCGCTATACGACGGTCGGGGACATGCCCTGGGATTGCTAACGCGCAACGCCGATCATGACACGGGCAGGGCCTGGGCGGTCAGCCTGCCGCATATTCTGACCCTGGCGGAGCAAACTACCCAAGAGTACCGCTTGTTGCCGAATGCCGCGACTTGCGGCTCTTGCGGCTGCCGGGCGCAGGCGGGGCATTACGGCGGACGATATTGCGAAACCTGCGGCGCGCGGCTGGCGTCAGCGGGTGTCTCCACGATGGATCCACCTGATTTTGAGCGCCTGGCGCAGCTTTATGGAGAGGATCGGAGCCGGCCCTGCCCGCACTGCGCGGCCAGAACCGGTTATTACGCGGGTCGCTGCCTGCGCTGTTCTGGTGAGCTGGCGCCAAAGTCCCCGACAACGTGAGGCGGCACTAAAGACATGGGACGTTTATTCCGCCGCGGCGGTCAAGACAAAGACGAGACGAGCGATCCGCTTGCGTTTTCGGCGCGCGCGGTGGAGAGCATTTTGGCGCAGATCGGCGTAGACGCGGCGGCGGCGCGGATGGATGTCGAGAGCGGCTACGGCTGGAACTTCCTGCATGGTTCCGCGCTGATCGAGATTTATCTAAGTCCGGAGGAGCGCGGCTACTTGCAGGTCCTGGCGCCGATCATGCACTTGCCGCCGAGCAATCTGCTGGCGCTGTATCGGCGGCTGCTGGAGCTTAATCTGGAGTTGACCAATGCCGCGCTGGGCGTCCATGAAGACGTGGTCTATTTGTATCACGAGCGCCTGCTGGAAGGACTGGACGCGGGCGAGGCGGATGTGATCATTCGGCGGCTGGCGCGGGCCGCGGATGAGTTGGATGACGCGCTGGTGGCGGAGTTTGGGGGGCGGTTGTATGGGCAGGGGTGACGTTGGCTCTGCATTGCACTGCTTACATGCTGCATACTTCAAACACGTATCCTACCACCTCCCTTGCATGTATGAAATAACGTTCAAGGTCACGCAAAGAGATATCGACATCTCCTCCATGCGCGATTTCGTTTCGATTTACAACTATAGCTTTCAGCGAGTCGCCGTGATCCGGCGTAATTCGACGCTTCAGACCTTCACTCCACCCTTGATCAAAGAATCCTATAAGTTCAATAATCTGAGCGCGTCGAAGTCGCAAGTTACGCAACTGGGAATTGACATAATTGAATGTCGGTGCATCAAGTGCATTTGATCTTACATGTTCTCGCAATATCGTTTTGATACCGTACTCAATGTACCCGAATGTACGAATGCATAGATACGAGACAAACCCCGACTTTGCTTCGTCATCCAACTCATCCAAATCTTGCATATCTCTCGCCTGTGAAAAGAGAAACTGGAGCTTCTCTTCATGTCTCACGATTTCACTATGCATAGGTCACTCTACATTTTCGAATGCTTCAGTCGCGAGTTGAATTCGAGTACTGACTCGGTCAACATCTGACGTTCTATAGCCTATCGCGGTCTTGAACTCTTCATTCTCTAACAAACCGCCAAACTCATCTTTGATGTCAGAGAATATCGGACCCTTCTCCAATCTGCGGCCCAGGCCAACCATCAGTGAGTCAAACAATGATGCATTGACCGCACGTGTCGGCTTAAAGGCACGACGCCCAATCTTGTTCAGAACGTTGTTGATGGTATTGACAAAGAGACTTTCCAGTTGCTGCCTCGGATATCTCTTTAGGCCACGATTTGAACTCATGAAATTGTTCATGAATCCCTTCATGGGGCGCTGATACTTGTGTGAGCTAAAATACAGAGCGAAGAATCTAAGGATGAGTTCTTCATCACGTCTGCGTCTGTGTTTTCGACCAAAAAGCTCGCGCCACTCCTCGTTGTCGTTTAGCGTAACTAAGAGATCACAAAAACTTCCACCGAAACTCGCCGCTCTAATCTCTTGCGCCGAAAGCGGCGTCGCGTTTGCGTTAAGTCGTTGGAAGATTTCGAGTTGGCTTGAGCCGCCATCATCGGGTTCGTCCTGTTTTACAATTGTCGCGTGAATGATCGAGTCATCTAAGGTTGCCCTCTGATCATCCCTCAAGTCTCTATATCTCAGACCTTCAAACTGCTGCCGAACATGCGTAAGCGCAAACTCTCTATTGTCAAACGTTCCTTCATAGAATCGTCTTAAGGTTTCTAACCGCTGCTGGCCGTCTATGATCATCTGGTTGTGGCTGCCGTGCGCGCGATATAGGAATATGCCCGGTATTGGCAATTTCAATAACAATGACTCAATAAACTTGGAAGCGCGCCCAATGGGCCACACATAGGCTCGTTGATATGCTGGAAGACCAATAGTACCCCTATTGAGCCGACGAACGATTCCGTCAACATCGTAGTCAATTCCGAAACTAGTAATTCTGTATTCCGCGACATCTGTTCCCTCGTCTTGATCGTCGGCGTTTTCTATGACTTCGTCTTCAACGTCAACAAATTCTTCGGCGGTCTGAATAAATCCGTTGGCAACCATATCTCACCTCATTCTGCAACGAAACACATGTGCTAGAAAAGTATACCATATGGATTGGTCAACGAAAGCCTATGAACCAACTTCCTACCACCCCACCGGATGCAACACCCACCTCACAAGCTCGCTCCAGGAGCCGCCCTCCTGCAGATCCCACATGTGCATCAACATGGCGCGGTGCTGGCCGAATTGCGGCAACTGACTCAGCCAGAAGTCGTCAATTTCATGCTCGCTCAGGTAGCCGGCCATGAAGGCGTCGCGAAAGGCCCGGCGGCGCATATGCGGCTGATCCGATAGCTCCATCAGCGCGCGCGAGACATCGGCGATATACCAGTGATAGTTCGGCTCGTCGAAGTCGATGGTGCGGGCGGTCGAGCCGTCCCAAATGACATTGCCGGGGCGATAGTCGCCGTGGATCAGTCCGTAGTCATGGGCCGGTAGACTGCCCATGTAGTCGGTCAGTTCGGCGTAGACGCGCTGCAACTCAGGCGATGATGCGCGCGCGGTCGGCTCGATGTTTTGCCAGAAGCGCTGAACGGTGGGAAACTGGTAATCGATAGCGGGATCGGGCTGATAGCGGCGCGAAGCGGCGTGCAGCTTGCCCAGCGACTGACCCCAGGCTTCGTAGACCGACAGATTCAGCATGTGGCGAGTCATTTGATGGCCCGGCGCTTCCCATTGCGCCGCGGCGTAGTAGCCGCCTTCGAGAAGCTCGATATAGCGACCGTTCAGCGATGGCGCCGGCACGCCCACCGGTACATCGCAGTCGGCCAAGAAGCGCAGAAAGCGCAGCACCTGTCGCGCTTTGGGCAGCGGATGCAGGACCGGGTGGCAGATGCGCAGGTAGCAGCCGCGCCCGTCGGCCTCAAAGCGGAAGACGATGTTGTAATCCTGGCTGATCGGGCGCAGCGATGCGGGATCGCCGTTCCAGCGCTCGCGCACCAGGCTTGGGACCCACCGATGATCAAAGCTGTCGCGTTTGATTTGCCAGGCAGTAGGCACATTAACCCCTAACTTACAAACCGATACAAGAAAACGGCAGCGAATGGACGCCATCCGCTGGAAAATGTGACTGATATATCGTGAATTCGCGGGGGCTAAACCAGCAGATACTCTTCCTGGCTGCAGACGCGCAAGGCGCCCGCCAGTTCGTGGCCGAGAAAATGGGTCTGTCCGTCGACCAACAATTGCAGCGGTCCCTTGAAGGGGGCGCGCATCACCAGATGGAACTTCTTGCCCGGCTCGATCTGCAGTTCGCTGAAATAGCGGAGTTTGTGCTCGTCGTGGGTATGGACTCTGCTGATCACGTAGTCGCGGTTGACCTCGACCTCCGGGAGCGGATAATCGATGACAGCCGGCATGATGCCGTCGGCGCTGGGTATGGGTTCGCCGTGCGGACAGCGCTTGGGATATCCGCTCATCTCTTCCATCTTGTCAACCAGGATCTCGCTGACGACCAATCCCAGATCATCGGCATCGTCATGCACCTCGTGCCAGCCAAAACCCATGACGTCCACCAGAAAGCGTTCCACCAAGCGGTGGCGCCGGATATTGGCGAGCGCTTCCCGCTCGCCCGCTGCGGTGAGCCGAATGCCTCGATAGGGTTCGTGTTCCAGGAAGCCCGCGTGTTTGAGGCGCTGTACCATTCTCGTGACCGCTGGGGCGGAAACGTTCAGTTCATCGGCTAACGCAGAGGTAGATACAAAGGGGGTTTCCGGCTGATAGCAAGCGATGCGGTAAGCTTCGGCCAGATATTCCTGCATGGATTCGGTCGCGGTCATTCTTGCCTCAATCTACGGCCGCAACGAGATGTTTTCTCGCCTCAAATATAACCGAGGCACTTGCAAATTCGCAAGCGTTAACTCATTCTTTAGCCGACGTTAAGTAAGATTCTAATACAGAACCAGCCCTTGTCAACTACATTCGTCAGCAGGATTCCTGGTGATATCCGACATTGAAGACCATGGTTGGAAGCCGAGTCTTGTAAGAAGGCGATCCAAGTGATCCAGCAGATGGGCTTCCGAAGCGTCGTTGAGCAGTGTGTAATCCGCGATGGCGATGGGACCGCCTTTTTCCAGCGTATTGATCTCTCGCAGGTCGCGTTCGGCCGCCTCGTCAGGCGTCAATGGGCGGACGGAGCGGGACGCCAGCCGCTGATAGCGCAAATGACGCGGCGCTGCTATCGCCAGCAGAATAGTCGGCGCGCCCAGATGCTGACGCAGAAAGCTGTACTCGCTGAAGCTATACAGGCCGTCAATTACGACACAATGATGATCATCCAAGGCCTCTTGCAGTTTGGGCAGGGACAAGCTCGCCATGGCGGACATGCCGTGCCGCGCGCGCAGTTCCTCGCGAACGTCCCGCTCGTTCGCTGGATTGACCTCGAGCCCGCGCCGCCGCACCTCACCGACGACGACAGCGCCAAAGCGTAAAGTGAAGAATCCCCTGGCATGCAGGTGTTGCGCGCATAAAGTTTTGCCGGCGCCGGGCATGCCCACCAAGGCCAAAGCGCCGCGCCGAGTGCCTTCTGAATTCAAGTGACTCCTTACACGGGTGTCAGCTAACAGGTCGCGAGCAGATTGTAGCCCGAAATTGGGTATGAAGGCACTATGAGAAAGGGCGCAATAACCTGTTCCCTCGATATCCGCAAATGAAGAAGCGGCCGCCCCATCCGTGTAAGAGTTGACAGAATCGATTGGGAGAGAATCTTATGCCGAGTTGCCAGAGCTGTGAGCGAATGATCGATCGCGACAAGGGTAATGCGCCGCCCTGGGATAGCATTTATCGCGGCGACCATTGGGATCTGGTACATGCCTACAATACATCTTGGCTGGGATGGCTTGTGCTGGTTCTGCGCCGCCATGTCGAAGCCATCGCCGACTTGAGCCCGGGGGAAGCGCAAGAACTGGGAGCCCTGCTGCGGGGGGTATCGGGGGCCTTGAAGAAACAGACCGGCTGCAGCAAGACCTATGTCATGCAATTTGCCGAGTCCGCCAGCCACCCGCATGTCCATTTTCATGTTGTGCCGCGTATGCCCAAGCAAGCGCCGGAAGACATCAGCTATAAAGTTCTGCGTCATCTTGGTGTACCCTTGAACGAGCGTCCCAGCGAAAGCGAGTTGAATGCCTTTGCTCATGCGCTGCGCGGACATCTAGCAGAAGCGCGAGTATGAATCCGGCTATCCGTATACTTAGTCGCTGCAGAGCGAGATGATCGAACGGGAACATGTTTTCCGAAACGCCAACGGCATCACGATTTTCTATCGTGAATGGTCGCCGGATGCTGGCAAAGCCCGGGGCATTGTGCTCATCGTACACGGACTGGGAGAGCATAGCGGTCGTTATCGTCATGTCGCCGCCGCCTTAACCGAAGCCGGATTTCTCTGCTTTGGGATAGATCAGCTGGGACATGGCAAGAGTGGCGGCACCCGCGTTTTCATCCCCGATTTGCGACTGGCGGTGGAGGACTTGCGCCAGCTTTTCGAGATTGTGACCCGGCAATACGCGC
>JAPOWG010000057.1 GCA_026707745.1 Chloroflexota bacterium
CCCCTACAGATCGCTACTTTTGAAGAATCTGCATTACTTTCTTGGTTTTACTGAGAGCACAGAGGGCTGTGTGTCGGGCGAGCCACGGGCTCGCCCCTACAATTTTCACCATGAATGAACCTTGTAGGGGGCGGGGCGCGTGGGGCGCTGGCCGGCGGCCGGGCGGGGCAATGTTTTTTTCAGGCTATGGGTGAGGTTGGAAAACCTGTTATGTGACAGGCGTGCTTGCTCACGCTATCATTGCGGGGATGGCAAGGTGGAATGCTTAGGAGCTAGCAATGAACTCTGAATTGTTGCGATACAGCCAGCTTAGCAGCAAGGAGATCAACGCTTATAACATGGTTGGCTATTTGTGTCTGCCGGGCTCGATCGGGCGGGCGGCGGCTGCTGATCTGGCCGAGGAAGTGCTTCAGGTGATGGAAGGCTTGGGCATCGCGAGGGACGACCTGCGGGTAGCCAGGACGAGCAAAGATAAATTACGCCAGAGCCGCCAGTATCTGGCTGGTTCAAGCCTGGAGCGCTTAATCCATAGCGAAGCATTGAACGCGCTGGCCGGGCAATTGATGGGCGGCCCTGCAACGCTCTATATGCCCTTCACGGCGGTCAAGAGCGGCGGCGGCGGCGGGCGGTTCCACTTCCACCAGGACAATCAGTATACGCGTTTCGACGGGCCCGGCATCAACATTTGGTTCGCGCTCATGGAAATGACGCCGGATAACGGCTGTCTTCAGATTGCCTCGGGCACCCACCTGGGCGGTACGATCGACTCGGTCGAAAGTGAAGACCGGGATGGTCACCGGACCGTGGCCGTGGAACCGGAAGCCTTTTTGCCGCTGCGAATGATGCCCGGCGACGCGGTGGCTTTCTCGCGCTTGACATTGCATGGCTCGGGAGCCAATATCACGGACCAGCCGAGGCTGGCATACGCTGTGCAGTTTCATCGAGACGATGTGCGCGCGACGCGAGATGGCGAAGATCTTGGGCTGCTCAAGGAGAACCCGCGCATTGACATCGAACCTGTTAAGGCCTTTTCGCCAGACGGCGATTGATGCAGAGTAAATCCAAGTAAGTAATGAGAATGCGAAAGTGCCTTAATTCAACCCCACCCCCCGGGCCCCCTCCCCGAAGCATCAGGGAGGGGGAGCGTATTCGGCGGGACTAAGATTAAATCCAGAACTTTCGCTACAAATGAGTTTTTTTCGCACTATTCTATTGGTACTACTTGGACCCTAAGTGAAGATAAGTGAGCGTTTGCGTCTGGGAGCGTATGGAAAGGTGGTGATGGATTTGAACTTCAATCCGATAGAGATGATAAGACCGGAGCGGGAGATCGCCGGCATCAGCGCGATCCTGTTGCCTTTCCATGACAACTGCGAGATTGACTGGCTTGGCTTGGCGAATCACGTGCGACGCACGGCGGAAGCCGGCTTGACGCCCGCCGTCAATATGGATACCGGCTATGCCAACCTGATCAGCGAAGCCCAACGTCAGCAGGTCTTGGAGGTCACGCGCGAAGTACTCGGAAGCGGCGCTTTCGTGGCGGGCGCCTTTGTATCGGACAAGGATGGAGACGCCTTTGACGGCGACGCTTATCTGCGCCAGATCGAGTCGATACAGCGCCATGGCGGCAGACCGATTATCTTCCAGTCTTATGGTTTGACGGGACAAGCGAGCGAGGATATCGTCGCCGCCTACGAGAGACTGGGCGAAGCCACCGATGGTTTCATCGCCTTTGAACTGGGCGCCATGTTCGCGCCATTTGGCGCTATCTACGATATGAGCACTTATGAAGGCTTGTTGGGAGTTAAGCGCTGTCTGGGCGCCAAGCACTCCTCGCTGAGCCGCCAGTTGGAATGGCAGCGCTTGCTGCTGCGCGACCGGGTGAGACCGGATTTCAAGGTGTACACCGGCAACGACCTGGCCATCGATATGGTGATGTACGGCAGTGATTATCTGCTGGGCTTGAGCACCTTCGCTCCCGATCTCTTCGCCGAACGCGATGCCATGTGGCTGGCGGGGGATGCGGGCTTTTATCAATTGAACGATCTTCTCCAGTACCTGGGATTCTTGGTTTTCCGTCCCCCGGTGCCCGCCTACAAACATTCCGCGGCGCAGTTTTTGAAACTGCGCGGCTGGATCGAATCCGACCAGACACATCCTGATTCGCCGCGTCGACCGGAAAGCGATATACCCATCCTGAGGGATATCGCCGGACGCCTAAATGTTCTGAAGGCGAGCTAGCGGATGGCCTACCGACGAGTCGCGCAATTGCGCAGCTATCAACAGTTTACAAATTACTGCGAATCCGTCGGGGCCGACCTGCCGGTTGATGAGCGAGTAGTATTCGGACAGGAATCGCCGCTTGCGCGACCTTATGCCTACCGTCGGCATGATTTCTCGAACCGTTTCGCCATTCTGCCAATGGAAGGTTGGGATGGCGCCTCCGACGGACGCCCGACCGACCTGACAATCAGGCGCTGGCGACGCTTCGGCGAGAGCGGCGCCAAGTTGATATGGGGTGGCGAGGCGGTGGCGGTGCGGCATGACGGACGGGCGAACGCGCGTCAGTTGATCATCAATGAACGGACGTTGAAGAGTATCGCTGAGTTGCGGGAGTCTCTGCAGGATGCCCATGAAGCGCGCTTCGGATCTGCAGAGCAACCCTTGATTGGTCTGCAGTTGACGCATTCAGGCCGCTTCTGCCGCCCTAATGGTCCTGCGCTGGAACCGATGGTGCTTTACCGGCATCCCTTGCTTGACAAGAAATTCCAACTCGAAGATGAGGACTGCCTCATGAGTGACGGCGAGATCGGCGCCTTGATTGAAGACTTCGGTCGGGCGGCGGTCCTGGCGGGGCGCGCGGGCTTCGACTTTGTCGACATCAAACATTGCCACGGCTATCTCGGCCACGAATTCCTCAGTGCCGTCAATCGCGAAGGAAAGTATGGCGGGGGCTTCGAGGACCGTACGCGATTCCTGCGGGAAACGGTTGAGTTGGCGCGCGCCCTGGCGCCGGGCCTGGATATCGGCGTGCGCTTGAGCGCGTTCGATTGGGCGCCCTTTCATGCGGGAAGCAATCGTATCGGCGAGCCCATGCCCTGTGATGACGAAACTTATCCATACGCATTCGGCGGTGACGGCAGCGGGATCGGGTATGACCTGAGCGAGCCCAAGCGTTTCCTGGCGCTGTTGCAAGAGTTGGATATTGGCTTGGTTTGCATCACCGCGGGCAGCCCCTATTACAATTTTCATATTCAGCGTCCGGCGATCTTCCCGCCCTCCGACGGTTATTTGCTGCCGGAAGATCCGCTGGTTGGCGTCGCGCGCCAGATCCAGGTGACGGCGGAACTGAAAGCGGCCTTCCCTGACCTGACGATGGTGGGATCAGGGTATTCGTATCTGCAGGATTGGCTGCCGAATGTGGCGGGGGCGGTGATCAAGCGCGGCATGGCGGATTTCATTGGATTAGGGCGCATGGCCCTAAGCTATCCGCATTTGCCGGCTGATCTGTTGACTGGGGGTCCCTTGCAGCGCAAACGCATCTGCCGCACCTTCAGCGACTGCACAACCGCCCCGCGCAACGGCATGGTGTCTGGCTGCTTTCCCCTGGACGACTTTTACAAGGCGCGGGACGAATATGACCGCTTGACGACTCTAAAAAAGGAACAAGCTGCGCAAAAGGCATGACCGGCTTGCGCAGGTCTAGTTCCAGCCGTATTCCGATGGTTTGAAATCGATCATGTTGCCGTGATAGTAGGGCACGGTTGCCAATTCGGGTTCCGCAATCGTGTCGAGTTGGGCGTGGTCGGCGTCGCTCAATTTCACGTCGAGGGCGCCGATATTGTCCACCAGATGCTCCATCGTGCGTGGACCAATTATGGTACTGGTAACGCCGGGCTTGCTGACGACCCAAGCTAGCGCCAACTGGCTGGGGCTGCAGTCTTTTTCTTTTGCCAATTGTTCAACAAGTTCCAATAGTTTGTAAGCGCGATCGTCGAAGTGTTTCCGCAAGCGACGTTCATTTGCGGGGCTGCGACGGGAATCACTAGAGAATCGGCTGCCATCCGGAATCGGCTCGCCGCGCTTGTACTTGCCGCTGAGAAAACCGCGCGCCAGCGGCGACCAGGGCAGGATCGCCATGCCGTAGCTGCGCGCCATGGGAATCAGTTCGCGTTCGATGCTGCGGTCCAGCAGATGATAGGGCGGCTGCTCGCTAACAAAGCGATTGAGTCCCAGTTCTTTGGCAACCCAGAACGATTCCATAATGCGCCAGGCTGGAAAAGTACTGGCGCCGATATAGCGCACCTTGCCGGCGCGAATCAAATCGTCGAGGGCGCGGAGAGTCTCGTCGATGGGAATATCCGAATTGGGGCGGTGTATCTGATAGAGGTCGATGTAGTCCGTTTTCAAGCGCATAAGAGAAGCTTCACAGGCCTTAATGATGTGACGTCGATTGTTGCCGGCGGCCAGAATGTCATCGTCGTCCATGCGGCCGTGAACTTTGGTGGCGAGAACGATGCTGTTCCTCTTGCCGTTGCGCTTCAGGGCTTTACCGACTGCCAGCTCGCTGCCGCCGCGCCAATACACGTCCGCGGTATCGAGAAAGTTGATGCCTTCGTCGATGGCGCGATCGATGATGTCCATGCCGTCGGCGTGGCTGGTCGCACCGCCGAAGTTCATACAGCCGAGGCAGAGTTCGCTGACCATCACACCTGTGCGCCCGAGAGAACGATAATCCATTTTCCGCTCCAGTTTCTAAGGATCCGAGTTGCGTATTGTATCGCAAGCCTGTGACCAAGGGTTAGTGCCAAGCTGATGAATCGCGATCCCAGGGCGCCTCGGATCATTCATGCGAGAATCGTTCCTCCTCTGTCCTTGCAACTATGCGATAACCGATTTTCTGCGGAAAGTGGCAGGACAACCCCCGAAATGCGGTATATTTGTCTGATATTGATCTCAGCCGGTCAGAAGGGATTCACAATGGTGGAATACGGGAAAACGACAGCCGGAGAAACGGTGGAGCAATTCGGGCTGCGGAACAGCGCTGGGATGGAAGTGAAAGTCATCACTTACGGCGGCATCATCACCTCTATCACTGTGCCCGACCGCCAAGGCAGGTTTGCCAATGTCGCGCTCGGCTTCGAGAACCTGGAAAAGTACGAAGCCGGGCATCCTTATTTTGGCGCCATCACCGGGCGATACGCCAATCGAATCGCTGATGGTCGCTTTTTGCTGGACGGAACGGAATATACGCTCTTCGTGAACGACGGGCCAAACAGCTTGCATGGCGGAGAGAAGGGCTTCGACAAACGTATCTGGAAAGCGCGCGAATTGACTGAGGGCTTGCAACCCGGTCTTGAATTAAGCTACCGCAGCGCGGACGGCGAAGAGGGTTATCCGGGAAACCTGGACGCTGCCGTAAGGTACACGCTGACTGACGACAACGAATTCCGCATCGATTACACCGCCACGACGGATGCCCCGACGGTCGTCAATCTGACCAATCATAGCTACTTCAATTTGTTGGGAGAAGGCGAAGGAACGATTTACGATCATATCCTGACCTTAAATGCCGACCGCTTCACGCCCATTGACAGCAATTTGATCCCGACCGGCGAATTGGCGGCGGTTGCGGGCAGTCCCTTTGACTTTCGCATTCCAAAAGCGATCGCTGCCGGGTTGCGGTCTTCGCACCCACAGATCGCGCTGGCGGGTGGCTACGACCAGAATTTCGCGCTCAATCGGGAGGGCTTGTCCGAGGGAGAGCTGGGGTTCGCGGCGAGGGTCTACGAACCGCGCTATGGCAGGCGCATGGAAGTTTGGACGACGGAACCGGGCATGCAATTCTACTCGGGCAATTTTCTCGACAGCACGCTGGTCGGCGCAAGCGGACGCATGTATCGCCAGGGCGACGGTTTGGCACTGGAGACGCAGCACTTTCCGAATTCGCCCAATCAGCCGCAATTCCCGACAACGGTCTTGCGTCCCGGCGAGCGTTACGAAACGACCACGGTATACAAGTTTGCAAGTGATTAGCAACTGGGACGGTCAGTCTTTGGCCGTGGGATCAAAGGCGTCGCGCAAGCCATCGCCTATGATGTAGAGACAAAGCACGACAGTCGAGATCAGAATACCGGGGAAGAATACCAGATGCGGCGCTACCTTGAAAAATTCGCGTGATTTGCTGAGCATATTGCCCCAGGTGGCGGTGGGCGGCTGTACGCCCAGCCCGAGGAAACTCAAGGCGGATTCAATCAGAATGACGTTGCCGATTATGATGACCAGGTTGATGATGGTCACCGAGAATATGTTAGGCAGGATATGAACCAGCATGATCCTGGCATCCGATGCGCCGACCGCTTTGGCGCTTACGATGTATTCCCGCGAACGAATCGAGAGCGTCTCGCCGCGCACCAGCCTGCAGGTCAGCGTCCAAATCAATAGCACAAGCGAAAAAATCAATGTGCCTGCGTCCGGCTGAAAGATGGTGGAGATAACGATCAGCAAGACCAACACGGGTATAGAATTCAGAGTCGTGATAATCCAATACAAAATGTCATCAAGTATGCCGCCGAAGTAGCCGGTGAGGATGCCTAAGGTCACGCCGACCGCCAGCGCCAAGGTACCGGAAAGGAAGCCAATCAACAGTGAGACCTGACCGGCGTACAACAACCGGGAAAGGTGATCGCGGCCGAGATTGTCGGTGCCGAGGATGTGCCCGGCGCTGAAGACCGGCAGATGCTTTGCTTCCGCGGCATTAGTGGTATTGGGGTCTACGCCCAAGATGCCCGTTATCAACGGCGCGCCCGCCGATAAGAGCGTCAGCAAGAGCAGAACCGCGATGGCTGCCATTGACAGCTTGTCATTGCTCAGTCGGATCAGCGCTAACTGCGACAGCGAACGGCTGCGCAGCGTAGCATCAGCTTCAATCGTTGAGACGCCCGTCTTGCTCTTAAGCATCGGCCGCTCCTAGGTCAAGCGGATACGCGGATCAATGATGACATACAAGATATCGGAAAGCATAAGGCCAAGAATGGTCGCAACTGCGGAAATGATCACGATGCCCATGACAACGGGGTAGTCTTGCTGGATGGCGCCATTGAAGAAGACACGCCCCACACCGGGCCAGGCGAAGACAGTCTCGATGACCGCCGCGCCGCCCCACAAATTGGTCAGGATCGGTCCCAGCAAAGTCGCGAAGGGAATCAGGGCGTTGCGCAAGGCATGTCGAAAATCGATTTGACGCTGCGACAGCCCTTTTGCCTTGGCTGTTCGAATATAGTCTTGACTGAGCACATCCAATGTCGAGGTACGTAGATAGCGAGAGAAACTCGCCAAATCCGCCCCGGCAAGAACAATTGCTGGTAGTACAAGATACTGCCAGCGCTGCAAGATCTGCGGGCATACGCCGGTGAGTGTCAAGCCGCATCTTCCTCCCAATGGGAAGACGCCCAAATGAGCGCCAAAAAACAGAATCAATATCAGCCCGAGCCAAAAATTCGGTACTGCGTTAAGAACGACTGCCAGCACTCGGGCAACGTTATCAAACAGGCTGCCTTTTTTCGCTGCGGAAATGACACCTATAGGAATGCCCAAAGCCATGGCGATGATCAGAGCGGAAATGCTTAGCTCCAAGGTGGCCGGTATGGCAGCGGCGATGATTTCTATGACCGGCTTTTTCCGGACGAAAGAATTGCCAAAATCGCCGCGCAGGATGCCATAGTTGCTGCCCGGCGGCTCTGGTTTGCCGTCTCCATTGGTATCAAGCTGGGTGAAAAGCTCAAAGGCTTGATCGGCAATGCCATCACCATCGCTATCCCAGCGCAGCCAGTCATCGCCAATCAGCCAGCGCAGATACTGGATGTGGAAGGGGTCATCGACGCCTAGCTGCGCTCGCAGTTCGGCCCGGCGTTCCGCTTTGATATTTGGCGCGAAGTAGAGCCGGATAATGGGATCGCCCGGCGCCAGCCATAGAATCAGGTAAGAAAGCAGCGTGATGCCGAAGAATATCGGAATAGATTGCACCAGGCGGCGAATGATGTATTTGATCATGCAAAAAACCAGTTGCAGCAAAGGAAAGGACGTGCTGGTTTACTTCCCAGCACGTCCTTTCAATATTGTCTAGCGCGCTTTAGGGACTGATAGCGATATCAGCCATGTTGGCATAGCGGGTCTCGGCATAGGGCATCCAGTTCTGGACTGAATTGGCTTCGGCATACATGCTGAATGGCGCGAAGAGCCACCACCAGGGCAGGTCTTCGTGCAAGATGCGGCTGATCTCGTGGTAGAGCGCCTGGCGTCCTTCGAAAGAGCAGCCCGGCAGCGCCAGCGCCTCGTCATAGAGCTCGGTGACGCGGTCGTTGCGGTAAGAGACGAAGTTGAATCCGCCACCGACCAAATCCCCGACCGGCGTGAAAACGTTGCGCGCATCGGTGTCCTGGTCCAGGTTGGTGAAGCCGATCATGATGGCGTCGAAATCTTGACCGAGCAGGAACTGAACCAGCGCGCCAAATTCCTGCGTCTGGAAATCGACATCGATGCCGATCTGACCGAGTTGATCTTGAATGACGGTGCCGGCCGCTTCACGAACCAGGTTGCCGGAATTGGTCAGCAACTCGAAGGCGAATGCTGTGCCGGGCTCGGCGTAGAGGGCGTCTTCGGTCGCGACCAGTGCTGTGCTCGGGTCGTCATCGTCATCGACGAAGCCGGCTTCCGCCAGCAAAGCCAGTGCCGCTTCGGGATTGTATTCCCAAGGCTCGATGCTGGAATCGTAACCCCAGAGCGCCGGCGTGCCAAAGCTGTTGACCTGAACCGCTTCGCCTTCGGCGGCGCCTTCGATGATATCGGTATAGTTAACCGCCTGCGCCAGAGCCTGGCGCACGCGCACATCGCCAAAGAACGGGTGCATGCCCTGGTCAATGGGGTTGCCGTCTTCATCCTGGCCGTTGACCGGGTTGCCGCGGTCGGCCATGTTAAAGCCGACAAAGGTCAATCCGTCATCCACATATTCGTAGATCTGGAATTCGCCGGCTTCGGCGCGGTCGCGGAAGTCTTGCATCTGCACGGCCGGTACGGATGCCGAGCCAGCTGTGCCAACCGAGTTGACCTCGCCCGCCAGGAACTGCTCGATGCCGACGATTTGGTCGGGCACGTTGCGGATGATGTAACCTTCCGGCGAAACGTCCATCCAGTGATTGTCATTACGAATCAAACTGGTCTGCTGGTCTGGCACCAGCGCGCCAAAGTTGAAGACGCCCGCTGTGACGCTGGGATTCTTGTTGTACTCCAGATTGTCAATCTCGGCGTAATTGCCATCAAGCATGGGCTCGATAATGTGCTGTGGCAAGATGCCGAAGTCATCGAGTTCTTCAATCACGCGACACGATGCCAGCTTCAGCGTGACGACCAAAGTTGTCGCGTCGACCGCTTCGACGCTTTCGACGCTTTGCAGCACATCGGTGCGCGGCGATGAAGTTTCTCCGCTGGCCAAAGCGTCAAAGGTGAACTGGTAGTCGAAGGCGGTGACGGGCGCGCCGTCATTCCAAGTAACGTCGTCCCGCAAGGTGAAGGTGTAAACCAAGCCATCGTCAGAGATAGTCCAATCAAGAGCCAGGCCGTTGTCCTGATCGTTGCGTCCCGCTCTCATAGGCGCCCGCGTTACGGGATCGATATTGTACAGGCTGGGGAAGAGAAATTCGTTGAGCGACAACTCAACTGTATTGTTGGAAATTAGCGGATTCATATTTGTCGGGTCGCCACCGAAGTTGGTGCCGATCAGAATGCCGCCATCCTGTGCGCTTGCGGCGAAACCGAGGCTCGCCACAAACAGAGTAAGAAGGACAATCCTCATAAGCTTAAGCATCGCAATCTCCTGAATGATAAAACGTACAGTGGGTCTTGTCATGCATTAAAAGTATAGCAGAGGTTCGGCACGCATTGCCATACAGCAGTTCTGAAGGCGGACCTTTCTTGGAAGCGCTGGGAAGACTCGAATGTGGCTATTGCGCCAACCTAGAAGATCTGAACTACCGGCTCCCAATCCATATCCGGGTCAAAGGGATAGCAGGGACGTTCAATTCTATTGAATGGCAGGGCGGTGATATCTTGATTGACCGCGCCGGGCGACAGCGCCAGATAAGCGGCCCGCGCCATGGCTTTGAGTTCCGGCTCGAGATAGCCGATCTTGACGGCGACGATCTTATGCTCTTCGGGTTTGAGGTTGAGGTCAATGAATTGCTGGCGACGATGAAATACGCTGCGTTTGCCAGTCAATATTATGTGAATGCCGCCCGACTTGAGAACGACTTGCGGATTGTCGGCATCCGCCTTGATGGCGTCGACCGTCCCCGATATGTCCAGGGGCTGAGAATTGACCCTGTCGAGCTTGCCGCCAATTTGCAGGTCAACTCCCGCGCCCAGTCCCGCCGCGATGCAAGTACGAACCGCGGCGGGATCGGCTATGCTGGCATAGATCATGTCGGGCGGCGCCAGCGCCAGCGCCCGCGACAGAAAATAAGTCACGTCCCCTGCGCCCCCGGCGGTGGGATTATCGCCGGAATCGCTTATGAGCGCGGGCGTGGCCGCGCCGGACATCGCCCGGGTCAGGCAATCGTCAACTGAAAGCGCCGGCGCCCCAAAACGAAAGTCCCGGCGATGCTTCCAGTAGAGAGCGGCTAATTCCCCCGCCGCCAGGCCGATCTTTTCTTCGTTCATTCCGATGGCGATGGCGCAGGCGGTCATGCGCGGTTCGTCCGCCCAAACATATCCGACTTGTACCGTCGCGTCGAGTACATCGCGCCCGTCGATCTGCGCTTCAATCGCCCGGTAGATGCTTTTGCCCGGTTCCCATTCTGTGCTGGTCTTCTCCCCGGGCATGGCGACCGGAATCTTGACAAACGCTTTGCGCGGACGAAGGCCCTGGCGCAGACAATGCAGCAAGAGCGACAGCGCCCGCTCGCGCGTTTCCAAGGCGTCGATATGGGGCGCGGTCCGGAAGCCGGTAATAATATCGAGCGCAGCCATGATTCTGCCGGAAACGTTGCCGTGGAGATCGTAGCTCGCGGACAGGAGAGGACCGTCCCCCACGACTGCGCGAATCGAGCTGTACAAGTCAGCTTCGGCGTCGTCCATGCCAGCCACGTTCATAGCGCCGTGCATATCCAGAAAGACGCCATCGAACGGGCCCCGGGATTTCAACTGCCCCAATAGCTCGTTCTTGATCGCGTCATAGGCGGCCGCTTCGACCGGGCCGCCGGGCAAGGCCCTTGCGGTGATCGTGCCGACGAAGTCGATATCCGGGTATATATTCAGAAAGGGATAGAGTTCTCTGAAGGAGTTATCAGTCCCCCGCGAAATACGAAAGTCTTCCAAGCGCGTGGGCAGGGCGGAAAAAGTGCAGCTTTCAGTTGCGATGCCACCGATAGCGATTCTCAATTTTCAGCTTCTTTCTGGCGCTGATACCAAACCAGAGCCGCAGCGCCCAAGGCGGCGTCGGAATGTTGTGACAGTATTATATTCGTATACTCCAAACTGCTTGGCAGGCAACGGACTCGCAGGGCTTCATGCATATCCGTCTCCAACAAATGGAATAGCGCATGTATCAGTCCGCCACCCAAAAGGATGCTCTCGGGATTGAACAGGTTAATACACCAGGCGCAAGCGACGCCGAGCGCAGTAGCCGCTTGCCGGAGGACGAGCGAGGCGAGCGGGTCGCCTTGGTCGGCGCAGCGGATGATGGCCTGCGTAGTCAGATCATCCATGCTGAGCCCCGATTCGGGGAAGTCTTGGATATGTTGTCGCGCAATCGCGACCAGGCCCTTGCCTGATATGGACATCTCCAGACAGCCGCGTAAACCGCAGGAGCACGGTCGACCTTCAACCGGATCAATCGAAACGTGCCCGATTTCCATTTCTGAATGGGTCGCCCCGCGCAAGAGCATCCCCTTGCTCACAGCGGCGCCGCCCAGGCCGGTTCCAATCGCCAGGTATACGAAGTCAGTCACATCCATTGCGGCGCCAAAGAGCATCTCGCCGATCGCGCCAACATTTACATCATTGTCGACGTAGATGGGCAAGGACTGCGCGAGCCGTTGGGCTAGTTCGTCTCGCAAACGCAGCTCGCGCCAATTGAGATTGACCGCGTTCAATGCTAGCCCTTGGTCGCTGTCGACTGGGCCGGGGACGCCTATGCCGATGGCCGCGCATCTTTCATGCGCGTCCAATAGTTGTCCGAGTTGGATCGCAATGCGGTCGAGTGTCCGATCCAAAGCATCGCCGCTGCTGGTTGGCAGCGACCGATGATCAAGAATGCGGCCTGAGTGGTCGACGACAGCAAATGCCATCTTGGTCGCGCCGATATCGAGCCCGATGGCCAATTCTTCAGGCATTTTGCAATCCTTGCGGATTCTGACAGTCGCTAGCCGAGTTTAGCGTTTGACAGAATAAACTGCCAGAATCCGGTTCAAGGCCCTGCATAAGTCTATTTGGGGTTGCGGCATGTTTTGGAACTCAGTTTTGCGGCGTCAAGCATAACGCGATATAGTGATTCACTCGAGCGGTTGCATCGTTCTGGACAGGACTGCGTCCCGATGTCGACGATGCGAAGGCGTTTAGAGCGCGGCCAACTGTTATCACGAGCTTGGCGACAGGGCTGATGAAACCGGGAGAAATCAGATAAAATCTTGTGGCATACCTAGTTGTTCAGGAGCTGCCAGGATGACAACGATTGATACCATCATTGTGGGAGCGGGCGGAAGAGGCAAAGCCTACAGCAAGTTTGCGCTGGCGTATCCGCAGGAGCTGCGGGTTGTCGGCGTTGCGGAGCCGGACCCGCTAAAGCGAGGGAGCCTCGCGCGCGACCACGACATCCCGCCGGACATGGCTTTTGAGGACTGGCAATCCTTGCTGAATGGGCCCGGAAAGAAGGCGGCGACGATTATCAACTGTACCATGGACCGAGACCATTTCGAGTCAACGATGCGGATGCTGGATAAGGGCTACGACGTGCTATTGGAAAAACCCATGACGCCGGTTTTGCGCGAGAACTTGCAACTGGTGCAAAAGGCCGAAACTGCCGGGCGCTTGCTCCAGATCTGCCACGTACTGCGTTACACGCCGTTTTGGCAAGCCCTGCGCGCGGTTGTGCAGTCCGGAATACTCGGACGCATCGTCAGTATCACGCATCGGGAGAACCTGATTTACTATCACATGGCTCATAGTTTCGTGCGCGGGAATTGGCGGCAGGAAGCGACATCCGGACCGATGATCCTTTGCAAGTGCTGTCACGACTTTGATATTCTGCTGTGGATCTTGCAGAAGAAGGTAAAGTATCTGAATTCCTTCGGATCGCTTTCGCATTTTCGGCCGGAGAACGCGCCGCCGGGCGCGACGGAACGTTGCACCGACGGCTGCCCGGCGGCCGAAACTTGCAAGTATGAGGCGACCAGACGTTATGCCCGCGCCGGCGCCGGCTGGCCCGTTGATGTCGTTACTGTCGAGCCGACAGTCAGAGCCCGATTGGAGAAACTGAAGACTGACTGGTACGGGCGTTGTGTCTATTTCTGCGACAACGACGTGGTTGATCACCAAACTGTGAATATGGAAATGGAAGACGGCGCTACAGTGACCCTGGTCATGAATGGGCAAGGCGACGAAGAATGTCGCACGATGCGCTGGGATGGCACCAAGGCCACGCTTTACGGCAAATTCTCGTCTAAGGGTCATGTCATTCGCGTACATCATCACTTGAGCGGCGAAGTGGAAGAGGTGCCAGTGATCGCGCGAGATAGCAGCGGCCACGGCGGCGGGGATTACGGCATCGTCCGTAGCTTCTTGAACACCATCAAGGGCAACCCTGATGACAGCGTGACAACGGCGCGCGAGTCGCTAGAAAGCCACCTCTTGGCCTTTGCGGCGGAAGAAGCGCGTCTCAACAGGACTGTCGTTGACATGGATCAGTTTCGCGAAGGCGTCGAGACGGTCTAAATTGGCGGAGCGACCTGTGAAGAGAATGCGAAATAGCGCGCCGTGATTAACACCCCCGACAGGATTCGAACCTGTGCGCCTGGTTCCGGAAACCAGCGCTCTATCCCCTGAGCTACGGGGGCACACAGCGCCAATCCTAGCAGATGGCCCACGAGCGAACAAGTGCCGTATTCGGATAGCATCTTGAGCGACTGCGCTTTTGACCCCGTAACTGGCTAGGTGCGAACCTGAGGCTGGTCTTGATATAATGTGACCTACAGCTTATACGCCAGCAATGCAGTGCCATATCTTCCTTGGAATCCGCTGGCTTGGCGAAGGTATTCAGCTATTGTGGAATCGGCCTTGAAAGACGCCGCATATTCAATTTTCAAAATCATATACAGATTCGCCGTCGAGATTCGCTGCTTAAGATGGCTACTTCTTGCGACGGTTGTGGCCGGCTGTCAAGCGCTGGCAAGTGAAAATGGCCAGGCGCCTGTTGACGCTAACGCGACGGTATATGTTTTGGAACTGACCGTCCTGCAACGCGCTGCCGTCCTGGACCAGGCGCAGGCGGTCGCGACATTGTCCGCCGGGGGAACAAGAGTTGCGGAGTTGTCGCAAGTGAATGCGGCCTTGGGCGCCACATTGCGAACGGCGTTTACGCCCACTGCTGAGATCCGGGTGGTGGTAGTAAGCGCTGAAGACATGGGCAGTTCCCTGGATCAAGACATGATGGACGATATGCGCGACAACGAAGACGACCTATCGACCATGCGAATTGTGGATCTTGGGACCGCGAATAGTGTCAATGCCAGCAACGGCTGCTCCACAGGGGAAGTGCGCCGCTTCAGTTCCGGCAACGAACGCATCTATGTAACGGCCCGCGTCGAAGGGCTGCGCCCGGATAGCTATTTCGAAGTTGACTGGAAATCTGGTGAACGCGTGTTATATCGGGTGTCATGGCGGGCGACCTATGCGGCGGCAGCCGAGTGTATTTGGTTTTATGCCACGCCGGTGGATTTTCCTTTTCTGCCGGGCAGTTACCGCGCTACGCTTTTCGTCAACGGTCAAGCGCATTCGTCCACTGATTTTAGCATTTCCCCGTAACGATAGAATTGTATCCAAGCTAAGATGATTTCGAGTCATTGCTTTCGCCCGAAATATCAGAGGGATATCGGCAGATTCAGGCCTAATTTGACGTTTTACTTTGCTCGCAATTAAACGGGCGTTCGTGGTAAACTCGAGTCGATTTTCTACCCGCGACAGTGACCAGACTGTGAGACCTTCCGTCGGACAAATAGCCGTCAAGCGACGCAATTAAACTATGAACAAAAAGCTTCTTGCGCGCGCGTCAACAGTGGCGCTTGCCATACTGTGGCTAACGAGTCTGTCGCTAGCCGCGGCCCAAAGCGAAACGGCGACGCCCTCGGCATCTGAAACAATTCAGCAGAATCCCGACACGACAGAGCTTGGCGCGTTACCCGACTCGGGCGCCACAGCAACGGCAATCGCGTTGATTGAGCCGGAAGAGCACCACCTGCTTCGGCGGCCGATCCAGTTGGTCGAGGACCTGGTCCATTGGCCGGATCGCACCTATCCCTACGGCAGCACGCAATGGGGTACGCGCCCGGTTCACCTGGGTGTTGAGTTTGTGAACCCGCGCGATACGCCGGTCTACGCTTCCGGGGCGGGCAAAGTCGTTTTCGCGGGTTCCGACAGCGAGACAGTAGTCGGGCCGCAAGCGGATTACTATGGCAATGTCGTGGTTATCGTACATGACCTGGTATCGCTCGACGGATATCCGGTATTCACTCTATATGGCCATCTCGACAGAATCAATGTCAGCACAGGCCAGGCGGTTGAAGATGGCGCGCTATTGGGCGCCATCGGCTCAACCGGCGTGGCCATCGGCGCGCACTTGCACTACGAAGTTCGTGTAGCGAGCCCCTTCGACTATCGCAAGACGCGCAATCCAGAGTTGTGGCTGCAATATTACGTCAACAATGGGATGGTTGCCGGTTACATACACGATGAATACGGGGAAGCGATCGCGGAAAAGCGTTTGGTCCTGCGGTCGGATACGCTGAGTCGAGAAGCCTATACCTATGGTAGCGAGCTGGTCAACCGCGATCCGGTTTGGGGAGAAAACTTTACAGTTGGCGACCTGCCGGCGGGCGAGTACGAGATTGTTGTGCTGAAGGAGAGCGGCGCGCTCGCCTATCGCGAGAATATCCAGGTAGAAGCTTACAGCACGACTTTCGTCGATATCGAGATTAGCGAGTGAACTTCATTGGCTGTGGCTGCTGTGGCCGGGCCGACGCGATTTCTAGCGATACATTCGATATGCCAGAGTCAGCGCGCCATCGTCGCTCAAACCCAGGACTTGAATCACACCGCGTCCCCCTTCGCTGCTGAAGAAGCCAATCAACGCTTCTGGCAATAGGCTTGCGTTAAATGCGCTGGCATGCGCCAAGTTCGGCCCAATTGCATCGTGATGCGCATCATCAATTGTCCTAAAGTCGCCCATCAAATACATTGAGCCGTTCAGAGCGATCAAATCAGTACCGGACCAGGATAGATCTACATTGCCGTTCCTGTCCAAATCGAGCAAACCCGAGTTGCCTGTCCAGGTGCCGCTGTTGATGACCTCGCGGTCCGCGATGTAGTTGTAGGCATAGCTGCGGTTGTTGGCCTCGCCGGCGTCGCCCTCAAACACTTCGTCATTGAGGTCAGCTACGATGATGACGGACTGTGGACCTGTTGCCCCGTTGAGGTTTTGCCCCAACTGAACAGTTGCCTGCTGTCGGGCCGCCAGTCCCGGCAGATTGACAGCGGCATACCGTCCGCCGGGTTGGAAGGACGTGGCTATGGCAAAGGGACCGGCAGGCGCCAAGCCCTGGTTGGCCACAATGACATTGACGATCATCTGTTGATCAAGCGTGACGCGCGCCGGGTAGGCATCAACGATAACCAGGTCGGCTAGGCTTGGCGGCGCTATGGTAGCGGTCGCTGGCGGAGTTGGCGTTGGAGGCGGCAGAATGATCGGCACCAGGTTTCGATTGCCGACCGCGTCCACCAGGTAGGCGGCCAGCCAGCCCCATTGTCCGCGGAAGTCGATTACCAGCCAGGAGAAATCATCAGTGGCGCCAATGACCCGCGCCTTCGTGCCGCGTGGAAGCTGCCCGATGACATCAAAGTTGAGGCCAGGCCCGCTGCGCACATTCTGATAGGTGCTTCGAATCGTCAGGTGGTATCCCGAAGCTGTGGGCGACGGCTGAGCCGTGGGCGTAGCCGTCGCGACGCCGCTTCGAATTTCCGCGCGCAGCGTCGTGCCTCGATAACTTGCTACTGCATTGGGCGTTCCAAACTCATTAATCTCGCTGATCATGACGTTTGCGCTAGTCTCGCCACGAGGCAGGGTCCCGGGACTTAGCGAACCCTGGACGCCGGCAAAACGCTGCAGCGCCGCTATATTGTCGGCGAGGTTGCCGGGACGTCGATAGGCTGCCGCGAGCAGTCCGACGGCGTCATAACTTGCCGCGCTGATAGCATCCGGCACCGTGCCGAACGCGCTTGCGAAATCCCATACGAATTGCCGGCTGAGCGCATCGCTTGATGTGAACGACCAGGGCGCTGTGACTAGAATGCCGGGCAGGCTGTCGGTTGGCACGATACTTGTAAACCGCGGATCCATGGCCTGGCTATAACTGACGAGGCCGGCGAAACCGGCTGAGCGCAACTGATTGTACGATTGCGCTGCCAACAGCGGCGGGCCATAAATGACAAGGGCCTCCGGCTCCGGCTGCCGCGCTGCGACCTGATTGGCGATGGCGCCTAGATCGTTGCGGATTTCGTCGTACAAGAGATTCGACACGCCCGCGCCGACTTCCGACAGTGCGGAGGCGAACCCGATCAGGCTCGAGGTACTTGCGGCATCAAGCTGAATCGTCGTAATCCGGCTGGCTCCCTGCGACTGGACCAAATATGTCGCCAGCGCGCGACTTTGCACCAGATCCGAAGCGACGCTGCGGAAGACGCGACCGCTTGTGTCTTGCAAGAGCAAGCTGTCGCTGGATACTGTGGTGAAAACCGGGACACTAAGATCCCCCAATTGCGACAAAGTCGCGAGCGCGCTGTCGGGCGAGTTTGGACCCAAGACAGCAATGACATCCGCTTGCCGCATGTTGGCCGCCGCGATGTCCATATAATCGGGTGATGTCACAGCAACGACGATCTCGGATCTCGTCCCGTTAGCGCCCGCCAATCCACCAGCGTCGTTAATGTGTTTTGCCGCGAGCTGGGCTGCGCGCGCGATAGACCCTTCCATGTGATCGATAACGCCGATACGGATTATCTGCTGGGCTTTTGCGGACGGGTTTGCCATAAGCAGCAGGGCGAAAACCATTAAGGCAAATCGGACGGTAGCACAGCGGACAGCCGTTCGGCGGCGGCGAATCGTCCTGCCGCGCTCAGACAAGATAACAAGCCCTCTCCGTGCATGCGCAAGGGAGTTTAATGTGTAAGAGGACATCGTATGAAACTCTCGCTTTCTTGCTGGACAATACGGTCAGTATACATGAAAGGCTAGCGCGGGCAAGCGGTGCAGCCTATCCTTGTCTTGATTTTGAACGCGCTGCTAACTATACTTCTGCTTTGTTGCCATTACTTGCATATTTGATCCCAATTTGCCCAAATGCAACGTGAGCGAATCACCGACAATATCCTCGTTTTTCGCAGTGACCAGTATGCGCAGGTGACGGCCGGCGTCGTCTTGACTTCGGCCGGGGCCGTTTTGATCGATACGCTTCTTTACCCGGAAGAAAGCCAGCGAATCTGTCGATTTGTCGAGTCCGGGTTGGGATATGAATTTGCTTTTGTCATCAATACACATTTTCATGCCGATCATACGACCGGCACTTGCTTTTTCCCCGGGGCGCAAGTGATCGGCCATCGGCTTTGCCGCGATCTTCTTGATACGCGTGGTCGCGACGGTTTACAACACTTGAAGGAGTCGTCGCCGGAGTTCGAGTCGGTCAGGCTCGTGCTGCCGAATATCGTATTTGACGATGAACTTTCCTTATGTCTGGGAGACACGACGATTACAATGTGGTCCAGCCCCGGTCACAGTCCAGATTCGATCGTGTGTTTGGTTGAAGAGGAAGATATCCTGTTCGCGGCGGATACCGTCATGCCAATACCCTATTTCGTGGACGGCGATTTCGAGGATTTTAAGCGATCGCTGCGTCGGCTGCGAAACGCCACCTTTGAGAATATCGTGCAAGGTCATGGCGATATCATCCTGCGGGGCGAAGCGGAGGAAAAACTTGATAGCGATCTGGCATATCTGGAGTTGCTTGACAAGGCGGTCGCGGGGAGCATTGGCATAGCTGCGGCTGAAGCCGAAGAACGGATCAGGGCCGAAGACTGTGGCAAGAGCCAAGTCTTGCTCAACGGTGTGGGCCGGGAATTGCATCGGCAGAACGTGCGCTCGATGCTAGAGAGACAACAGCGCTCCAACAAGGGCGCCGGTACTTCGCTATGACGGATTGTATACCTTTGTCGAGGAAGAGCGTACTGACGACCATGATGCGCAATTGACACGCGAGTAGCATTGCGAAGGAATCAACGATGTCAACAGATGAAACTTATTTGACCAAAGAGGGCGAATCCGAGCTTCGTAAGGAATTGCAGGAGCTTACCGAGCGCCGGCGGCCGGCGCTAGCGCAGAAGCTCAAGGACGCTGTGGCGCAGGGCGACTTGAAAGAAAACGCGGATTATCACGATGCCAAGGAGCAACTTGGATTCATCGAAGGGCGCGTGCAGCATATTGAGGCTATATTGCGAAACGCCACCGTCGTTGACAACGCGGGTCCCAGCGACGAAGTGCGAATCGGCTCAGTTGTGGTCATCCGCGAAGACGGAACCGGCGAAGACGAAGAATATAGAATCGTGGGCAGCGCCGAGGCCAATCCCCGCGAACGCAAGATCTCTCAGAAGAGTCCCATCGGCTCGGCTTTATTGGGCAAAACACGCGGCAAGAAAGTTGATGTGAAGACCCCAGACGGTCTTGTCAAATTCAAGATCGTAGACATACGCTAGCTGACGCTTGTGCCGCCAAAAGGCGCGCTTGCTATGTGCCGCTAATCAAGTCGCGACAGCGACGAGTCGGAATCCCGCGTTTTATCTGACAATCACGAATAGGGCATGAAGTTGCCGGTACCGCCGAAGGGATCGTCTTCTTCGTCTTCCGGACGTTGGCCTTGCCCGGTCCGTCTAGAATTTGGCTTGGCAGGATCAAATTGTCCGGCGGCTGGAGGGGGTGGAACCGTCGACGGCATCTGCTCTGACGACGCGTATTCCATATTCGAGTAATCAATGAATGGATTCTCGGCTGCCGGGGGCGCGCTGGTCGCGGGATTGCCGACTTGCTGACCTTGCTTCTGCCAAGCCAGGATTTCGAGCTGCAAAGTTTCGATGCCGCTATTGGGCGCGCCACCGCCATAGTTGCAGATGACGCTTTTGATCTCGGCCTGCAACTGAATCGAATAGGTATCGACGACGAGTATGGCTCCCAAAGTCGCCGCAACAATGTCAGCGGTCGGATCCTTGACACGATTGCCGACGGCCGCGATCAAAGCAGGATCGCTGATGGCGGCGGGCGCGGCGAAGACCTTGGTGAGAGTCTCCTGCGATGCCATATCGAATCCCCAGAACTCGATAGCCTGCAATTCGTTGCCAACCCTGGTAGCCGTCGAGATTCCGCATTCGCCCAGGAACTGATTGCCCTGTTCCGGACCGAGCTCTATAGCGAAGGATTCATCGTAGTTCTGGCCCTTGACGTAAGTGGAGACGGTATGCAAAACCGGCACACCGAATTGTGGATGAAGAACACCGCTTTTTTCTGTCTCTTCTTCCGGCCAGTGCGGAGCAGGGGTCGCCGACGGCGAAGCCTGGGGCGTAGTGCGGGCGCGCGGCGCAACTTGAGCCGCCGATCCTGGGGCGTTGCGCGCGGCGCGGCGCCCGCTGGATGAATCACTCGAAGCGCCCGGAACGACGCTCCGCCAAGCAATTACAAGCACTGGCGCGGCAATCGCGACGGCGGCCAGGGCAAGGACAATCTGCAGGCTGCTGGCAATCACTCCCGGATCCGCGGGCGCTATGGCGCCAGTCAGGTTGTCGAATCCATCAATTTCTTCTAATGAGGAAATAGCTTCGCGTTCACTTGCACTTATGTTTGCGTTGCGCCCCAGGCGCGCGACAACCGATTTCGGGTTCGGTATCTTTTCCAGGGCGATAAGCGCATTCGCGTCATCGTAATGGATCTCCTGGGAATGCCCGACCGCCACCATCCTCACCCATTGGTCGATCGCGCCCTGGCTCATATGACGGGGCGCGGCTCCGGTAAACTCCGTTGGGAACACGACGTAGGCGGCGGCCATGCCCAGTAGCATGCCAATCAAGATGGTCGCGATGGTGCTGCGTCTAGGCGCAGAGTCACTGAACCTGCTATTACCGAAAACACCGGACACATTGCTCCGCAGGCTTTCCGAGAAGCCTCCGCTGTCAGTAGCCGAAGGCGACCCGCTGGAAAAGCCTTCGTTGTCTACTGATTGAGATTCATTCGAATTACGATCTTGAAAACTCATATTATCCGACCCTTCAAGTCGACACTGGGCAAACCAGGACAAGGCGCAAAAACAAGACGAAAACAGCCAAAACTCGTCTCATTCTCTATTCTGATATTCAGTATACAGAGGGTTGAGATTTAATGCAAAGCGCGTAGCGCCTTTATTATCAGGCGCTGCGTTCCCGTTGGCCGGGTTCCGCGGCGCCCGCTGGCACCTTGTCCAGATTCTTGGGCAGATTCCAGGTCGAATATTCGCAATCGGGAAAGCGACTGCAGCCATAGAACAGGCGTCGTCTTCCCTTTTTGGCGCGTCGTTCGACCAGTTCCCCGCCTTTGGCAATCCCGCATTCAGGGCAGAGCAAACCGGTGCGTTCCAGGAATTGTTCGGTGTGACGGCACTCTGGATAATTGGAGCATCCGATGAACTTGCCCCAGCGCCCGTACTTGATTAGCAAATCACCGCTTTCGCACTTGGGGCAATTGCGCCCGACAAGCTCTTGCTGGATCTGCTTGGGCATATTGGCGCGGGCATTTACCAGACGCTGCTCGAAGGGACCATAGAAATCCCCTAGCATGGGGCGCCAGTCGGACTTGCCTTCCGAAATGTCATCGAGATGATCTTCCATTTTGGCTGTGAAAGAGTAGTCCATTTCTTCGCTGAAGTACTCCGACAAGAGATCGCTGACAACAGTGCCGGTCTCTGTGGGCACAAGGCGCTTGTCTTCTTTGTTGACATAGTCTCTACTCTGGATAATGGTCACGGTTGGCGCATAGGTGCTCGGTCGTCCAATGCCGTATTCCTCCAGTTTTTGAATCAGTGTGGCTTCGGTGTAGCGCGGGGGAGGCTGGGTAAAATGCTGTTCGGGAGAAAGGCGTCGCAGGTCCAGCCATTCATTCTTTCGCAGCTCCGGGAACACTTGCTGCTCGGATTCCGCCCTTCGGCTCTCGTCATCGCGGGTGTCTTTATGCAGCGCTAGAAAACCTGCGAACTTCAATGTACGTCCTGATGCGCGGAAAAGGTAGCGCAGGTTATCCGCCTGCAACCCCGCTCTGATATCGAGTCGAATGGTGTCATAAACGGCGTTGGACATTTGACTGGCGACGAAGCGCTCCCAAATCAGTTTGTACAACCGAAACTGATCCTTGCCGAGATACGGCCGCATCTCGGCTGGAGTTCGCATGACGCTGGTAGGGCGAACGGCCTCGTGAGCTTCCTGCGCGCCTCGAGATCTTGTCTTGTATTTGGGAGCCTGCTTGGGCGTATAGGTTTTGCCAAAACTCTTGTGAATGTAGTTGCGGGCTTCGGTTTGTGCTTGTTGCGAGACTTGTACGCTGTCAGTTCGCATATAGGTTATTAAACCAACGGGGTTGCCTTGACCTATCGCGATGCCCTCGTATAGCTGTTGGGCGAGTTGCATAGTCCGCCGAGCGCTGTAATTGAGCCTGCGCGACGCTTCTTGTTGCAAGGTACTTGTTGTGAAAGGCGCGTAGGGCTTGCGCTGGCGGGTCCCGCGTTTGACATCCTCAACTCTGTACAGGCTGTTTTCCAGCACTTCCAGGTGCGGACGAACGGCAGCTTCGCTATCAAGTACCGGATCTTCACCATCGACTTTGAGCAAGCGCGCCGCGAATCCGTCCTGCTTGCCATTGGGATTTCGCTTGGACAACAAGGCATCGATCGTCCAGTATTCAGTTGCTACAAAGGCTTGTATCTCTTTCTCGCGCTCAACGACCAGACGAAGCGCGATACTTTGTACGCGACCAGCCGACAATCGATTGCGCACTTTGTCCCAAAGCAATTCGGTAATGTTATAGCCAACCAGCCGATCCAATATACGGCGAGCCTGCTGGGCATTGACCAGATCCATGTTGATATCGCGCGGGTGGGCAAAGGCGTCAGCGACGGCGCTGTCGGTAATCTCATGGAACACGACTCGCTTTACCCCGGCGCTTGGCATATCCGCCGCAGCGACCAGGTGCCAGGCGATGGCTTCGCCTTCACGGTCGGGGTCCGTCGCCAAAAAGATCTCCTCCGCGTCCTTGGCGGCTTGTTTCAACTCTTTGACGACATCACGCTTGTCGTTGGGCACGCGGTACTTCGGCTCGAATTCGTTCTCGATCTCCACGGAAAGCTGAGACTTGAGCAGATCCCGAACATGCCCCTTGGAAGACATGACCGTGTAGCCCTTGCCAAGAAAGCCGCCTATGCTTCGGGCTTTTGCGGGGGACTCTACAATGACCAATTTGCCGATACGATTGCGAGACGACTTCTTGCGGGATTTCGAGGATTTTCTGGACTTCGGCTTTGCCTTTCTGGCGGGTTTATCGAGTTTTTCCGGCTTGGGAACATGGGCGTGGGCTTCCGTTTGGCCCATCCGAAAGAGTGTAGTGCCACATACCGGGCAAGATCCCTTGCTGCCGGGTGTACCAGTTCTGGTGTAAACAGCTTCTGGATCCCGCAAGTCGCGCTTGGTTCTGCATTTGACGCAGTATGCCTGCAAACTTTGAACCCTGTCCTCGCTCATATCGCTTCCTTCAATGGTTGCATAGACTTTCGACCATGTTAAAGGTACTCTTCGCTGCCGTTTTCTTTCAGATAGTCCACGACTTGCTTTACGTCCTGTGTGCGATCCTTATGGCAGATCAACAGCACATCGTCCGTATCGACAACGACAATGTCTTCGACGCCGATAGCCACCGTCAGCCGATCGCTGTAAACCAGGGTATCGCGTGTATCGAGGATCACGCGATTGTCGGTTGCATCGCCCTTGATGCAGTTGCCAAAACTGTCCTGCGGCAAAATATGGTACAAGGATGACCAACTGCCAATATCGCTCCAACCGATGTCGACGGGAATCACGGCTATATTCTCGGCTTTTTCCATAATCGCCACATCGATGGACAGCTTGGGCATGGTATCCCAAATGCCTTCCAGCTTCTGCTGGTAGTCCGGCGCGCTAAAGGCGGACTGAAGATAAGTACACATAGCGTAAATGGCTGGCTGGAACTGTTCGAAAGCGCTCATGGCGCTGCTGACCTTCCAAATAAACATGCCGGAATTCCAACTGTATCGGCCCGAAGCAAGAAATTGCGTCGCGCGAACGATATCCGGTTTTTCAGTGAAGCGCTTCGATTGATAGACCGTGAAGTCATCAACTTCCATGATGGGCGGTCCTTGCTGTATGTAACCGTAACCGGTTGCTGGATGCAAGGGTGTGATTCCCAATGTGACGATTCGGCCGTCTTGGGCGATCTGCCTGGCTGCCCCCAAAACGCGGCGGAACTTGTCGGGATCGGCAATGTGATGATCGGCCGTCAAGATCGCGACAATTGCCTCTGGATCGCGCGCTTGTATGGTCGCCAAAGCCAGGGCAAGCGCAGGCGCGGTGTTCTTGGCATAAGGTTCGACAATGAAATTCGCAGCCGGAATATGGGGAACTTCCCCCCGCAATTCCTCGGCGTAATCCTGGCCGGTAACGACAAATATGTCTTCAGGCGCAAACAGATCGGAGATCCGCTCAACACTGGTCCGGAACATGGAGTGATCTTCAATGAGAGGTAGCATCTGTTTCGGCACTTTCGCGCGGCTCATAGGCCAAAGGCGCGTGCCATGTCCCCCGGCGGCGATTAGCGCGTAGAAGTTCTCCACAAAGACCTGCTTTCCTTACCCGATTATGTAAACAGCGGCGCTCGTGCGACGAGAAGGCTTGTTATATTGCGTGAGCGTGACATGCCTGGAACCTTTTCGCCGCTTGCGCGTCGAGCGGCTTGGCTAGCGCGCACGGCAGTATTGCATAGGACCTGCTGTCTCGGCAAGCCCTTTTAACTCCAGCATTGTTAGAGAGCTGGAGACCGTCGCGGTTGATAAATTGGTCTGGCGCACGATGACGTCTATATGGATGGGATCAGCGCCAAGCTGCTGCATTATCAAGGATTCCGTATCATTGTCCGGATGAACTCTCTCGGTTTCAATCCGCGCCTGCGTATGCAGGTGGGTCATGTTCAGCTCTTGGAGCACGTCGCTGACGCGCATCACCAGCTTGGCGCCATCTTGAATCAAGGCGTTGGATCCGCGTCCTGTCTTGCTGAAGATATTGTGCGGTACCGCAAAGACATCCCGGCCCTGGTCAAGGGCATGGCTGACCGTGTTCATCGCGCCACTCTTTTCCGGCGCTTCCACGACCAGAACGCCGAGGGACATGCCGCTAATGATTCGGTTGCGCTGGGGAAAATTCTTGCCAAGCGGCGCCGTGCCGATTGGCATCTCTGTGATGAGGGCTCCCTTAGACGTGATTTGCTCTGCCAACTCCCTATTTTCGACGGGATAAACTCGATCAATTCCCGTCGCCATAACTGCGATGGTACGTCCGTCGTCCAGTGCGCCGCGATGCGCGGCACTGTCAATTCCATGAGCCAAGCCGGATACGATCGTGACATTATGCTGGGCCAGGTTCTGCGAAACTGTTCGCGCCGCATCCCATCCGTATTTGCTCGGCTTCCGCGTGCCGACAACCGCGATCGATTTGGCATCCGCTTCGGCGAGCTCTCCCCGCACGTACAAAACGAGCGGGCGATCGGCGATCTCGCGCAAGAGGGGCGGATATGCCGGATCCTCGAAACTGACAATATGCGCCCCGCATTGCCGAACTTTGTCCAACTCGCCTGGCAGGTCGATCGCTTGCCGCCCGGCGATAAACTGCCGCAGCAATTTCTGCGGCAAGTCCAGGCGCAGCAGGCGCTCATCAGGTTCCTGCCAGAGCTCGGCCGCGGAGGGAATACGAGCCAGTAACATCGCGAGCTTCGCGTTGCCGAACTGCGGGATCAGGTGCAAACCCAACCAATACTGCTGTTCTTCGATTTCTGGCATGAGGGACCGTTGCTGTTTCGTCGGCGCCAACAGCATATCAGCAAGCGATTTTTTTTGTCAAGTTAGGAATGGCATTCACTCGTCAGCCAACAATCCGTCGGGCAAAACCATGGTGATGACTTCGTTTTCGAAGTCGATAGATTGAATCGTTTCCTGATGCGCCGGCAAAAGGACGTCCCCGTAAACTTCGCTTTGCACTACATAGACGTCATTGGCGCCGGTCTGCAAGACTTCCTTCACGACGCCTATCGTTCGCTCGCGATCCCTCACCAACATGCCGACAAGTTGAAAAAGATAGTACTCGCCAGGCTCCAGCGGAATCGCGTCCTGCATCGATATGAGAACCATTTTGCCCCGAAGCCGATCGGCTTCATCGCGACTGCGGTATCCATCAAGCGTAAGCAGGGCGTAGGCTTTGTGGAAGCGGACCTTTTGCAACTCGACCTCAGTCAGATTTCTATCGTCGGCGGATTTGCCGATATATACCGATTTCAATGTCGCCAAATGCTCGGGAAAATGGGTGATGACGCGCATTCGTACTTCGCCGCGCACACCATGGGGACGCAATATCTCGCCAACGACAAGATGTTGCGGGTCGACGGGCTTGATACTTTGGGCTGTCTTATTCGATTTCAAGGATAACTCGACGTCTGCGCCGGTCGCGTCCTTCTTCGTGGCTCGGCAAGGCGCGCAAAAGCGCGCGTATCGAGTTGGCTACTCGGCCGCTGCGCCCGATCACGCGGCCCATATCGTCCGAGGCGACAGATAGTTCCAGGACGACAGTGCGCCCGCTGTCCCGCCGCGACAATTTGACTTGTTCAGGATTGTTGACCAGGTTTTCCGCGATGTATTGGACAAGTTCTTCTTCGATCATTCTGGACCGGTCTACTGACATTAGCTGTTTTCGCCCGCGGTCTTTTCAGTGGCGAGTCGAGCGGCTTCACGCGCCTTGATCTTGCTTTCGCCATCGCCGGGCGCCGGATAATTCGTTTTCGGGCTGGGCAACTCCGTCTGCCTGCTTTCCGCTTCTTTCACAAGATCTTCCAAGGACTCACCAGCCCGCAAGCGCTGGAAGCGCTCCCAGGTGCCGGTGTGATCCAGCAGGCGGCGAACCGCATCGCTCGGCTGGGCGCCGACGCTGAGCCAATAGAGCGCGCGATCTTCGGCGATAACCTCGGTGGCTGGACGTGTACGCGGGTTATAGTAGCCAATGTTTTCCAGATAGCTGCCGTTGCGCGCCTTGCGCTGGTCCGTAACGACGATGCGATACGTGGGTTGTCGTTTGAGGCCTTGGCGGCGCAAGCGAATCCTTACCATTTGCTATTCTCCTGTCGACCGGCTTATATGTTCAAGCCGGGTATATGAGGAACTTTTCCTCTGCTGAGTTGATTCATAAGTTTGCTCATTTGCCGAAACTGCTTCAGCAATTCGTTAACATCCCGCACCTCGACGCCGCTGCCGCTGGCGATCCTGCGCTTGCGGCTGGCTTTGAGAATGCGCGGATGCTGTCGTTCCGTCGGCGTCATTGAATTGATGATCGCTTCAACTTTCCTGATGCGTTTTTCGATGTCCTGGTCGTCAAAATCCGCTTGCATTTGCAGTTTGGACATGCCAGGTATCATGCCCATTACTTTGCCCAGCGGACCCATGCGCCGGATCTTCTGCAATTGATCGAGGAAGTCCTGCAAGGTGAACTCATTCTTGATGATCTTGTTCTGCAGGCGCAGCGCTTCTTCTTCCTCGTAGACGGATTCAGTCTTCTCGATCAGCGACATGATATCGCCCATGCCGAGAATTCTTTGGGCGATGCGGTCGGGATGGAATAGCTCCAGCGTGTCCGCGCTTACTTTTTCTCCCGTCCCCATGTATTTGATGGGCACGCCGGTCACCGCGCGCATAGAAAGCGCCGCCCCGCCACGAGCGTCGCCGTCAACCTTGGTCAAAACCAGACCGGTGATACCGAGGCGCTCGTTGAAGCCGCGCGCGATATTGACCGCTTCCTGCCCGGTCATGGCGTCAGCGACCAACAGAATCTCCGCAGGGCTGGCAATGCCCTTGATGTCTTCAAGCTCGCCCATCAAGGCGTCGTCAATCTGCAAACGACCGGCAGTGTCGATGATGACGATGTCGACGCCGCTGTCCTTAGCCCTTTTGATTCCGCGCTTGACAATGGCCGGCGGCTTGTCGCTGGTTCCTTCTTCATAATAAGGAACGCTTATCTGTTTGGCGAGCGTCACCAACTGATCGACCGCGGCCGGACGGTAAGTATCCGCGGCGATCATGAATGGTTTGCGCCCCTCCCCCCGCAAGTGCAGCGCCAGTTTCGCGGCGTTAGTCGTCTTGCCGGAGCCTTGCAAGCCCACGAGCATTATGACATGCGGTTTGACGCTGCCGCTGTAACTCAAACGGCCCGCCTCGCCCAGCATGTCGACGAGCTCTTCGTGGATGATCTTGACGACCTGCTCGCTTGGCTTGAGCGCTTTGTGGACTTCCTCGCCGATGGCGCGTTCTCGCACCGACTTGACGAAGTCTTTGACGATCGGCAAGGCGACGTCGGCCTCCAGCAAGGCCATGCGGACTTCTCGCATGACAGCTTTGACGTCAGCTTCCTTGACAGTGCCGCCCTTGCGCAAGCCTTCGAAGGCCGTATCCAGTCTCTGTGATAAGGATTCGAACATTAAAAGTCCTGCCAGTTTTCGCGCTAGCGGATTCTAGTCGAGCGACAATCGTTAGTCAAGTCGAAACCTCGCCCTGTCTTCTAGGCAACCACCTTGCTCATACAAGCAGAAGGCTTGTATTTCCTGTGAGCGCGGTAGACGTTTTCGCCGCTTACGCGCCGACCGGCTGTTGCTAGTGCAATGCCTAGTTCTGATGCGATAGCAGCCGCCACATGATGAAAAACGCGATCATTCCCAATCCGCCGGCAATGATGCCGACCAGCGTAAAGTTGCCATTTGATTCGGCATATACCCAGCCGCCCAGCGCCGCGCCGACCACGCGCCCCAGGGAGTGCGCCCCCATATTGGCGCTCATCATCACGGCGCGGGATTTCGGCAGAATCTCCGTAAACAGCGGCAGCGCCGAGACAATCGAGGTCTCGATGGCGATAAACATGATGAATATGGCGAACATGGCCAGAGGCAGACTGAAAGACAGATAAGGGATGATGAAAAAGCATATCGCCGCGATCAACATACCTGTCATCGAGGTTGGCCTGGTTCCGAGCCGGTCCGCGACGGTAATAACGATAAACTCGCCAATGACCTCGGCGACGGCAATGGCAATCGTAACCGTCCCAAGCGCCGTGAGAACCAGACCGAAAGAGTCCTCCATCCAAAGACCGTAATTGATGTAAAAGATCTCATGGGAGAGCGTAAGACACATGGAATACATAAGTGCGAAGACCGCCGGCGGGTGCGCGCTGACCGTGCGTATGGCTGTCAATGGATTGATAATGCGTATCCGATCGTGGCTGTGATCCGGCCGCTCGTCGGACTCAACGAAAATCCATAATGCCACTGCTCCCAACGCCAGCGACACGGACAGAAAAACGAACACGGACTGAAGATTGCTGTTCTCCAACAGCAAACCGGCAACGGGCGCGGCGATAACCAATGACAGGGCCCAGCTAAGTTCGGAAATGCCCATCACGCGGGCGCGCCTGCCAAAGGGCACCAAGTCTCCCAAATATGCCTGAAACGTGGGGTCGTAAATGGTCTTGCCGATGCCGAAGGAAAACATCACCACCACGAAGACGCCGTAGTCGGCGAATACCGCGCCAAGCATACTCATGATCGCCATCATCCAGAGCATGCCAACCATCACGACCTTGCGCCCGTAATGCTCGGAAATAATGCCCAGTACCGGACTGAGCAATCCGGCCCCATTCGTCAAAGCGATCACATTCTGGATGCTTTCAGCCGACACGCTGAAGCTGTCGGCAATGGCGGAAACGAAGGGGTAGGGGAATCGCTTGGAAATGTTAATGACCAAGCGACCAAAGACGATTGCCAAAATCGACTTGATGACCTTGTCGTTGAAGACTTGCTCGCTGCTGCGCTTGTTTTTCATCAGGAATCGAACAGGATTCTATCACAAGCCGGCACAAAATCAGTCAGAGACTTGTAACCATCGGCGAAGTCTTCGGCTCGCTCGCCGACGACAAGCGTGGGCACCATGTTTAGCGTATGTCGACGGGTACTTAAGTCCTCCATGTTGCCGTGATCGCTGACCACGATTATCAGACCTTCGTCGCTGCGCCATTCGTCGAGCGCGCCGGCCATCACTTCGTCGAAAGTCTCCAATATGCTTACGCCGCGCTCGAAGGGACCGCGGTGCCCGATGCGGTCCGTCAGCCAGTGCGAATGGAAAGCAAAGTCGTAGTCGCGCGAGAGCTTAACCAGCAATTGTCCGGCTTGCCGTGGCGAATAGTCGGGGAGGCGCGAGATGCCCAAATAGCGTCCCCAACTGGCAGTGGTCCATTCTGCGGTCAAGGCGCGCTTCTCAACCACGTCCTTTACCGAGAAGTGGTCCTTGCCGGACTCGTAGGCCGCTTGCTGGATACTGGAGCGAAGCGTCTTGCCACGGGCGAAGTCCTGCAAGAGACGCGGGGGATAAGCGGTGAGCAATCGGGCTGTCTTGCTGCGTTCACCCAATGATTTGAAATAGCTGTGCCGGGCTATGATTTCCCGGGTTTCTTGATTGGGTTTAGGTCCATAGTGCTTTCCGATCAACTTGGGCACGTTCAAACCGGTGAGCAGGCTGGCTTGGCCGGTGCCGCTTTGAGGACGACCGGCGACGCCCAGGCAGGCATCGGTTGGCACAAAGATCGCGTTGTGACTTGCGACCAGTTCAGTGTTTGCCAGCCATCGCTTTCCATTGCTAAGACCTTGAAGCGTGGGTAAATCGGCGACCGCGAAAGGATTGATCTTCGGGTCATCCGCGCCAAGCCCAATGCCATCCAGGAAGAGCGCCAGAATGTGCGAGCCCGACGGGTTCATCGGATGAGGAGTCGCAACTGTAAACGCTCCGCGGTCGAGCTCATTGCGCGTTCTGGTCGAATGAGAGCAGGAAGGGATTGGTATGTCGTTCGCGGCCGATGGTGGTCGCGCCCATATGCCCCGGCAGGACGCGAATATCGTCGTCCAGGGCCATGAGCTTCTCAAAGATAGAGCGCATCAGCAGTGGATAGTCGCCGCCAGGCAAGTCCGTGCGCCCGATACTGCCGGCGAAAAGCGTATCGCCGCTGAAGAGGATTTTTTGGCTCTCCAACAGCAGGCTCAAGTGGCCTGGCGCGTGCCCGGGCGTGTAAAGCGTTTTCAGGCGGATGGCGTCCAGCTCGATGACTTCGCTCGCGCTTGTCAAAAGGCGATCCGGCTGGGCAGCCGCCGGCGTATCGCCCAAGCCGAACAATTTTGCTTGCGCGGGCAGATCCGCCAGCCAGGGCAAGCACTCCTCGTGGATGCAAAATGGTATTCCCAAGTCGTCCTTGATCGCTTTGCTCGCCATGACGTGATCGAGATGCGCGTGCGTTGCGATCATCATCTGAATGCGCCATCCGCGCTCGGCGGCGGCATTGAGGATGAGCGGCGCGCTGTCAACCGGGTCGATAAGGATGGCGTTCTTGGTAGCGCTATCCGCCACCAGGTATGCATTGGTGGCGAAGGCGCCCAAAGTCATGGACAGGACCTCAATCGGCATACGCTCTCCTTTTCTGTCTTTCTTTGGGCCGGCCGCGAATTATATTCATTAATTCCGACAGCTCTCGCATTCTGATGAGGGCGGCGACGACAACGAAGACCGCCAGGCCGACAAGTCCCTGCGCGAGCAGGCGCAAGATCATCAGCGAGAGACCGCCCCCAGGCGCCCAAGCTTGCCACAGCGTGTCCAGCAGCACAACCGCCCCAGCCATGACCAGCGACGCGACAAGTGACTTTAGCAGACTGCTCCCCAGCGAACCTTCCCGGATGCCGCTCCAGCGTCGTCGCAAGATAACCAGCAGGCACAGGACCTCGAACATAACACCAAGGGAATTGGCCAGCGCCAATCCGCTAACGCGGCCGATATAGGGCTCAAAGCCAAGGACGGGAAATGCGCGAGCGACCGAGTTGGCAAACAATTGTGAATCAACCTGCTCTACATCGCTGAGCAGAATGGCGAAGACAAAGTTGATCCCAGCGCCGCCGAGCGCCGCGTACAAGGGAGTCAAGGTGTCTTTGTCGGCATAAAAGCTGCGGGCGATGACCTCCAGCGCGGAATGCACGATCAACCCGAGCGTAAACATGCTCAGGGTGCTATAGACCAGTGCGGATGCCGCCGCGTCGAATGCGCCGCGTTCCAGAAGTCCGATAAGCGGTCTGCCCAGAACGATCAAGCCTATGGCTGACGGGATGCTGGTGACAAGCACAAAGCGCAGCGCGCCGGACATCGCATCGCGCTTGCCATCGAGGTCCCTCACTTCGCTAAGCGCAGCCAGAGTAGGGAAGATCACGATTCCCATCGCCGTGCCGATCAAGGTCTGCGGGATTTGCATCAAGCGCCAGCCCCAGTCGAGCGCGCTCACCGAGCCGACGCTCAGCCTCGAGGCGATGTTATTCATGACCAGGAAATTCAGCGCGAAAACGCCAAGTCCGCCGATTCGCGGCAGCATCAGGCGAATCACGCGCCACAAGGCCGGGTTCGCCAGGCCCAGCCCGCGCTTCCAGGACATTCGATATTTGACCAGGCCGGGAACCTGGATGCTGAAATGCAAGGCCGATCCGATCACGGCGCCAATTGCGATTCCGTGTACGCCAAAGCCGGGCAACAGGAACAAGACGCCGAACAGAATGCCGATATCAAACATGATCGGCGCCAGCGCCGGCAAAAGAAAATGCTGATGAGAATTGAGTATGCCGCTGAAGATGCCGCTGATCGAAAAGATGATCGTGCTCAGTAGCAGGATGCGCATCATTTCAATCGTGTTTTGCGCGGTGACGGCGTCAAAGCCGGGCGCGACCACCTGGTTCACAAACCATGGCGCCATCAAGAAGACGACCGCGCTCAAGATCAGCGCGAGCGTGAATATCGTATTGATCAAGTTGCTGGACAATTGCCAGGCTGCGTCAAGCTTTCCCTGTGCCAAATAGCCGCTGAATACAGGAATAAAGGCGTGCGTCAAAGCCCCGCCAGAGATCAAAACGACGATCAGTTCGGGTATGCGATTGGCCGCCACATAGGCGTCCAATTCAACGCCAACGCCAAAGACCTGCGCTATGATCAAGGTCTGAAGGAGACTGATCAATTTGGCAGCCGCAAAGGCCATCATCACGATCAACGTGGATCTCGCGATTCTGCGATTGCGCTGAAAATTTCCCTTGCCAGCAGAGGACGCCATGCAGTTTCCTAATTGAGCTTGGCGAGCGCCGCGCGCGCTTCTTCATAGTTTGGGTTATATGCCAGCGCCCGACGAAACGAAGATGCGGCTTGCTCGGGCTTGCCCTGCGCTTGCAAGACCAGCCCCTGCCAATAGTAGGTCTCCTCGATTTCCTCAGCGTTGTTCAGGTTGACCTTCACCAGGCTCAACACATCATCGTATCTGCCCAACTTATAATAAGCCTCGAATGCGCCAAACTGGTACCACATCATCCGCCAGGGCGGTCCAAGCCTGCGCGACTGATCGAAAGCGGCGGCAGCTTCTTGATATCGCTGCAGGGCGACCAGAGATGTACCCATATTGAACCAGGCAAAGGCATCGCTGGGGTCCAGGCGCGCTTCGGCCTGCGCTACATCAAAGGCAAGCTGGGCCGCGTCCTTTGCATCCCAGTGACTGTCCATGAGACTCCGCAGCAGCCCTTCGCGTTGTGGCTCGTAGACGACGATGAAAGTACGGTTGAAAGCCTGCCAGTCCCGGTCAGCTTCGTCGTAACTTATCGCCACGCCTTGAGCGCCTTCGCCAACGCCCAGGAAGCTATCAAAGAAATAGAATCGTTGATAGACGTCATCGTAGGCGACCAAGGCGCGATAATGACCGATCCAGTCATAGGCTTCGAACATGGCGCCGGTCTCTATGACGACAGGGAACCCGTTGGCCACCAAGCGCTTTAGCAGGTCCAGGCTGCCGCCCATGCGCACGATCGCTTTAAGATTGCTGGCTTCCTCCACATAGGCTGCCATCTCGTGCGGGCTGACATTTTTGTCTTCGCGATTCGGTTTGAGCGCGCTGCCTGCGGCGGCCTGGTCCTGCTGCCATCCGTAATAGCTCATCGCCATCGTAATTGTCGCGGGTCCGCAGTTGTTCCAGGTTTGCTGCTGATGAAGAATGCCGTAGATTCTGGCGGAGGAGGGAAGCTCCCCGCCAGACAGGTTGACTGGGGCAACAGCGATCTCGTTTGCGGTGGTCGCCGCTGGCGGGGCAGGCGAGGGCGACGCGGTTGCAGCGATTGCAATTGTGGGTGCGTTGCCGACTGTTATCGTTGCTGTGCTCTGCCTGGGCGCCTGGGTAGCGGTCGATAGAACTATCGTCTCCACCAGTACTGCGGCGGGCGTCGCCAAGACCGCGCTTGCCGGGGGCGTGGGGCTGGCTATTCCCAGGGGCATATCCAGAAGCGCCAGCGCGTCGCTTTCGCCCGAACGCGAGGCCAGCGTTGGAAAGAGGCCGCCGACGGGCGTTGGCTCTTTGAACATTCGCATGAAGGGCAACTGATCAATCACCCGCTGTTGTTGTGCCGGCTGCAGAACCTCACGGAAACCGACTATGGCGCCCCCGACGCCGACGACTATGAGCAGCGCGAATAGAATGACGCCCCACAAGAGAAGCTTGGGCGGACCCTTTACGCCGACATTGTGGTTTTGCAAATAGTAGCTGCGGCTCGGTTGCGTATCGTCGAGATCTCGCACAAATGGTTCCTAGCGATAATCGAAGCTCAAAATATTACACCAGCAGTATCCGTTTGTTTCGGTTGGCGGTTCTTTGCACCCAGTATAGTGCCTTTTCGCTCTTCATGCGGGGCTGGCAATAACAGCGTCGCCTAAGAGTAGCTTTGCGCGTCAAGATACGATTGCAATATGACCCTGGCAGCCAGATCGTCAATCGGCTCATCGGGTTTGCGCTTCAGTTGACGCGCCAGATCCCTGGCTTCCTCGCTAGTTAGATATTCGCTGACTTCAGTTACCGGCAGATCTGTGCAACTGCGCAGCCGCTCGATCCAGCGCTTAACTTTGTCAGCTTGAAGCTCTACGCCCTTTGGCGCATTGGGATTGTAGGGCACGCCCACGACGAAACCGCAAGCTCCCTCGCGCTGGGCAACAGCCAAAATCTGCTCGAAATCCCTGGCGCGCGTAGTCCTTTGCACGATGGTTAACTCGCGCGCCACGATACCCAAGCCATCGCTAACGGCAAGACCGATGCGCTTGCTTCCGTGATCAAGGCCGATCAAACGTCCGGTCATGTGGGCATCCGCACTTGGAGATCAATCCTGACCGACAATAACGGCATCCTGTTGAAGCCCTTTGGAAAAACTTCGATCGATGATGCGGTCGGCGCGGCCAGCTCCGGCTGCGACCGCAGGATCTGCAGAGCATCCGCTATCGATACACCGGCAAGCCTGTCGAGCAACCCCGCAGTATCAAGCTCTGCGACAAGCGTCCCGCTGGTTTCGGCGACAAAGGAAACGCGCTCGGCTGAAGTCGGCTGCGTCAGAGGACCGCGTCTATATTGCAGGGCATCCGGGAGCAAGGTCTTGTCGGGTGGCACTCGGTCGCGCAGTTGCGCCAGCGACACCTGACGCCCCAATCGATCGTCAATCACCAGCGCCGAAACAACCGCGCGCATGTTCAGGGTCAATTCCTCCGCCATCAGGCCAACGTCCGAGGAGAAGTTCGTCCAGTCTTTCCGTTCTTCTTCTATCGCAATTGTCTCGATAATAATGACCTGCGACGCGGTCAATGTGGATCGTATATCCTCATAACCCAGCGACTGTAACTGTCCGCGAACGATGTTTAGCAGCAAGTCTTTGTCGGCAGCCGAGACGACATTGACCCTGCGCAGCGTGCCGCCGCTGGCCGGCGCTGGATTTGTTACTGTTATGCTTTGCGCCAGGGGCCCGACGACCAAGTTGATCTGTCCTGCCGCTATGTTGCCTTCCTCTCCGCTGTATTGTTGCATGGCTTCGAATGGCGCATTCACAGTCTGAGCCGCTCCGGCAGGCAAGATTACATCAACGACGGTGCGGAACAGCAATGGCGCGGCGGTGGCGGTACTCAGAATCGTATTTGCGGGAACGGTCAATGGCCTGTCGGTCAAATTAGTGATTGTCACCATGCCGCGCGCGGGTACTTCGTCCAGGTTGCGCAAGCCCGTGGTTGGGAGGGTCGCAGTGGTCTCGACGGTGGCGCGGGCGATTTGCGCGGGGATAATCCCTTTGTCCGGGTCGACCCCGTCGGCCGCGGTATCGGCGATGATGGTCACCGCGGCAGTGATGGATTCCGCGCGCAAACTTACTTCCACGGTTGCGCCGGGAACAACCACGTAGAGCGCCGCAAGCGTTACCAGCGAGAGCAGCGCCAGGACAAACAGTCGTTCCAAATAGATCCGGGGGCGGGATGGGTGGCGATTGCGGTGTAACGCGCGGCTCGCTATCGACCTGAGTTCTTCGGGCGGCTGCGGCTTGCTCGGCTGGTGGTGACGAGGCAAAAACACTTTCTGTCGTCCGCGTTTCCATCTGCTCCTTTCGCTGGCCTCGACAGAATCAAAACAACTGATATTGAGTTCCCTGGCATATGCGATAATGTCGGATTCACGGCTGACCAGGGCGAGTTGAATCGCCCGTCGATACGCTTCGCGCTGCAAAAGGATCAAGTCCAGTTTACGTTTGAAGAGCGTTCCGGACGGGGAAAGAAGCAACAAGACGCGCTTGCCCCGCAAGTCCGACAGGCGCAGCTTCACTGACGTGACCGTGTCACTGGGTTCGAGTTTTACCTCTACGGTCTCTGGAGCCATATCCTGGATACGTTTGCCTGCATGCCGGGTCTAGGCTTTGGCGATCAAATCGCGCGCCCGCTCGAGGGCATCGCTGATTTTGCTGCTGTCTTTGCCGCCCGCCTGCGCCATCTGTGGACGACCGCCGCCGCCGCCGCCGACAACCTGGGCGATTGGTTTGATGAGGTCTCCCGCGCGTACGCCGTCTTCGACCAGCGCGTCTGACACCGCCACGACGATTTGCGGCCGACCGTCTATGTCGCTGGCCAGTACCATGACACCCTTTTCCACGCGGTTGCGGAACCAATCGGTCATTTGGCGCATCGTTTCCATGGGAACGGCGTCCAACTGAATCACCAAGCCCTGCTTCCCGTTGATGCTCTCCAATTGACTGTCGAGCATCTCGTCAAAATTGCTCTTGGCCAATTCTCGCCGCAAGGCATTGATCTCTCGCCGAGCGTCGCCAAGTTCTCGTTGCAAGCCGCTGAGTCTGTTGGCCAGAGAATCGGGACTGGCGCCAAGTTGCCGAGCGATTTCGTCAACCAGCGCCATTCTTTCTTGTACATAGACAAAAGCTGCCGTTCCGGTCAGGGCCTCAACGCGTCGAATGCCGGCGCTGACACTGCCTTCGCTCGTGAAAACGAAACTGCCGATTTCCGCCGTACGCCCGACGTGGACGCCGCCACACAGCTCGTAGCTGTACAGCTCCTCGTCTGATTCGATGAGGACTGTCCGCACCACCTCGCCATATTTCTCACCGAAAAGCGCTATCGCGCCTTCGCTGCGCGCTTCCTCCAGAGATTTCACAGCCGCGCGGACCTCGTAGTTGGAAAGTACCGCTTGGTTGATTTCGCGCGCTACCTGTGAAAGTTCGCTATTGCTCATTTTTTCCGGATGGGAAAAGTCAAAACGGAGGCGATCAGGCGCGACAAGCGAACCCTTCTGCTGTACATGATTGCCCAACTGCTTGCGCAGGGCTGCGTGCAGCAAATGCGTCGCACTGTGGTTGCGGATGATATTCCCGCGTCGCTCGCGATCGACTCGCGCTAGGACTGAATCGCCTGTAACGGGATTGCCTTCAACAACTTCGCCGACGTGTACGACGAGGCCCGCCACCGGCTGCTTCATGGATTCAACTTCGACAACCCAATCGGCGGCGGCGATCACGCCGGTATCGCTCACTTGTCCGCCGGACTCCACATAAAAGTTTGTCCCTCCCAGAACGACCTCGACCTTTTCACCGAGCAAGGCCCTATCCATTAAGCGATTGTTCTGGATCAGCGCCAAAACGCTGGATTCGCAGGGCGCGTCGTCATATGGATTGTAGCTGACGCCTTCGTCGCCCAAGGCGCCTTCTTCTCGTAGCGTCCCCAGCAAGTCTTTGTAGACGTCGCCGGATTCGATCTCGCCCATCGCTCGCCCGCCGCCGCTGATACGGGCATGCTCGGCTTCCGCGGACGCGAAGCCGGCTTCGTCGACGCTGAATCCCCGTTCTTCGGCGACGTCTTTTGTGACCTGGAAGGGCAGTCCAAGCGTCGCCTTGAGGTAAAAAGCGTCCGCGCCTTCCAGAATGCCGGACGGTTCTAGTTTCGCCAGCATGTCGTCCAACTCGGTGAGTCCTCGCTCCATGGTTAGACGGAAGCGTTCTTCCTCCAGCGTGATGATGCGCTTGATGCTATCGGCTTGTTCGACCAGTTCCTGGTAATGCGCGCCCATAATCTCGATGGCGCTATCGGCTACCTTCGCGAGAAAGGGCCGATCAAAGCCGATTATCGTGCCGAAGCGAACTGCCCGCCGGATGACAATGCGCGGTATGGCAGCGCGTCCCTTTGCGCCGGGAAAAACGCCATCGCTAATCAGAAACACGGCCGCGCGGATATGATCCGCTATGACGCGATAGGGCACGATATTCGCATCGCGCTCTTCATCGCTATGACCCGTCAGTTCCTGAGTCCGCTTGATAATCGGCATGAAAAGGTCTGTCTCGTAGTTGGCGTCGACCCCTTGCAATATGGATGTGATACGTTCGAACCCCATGCCGGTATCGACCCCTGGCGCCGGCAGCGGCACATCCCAGCGGCCGCTGTGTTCGGGATCGGCTTGCTGTCGATTGAATTGCATAAACACCAGATTCCAGATCTCGAGGAACCGATCGTCCTCCGCCTGCAGCATCGGTATGATGTCCTCTTCTCCAGACTCCGGCTGCTTGTCCCAATGGATCTCTGACGTCGGACCGCAAGGACCGGTATCCGCCATCTGCCAGAAGTTGGTGGAGGGCCCCATGCGGGCGACCCGCTTCGGGCTGACGCCCATTTCATTCACCCAGCAATCATAGGCTTCGTCATCGTTCTCGTAGACAGTGAAGACCAGGCGCTCTGCCGGCAGCTTGTAAACCTCGGTCAAAAGTTGAAATGCGTATTTGATCGCATCGCGCTTGAAATAATCCCCAAAGCTGAAATTGCCCAGCATCTCGAAGAAGGTGTGGTGGCGGGGCGACGGACCTACGTTTTCCAGGTCATTATGTTTGCCGCTGACGCGCATGCACTTCTGCGACGTGGTTGCGCGGCTGTAGTTTCGCTTGTCCAGGCCCAGGAAAACATCTTTGAATTGCACCATGCCCGCATTGACAAAGAGAAGCGTCGGATCGTCGGCTGGCACTAGAGAAGACGATGCGACCGGCCTGTGACCCATCTCCTCGAAATAGTCGAGGAAGGCTTGTCTAATTTCTGCGCTGCTCATACTTTGCATGCTCTGTTTCCTTGTCTTTGACTATAAGACGACTTCACCATCTTTAGGGCACATCGATAATGATAATCCCAACCCGTCAGCAAGACTATGGCTAGAACTGCCCAACCTGAACAACATACGACTGCTATGGTATACTGCCCGTTCTGACGGTGTATTGATGCAATGAGTTAATGAATATGGCGACAATCGAAGAACAAGTCGAAGTGTTGATGTCCGGCGCGGCCTACGGCGATCCTGCGATTCGCGACAATATGGCGAAAGATCTGCGCGAACGCTTGCTGGAGTGCCAGGCGGAAGGGCGACCGCTGCGCGTCTACTGCGGCTACGATCCGCGCACCTCCGATTTGCACTTGGGCCACACCATAACCATGCGCAAGCTGCGGCAATTCCAGGACTTCGGGCACGATGTGACCTTCCTGATCGGCACATTTACCAGTTTGATCGGCGATCCCTCGGACAAAGACTCCGCGCGCGACCAATTGACCATGCAGAATGTCGAGGACAACGCCCGCACTTACGCGGAGCAAGCCTTCAAGATTCTCGATCGCGATCTGACGCGGGTCCGCCGCAACGATGAGTGGCTGGCAACCCTCGATTTCGCCGACATCATTCGGCTGGCGAGCCATTTCACGGTTCAGCAATTCCTGGTGAGGGAAAACTTTGCCAAGCGCATCGACGAAGGCAAGGCGATCTTCTTGCACGAATTCTTCTACGCGCTGATGCAAGCCTACGACGCCGTCGCGCAGGAAGCGGACGTGCAAGTCGGCGGGCAAGATCAATTGTTTAACATCCTGGTGGCTGGCCGCAAGCTGCAAACAGGATTGGGCCAAAAGCCGCAGATCGCCCTCATCATGGGCGAGAGCTTGCCCGGTACCGATGGCGATGTGAAGATGTCGAAGAGCCTGGGCAACCATATTCCTCTCCTGTCCGAGCCTTGGGACATGTATGGCAAGGTCATGAGTTTGCCCGACAAAGCGATGGGCATCTATCACAAGTTGATATTGGGATGGACGCCGGCGCGGGTGGAGGATCTGGAACGGAAGCTGCGATCCGGTGAGTCGCATCCCAACGACGCCAAGATGAATCTAGCGGGCGAGATCGTCAGCGTCTTTCATGGCAAGGCCGAAGCGGAAGCGGCGCAAAACCGCTGGAACGATGTCTTCCGCGGCGGCAGCGGAATACCGGATGATATTGCTGAGGCGGTGGTTCCGGCTACCGAAGAAATCCGCGATATCCTGGTTCGACTGCGGATGGTTGGCAGCCGAGGTGAAGCCAGACGGCTTATTCAGCAGAATGGCGTGCGGCTGAACGAAGAAAAAGTAGATAGCTTGCAAGCCGTCGTTTCGCCGGAAATGCTCCCGGCAATCTTGCAAGTTGGCAAGCGTCAGTTCGTCCGTCTGGTGAAAGCCGACTAGAACGTTCCAGGGACCATATTTGATGAACCGCGATTTGCGGTAGCCGAGCAGGTTTGTTAATTTGTGTGAGTACGGTAACCCAAACTCGCTGCCGCCGAGCGGCCTTTTGGCAGAGGACCCTCAATATACCGTTGACGAGCAGATCTGCGTCTGTATTTCGAAACAGGTCAAGGACGGCGATGTCTGGGCGCAGGGGATTAACACCCCGCTGGTATCGGCCGGTTTAATTCTTGGCAAGATTCGTTATGCGCCGCGCGCTCGCTTCACCTCGGCCATCGGGCAGGCTCTGGTTCAAGATTGGGGTCCCCTGGGAATCGCGGACATCGAAAGCCTCTGGGTGGGCAAAGGACTTATCCATCTCGGTTTCGCGGCTGGCGCCGCGGATATTCTGCCCAAATATCGTCCCAAAGAGTTTTTCCGCCCGGCGCAGGTCGACAGCCGCGGCAACTTCAACAACATTGCCTTTGGCAAGGACTATCACAGACCGCGTATGCGGCTGCCGGGAAGCGGCGGCATACCGGACGTGACGCCACTTTACGATCACAGCTTTCTCTACGTGCCGCGTCATTCCCGTTTGACATTTGCCGCGAAGATCGATTTCCTTAGCGGCGTGGGCCACGCGCCGGGACGGGAGCGGGGGGGAGGGCCCCGATACCTGGTATCCGACTTGGGTCAGTTTGACTGGTTCGAGGGACGCATGCGAATCACCTCGCTGCATGCCCATATCGATCTCGAAAAGGTCAAACGGAAGACCGGCTTTGACTTGGCGGTTGCCCCGGATCTATCCAGGACCCCGCCGCCGGACGCGGAGGATCTACGGCTCTTGCGAGAAGAGATCGATCCCTTGGCGACGCGCAAATTGGAAACCCTGGGCGGCGCCGCGCGCAAAGACTTGCTGCGCGAAATCTTGCGACAAGAAGGCGCCATTTAGCTGGTCGACGTCGCGAGTCGCCAGGAACTAATGCCGCGAAAGCGGTCGGAGGCTTTGCCGATAAATCCCAGCCGGACACCGTCAATCGAATCGCGGACAATCATGGAGTAGAGCGGATAATACAAGGGAATGGCGATCGCTTTTTCAGCGAATATTTCTTGAAATTGCTGATACATTTGGTGGCGGGCGACGCCATTGCTTGCCCGACGCGCGCTATCCAGCAACTCCGCGATCTCGTTTTCCGCCGCGCTGCCGTAGTTCTGACCCTTGATGGCTTGCGCGGGATGCCAAAAGCGATAGACGTCAGGTTCTCCTCCAATGCGCTGCGAAACGATCGCCGCATCGAACTCGCCGGCGCGCAGCCGCGTCATCAACTGATCGGGCATGACTGACGCGACCTCAACCGCCAGCCCTAGCTCCCGCCATTGGGCAGCGATGTCGAAGGCAAGCCCGGTCAACGAGTGGGAATCTTCTACCAGCAAGCTAAAAACAGCCGTCGCGGCGCCTTCGCCTTCCCTTTCGTCGCTTTCTCCCGCATCCGAATTCGCGCTGGAAACCGCTTCAATCATTGAGACCGCAAGCGCCGGGTCATGCGCGCTCCAGAATCCATTAGGCTGATAGACGGGCATTCCCGGGATTAAGGGACTGTCTGCATATAAGGCCTCGCCCGCCAAATGCGCCTCGACAAGCGCCATCTGATCAAGTCCCAATGCCAGCGCGCGCCGCATTCGTCTATCGGCAAATGCCGGCTCCTCCCAGTTGAAAATAAGGATTTGCACCGTCGAATCCATGCTGGTGTGAAGACGCGCCCCGGGCAAACTAAGCAGATCCTCTCGCGCTCCAACATTCGCCAATACATCGATTTCGCTTCGGCGATAGGCTTGAATCGCGTCGTCCGCATTCGCATAAAGATTGAAGAGCAATTCCCGCAATTGATGACTGTTTTGCGCATCGCGGCGCGCCTCGTAAACGGGCGAGAGTTGCAGCAGAATAGCGCTGATCTTGCCCGATGGATCAGCCCGCAATTCGCCGAGCTGATAAGCTCCGGTGCCAATTGGCGACAAGTTAAATGGGTGCTGCGCCAGCAGGGAGACTGTCGTACCGCGCAAGGCATGTTCCGGCAAGATGCCAATTGTCAAAAGGCGCGTGAAGCCAGCCAGTGGCTGCGCCAGGCGAAAACGCAGCAGATGATCTCCCAGCTTCTGTGTTTCGACAGTGCGCCAAAATTCAGCGCTTGGCGAATAGGCCGCGTAATCCGGATCGCTGAGCAAGGACATCGTATAAATGACGTCGTCGGCGCCGAATGCGACGCCGTCTTGCCAGTTGATGTCTTGACGCAATTCCAGGACATATTCGAGCTTGTCGCCTGATATGGTCAGGTTTTCCGCCAGATCAAGCACCGGCGAGCCATATTCGTTGGTAGCGAACAGGCCTTGGAAGATCAGGCTGGTAATGTCTTGGTCGACGGGATTGAGCTGCGCGAAGACCGGATTCAGCCGCTGGACCGTTCCGACCAGTCCTTCACGGTATTTTCCCCTGTCTGTGGCCTGGCTTCGGGCCACGGCAACTTCTTCTCCGGCGGGCGGCGGAGGGAACGCGGGACTGGACCTGGGGCTGATTTTGTCGTCGCTGGGAGCGGGGGTCGACGCGGGGGGCGGCTGAACTTGGGCTACGCGGCTGACACGGAAAACGGCGGCAAATGCAAAAACGGTCGCGGCCACTATCAGTGCCAAAAACTGCAAACGGAATCCGCGAAACATGACCCGCCTTATTAGTCTAGATCACGGATAGTTCATATCCCGCTGTCGAGTTTTCGATAACTGAGACTTGATCGCTTCGTGTGATGCCGAATCAAGCGGCTCGAGACTCAACCAGTCGTGGCGACGGAGAACAGCGCTATGCCGAGAAAGGCGATCGACAAGAATATCGTGATGCGAAAAAGCGTTTTCTCCAGCCCGCGCCGGGTACGGGCGATGCCGCCCCCGGCGTCGCCGCCAAGCAAGCTGCCCAAGGCGCCGCCTTTGACTTGCAGCAAGATGAGAATGATCATCGCGATGGATATAACGATAGAAGAAATTTGCAAGGCGACAGCCATGCCATAGCTCCTTGACTTCAACCCCCGGTACGGAACACGAACAGTGTAGCACCGCTTCGCGTCTGTGACTAGCCTTGAATGGAGAGCGGCGCTAGCCACACATTAGTTATACGACACTCGCGGCTTATAGTCGCGCCGCTCTTGTTAATGTAAACCGCGATGCTCATACGACGGCAGGCTTACTATTCTGCCTGAGCGCGGCTGCCCTATTCGCCGGTTACGCGCCGAGCGGCTGCAGAAATTCGATTGCTGCCTCGAGCTGCAAGTCATTTTCCCGCTCTTCGTCAGTTTCCGGGTTCCATTCGACGATGATATCCGGCGTGATGCCCTGCGCGTGAATCCAGGACCCATTGGGCGTCAGCCAGCGCTTCACCGTAATGCGCACGCACCCGCCATTGGCCAACTCAGGGACGATATTCTGTACCGTGCCCTTGCCAAAGGTCCTTTCGCCCATGATAGTTGCCACTCGGTAATCCTGCATAGCGCCGGCAATCACCTCCGACGCGCTGGCGCTTGTTTCATCGACCAATACGACTATCGGCACATCGATATCGGCGTAGCCGCCTCGCGTGCGGGTGACTTCTTCGCTCTGATCCCGCGACACTTGCCGCAAGAGTACACCGTCCTCTATGAACGCGCTGCCAATTTCTATCGCGCTCGCCAGCGTTCCACCGGGATTGTCGCGAATATCGAAGATCAATCCGTTGGAGTTGTTGATGTCGACCTCTGTCAAAGCCTCGTCCAGTTGCGCGCGCGAGAGGTCGTTGAAGTCCAGCATTTTCACGTGCGCGATGTTGTCGCTGATGATCTCGTAGGAGACGTTCGGCTTGGCGAAGATCTCGCGCGTGATTTCAAAGGTGAGGAATTCTTCGCCGCGCTTGAAAGTGATCGTGACCGTTGTGCCAGGCGCTCCGGGGACGAGCGCCGTTAATTCCGCCTGTGTCATGCCGCTGACCAACTGACCGTCGACCTGATAAAATATATCGCCGGGCAAGACGCCGACGCCTTCGGCCGGCGAACCGGGAATGACCGTGACAACCTCGATTTCTCCAGTATCTTCGATTGTGCGGATCGTAACGCCGATGCCGGAGAATTCGCCCGAGAAGTCGATGGCGCGATCACACAAGTCGGGCCGGATGTACCCGCTGTGTTCGTCTTCCAGCGCATTGACCATCCCGTCGATGGCGCCGTTAACCAGCGTTTCAACATCGACGGGATCCACATAGCGAGATTCAACAATCGAAAAAGCATCCCAGAAGGGCTCGAAAGCCTGATCGGTATCGGTTAACGCTGTTCGTCCTTGTGCGTCGCTGCGATTGGATAGCGCCATGCTTCCCGCGATAAAGCCGATGACGAAAACGGCTGCGGTCATCATAAGCGGTTGCAGAACCCGGGAATGGCGCCGGTAGAGCGGCTTCGAAACCATGATGAGTCTCCGTCAATTGAGCGACTTCAATACCTGTATAGTATACGTTATCATGGCGATATTGCGGAATCGCAAATCATGTCCGCCGGCATTCGAAGGCCTGCCGGCGCTTTTGCTCATCCATGTCTTGACGGGGAACGCGCGAAGAGATGGTCGAGAATCTCGTCTCCATTGAAGCAGCGGCAGATCTTGTCAGCGATGGCCAAATTCTGGCTCTCGGAGGCATGACCCTTTATCGGCGGCCGATTGGATTCGTTAAGGCTTTGCTGCGCAGATCGCCCCGGCCGCGTAACCTGACGCTGCTCAGTTTCACGGGAAGCATGGAGTCCGACCTGTTGATCGGCGCCGATTGCGTCCGACATGTTCGCTCGGCTTATTTTGGCTTGGAATCCTTTGGTCTGGCGCCGATGTTCACGAAATCCGTTCAGTCGGGGGGCGTCAAGGTGATCGAAGAAACCGAGGCAAGCATCGTCATGGGGCTGCGCGCGGCGATCGCCGGTGTGGGATTCATGCCCTCGCGCGCCTGGCTAGGTACGGATTTGCCTTCCTTGCGACCGGATGTCAAAACGGTGACGGATCCCTACAACGGCGACCAACTGTTGGCCTTCCCGGCCATCCCCTGCGATGTCGCTGTCATTCATGGCTTGGCGGGGGACAAGCACGGCAACGTGCTTATCAACAACAATTTGGGCATCGATATGGAATTGGTCTATGTGGCGGATACAGTCGTGGCGACCGTCGAAGCGCTTGTCGACGAGTTGCGCCCTACCACAGAGGGCGTCATTATCCCGTATCCTGGATGCGACATGCTCGTGCATATGGCCGCCGGCGCCGCGCCGACGAGTTGTCATCCGCAGTATCCCGTGGACGGTGGAACCATCTTGAAGTATGTCGAAGCCTGTAATTCCGGCCGCTTTTCGGAATTCCTGGATGACTTCTTGAAACAATAGCGACCGACGGGAAACTTGCCAGCAGAGCGCCTTGCCAGTATAATCAAAATACAATTGAATATGTCGAGACTTGGGGAGCTTGCGGGGGCAAGCTGAGAGGGCGCGAAAAGTCGTGCCGACCCATTAACCTGATCCGGGTAATACTGGCGTAGGGATGTCCACCATATGCGTAACTGAGCCACCCTTGTAGACATCCTTCGCAAGGGTGGTTTTCATTTCCGATCAAAGGGATCTCCGAGTCGCCGCGACAGAATCCATTTAGGGGAGCATTTCATATGTTTACAAGATCAGTTCTCGCGCTTTTGCTTCTAGTCCTCATCGTGCCTGCGGTTTTCTCCCAGGAAAATGATACGGTTGTTGTCGTCACGCACGACAGTTTCGCAGCCTCGGAAATAGTCCTGGAGGCATTTGAAGCCCATACCGGAATGACTGTTGAAATACTGCGAGGGGGCGATGCCGGAACCATGGTGAATCAGTCGATTCTGAGTGTCAACAATCCCTTGGGCGATGTCTTGTACGGCATTGACAACACCTTTCTCAGTCGCGCGCTGGACGCCGAGATATTCGTAGCTTACCAATCTCCCGAGCTTCAATTCGTCGACGAGTCATTTGTTCCAGGTGTTGATCACTTGGTCACGCCGATTGACTACGGCGATGTCTGCCTCAATTACGACATCGCCTATTTTGAAGATAACGAAGTGGACCTGCCTTCCAGCTTGGCAGATCTGACTTTGGCCGAGTACAAGGGCTTGCTCGTCGTCCAGAACCCGGCTACGTCTTCCCCGGGCCTGGCCTTCTTGCTGGCGACAATTGCGGTATTCGGGGACGAAGAAGATTACACATTTCTCGACTATTGGCGGGACCTGCGAAGCAACGACGTGCTGGTCGTTGACGGCTGGACAGAAGCTTACTACGGGGAATTCAGCGCGCCCGGACGCGACACGGGCGCCCGTCCACTGGTCGTGAGTTATGCCAGCAGTCCGCCTGCCGAGGTGCTATTCAGCGAAAACCCCGAGGACGGTCCTTTCACCGGCGCGCTGGTTGGCGACGATATGTGTTTTCGCCAGGTTGAATACGCGGGCGTCCTTGTCAACGCGCGCAATCCGGAAGGCGCGCGGCAGTTTGTCGACTTCATGCTGAGCCCGGCCTTCCAGGAAGACCTGCCGCTGAACATGTTTGTTTTCCCGGTGCGCGAAGATATCCTGCTTCCAGATATCTTTGCAGAACTGGCGGAGATCCCTGCACAGCCGGCTGCGCTTGAACCGGCCGATATCGAAGCGAATCGCGAAGATTGGATCGGAGCTTGGTCCGAGGTCATGCTGCGCTGATGCGCTTGCGAGGGAGTTACGGGTATGTCGTCTACCTTTTGCCCCTGACCTTCCTGGCGCTATTCTATTTCTATCCGCTTTTGGCGATATTGGACATCGGCCTGCGTCCCGATGGATGGCTGGATCTGTCCGCCTTCCTGCGCCTGCTCTCGACAGACTACTACCTCGGCGTCTTTCTGTTCACCCTGTATCAAGCGACGCTCTCCACGGCTTTGACCTTGTTCCTGGCTTTGCCCTGCGCATATGTCTTTTCGCGCTATCGTTTCGCTGGCAAGTCGCTTTTGCTCTCCCTGGCAACCCTGCCATTTGTACTGCCCACAGTTGTAGTCGCGCTGGCCTTCATGTCTTTGGTTGGAAGGCGCGGTTTAGTGAACGACCTTCTTATGACCTTGTTCTCCCTGGACTACACTCCGGTGCAACTGGAACGTACGCTGGCGATCGTGATCATTGTGCACGTCTTCTACAACTTCGCCATCGCTTTAAGAATCATGACGGGTTACTGGTCTGCCCAGGGTATCGCGGCGGAGGAAGCGGCTCGCGTGCTGGGCGCGGACGAATGGGCGCTTTGGCGCGATATCAGATTGCCGCTAATACAGCCCGCGCTGCTATCCGCTGCTGCGCTCGTCTTCATGTTTACCTTCACCAGTTTCGGCGTTGTCCTGATCTTGGGAGGCATCCGCTTTGCAACGCTGGAGGTGCAAATCTACTACCAAGCGATTAGCCTCTTCAATCTGCCTATGGCGGGGGCGCTTTCGCTCTTGCAAATTGTCGCGATGTTCGCCTTGATGACCGCCTATACGCATTTGCAGCGGGGGCTGCAATCTGCAATTGGAGCTGGCAAGGCGGTGGCGCGGCCTGTCAAGAGCCCGCGCGAGAGATCCTTGGTCTGGGGCGTCGTGATCTTCATCTTCGCCTTGCTTTTCACGCCGCTTCTGGCGCTTGTGGCGCGTTCTGCCCTGAATAATGGCGCATTGGACATGAGCAACTACGCGGCGCTTGCTGAATCATCCCGCGGCTCGCTCCTGTTTATCGCTCCCATTGAAGCCGTCGCCAATTCGCTTCGATTCGCGCTGATATCAACAAGCATGGCCCTGATCATCGGCATGATCGCATCCTTCATGATTGTCGGCCGCGGGGGGCTCGCGCGTTTGGTGGATCCGCTGCTGATGCTGCCACTGGCGACCAGCGCGGTCACCCTCGGCTTCGGCTTTATCGTCGCCCTGGACGAGCCCCCGCTAAACCTGCGGGCATCCTGGCTCATTATCCCCATCTCTCACACCTTGGTTGCTTTTCCTTTTGTCGTTCGCAGCGTATTGCCGAGTTTGCGGGCGATTCCATCCTCGGTGCGCGAGGCTGCGCAAGTCTTAGGCGCGCGACCCTTTGACTTGCTGAGAACCATCGACTTGCCCTTGGTAAGCCGGGGAATCGCGGTGGGGGCGACCTTTGCATTTACCGTGAGCATGGGCGAGTTCGGGGCTTCGCTCTTTGTTGCGCAGCGAGAGTCTGTGACCATTCCCGTTGTTATCTATAGACTAATCGGCGATCCCGGCCTGGCATCCTACCGTCAGGCGCTGGCGATGAGCGTCATTCTGCTCTTGGTATGCGCCTTGGGTTTTGTCATGATTGAACGACTGCGCGTCGCTGGAGTGGGCGAATTCTGATGCTTCAATTGAAAGACCTGTCGCACGCCTATGACGAGGCTGTTTCGCTGCGAAACGTCAACTTAAGGGTCGCGAAAGATGAGATCGTCTGTCTGCTGGGTCCCAGTGGCTGTGGTAAGACCACGCTCTTGCGCATCGTTGCCGGCCTGATCTCCGACTACGAGGGAGACGTTCTGCTCGACGGGCGCGATCTGCGTCGCTTGGCTGCGCACGAGCGCGGCTTCGGGCTGATGTTTCAAGATTTTGCCCTGTTCCCGCATATGTCGGTGTCCGACAACATCGCATACGGACTGCGGCGACGGCGAATGGCCCCGACCGACATAGCGCTGCGGGTGGAACTGATGCTGGATCAAGTTGGCTTGGGGGCTTATGGCGAACGTGACATAGGGACATTGTCGGGCGGCGAACAACAGCGCGTCGCCTTGGCGCGCAGCCTGGCGCCGGAACCCAACCTGCTGATGCTGGATGAACCGCTTGGTTCGCTGGATGCCCTGCTGAGAGACAAGCTGGCCCTCGAATTGCGAGAGATTATCAAGGGCACGGGCTTGAGCGCGCTCTACGTCACGCATGACCACCGCGAAGCCTACGCGATTGCCGATCGGATTGCCGTAATGGACCGAGGAACGATCCGACAACTGGACCGGCCCTTTGACCTGTATCACCATCCTGTCGACGAAAATGTCGCCAGATTCCTCGGCTTTTCCAATATTTTCCAATTCGGTGACAACCGGTTCACGCGAGAACTGCGGTGTAGATTCCTGCCCGATGCCGCCGATAGCGACGCCTTCTTAATCCACCCGGACGGGATTGAACTTGACAACGTGGGCGATCCCGCAGCGATAGCGCATCGCGGCCGGATCGAGTCTTCCGTGTTTCGCGGCGAATACAGCGAAGTCACGATTCTTTTGCCCCAGGAAGGCTTGCGCTTGAGATGCAAATCACGAAATGGGACCCCAACTGTCGGCCGTTCCGTCACCGTCTCTGTCAAAAGTGAAGCCATTAGACGATTGAATTGACTCCGACCAGTCGGTCAGCGGTTGAAACAAAGCACAACAGCCGCCTGACAGCCGGTAAGGACGGTCCGATGGAGCCCGTTGAAATCTACAATTTGCGACCAGGCCCTGCCACTGAACATACGTACAACAGGTTGTTTTGCTTCATAACGGCTCTCTAAGCTCCCCTCCCTGATGCTTCGGGGAGGGGCTGGGGGAGGGGTTAGAAAGAAGCGATACTCGCAATATTCACCATGAACTTGCCCTAAGGCCAATAGTCTATGCGCGGGGCGACAAATGCAACTATAATGCGATGGTCAATCGCTAACTGAACTGATCGGCAGAAAACAAGATGCCCCGTGCTTTATTCAGTGTCTCGAACAAGACCGGAATCACCGAGTTTGCTCACGCCTTGCTGACCTATGGTTGGGAAATCGTCGCCAGCGGCGGAACCCGCAAGACCCTTGAGGAATCGGAGGTTCCTGTCACAAGTGTCGAACAGATTACCGGCCAGCCCGAGATGCTCGGCGGCCGTGTCAAAACACTGCATCCGGCGATCCACAGCGGTATCCTGGCTCGTGATAACGAGGCTGACTTGAGAGAGATCGAGAGTTTTGGTTTCGCCCCGATCTCGATGGTCGTCTGCAACCTTTATCCATTCGTAGAAGCCGCGACTGCCGGGAACGGCGATTTGGGCGACATCATTGAACAGATCGATATCGGTGGCGTGACCATGTTGCGCGCCGGGGCCAAGAACTTCGAACGCGTGATAACCATTTGTGATCCGGACGACTATTTGTCCATAATGGGGGCATTGCACGAGGCGGGACGGATTGACATGCCGCGCCGTCGCGAGCTTGCGGTCAAGGCCTTCGCCCATACCAGGGATTACGACGCGGCAATTCACGCTTATCTCTACGAATCCGGCCTGCCTGCTCCAGAATCCACGGGCGTACCCGAAAGCATTTACATTAGTATGCTGCGCAGCATTGAACTCCGCTACGGAGAAAACCCCCATCAAAGCGCTGCCTATTATTCGTCGCATATATCTGACTTGCCATTGGGCGCCGCGCAATTGGGTGGGAAACAACTGTCCTACAACAATATTCTCGATGTCGATGCTGCCTGGCGCGCTGTCGGCAGCTTTAACGAGCCAACGGTTGTAATCGTCAAACACCTGAATCCTGCCGGTATCGCGTCCGCCGGCTCCATCGCCCAAGCCTATCCGCAAGCCCTGGCCTCGGATCCGGTTTCGGCCTTTGGGGGGATAATCGCCGTCAATCGCGAGGTCGACGAGGCTTTTGTCGCCGCCCTGGAGGCCTTGTTTATGGAAGCCATAATCGCGCCGTCTTTTTCGGATGAAGCCCTGGAGCAACTGCGCGGCCGGCGCAAGAACTGCAGGATCTTGCAGGTTGCGGGCCCCTATGGAGGGAGCGGCTTGGAACTGCGCTCTGTCATGGGCGGGATGCTCCTGCAGACAATTGACATGGGCGACCCGCCCGAAGCGGTCATGCGGACGGTTACTGCACGAGTGCCGCTAGATGCGGAATTGCAGTCTCTGCGCTTCGCCTGGAAAGCCGTGCAACATGTCAAGTCAAATGCCATTGTGCTTGCCCAAGGCAGACGAACGATTGGCATCGGAGGCGGTTTGCCAAGCCGGGTAGACGCGGTAGAACTTGCGATCAAGAAAGCCGGGGACGAGGTGACGAGCTCGGTCATGGCCTCGGATGCCTTCTTTCCTTTTCCCGATGGCATTGAATCCGCGGCCCGGGCGGGGGTCACTTGTGTCATTCAGCCGGGCGGTTCCATTCGCGACGCCCAGGTGATCGAAGCGGCTGACTATTACGACATGGCGATGATCTTCACGGGAGGGCGGCACTTCCGCCACTAGCTGGCATTGGCTTGGACTAACCCGGCTTCATCAAGCTCGCCGTTTTTCGGCTTCTTGCCGGTAAAGGGAATCTCGCCTTTTTCCCAGGCAACCAAAAGCGGAACCGCCGTAAAGATCGACGAGTAAGTCCCCGATAGCAGACCGATAAACAGAATCGCGATGAATTGCTTGACGGTTTCGCCGCCAAATAGCAAGATCGCGATCATGATGAAAAATGCGTTCAACTGTGTGGCAAGTGAACGATGAATGGTCTCCCAAATGCTGCGGTTGACGATCGTCTCGTAAGGCTCGCCCAGATGTTTTGGTATGTTTTCCCGAATGCGATCAAAAACGACGATCGAGTCCTGTACGGAGAAGCCCACAACGGTCAACACTGCTGTCAAAAACAAGGCATCAATTTCCCAGCCGAGCAATAGCCCAAAGAGCGACATGACGCCCATCACCACCAGAATGTCGTGGATCATGGCCGCGATGGCGCAAACGCCGTAACGTATGGCGTTTGGCACCTGCCGAAAGGCGATCACGATGAATCCGGTAATCACCAAAGCGCCCACAGCCACTGCGGCCAGCGCGGAACGCGTGACCTCTTGACCAATGGTCGCGGAAACGGTTTCCGCCCGGAAGCTGTCTCGATCAATCGGAGAAATCGATCCCAGACGAAGCAGGATGTCATTTGTCACCTCTACGTCGTGGAAACCGGCCCGCACGGACCAGCGATTATCGCTTGCCGCGCCGATCCGCTGTATGATGATATTCTCGTCGCCCACCGCGCCGAATACTTGACGGATGCCGTCTTCGCTGGCGCCGGCGTCCTGGAACTTCAATTCGTATATGCTGCCGCCGACAAAGTCGATGCTCAGGCGGAAAGGTGAGCCGGTCGAAACTGTCGACAGCAGCATCACCGCCAGTCCAGGCGCGATGACCAAGGCTGATAACAGGAAGAACCAGCGGCGTTTCTCAACAATCTTGAACATTTCGGCTCTCCCTAAACGCCTAGCAGGGCGCGATTGCGATCGACGATGTTACGGAATACGCCGACGAGAATATACAGAAAGCTGCGCGTAACGATCACCGCGGTAAACAGATTCAAGACCAAACCTATCGCCAGAGTCACCGCGAACCCCGCTACGATGCTGGCGCCGGGCGTCTGCCCGAACATAAAAAGAATCCCGCAAATGATGATCGTCGAGAGATTGGAATCGCGAATGGATGTCCAGGCGCGGTCGAAGCCCGCCTTCAGGGCGTCTTCCAGCGCCAGGCCGGCTCGCAATTCCTCTTTGATCCGTTCGAATATCAGGATATTGCCGTCGACTGCCGTTCCGATAGATATCAGAAAACCTGTGATCGCCGGCAAGGTCAGCGTCACCGGCAAGAGCTTGAAAACAGCGATATTCAAGAAAATGAATACGACCAGCGCCAGATCCGCCGCAAGGCCGGGCAGGCGATAATAAATGAGCATAAAGGCGAGCACCACCATGACGCCCACAACGCCAGCTTGGACGCTGAGCCGCACCGATTCTTGTCCAAGCGTCGCGCCGACTTCCTGCGTGCTCTCAATGCGTAGCGGTATGGGCAAGGCGCCCGATCTCAATTGCAAGGCCAAAGTGTTTGCTTCCTGTTCGGTGAATTGACCGGAAATGACCCCGCCGGTCGACAGTTGCGCCTGAATGGTGGGCGCGGAAAGTACTTCGCCGTCCAGGACAATTGCCATCGGTTGCCCGATGCGCTCCCCGGTGAAGCTCCCAAATACATTCTGGAAGTCTTCCTTGATCTCGAAATTGATCAGCCATTGCGGGTTCCCAGTACCTTGCGCCGGGGCCAATACCGCGCTCGCCGCCTGCAGGCCCGCGCCGGTCATCACCGTGCGGAAGGGCAAACCGTTCACCGGATGCGCGAGCCGCCCGGCAAGCGGATCTTCTTCGCCGCTAAGCTCGCCTCGCAGCGTGATTTGTTCACTGGTTACGATTTCCCGGCCGATCAGGTCCAGCACCTGGTTGGACAAGCCGCCGAAATCAACAAACTCCAACAGAGCCGTTTGCTGGATCGTGGCGATCGCTTGTTCAGGATCGCGAACCCCGGGCAATTCGACCAGTATGCGATCGCGGCCTTGCACTTGCACGGTCGCTTCGGTCAATCCCAGCGCGTTTACGCGGCGCGAGACATTGTTGGTGGTTTCCGCGAGCTCTTCCCTGGTGAAGTTCTGCGTCGGGATATCCGCCTGCAAAAGCACCCGTAAACCCCCGACGAGATCCAAACCAAGGCTCTGCGTGATATGCAGCACAAATTCATTCTCGCCATCGCCGTTGGCGTCAATTTCGAGATTCTCACTGCAGCGAAGCGATTCGATTTGCTGCGCCGTAGCCTTGGAACAGGCTTCGGTCTCTACACCCTTGAACTCGGGAGGACTGGCAACCCAAATGCAGAAAATGCTTAGCGCAAGAATAAGCATCAGCCATCGAACATGACTGCTCATAGATGGGACCTTTCGTGTATAGGGTCTTTGTCAGGTTGTTCGGCGCTCTGCCCGCTGCTCACTCAATCCCATATTTGCGTTTCGGGCGATTTCCTGTGAATCATAGACCTGTTGCAACGCCGCCGTCAGCAGCTTGATGGTTACGCCGTCAGCGATCTCCACGAAGGAGACGCCTGAATCAACATCGATATCGACGATTTTGCCGACGATGCCGCCATAAGTGACGATTTCATCACCGACATGCAAGGACCGTACGACCTTCTGTTTGTGTTTGAAAGCGCGCTGCTTTGGGAAAATGAACATAGCCCAGTAAGCGCCCAAAACGAGCGACAGAATGGCGAATACCAGCACGAACTCTAACATGGAGGATATCCTGATCGCTATGAACTGCGTAATTATATAGGCGCATGCCAGCTTAAGCCAGTGTAATCAATAGGTCTCAGGTTTGCTTGACCATTTCTCAAAACGAATCTACAATACGCAGGTGACGTTGTTGTCGGTTGCTTAGGGAAACTATCATGCTAAGACGATTGAAGAATGCGCGTTATGGCATCTTTTTTCTGGCGCTTTTGCTCCTGTTGGTATCCCAGCCAGCGACAGCCGGAGACACGATTGTCAGCAACAACTCCGGCGCCGGGGTCCAGTTTTTTGTCATCGAAGACGAACCTTCATTGGTGATAAACGGTTTTGATCTCGCCCCTCTGGGTCTTGGCTTTCCTATTGCGCTTGACGCCGTCACCATCTTCGTAAATCGTGCCGTGCCAGGCGCCGCAGTGGATCTGCTCATATATCAAGACGCAAATGGCGGCTCCCCCGTTGACGCGTCGCTGATTCATCGGCAGCAAGTGGCGATCAATGGATCCGGCGCCAATCGGATTCTTCTGGATCAAGCGGCGATTGTGACGGAACCGGTGATCTGGGTCGGATTCTACTTGCCGGTTGGTTTCCGTTTTAACGCCGATACCTCCGGTTCATCCGTGCTCACATATTGGGCCTGGACGCCGGGCGGCACTTTTGACCTCAACGCTTTGTCCAGCGCGCAGGTCTTGGGACCTGCCGACGGCAGCGAGCCGGTTGGCATCAACATGGAAGGCATCGCGCGGATCACAGCTGAACTGCGCACGCCGTTTTACGAAGAGACGTCAAACGTCGTTCTTGTCGGCAAGCAATTTGTCGACGACTCCGACCAAGACACATCCATTTTGCAAACCTATCCCTATTGCGGCGACCTGTTTTATGATCCCGAAGACATCGACATCTCCGGGGAGGGTGCCTTCACAATTACCTGCGGCGTCAACAGAGAGTTTGAAGCGCCGACAAATGTCGCCCAGCCATCCGGCGAGTTGCTCGATGTACAACGCGCTGGCCACCTCTACAAATTGGAGGCGAATATACCGCAAGAGTTGCATGTTCACGGTGCCATCGGCACTTTGCCGGTGCCGGTAACGCATTGCATGCGTGTTCAGGCAATCGACCTGGAGCAAGCTATCATCGCCGAAGCGCGCGATATACCGGAGCGTTGGTATGTATTGCCTTCCGTCCGCTTTGGAGACCTGGTCTGCGTCGAAGTCACACATGCCAGCTACCTGTCCTATTTCTTGCCGCGCACGGACGACTCGCCGCAGAATGTGAACCTCGTGCTAGGTTGGTCGCGCATCGACCCTCATCCGCTTGAATGCGGCATTTTAACCGGATTCAAGATACCGGTGGTCAATACCGGCCAGAGTTGGTTCGATACGCCTTCTTCGGATGTCAAAGTGATTGTCGAAAATGTCCATATAGCCACCGGAACAGTTACCGGAGCGATGGAATTGAAAGTGCCGACATCCAAACTGGGACCGGGCCACCGTCAATTGCTCGAGATAGGTCCGATGATCGTGGACCAATATGTTCATGAGCTTCACCGCCTGCAGATTAGGCTTGACTTCGACGAAAAAGTGGAAGAGACCAACGAATTCGACAATATCTGGTTCAGTGAATATGTCCTGCAATGGGCCGGAGGCAGCCAACGCTGCTACGATAGAGCCTGGCATACACAGACGCCGGATCCAAGCGCCTCTCTGGATTATTGCTTCATCGGCAGGCCATATACCAGCGGCAGCGGCAAGATTTTGATTCCCTACTCGCCCGCCTGCGATATTGAATTTCGCTCTGGGCACGTCCAGGCGCGCCCCGACGCCGAAGAGCCAAGACAGTTCAAGAGAGGGGATTGCCACATTGCGATTAGTATCAAGGTGGACGGTCAGAGCGCCCAGATCCTCTATCGCAAGATTGATGTGCCGGATTCGGATCCGCCATGCCCGGGCGGCAGCAGAGTACGAGACTACATCGATCGAGACAATGGGGTCCTGGTCATTGATGTCGACGGCGCCTGAGCGGGCCGCCGGGAAATCGCGCAAACTGGAGTCTGGGGTAGCGTCATGCGGATTGTCACCAACAAAAAACTGGCTCGCCGCAATCGCAAGTTAACCAACTACCTGTTCTTTGGCACTTTCGGCGCGCTAATTCTGAGCTTTTTTGTGATCAATGCTTCACTGTTCACGGGCGACATTCCGGATTCACTCGGCGTGATCGCGCAGTCTTCCATGTTGCCTATCGCCTTCATCCTGACTGTTCTTTCCGTGCGCATGACAAATCTCTGGGCCCGCGTTCCGCGCCCGGAGAAGGCGATCGAGGACGGCTTGAAGGGCTTGAGCAATAAGAGCGTCTTGTACAACTATTATCATTTTCCGGCGCGCCATGTTTTGATTTGCCCCCAAGGCGTGTACGCGATTGTCACGCGCTGGCACGATCAGGAATACACCTACCGCGACGGCAAGTTCCGCAGCCATCGCAATGTCATCAGCAAATTCTTTTCGCTCTTTCGGCTCGATGGCGTTGGCAAGCCCCTTCGCGATGCCGAGATCGCTTGCCAAGAGGTGCAACGGTCCATCGATGACATCGCTCCCGAAGTGGAGGTGCAACCGCTCGTGGTCTTTGTCGACCCGTCAGCGAAGATAAACTTCGAAGACGAGTTGGACACGCCTGTCCTTTTCGCTGATACGAGATTGTCCCCGAACCTCAAGGACTTCATGCGCGATGCAAAACGCCGGATATCGGAAGCAGCCGGCGACGCAAAAAACGCCAATCTAATGCCCCTGTCTGACGAACAGATAGAAGCTTTTGAAAAAGCGACAATCTGAGCCCGCATGGCGCGACCCATACGCCCGGCAATTCTAATACTGATTATCTGGCTTGGTTTTGCCTTGCGCCTGCACGAACTTGCTGCGGTGCCGCTGCGTGGCGATGAAGCCTTTAGCGCGCTGAACTGGGCCGGTATTCCCTTGCGTCAGTCCCTGACCGAGATCGCAACGCTTGAGCCGCACCCGCCGCTGACTTATGTCTTGTTTCGGCTTTGGCGGCTTCTCATCGGTGGGATCGACAGTCCCTTCACCTTGCGCTTGCTCCCGGTGTTTGGCAATCTGATCGGTGTCCCTGCGGCATATGCCTTGGCCTTCCGCCTTTCCGGAAAGCGAATTGGCGGCATCGCCGCTGCCTTCATATGGACGATCCATCCCTACGAAATCTGGCATAGCCAGGACTTTCGCAACTATGCCATCTGGGCCGGCCTCAGTGTGACGAGTTTGTGGCTGGGTCTGCGTCTGATTGATCGTCCACTTGTGAGAAATTGGCTGCTCCATGCCTTGATAGCCATCACTAGCGCGCTGATCTTCTACACCGAAGTGTTCATGTCGATTGCCTTGGTACTTGTCGCTGTTTGCTATAAGAAAAGCGATCGGCGATTCTTGTCGGGGTTTTTCTCCTTGCAAGCTACCGTGCTCTTGAGCGCGCTCTTGGCTTTCCTCGTTCTGCAAGCCGAGCTACTAGCCTCGGGCGCATATCCCGGCAATCTTGAGTCGCTGCATATTCCCGATTTCTTGTTCCTGTTCCTGCCGGTTTTGACCCTGGGAGAGACCATGCCGGGATCGTCACTCTGGTTGTGGATGGCCCTCGCGCTTGGCTTGTACGCGTTCATTGTTGCCCGCGGTTCAAGGCGCGAGATTCAGTTTATCGGGGCTATCGTTCTCCTTCCATTCCTGCTGCTTGGGCTCCTTTCTTTGCGTGTTAACATTTTCCATCCGCGCTACGTATTGGCGACGGTACCGGGCTTTGTACTGCTGATCTCCCTGGGCAGCGCGCGTTTGGCTGTCTGGATGGCCAAGGCTGCCGGACTGCGGCAGGGATTCGTAATGTCCTTGCTTTTGGCGCCCTGGATTATGCTTTCAGCTTCGTCGCTTCACGCCTACTATAACGATGCCGCATTGCGCAAATCACCCGCTTGGGACGAGCTGGGCGACTTTCTCAACAACAGAGTAACCATCGACGATCTGGTCATTCAGCTAAGCGGGGACCCCGCCTTTGGCTACTACTACCGCGGCCCGGCCGAAGACCGCGCGCTGCCATCCGGGCCTTTGCAATCCGCGAAGGGCATCATAGACGAATTGGAGACGGCGCGGGCCAGCTACGACAGCATTTATGTCGTGTCGAATGCGATACCCTCATGGCGGAATGCGCGCGTCGTCGAGGATTGGATGCGGGAAAACATGCAACCCGTCATGCGCAGCGACGCCTCCGGATTGGCCATTCGTCAATACAAGGAATGGAGCGTTTTGGAGGCCGGGGCCATACCGCTGGCAAGTTTTGGGGGCGCGGTTGACTTGCTTGACTACCGCTTTTTCGACGATCCGCTGCCAACCGGCGAGTTGCTGCTGCGCGTCTATTGGCGGCCCCTTGGGATCACCGCAAAATCGCTTAAGTCATTTGTGCATGTCTACGGCGAAACGAATCCGGAAACGGGCGGGCTTCTTTGGGCGCAAGACGACCAGTTCCCGCAATCCGGGCGCATCGACAGCAGATCCTGGACGCCGGCCGAGATTTTCCGCGATGTCTACTATTTGCCGGCCGAGACCCTGCAAGATGGCAGCTATGAATTGCGCCTCGGCTGGTACGAACCTGTCAGCGGCGATCGACTGCTTACTGATGCCGGATCGGGCAGTTTCTTGCTTCAAGGCTTCGACTATCCGCCGAAGCCCTGACGCTAGTCCTACTAGGCTGCCCCCTCTGTAGATTTGATCAAGTGCTCCCTGTACTATGTCAATTGAAGTATTGAAGTCGAAATGCGGGCTGGACGACTCGCCTAAAGACCCGCGCTTACAAAACTACGCCGCGTTTTCCCGCCCGCGATCGGACGTTTGGCATGCGGTTACAGAAGCTGATCATCCGCACCTGTCTGGGAATGGCAATTGCCGTCGTTTTCGGCTTGGGGACGGAGGCCCGGATGGAGGATCCCGGTTCAGGCCGCAGGGACCCGGTGTCTGAAGAGTTGGCCGTTGGCATCGAGCGCTATACCGTTCGCCCGAATGACACCTTGTATGCCATCGCAAAGCGCTTCAACACCAGCGTGAAAGCCCTCCAGTCGCTGAACGGTCTGGAAGACGCTGCTTTGCTTTTCGCCGGCGATGCGCTTCTCGTGCCGCGGCTTGACAAGACCGAAGTAACTGCTTACCTGATAAAACCCGGTGACTCCTTATTCGCGATCGCCCGACGCTTTGATACCACGGTCGAGGACCTGCAATCGCTCAACGGAATCGCCGAACGGGACCATATCTTATCGGGTCAAACGATCATTTTGCCCCAATCCGCTGGCAGCGCGATTCGGCGCCAATTCGCTTACGGGGTCACGCTATTCCCGGATCTCCAGAGCACGCCGGACATCTTGCGCCGGGTCAAGCAGCTTGGCGTCAATTGGGCCAAGATCGAAGTCAGCTGGGCCGACCTGGAACCGACCGCAGCCCACTTCGTCTTCGACGATTTGGATGCCCTCATCGCGGGGCTGGATCAGCTTGGGATTCAAATTCTGCTAAATGTATATGAGGCGCCGGAATGGTCTCGCAACTCATATACTCGGCAATTGAACAGCTTGCTGCGTGCCAATTCGGGACCCCCGGAGAACCTGGAGCTCTTCGCTGATTTTATGAGCGTACTGGCGGAGCGCTACGCGGGTATTGTCGATGCTTACGAGATCTGGAAATCGCCCAATCTCTTGAAATACTGGACCGCGCCAGTCTACGAAGTGCCGCCGGCAATCGGCGCCTCTGGAGATGTCGGCTTGCCGGACAAGATAAGAATTGGCGCTGCCTATTACGTGGATCTGCTGAAAATAGCCTTTGAGGCCGTCAAATCGGTCGACAGCGGCGCGCTTGTGATCACCGCAGGTCTGGCGCCCGTCGGCTTTACCGACAATTACAATGCTGTAGAAACTGGCGCGTTTTTGAGGGATATGATCCGCGAAGGCGCGGCAGGCTACAGCGATGGTATCGGCGCGCTATTTGGGGCCTCGGCGGTTCCCCCGGCATTATTCTGCTGCGAACAGCCGCCGGGCGTCGACACGCACTACGAATCACATTTACAGTATTTTCGCGAGATTCTTTATCTGTATCACGATATTCTCAGCCGAAATGCCTCCGGTGACATCCCGATCTACATTACGCAGGTGGGCTGGGGGACAATCGAGGGATCTAATCTGGCGATTCCGGCGGCCGGCCTCGAGTGGCTCAGGTATACCGACCAGGACGAACAGGCGCTTTACGTCGCTCAAGCCTACGATATCGCCTACGGCTTAAACTACATTGAAGGAAACTTCCTGTACAACCTTAATGGTTGCGCTGTGGGCGACAGCGAAGCCTGTTTCTTTAGTCTTGTTGACGCCGATGGGCTGCGCAGGCCCGCCTTCGCATCTTTCGCGGAAATAGACAAAACCGCGCCCGAATCCTGACATTATCGAACAAGCCTTGAAGGGGCGTCCCCCGAAACCGCCGCCATAGAGTCCTCCTTATTTTCATTGAACTACTTAACCCAAAATCAGAACGATTTGGTAGGGGCGACCTATCAGGTCGCCCGAAACCATACCCCTCTGTGTCCTCAGGAAAACCAAGTTAGTCATGCAACAAATTGCATGGCGAATGTAGGGGCGAGCCTTGGCTCGCCCACCGCTACTGCTAGAGATTTCGGGCGAGCCAAGGCTCGCCCCTACGACTCGACGATGATGCGGAATTTGCATGACTTACCTGGTCTTACTTCCGTGCCTGATTTTAATTGAACCGTGATTTACGGTAGCCGAGCAGGTTTATTATTTTGTGTGAGCGCGGTAGCCCAGATTCGCCGGTTACGCGCCGAGCGGCTGTGGTGAATCCCCCCGTACTGATCCCGCAACGGGCCATGTCTACGCGACCTGTCAGGTCACCCTAAAATCGCCACTTTGAACTTTTTCTTACCCGCTCGTCCACTCAAAACTACGCCAGATACCCGGCGCGCCGACGATGGTGTAAACGCCTTGGTCGTCTTTCCGCGCGACGCTCACGCGCCATTGCATGACGTGAGACAGTCCATCATCGGGCGCAAACCCCGAGGGTACGATCAGGTCATTCGCTCTGCTGACCAATGGCAAAGATGTATTGGCAGTCTGGTCAATCAGTTCGACCAGGTACTCATCCGCGTCGTTTATGCCGCTGATGCCCACCCATTGCAGTCGCAGTTCGCTTGCCCGGACCAATGCGCCCTCGACCGGGAATATGGGGCGTGGCGGCAGATAAGTTGCAGTCGGCGTTGCGGTTTCGTTTCCGCTCGGCGTCGGCGTTTTGCTTGGCAGCGGCGTTGGCAAGGGCACAAAGACGCACTGACCGATCTGAATATTCGGTCGGCAATCGGGTCCGCCGCTTGGTTCGGTGAAGGCGCAGCCGAAAAACTGGATTTCCTGGTTCAATTGGCTGAGCACTTCCAGAGTCGTGCTGTATCGTTCGGCGATCGCCACGATCGAGTCCCCCGCTTCGACTTCGTAGCAGCCCACGCTTGAACCCGATTGCAGTAGCGCCCCCGTCTCCTGATTGACGCCGATTGTAGCCAGGACCTCCTCGGTGGCGCTGGCGCCGACAGCTGTCGCAGTTGAGGTCGGCCGGGGTAAGAATATCGTATTGCCGACCGGCGGCAACAGGTCAATGTGACTGATGTTCTCGTTGAGGGCAACCACGGTTGCGGCAACCTCCAGGTCGTAGCCGAATCCGTGCTGGGGCAGTTGAATGATGTAAAACAGCGTGTCATCTTCCTGGACCACGTACTCGAAGAATGCTGATGTCGCCGTGACTATCCTGGTCGGCGTCGGCGGGACTGCTGTGTCTGTGGCCGTCGCCGTTGCGATTTCCAAAGAGGGCATGCGCGTATCCGTCGCGGAAGGCAGCGCTTTGGCCGTGGCTACCAGCGGCGGTTTGGCTGTTGCGATTTCTTCCTGCTCAATTGTCGGCGTCATAGTAGCCGCGGGATTCCCTATGTTGCATGCGGACATGCTGAAGAGAAAGGCTGTCATGAGAATGCGAAAAGAATGACCATGTTTCACGATGTACTGCCTCCAGAGCCCTCCCAAACCAAAGTCCGTATGCCCGTCGCCTGGGACGGAGTGTCGCTGCTCTGGTTGACAATGGACACCTGCCACATATACGTGTGCCGCTGGTCATCGTCCGCCTGCCATCGCCGTGGCAATATGAAAAAAAGATCGCGCGTTTCGGCCGTGAACCTGTTGGCTGTGCCGACCTCGGAAATAGCCACCCGAAAAATTTCATCGGCTGCCAGCGTCCCCGTGGCTACCCAACGCAACGTGATCTGGTCGCTCGCGCCGAAAAACGCGCGATCGGGCGGGCCAACAGCGAAAGGCGCGTTGACCGTAGCCGTGGCCGGCGGTATCGGTGTTTCGCTGCCGGAAAGAGTCGGCACCGGACTTACCGTCGCGGTGGGCGCGGGCACGCGCAAGGTCTGGCCTTCGATCAACTCGACAATGCACTCGCCGCCGCCGTAGGGCAAGCTAAAATCGCATAAGGCAAATGCCACTTCCGGGTTCAGGTCGGAAAGTTGCTTGGCGTCCGTATCGTACTGCACAGCGATCGCGATCATGCTGTCCCCGGCAGCAACCCTATGCCATGTCAGCCCCGGCAATATCGTCGGCGTCTCCGTCGGCGCGAATGGATCGAAGGAAAGCAATGCCAGCCCCTCTGAAGCTGGGGTACCTTCCAGGCTCCCCGAAGCGTTCAATTGAGGCACCGACGCTGAAAGCGGATCGGTCGTGGCGCTGGGCAACGGCACGACGATATCCTGGCCAATCTGAATGCGCGTTTCATCAACGATCCCGTTAATCGCTTTCACCGTTGGCAAGATATCCAGCCTGCGGTATCCGCAACCCGCGATAATGCTGATTAACGAGTCTCCCGCAGCCACGCGATGGATGCAGGGCGACGGGGTCGAGGTGTCGCTCGGCACCAGCGTAGGCGCAGGAGTTGGACTGGGAACCGGGCTGGGAAAGCCCGGCGTCACTGTCGCATAACTCGGACGCGTGGGCGCCGCGCTCGGCGACAATTCGCCCAGCGGGACATCTTCCCGGCCGGATAAGTTGCTGACAATGGCCAGGGCAATCACCGCGAGCAGCGCGATCCCCAAGACGGCGATGCCCGCAAACAGCCTGCGCGCGGTGTCGTTCAGCGCCCCCTCATACAAGTCGGCCTCGCCATGACGATAGTCGTAGTCCCTCGGGGCCAGAGTGCTTTCATCCGCGAGCGCTTGCGCTTCTACATCCTCTATCGCCGTTCCGCAAGTAGAACACGTGCTGGCATTGCGATGGTTGCGCGCTTCACAGATCGGGCAGCGTTTGTATGACTCGGACAAGCGAAATCCTCCCTTGCAGACCCATTATAACGGATAGCGAGGGCGGTATTCGAGCTTTGCGGGATGACGTAGGCCTATCGTGCGGCGGCGCGAGCCGATTCGATCCGCTGCCGGATTCTACTAGCGCGACAGGCTGGACAAGCGTTCCGCCACTTGTGCGTATGCCGATTCCAGATCAGCCAGCCGGTCGCGTTCCCGCTGAACGATGTCCTCCGGCGCCTTGCTCACGAAATTGTCGTTGCCCAGCATCTTCTGCGTTTTGGCAATCTGCCCGGTCAAACGATTTGCTTCACCCTCCAGACGCCCTCTTTCGGCCTCAAGATCGAGCATGCCTTCCAGCGGCAGATAGAGCGCGATATCGCTGACGACGATGCTGGCGGAATTCGTCGGCGCCGGATCCTCCGCGGTCAGCAGTTGCAGTTCTTCCACGTTGCAAAGCCGTCTGAAGACGTAGTCATGCGCCGCCAGATCTTGCGCGGCGGCGCCGGCCTTCGCCAGCGCCTTGATGCGCTTGCCGGGATCGACCTTGTATTCGCCGCGTGTATTGCGCAGCTCTCGTACCAACTCCAGCAAGACATTCATGCGAGACTCGATCTCGTCGTCAATGAGCACCTCATTCGCCTTTGGCCAGTCGGCAATGATGAGGGCTTCGCCATCGTGAGGAATATAGCGCCAGGCTTCTTCTGTCATAAAAGGCATGAAAGGATGTAACATGCGCAGGCATGTGTCCTGCACCACTACCAGAACGCGCCGCGTCGCGATTTTCTCGCCGTCGTTTCCCGAATACATGGCATGCTTGCTGATTTCGAGGTAGTAAGGCGCGAATTCGTCCCACATGAACGCGAGAATCTGGCTGCCCGCTTCCCCGAATTGATAAATGTCGAACAAGTGCTGCACGTTGGCGATCAGGCGATGCAGCCTGCTGAGAATCCAGCGCGCGGGCAGATCGAGTTCCTCGACCGGTGGCAGACCTAGCTCCAGTTCGCCTTCCAGGTTCATGTTGATAAACGACGTGATTTGCCACACCTTGTTGATGAAACGGAAGGTATGGTCGACGCGTGTTTCGTCCAGATTGACATCGTTGCCCGGCGTTCCGCTGGTGATAAGCGTGAAGCGCAAGGGGTCCGCCCCCAGTTTGTCGACAACGGTCAGCGGGTCAATGACGTTGCCCAGGGACTTGCTGAACTTTTTGCCATGCCTGTCGCGAACCAGGCCGTGAAGGTAAACGGTGTGGAAGGGGGGCTTGTCGGTGAACCACAGACCCATCATGATCATGCGCGCCACCCAGAAAAACAGTATGTCGTGACCGGTCTCCATAACCTGCGTCGGGTAGTAGCGCTCGAGGTCGTCGCTTTCCCTTGGCCAGCCCAGGGTGCTGAATGGCCATAGCCCGCTGCTGAACCAGGTATCCAGGACATCCTCTTCCATCACCCAGCCCTCGCCCTGCGGCGCGTCCCGCCCGACGTGGATCTCACCCTCCGGATCCCCGTCTCTTTCTCGATACCAGGCGGGTATGCGGTGGCCCCACCACAATTGACGGCTGATGCACCAGTCCTGAATGTTCTCCAGCCAATGAAAATATACCTTTTCGTATCGTTCCGGCACGATCTTGATATCGCCGTCCCGAATGGCTGCTATCGCCTTTTCCGCCAAGGGCTGGATGCGAACGTACCACTGCGTGCTCATCATCGGTTCGACCACTTCTCCGCCGCGCTGGCTGCGCGGAATGCGCGTGCTATAAGCTTCGGTCTTGATGGTCAAGCCCGCTGCTTCCATGTCGCGCCACAGGCGCTCGCGACAGTCATAACGATCCGCCCCCGCGTACTTGCCGGCCTTTGCGTTCATGCTGGCATCCTTGTTCAGTACGTTTACCAGCGCGAGCTTGTGACGCTGGCCAATTTCGTAGTCGCCGAAGTCGTGGGCCGGCGTCACTTTGAGAGCGCCCGTGCCAAATGCCATGTCCACAGCGTCATCGCCGATAATCGGGATCTCCCGCCCCAGGATTGGCACGAAAGCGCTCTTACCGATGAAGCCCGCGTAACGCGCGTCAGCGGGATTGACCGCAACCGCCGTATCGCCCAGGATGGTTTCGGGGCGGGTCGTCGCCACCGGTATATGTTCGCCCCCTTCAACCGGATACTTGAAATAATAGAGCGTCGCTTCTTCTTCAGAGCTTTCGACCTCCAGGTCGGAAACGGCCGTCTGCAAACCCGGGCTCCAATTGACCAGGCGCGGTCCGCGGTAGACCAGTCCCTGTTCCCACAGGGTCAAAAATGCCTGAATGACCGCTGTCGACAATCCATCGTCCAGCGTGAAACGCTCCCGATCCCAGTCGCAGCTGGCGCCCAGCCGGCGTAATTGCCGAATGATTGTGCCGCCGTGTTCTTCTTTCCACTGCCAGGTCCGGTGCAAGAATTCTTCATAGCCAACTTCCTCGCGGCTGCTGCCTTCTTCCCGCAGCATGTTCTCGACTTGCAACTGCGTCGCGATGCCAGCGTGATCGGTCCCCGGCACCCAAAGCGCCGCTTTGCCGCGCATCCGCTCGTAACGAACCATCAAGTCTTCAAGCGCGCCAAAAAGAGCGTGCCCAAGGTGCAGGCTGCCCGTGACATTGGGCGGCGGCATGCTGACCACAAAGGGCTCGGCATCGGCTCCGGCGACCTCGGGCTTGAACCAACCCTTGCGCTCCCACCAGTCATATAGACGAGGCTCGGCATCGGCATAGTCGAAGTTGCGTGGCATATTGCTTTCGGCGCTCGCTCTCATGGCTCCTGTCCTCCTCCAATAAGGATCAAAAAAGCCTTCCGCCCATTACAAGGACGAAAGGCTCACTTTCGCGGTACCACCTTGTTTCAGCGGACAAAATTCCGCTGCGCTCGAGACGCGATAACGGGCGTGAACCGTCCCGAATCTACTAGCGGATGCGTTCTTTCGGGCAACTCCCGGGCGACTTTCGACAAGGTTTCGCAGGCGGGCTTCCAGACTATGACCCGCGTTCTCTGATTACGAGTGAGCTTGTCTACTCCTCCCGATCATCGTTTTATCATATTCGAATGTTAAGTCCTCCGACGCCTGGGTTCCTTGATAGCCACCCATGGGACTTGAACCCATAACCTATCGCTTACGAAGCGATCGCTCTGCCAATTGAGCTAGGGTGGCGCTCCACACATGCATTTTATCAGCGCCTCGCCCACCGATCAAGAGATGTCTTCCGCCCAAACCAAGGGCTAGTGTACCGAAGTCAACTGCAATAAAGAATAACAACCATCTGATAACCGGTAGGGGCGACCGGCGGTCAGTGTCGCCGGTCAGTGTCGCCGGTCAGTGTCGAAGGGCTGTGTCTACGCGACCTACGCGACCCGTCAGCTCGCCCGAAAATCACCGAAATAATTTCAGATTTTGTGGCGGTATCACGCTTGATGTCAAGGCGCCCGCTCCTCCTCCCGCAAGTGAAGAACGGGAGCGTCACGCTGTCCGAACAAGATTCTTGGCGCTGACTGCGCCACATTGACTCCACAGACCCGAGGAGATTGACCGCCGAGAGATACGTAAATGCCAATATCGGACAGGCAATTGAGCCGCCAATTCTCAAGAAGTCTGGCGCAGCATGACCTTGTCGCCCAGTTGTACATCCAGGCGGTCGGCAGCGCTTTCCTGGTTGGCGCAGATCTCAAGGAATCCGTTGCTGTCGATTTGCGCGAGGATCGCCCCCAGCTGCGCTTCGTAATAGGCGCGCGAGATACCGTGAATGGTATGGCTGTGAATTGTAACGTTGGCGCTGGCGGCCGATAGCCGCAGCGCCGGGATCTCCTCATTCCATAGCGCCTCAAGGCTCAGCTCGTCATCGCCCTGCCAGCGCAAGATGCCGATACTGGTGATTATGTTGCCGAAATGATCGATGTGCATGACCTCGCCGGTCACGCGCTGTCGGGAGTAAGTAAGCTCCGGTTTGGGAAAGGTGACGATCCGCTCCAGCTTCGGTCCCATATCCTTTAGACTGGCGGGATCGCTCGCCAGGCGCGCGGCGGCGGGCGCGAAGATGTCGCGGCCATGAAACGTATGACTGGCGCCGGGCAAGTGGTATTCGGGGTTTTCCAGCGAGACCGCATGATATTCTGCTTGCAGGTCAAGCAAGCTGTAGCTGAGCACGCCGTTGTCCGGCGCGACAAAATGATAACCGGCGCATTGCGCCGCGATTGGCTTGCGCGCGCTGCCGACGCCTGGATCAACCACCACGCAGAAGACTGTACCCCTTGGAAAATAGCGATAACTGTTCAAAAGCGCGAATGCGCCTTCCCGAACATTCTGTGGCCCAATGGCATGCGTGATATCTACAATTTGCAGTTGGGGCGTAATACCCAGCATAACCGCTTTCATTGTGCCGACGTAGGTGTCCTCGCTACCGAAGTCGGTCAGGATCGCTGCGATCTTTGTCATAAGGCGCTCTTTCGCTGCGGAACTCTCGTTGCGCTTTATTTTAACTCATACTGATGCCGGGGGAAGTTTGCAAGCGTCCGGGATGCGAAATCCGCCCCGCGCCGCTACAATGGATGCATTAACGAGGGAAGCCAGATGCATCGCAGCCGGTCGCAGCTAGAGCAACAAGAATTGGAGACACTCGCGCCCTACGCGCTCTTCAGTCGGCATTCGCGCGGGCGTTCCCATCACGAAGCCGAGCCGCGCTATCGAACCGCTTTTCAACGCGACAGAGATCGCATCGTGCATTGCGCGGCCTTTCGCCTGCTGGAATACAAAACGCAGGTATTCGTCAATGACGCCGGAGACTATTTTCGCACGCGGCTGACGCATACGCTTGAGGTCGCGCAGATCGGCCGTACCCTGGCGCGTGCGCTGGGCGCCAATGAAGACCTGGTCGAAGCTATCTGCCTGGCCCACGATCTCGGGCATCCGCCTTTTGGGCATGCCGGCGAAGGCATTTTGAACCAACTCATGGCCGATTGGGGCGGCTTCAACCACAATCACCAAAGCTTTCGAGTCGTGACGAAACTGGAGCGGCGCTATCCCAAATGGAACGGCTTGAACCTGACAGCCGAGACCCTGGAAGGCATCGCCAAGCACGAAACGGAGTATGACATCAGCCATTTGTCCGGTATCGAGACCGAGACCGGGGCGAGCCTGGAGGCGCAGATCGCCAACATTGCCGACGAACTGGCCTACAACGCGCACGACCTCGACGACGGTTTGCAAGCCGGGCTCATCCGCGCGGAACAGTTGCGGGAACTGGATATCTGGCGAATTGTCACTGATCGACTGGGATGGGCCGGCGGCGTACTGGATGAGGTTGATCGTCATCATGTCATCAGAGAACTGGTTGGCATGCAGGTCGATGATGTCCTGCAAAACAGCGCCGCGAACATTGAAGTGGCGAAGCCCCGAAGGTCTCTGAATGTGCAGCGCCAGTCGCAACCGCTGGTAAGCCATAGCGAGCGCCAGCAGGCGCACAATCGCGATCTCAAAGACTTTCTCTTTGAGAACATGTATCGGCACTATAGAATCCTGCGTATGCAGACCCGGGCCGAACACATCTTGCAGGCCTTGTTCAGCGGGTATATGAAAGAACCTCGGCAATTGCCGCATGACTTCCGCGCCCGGCTGGCCGGGGAAGAAACCGAGCGAGTCCTGGCCGACTACATCGCGAACCTGACCGATCGCAGCGCGTTTCTGGAATACCGACAATTCTTTGACCCAAAATCATGAGCGAGAGCAGGAATCAGCAATGCCGGGAGAAACGCTGTTAAACGGACGCTATGAGCTGGTTGCCCAACAGGGCTCCGGCGGCATGTCGGTCATCTACAAGTCTCTCGACCGTATGCTTGGTCGTATGGTCGCTATCAAAATCCTCCGGCCCAGCTTGACCCAGGACCCGGCCTTTTTGGACAAGTTCCAACAAGAAGCGCGCAGCGTCGCCATGATGTCGCACCCCAATATCGTTACCGTGCACGACGTGGGCAGCGACGGGCATACCCATTACATCGTGATGGAAATGATCGAGGGACATGACCTGAAGAAAGTCATCCGGGCGCGCGGCGCCTTGCCCCTGGAGCGCGCGCTCGATTACGGCATCCAAATCTGCGCCGGACTTGGTTTCGCGCATCGCTCGCAATTGGTTCACGCCGACGTCAAGCCGCAGAACATCTTGATCAATCGCGACGGCGTCATCAAAGTCACGGATTTCGGCATCGCACAGGCTTATACGGACACCATGCCGCAAACGCGCAGCGAAGTCGTTTGGGGCAGCCCGCACTATTTCGCGCCCGAGCAGGCGCGCGGAGAGAAACCCTCGCCCGCCTCCGATGTCTATTCGATCGGCGTCGTCATGTTCGAGATGTTCACCGGCCGGCTGCCCTACATCGGCGCCTCCCAAAGGGAGCTTGCGCTGGCCCATATCCAGTCGGAGATTCCACAGGCGGCCGAAATCAATCCACACCTGCCCGAGGAGATAAGCAATATTATCGCCAAGGTGATGAGCAAGCGGCCGAATGACCGTTATAAGCATGCGGATCAATTGGGTCACATTCTGCAGCGGGCGCGCGAACGCGCGAAGTACGCTCAAATGCAAACCGAGAGCGGTCGTATGGCGGCGCCGACCATCCTGGGCAATCCCTCGGCTCCATCGACCACGTCGAATCCGGCGCCGCAAGCCCCTGGCTTTGCGCCAACCCCGGGCGCGGCGCCCGCAGCCCCGTTTCCGCCACCGAATTCGCGACCGCAGGCTCCGGTCGCGCCCTCTCAATCCATGACCAATGCCGCGCCCTCACAGCCCCCCGCTTCCAGTCCTGGACCAGCGGCGTCGCCGATACCCGGCCCGCCACCCGCCCAATTCAACCCGGACGGCAGTCGCAGGCTTGACGCCACCGGCAGCTTCACCGGACCCTTGCTGCCGCAAAGGCAAGAAAAGAGACACGGCCTGGACTTCGTGACCTTAATCCTGATAGCCCTGGCCTTCTGCGCGGTGGCCGGGTTGGTGCCCCTGTACCTCTTCGGCGTGTTTCCAGTCCTGAGTTGATGGCGGGATTTACCACAGCCCCTCGGCGCTAGCTAGAAGATTTACCACCCTCACACATAATGACAAACTCGAATCCTATCCGCGTCGCAACATGCTAGACTCGTAAGGCTTGTCCGCTACTGAATGTCATACGCAGAGATAACTTCCGCAGCCCCAAAACAATGCAAAAAATCGGTGGATCCTTGCGAAACTCAACAATTTACTACGAAAGTCCACCAAGTCTAGCTCCCCCTCTCCCCTTGTGGGAGAGGGGGCCGGGGGTGAGGGCTGCAAAAACAACTGCGCGCGGCATTCTACCGTAAAGACGACGCGCGCTCTTCGTCAGTCCTAATTCTTGAGAATTCGCCGAAGCGCGCTTTCCCTGTGTTATAATCTTGTTGCGAGCCTTAGTGAAAGCGATGCCTGATGGCGGCCCAAGAGCGCGTATACACTGCCGACGATATCTGGCGACTTGAGGTGGCGAACGAGAATCCGCTGGAGAAATACTGCCTCATCGACGGGGAGTTATGTATCAAGATGGCGCCGAGTGAGTTGCATGGCGAAACCGCAAACCTGATTGCGCACTACCTGACTGGCTTTGTGCTGGAGCGCGGTTTGGGACGAGTCGGTGTCGAGGTCGGTTACCATCCGCCGGGGGATCGTAGCACGCTGCTTTTGCCTGATGTTTCATTCACCAGCAAGGCGCGGGCGGCGAAGCGCGCGCGACCTGGTTATGTACCACTGATGCCCGATTTGGCGGTGGAGCTGGTCTCGTCCTCACAGTCCCTGGCGCAAGCCCGCCGCAAAGCCGAAACCTACCTGCGCCATGGGACAGCGTAAGTGTGGCTCGTAGACCCGGAGGCAAAAGGCGCCGAGGTCTGGCAGCGGGGAACGGCGCAGCGCAAATTAATTGACCTGGACGGTGAATTATCTGGCGCTGATGTCCTGCCCGGTTTCAGCCTGCCGCTCAAGCGCTTGTTTTCCGACTAGCCGCGCCGAAATTCGAGGGCCAATTGTTCGCGCGTCAGGCGAATCAGCGTGGTGTTGCCGCTGGGCGACGCCAAGGGCGACGAGCAGCGCTCCAACTGCGCCACGAGCGTCTGCATTTCTTCCAACGATAAGATCTGTCCGCTTTTGACCGCCGCGACCGCGGCCAGGGCCGCAATCCCTTCTTCTATCCCTTTGTCCTTTCGAGACAGATGCTCCAGTATTCTGGGGAAGCCTTCGGCGAGCCGGGAGGAGGCAATGACCTTTGGCAGGGCCCGAAAGACATAGCTATGCGGTCCGAAGCTCTCGATCTCAAATCCCAATTGGGACAGGACTTCCGCGCATTCGCCCAGCACAATGTCATGCTCCGGCGACAGCAAGACCGTCTGGCTGTCGCTCGCGGCCTCGGCGAGGGGAGAACCAGCGCGCTGTTCTTCGCGCATCTGCTCGTAGAGAATGCGCTCGTGAGCGGCGTTTTGGTCTATCAAGTAAAGCCCCGCCGGTCCTTCCGCCACAATGTACATAGCGCCGATTTGCCCAACGACGCGCAAAATCGGCAGCGTGCGAGGTTTGGCGGGCGCGTCGGCGCTCTCCGGGATGTACCCGAGATCGGCATCGTGGAAGAAGTCCTCTTTAGCCGCCCCGGCGAAGGCGGGCGCGGGACGCCGGTAGTCTATGGTTTCATTTGTGAAGCCGTCTGCAAAGCCATCTGTCCGCCACTGATCGACATTGTAATCATCAAAATCCGCCGCCAAAAGCGCTTGGCGCACCGCCCGTTGAACGGTCGAAAACACCTGGCTGGGTTCGCGAAAACGGACCTGCGCCTTGGTGGGATGAACATTGACGTCGACGAAATCGCTCGGGGTGGAAATCAGCAGTACGGCAAAAGGAAAGGTCCCGGATTTGATCATGCCTTCATAAGCCCCGGTGACAGCGTGGCTGAGCGCATTGTCTTGTATGGCGCGGCCGTTGACAAAGAGCGCGATACGCGATCGATCGCTGCGCGTTAGATCGGGCAAGGATGTGTAGCCGCGAACGGCGATTGCCGCTTGACCTATTCCTGCGCGACCAGCGCTTTCAATGGGGATCATCCGTTTGAAATGAACCCGGCCGAAGACCCCCGCCACGACGTCCGCAAGATCGCCGCGACCGGAGGAGCGAAACTGCTCGCGTTCATCTTGTTTCAGCGAGAAGGCAATATGCGGATAGGCCATGGCGTAACGCGTGACAACCCCCTGAATATTGCGCTTCTCCGTTCGGTCCGCTTTGAGAAACTTCAGGCGGGCCGGCGTATTGAAGAAGAGATTCTCGACCGCGACAACCGTGCCGGCCGGGGCGCCAATCGGGCGCTGATGAACAATCTGCCCCCCATTCAAGCGCAGGGATATGCCCATCGCATCGTCGCGATGTCGGGTGATGATCGTGGTCTGGCTGACGGCGGCGATGCTGGCGAGGGCTTCGCCGCGAAAGCCCAGGGTCGACAAGTCTTCCAGATCTTCCGTAGCGCGCAGCTTGCTGGTGGCGTGTCGCTTGAAGGCCAGCTCAATCTCCAAACCGGGAATGCCCGCGCCATTGTCCGACACGCGGATCAGTTGCTTGCCGCCGGCAACAGACTCCACCCGCACCGAAGAGGCGCCGGCGTCGATCGCGTTTTCGATCAACTCCTTAACTGCGGAGGCCGGCCGTTCGACGGCTTCGCCGGCTGCGATCCGCGCCACGACCTCTTCCGGCAGGACAATTATCGCCATCGGTATCTCATGTTTCTCAGCGTCAACAGATCCAATCGAGTATAGCAGAAACTGCAGTTGGACCATTAGCGCTGACTTGCTGGGGCCCGGGCAATCGCATCAAATGATTTCTCGCCGCCGAGGACATCGAAAGCGCCGAGGGACGAGCCGGCGCTGCGTGGAGACACCCGTAGGAGGGCGCTCGCTCTTTCTTGTTCTGGGTCTGGCGGGTGAAGATCAGATTGAGGGCGGCGCAAAGCCGGGCGATTGGGGATGCAAAACAATTGCAAACGCCGCAATACCTATCAAGCCTTGTAGGCGCCACCTGTCAGGTCGCCCGAAATCCTACGCGCCCCACGCAACCTCCCAAGCGCATCCACCCCAACAGAAGCCCCTCTCGTAGTGCTGTGTCTACGCGCACCCCTTGTGGGATTTCCGCCCCCCGAGAACGGGGGGACAGAGGGGGGAACAGGGTTTGGGGTGAGGGCCGCCCTCTGCGCCTCTGTCGTGAATCCCCCGGCAACCCGACCCTCACATATTCCGCCCCCGTTTGCGCACATCGCCCACCCGCTGGGTGATCCCAAGAGAATCGAGATGTTCCAGCAGCGCGATCGCGTACTTTCGTGAGGTGCCGAATTGATCGCGCAAGGTCTTGGCGTCAATCTCGCCATGATCGTGAATCTTTTGCCGAATCTCGCTAACCATAAACTCGTAATCGGCGCGCGCGAAGGCGATCCTGTCGTTGACATTGACCAGCCTCCGCAAATCGAGCAGCGCTCGCGCGACGTCCTCGCCGACGATGTCGTTCATCTCCTCAATTGAAGGCGGCGTATAAGGGTTCTCTTGCAAAACCCGCATGAGCTGGTCGATCTTGCCGCTCTGATCGTCGTCAAATACCACCCTGTGGTTTTGCAGCCGCAAAAGATTTCCTTCGGGGGCAATCCGCTCGTCCCCCGCAACGATTTGATCGAGCAAGCTGAGCTTGATATCAAGCCGACTGCGCAATTGCGCCCGCGGCATGCCCAGCCGCAGCGGATGCGCGCTGTGAAAAGCGCCCAACTGCGCCAGCGCCCGATCCGCCAGCGCATGCCAGGAATCCGCTGACCAGAAGCTTGATTCGTCGACCTGCTTGACCAGGCCGAGTTCAAGGGCCTCGCTCAAGGCTCGGCGGAGTTCTTCATCGCTGTATCCCAGGCTGGCCTGCAACTCTCGGCGCCTGACCGGCGTCTTCCCCGCTGCGGACACCGCCAGTCTTTCCGCCGGCGTACCGCGCAAACGCAGCTCCAGATCCCGGATGATGCCTTCCTGGAATCGCTTTAACCGTCGCCGGGGCCGCGCGTCGACGATCAAGCCGCCGCCGATGGTCTGCGCGGGCGAGGGGAAGCGCAAGATGTAGCGGTCGCCGCGAGACAGCGGCAGCGCGTCGCGAAGGCGGATTTGCAGCCAGCCCTCGTCGCCGGGATATAGTTGCTCGGCATCGAGGAGCCGCACCTTGGCCATCGACTCCGCAGCGCCGCAGAAAAACTTCACTTCCGCGTTGTGTTCCAGCGGACGGTCAAGATCCGGAAGCTGGCAAAACTGCGCGTCGACCATGGCGCTTGGGCGGACCTGCCCCGGGGCCGCCAGCATATCGCCGCGCCGGACCTGATCGCTGCTGATGCCGGCGATGTTCACAGCCACGCGGCTGCCCGGCGCGGCGCTTTCAACAGCCCGTTTGTAGCTTTGCAACCCGCGGATGCGCCCGGCGATCCCGCTCGGCTGCAACTCGACGCTGTCGCCCACCGACAGGCTGCCCCCCGCCAGGGTGCCGGTCACGACAGTGCCGAAGCCGCCGAGGACGAAGACGCGATCAATCGGCAAACGCGGCTGACCGTAATCAACCCGCCGCGGCGCGCCTCCCAAAACCTCCCCCAGTGTCCTGATCAATTGATCCAGGCCTTGCCCGCTATGGGCGGAGACTTCGACCATTGGCGGCGCCGGCATTTGCTGCCCGGCGAAAAGCTCTTCGATATCCAGGCGCACCAGGTCGATCCAGTCCGGGTCGTCGATCAGATCGACCTTGCTGATGACAACGATTATGTCTTTTACGTCCAGCAGCCGGAGGATGGCGAGATGCTCGCGGGTCTGTGGCATGATGCCTTCGTCAGCGGCGATGACCAGCAGCGCCGCGTCAATGCCGCCAACGCCCGCCAGCATATTCTCGATGAAGTCGCGATGACCGGGCACATCGACAATGCCAACCGTCTCGCCCTTGGCCAGGCTCATCCAGGCGAAACCCAGATCAATCGTCATTTGACGGCTCTGTTCTTCAGCCAGCCGATCCGGATTAATCCCGCTCAGTTTTTCTACCAATGTGGACTTGCCGTGATCGACGTGGCCCGAGGTGCCGATGACCCGCATGTCTTATCCGCCGCCGATCGCGCTGCTGTCCAGGAGGCTTTCCCCGCTTTGCATGCTGCCGGTCTCGTCGCTGAACGCGCTGCTGTCGTATTCGTGGAGCATGGCTTGATAGCGCTCGCGGTACAATTCGGCGCGGGCGCGTTCCAACTGCCAAAGCCGTTCGATATTCGCGCGCACATCGGGGATTAGCGCTTCAATGTCGCCGATCCGATGCACGTAGCTGTCGAATTCGCGGTCGTGATTGCGCCAGACCTCATCGCTGGACAGGGTCAACTGTTTCCAGCGCTTTTGATCCTCGTCGCGCCAGTCGTTCCATTCCTGGCGGAAGCGCTCTTCACTGAGCCGCTGCATTTCCGCAACTTCGTTGATGCGCCGTTCCAGTCGGTCGCCGATGCGGTTGAAATCGTCGATGATGCGTTTCATCTCCCGGTAGGCTTGCGCCCAGATTTCGAAGCGCTCGATGTTCTTCTGCAATTCGGCATCGTGCACGCCAAAGCGCTTGGTGAGATCCGCCATTTGCTGGTCGCGCTGCTGCGTCATCAATTGCTGCTGGTCGATGAATTGCTGCAGTTGTTCCCTGCGTTCGCGGTCGACGCTGTTGTAATCCTGGATGCGGCGTTCGTTGCGCACCGCCAGGTCTTCGATTAATCCAAGTTTCGGGGCAATGCCGTCGACCGATTTCTTGTACTCCGGCAGTTCAGTTTCGATCTCCGCCAGACGCCGGGCGTCGGTCCGCCGCTGCTCTTCGAGGAAGGTGAGGCGGCGGTCCGGCCCTTCCAGTTTCTTGGTGAGATCGTCCATTTCCTGGTTGAGCACGCGCATCGCGTTCGTCAGCCGATCGCCCTCGCTTTGCAGTCCGCTGATATTCGCCAGTTGCTTTTCGATGCGATCCGTTTTTTCTCCGAGCTCGCGCACGCTGCGCTGCACTGTGTCCCGCTGCAAATCGACGCGGCGTTCGGCTTCGCGTTCCGCTGTCAGGCGCCGCGCTTCGGCATTTTCCAGCATTTGCGCCATTTCCAGCCGCAGTTTATCGATGATGTCATGTTCTTTTTGGGCGGGCAGCGTCTCCTGCTTGATGACGCTCTGGTCGGACTCAACGCCTTTGACGCGCCGCTGCATCTGGTCGATAAGCTCGACTTGCTGCGCGACGCGCTCTTCCAGCGCCGCGATAATGGCTTTGTCGCGCCGGCGCTCTTCATCCAACCATTCGATCATGCTGGCGATTTGATTGATCTGCATCCTGCCTGCTCCCCCCGTCACATTGACCCGCGCGGAATGACGGTGTGCCCCGATTATAGCATTGGCAACGCTTGTGGACAATTGCTGCCGATTTCGCTACTTTTCCCTTGCTTCAAATGAAGAACTACAACCGCCTCGAAACCCGTAGGGGCGACCAATCTGGTCGCCCGCAACACAGCCCTCTGTGCCGGCGGTCAGTGTCTACGCGACCTACGCGCCCTACGCGACCCTCACTAGGACCCACTAAGTTATGCTAATGCACTCCAAAATAATAGTCGGCTGTAGGGGCGACTCTGT
>JAPOWG010000099.1 GCA_026707745.1 Chloroflexota bacterium
CGTACTCAACCGTGATATGCGGATTGGCCTCCATGAAGGCGGCGATCATTTCTTGATCGAGTTCGACGCGCGGCAGGTGATTGTGACCCCAGGCTGTGATCGTCACCGGTTCGTCCTGCGCCTGCGCGAATGGAACAAGCAGCCCCGCAATCAAGAGAACAAGCAGCACTTTGACTTTCATGGTAAATCCTTTCCTTAACTTTTTTCGACAGATAGCAATGAGTTTGATGCCTCTCTTATAACGCAACTAATGGGAATATGCAAACAATGTGCTATATTCCTATCGAGGTGAAGAGCCGATGCCCAAGCCACGAATGATCATTGATACAGACCTGCATCCCGTGCCCATCCACGAACGGGTGGCGGAGTATCTGGATGAGCCCTGGCGCAGCCGTTATCTGCGCGGCGATCACGGCGCCGGGCACCCCAATCTATACAATCCCAACGGTGTGATGAAATCGGACGCTGTGACCGAAGACGGGCGGCGCATCGAAAGATCGCCCGAGACGATGGCCAGCCACTTCCTGGATGTCTACGACATTGACTACGCCGTGCTGAACCCGATGGAATCGATGGAGCATTGCGTCTCGCCGGACGCGCATTATTCAGCCGCGGCGCTCACGGCGGTGAACACGCACTTCGTCGAAGACTGGCTGCCGGTTGATGAGCGCTATCTGGCGTCGGTCATGGTCGCGTTCAGCAATATCGAGCTGGCGGTAGAGGAGATTCACCGCCTAGGGGCGCATCCGCGCGTGGTGCAAGTATTGGGCGTCAGCGGATCGCCTTTTCCGCTGGGCCACAGCTATTTTCATCCCATATATGAAGCCGCTGCGGCATATGATCTGCCCTTCGCGATTCATCCGGGACTGGAAGGGGTGGGCATCGCCGGCTCCGGCGGCACGGCCGGATTTGTCGCCAACTATTTGGAATGGCATACGCTGCTCGCGACGTCGTACATGACCCAACTGGTCAGCATGGTTGTGGAGGGCGTTTTTCAGAAGTTTCCGACGTTGAAGTTCGTGCTCGTTGAAGGGGGCGTGGCCTGGCTGCCGGCCATCATGTGGCGTCTGGACAAGAACTGGAAGGCGCTGCGCTCTACGACGCCCTGGTTGACGCGCCGGCCCAGCGAGATCATTCAGGATCACGTGTATCTGACCACGCAGCCGATTGAAGAGCCGGATGACCCCGGGCATTTCCGCCAGGTGCTGGAGATGTTCGACGCCGAAAAGATGCTGATGTTTTCCAGCGATTACCCGCATTGGGACGGCGACATGCCCGATTTCGCCATGCGACACTTAGAACCGGCGCTGCGAGAGGCGGTCATGTATGGCAACGCGCTAGACGTTTTTAATCTGGAGGCGCCGCAGCATGTCCACTGAACGGCAAGTGCGAGTAGCCTCTCTAAGCGAACTAGCGGTTGGCGAACGTCGTCTTGTTCAAGCGCATGGCAAGTCAATCGGCCTGTTCAACACCGGGCGCCAGATCGTGGCAGTGCTGAATATCTGTCCACACGCCTTCGCGCCGGTCTGCCGCGGCAAACTGGGCGGGACAACCTTGCCATCCAAAGCGGGTGAATTTGTATGGGGACGGGAAAACGAAATCTTGCGCTGTCCCTGGCACGGCTGGGAATTCGACTTGCACAGCGGCCAGTGCTTGACCGACCGTCGCCGACTCAAGCGCTTTCCGGTGCAGATCCGCGATGACGAAATTTATGTCGAAGTTTAGGCGCTAATTGTTGACCTGGATATATTCGACCACCTCGCCGCTGGGTCCCTTGAAGAAGGCCAAACTTATATTCAGCGGTCCCATCTGGACCGTTGTCAGTTCGACGGTGATTTCCATGCCGGCCGCGCGGACGCGTTCCAGCGCCGACTCGATGTCGGTGGTCTGCAGCGCAAAGTGGAAGACCACGTTGCCGCTTGCGTCGTTTGAGGGTTGGGTGCCGGGAATCGGTTCAAATAATTCCATATGGCTGCCGTCGCCGATGTCGAGAATGACGGCGCGGCGTCCTTGATTCTCGAATCCGACGACTTCGCTCATGCCCATCACCTCGGTATAAAACTTGACCGAGGCTTCGTAATCCACGGTTTGCACAGCGATATGATGCGTACCAAGTCCGGCGATCTTGCTGTTCTTGTTTCCAATAGGCATTTAGACACTCCTCATTGTCTTCGCGGATTCATAAGGTTTGCGAATGTATTGGCTAGTCTTCTTGTGCTCGCCGCTCGTTCCACATTTCGGCACGACCCATAAACACCGCCGGGTCCGCAACCCAATCCTGAAAATCGATGCGACGATCGTCCGTCAGCCAGTTGATCTTTTCATCGAGGCAGGCGGCCAAGTCGGGGGCATCGATATCGACGGTGAAGCCGCCGTATTCGATTTTGTCATCGCGGGCAGCCACGACCAGGGATCCGCCGGAAGCGTGGGCAGCGGCCTGGTTGCCGAGATCGCCCCGGGCGAATGCGTCGATAGTCTTGGCCTGCAGAGCCGCAATCAACTCGTTTTCGCCGCCATCGTGGCCCAGGTAGATGACCTGCGGCATCCCCACAGCCGGCGGTTGGAGAGCGCTGCGCTCCGCCAGGCTTGGCGACTCGCCGGCCGGCGTGATCACGTAATCATCGCTGCCATCGGCGATCACCAGGCCCTGTGGCGTATCGACCCGGACACCAGCCGCCAGGACGCCTTTGTCATCGATAAGCCCGGTCAATTCCAGCAGGCGAAACTCGCCCGTTGTGCTGACGAGCGCGCCAACCCGCAAGTCGCTGCTCAGCTTGTCGTAGCTGTTCATACGCTCCTCATCTTCGGCGCGCGTCAGCAGCGATTGGCGAAAGATGATATGGCCCGACGTGAAAATGACCCTTTCTTCACCTGTCGCGTCGCGCGTGCGGGAATCGAGAATCGTGATGCCGCCGCCGACAATATCATTTTCCGGACCAGCGGATTGCAACCATATTTCATCAAAGACCGGGATCGGATGGCGGGAAAAGGACAATCCGGCGCCACCCATGGCTTCCAGGGCGGTCAGCAAATCGGCCTCGTAGCCGAGGTGCCGATGAAATCCTTCCGACTCCGGATCTTCGTCAGCGCTGTAGCTTACCGGATCGAAGAAAGCATAAAATCCGAAGTCAAGCGCATAATCGGCGCATGATTCCGATTCTTCGTCGCCCGCAGCGTTAATTATCGAGCACAGGCAAAATGTCCCGAGCAGCAGCATTCTGATAAAGTTGCTTAGAGAAGGCGCCTTGATCATGAATTGAAAAGTCCTGTCCGGTCAGCCCGAATAAACTCGCTCGAGAGCGGGATCACCATAACATAACTTGCCGTCCGCAAGAAGGGAGAAGCGCACGGGCAGCCCAGGCCGCGCGCCTTGCTTGACAGGCCTTGTCAGTTCCGCTATATTTGCGCGGCTGTTTGCAAGATTCTTGGGGCCTTATATGGATACCGACGGCGCTTAAAGGGCGCCTGGAGCTTTCATTCCCGCATCTGCTGGCAGTACTGAGTCACTGTATTCACATCGTAAGCTGTTGGAGATAATCTCATGCGTAAAGTTGTAGCTGTATTTGTGGTCTTGTCCATGCTGTTGGCGGTTGCGCCCGCTTTCTCGCAGGACATGGTCGAATTGCGGATCCGCTGGTATGACGATGGTAACGAAGGCGAAGTCTTGCGTGACTTGCTTGATCGATTCGAGGCGGACAATCCTGACATCAGCGTCGAGATCGATACCGTCCCCTATCGCGCGATCCTGGAAAACTTGCCGCTTGACCTGGCAGCGGGCGAAGGTCCCGATATGGCGCGCGTCACCGACCTGGGCGGTTTGGCCGAATACTACCTGGATATGACACCCTACCTGAGCGATCCAGGTTACTGGGAAGACAATTTCGGTCCCTTCCTCAACTGGAAGCGCCTGCCGGGTGATGATTCCAGCATCCCTGGTTTCATGACGCAGTTGACCATCACCGGTCCCTTCATTAACCGCACGCTGTTTGAGCAGGCTGGCATTGAAGTTCCGAGCGATATGTCGGATCAGGTTACCTGGGACGAATGGGCGGCCGCGTCCGTAGCGGTAGCGGAAGCGCTGGAAATACCCTACCCGATGGCGATGGACCGCAGCGGTCACCGTTTCGCCGGTCCCGCGATCAGCTCGGGCGCCATGTACTTTGACGATATGGGTCATCCGACTGTAATGGACGAGGGCTTCCGCGACATGGCGGAACGCTTTGTCAACTGGCATCTGGACGGCACCATGCATCCGGAAATGTGGCCGCTGAGCGAAGGTTATGCCGGCGCCAACGAAGAATTCGCCAATGCCGAGCTGGTCTTCTACATGTCCGGCAGCTGGCAGGTCGGTCAGTTCAGCGAGCAAATCGGCGATGCCTTCGACTGGCAGACGGTGCCGAATCCTTGCGGTCCGGGCGGTTGCACGGGTATGCCCGGCGGCGCGGCACTGGTCGGCATCGGCGCGACCGAGCATCCGGAAGAGGTCGCCAGAGTGATGGAATACCTGGCCAGCCAGGACGTGCTGGGCGAGTTTGCGGCGCGCACGCTCTTCATCCCGGCCCACGCAGGTTTGTCGGCGACCGGTGTTGACTTCGACACCGACTTGCAATTGGCCAAGGACTCGCTTGGTGTCTTCGTTGGTCAAGTGGGCACTCTGGAGCAGACCGCCTTCGACTTGCAGGCCTACGCCTTTAACCGCGCTCTCTTTGACGCGACGCGCGATCGCCTGACGCAGGCGATGGTGGGCGAGTTGACGCTGGATGAAGCCATCGATCGCATTCAGGACGACGTGGACACCGCTTTGGCCGAACAAGGCTAAGTCGAGTTCCGCAAATCCAGGCAATTAATAGCAGGCAATCGACCGACGCCGTGCCGATTGCCTGCTTCACTCCATTGAAGCACTTCTTGAATCATCCGAAACGGCTCTTATGAATAGTCCCTCAGATCATGAGAGGATGGGAATGCGCGCACTAGGCATCCTTGATGAACTCGCGCGTCCCCTGATTTTGTTGCCGGTGGCGGTTGTCGACCGCATCTTGACGCCGATACAAAAGCACGTCGGGATCGACAAGATGGGCTATTTTTTCGTCCTGCCAAATTTATTGATATTCGGCATTTTTGTTTTGTTCCCCATGCTGCTCAATTTCTATTACGCGATGACCGGGGGCACCAAACTTTTTCCGCAAGACCGCCCCTTCGTCGGCTTGGAAAACTTCGCGACGCTTTTTGACTGTGACGATTTCCTCTCGCCGAACTCTTGCCAGGAAGATCTATTCTGGCGCGGCATCTCTAACACGATCCAGTTTGTCGTCTTTCAGGTCAGCGGCATCGTCTTGTTTTCGTTGGTCACTGCGCTGGTGCTCAACCGCAAGATTGTCGCGCGGGGTTTCTTCCGGAGTGTTTTCTTTTATCCTGTTTTGCTTTCCCCTGTGGTTGTCGCGCTGATCTGGAAATGGGTCTTGCAGCACGAGGGCGTGCTCAATGCGATTGTCGAGATCTTTGGCGGCGAAAGCAAGCGCTGGCTGCTTGATACCAACTGGGCGATGTTCTGGGTGGTCTTTGTCAGCGTCTGGGCTCTGATGGGCTTTTATACCTTGATCTTGCTGGCCGGCTTGCAGTCAATCCCGCCGGAACTGTATGAGGCGAGCTCGATCGACGGCGCCAATCACTGGCAGGATTTCCGATTCGTAACCATGCCCTTGCTGATGCCGACGATGTTCGTTGTGCTGGTGCTCTCGCTGATCCGAGCCGTGCAGATGTTTGATCATATATTTGTCTTGACCGGCGGCGGACCGGGAACGCGAACGCAACTCATGGTGCAATACATTTATACCACCGGATTTTCCAATCAGATTCAATTGTTCGGCTTGTCGGCGGCGGCGTCTATGGTGCTGGGCATATCGCTTTTGGTCCTGACGCTGCTGCAGTTGCGGCTGGGCAATCAATCGAGCCTGGCTTAGGGGCTGCATGATGGGCACGGAAAGAATCAGCATTTCCCAGTTCTTGTCCCTGCGCAGCGGGGGCGCGCGCATCAATACCGCCGACGCGCTGACCTACTTGTATTTGACCTTCGGCACAGTTCTGATGTTCGGTCCGGTTTTGTGGCTTGTCGCGTCTTCGTTCAAGACACAAGCCGGGCTGGTCAAGTATCCGCCGCCCTTGCTGCCATATCAGCAGGTGCAGGTCGAGGTCGAAGGATTCGACAAAGCCCTGCCGCTTTTCACCGTGGCTATGGAAGATGGCAGTTCCCGCGAACTGGCGCAGATACGGCGCGTCGGCATCGAAGCGCGGATGATCGATCCGGAAGATCCCGCGGCGGGAGAGACCAAGGTCAACATCCGACAGCGCGAGCCGGTGGAAGAGGTCAAGCTGGCTTGGGAGAATTACCTCGATCCGCTGGTGGAACTCGAGAACTTCGACTTCGTTACTTACCTCAAAAACAGCGTGCTCGTGACCACTGTGGCGACCGCGATCACGCTGGTCATCAACAGCATGGCGGCCTTCGCGCTGAGCAAGTATCAGTTCAAGGGACGGGATGCCATTTTTGTACTGTTCATCTCGACCTTGATGATTCCGATAACGGTCATCCTGGTGCCGGTTTTTCTGGTCATCACCACCATCGGTTGGAAGAATAATCTGTGGGGCGTGATCATCCCCGGCGCGGCTACGCCGACGGGCATCTTCCTGCTGCGCCAATATATGTTGACCATCCCCGACGAATTGCTGGACGCCGCGCGGATTGATGGCGCGAGCGAATGGCATATCTACTGGCGGATTATCCTGCCCTTGGCGCGCCCGGCGCTGGCGGTGCTGGCAATATTCTCGGTGATGTGGCGCTGGAATGACTTCCTTTGGCCACTGATCGTGCTCAGCCAGAACGACCTTTTTACTTTGCAGGTAGGCTTGAACGCTTTTCAGGGCGAGTTGCAGATTCAGTGGCATTATGTGCTGGCGATGACGGTCGTGACCCTCTTGCCGATCACGCTGGTATTCGCCTTTTTGCAGCGCTTTATCACGACTGGCATAGCGACTACCGGTATGAAATGACCGACGCGCGACGCGTCGTCGTAATGGAAGGTTTTGCCCACGCTTGTTTGCTGATGCCGGTCGAAGCCATACTTGAAAACTTCATCAAGCGCCTCTAATCCGGGAAAAGCATTCTGTTGCGCGCTCTCAATCGAGTCAAATGTTTAGCTGGACATTTGCGCATGTAGATTCGCATTTGGCCGAACCATGCACCAGCGATTTCTGCGTCTCCCCGGCATCATTTCCGCTCGTTTCGACTTTTGATAAACGTCGTTGCAGAACTGGATAGAACCATGAAGTTTGACATGACGCTTGAAATCGCCTAGAATTGGTAACACCACTGACCAATTTTCCTTGTCAGAAGCGAGGACCGTTGTGAAACTCCCCTCACCGAGCGTGTCCGGCTTGCGAACGATTGAAAAGGCAAGCGTCAAGGATCAAACCCTCGAGCAACTGAAGAATTACATCCTGTCCGGCGTCGTGCAATTGGGCGAGCGCTTGCCCTCGGAGCGCGCCTTGGCGGACGCGCTGGGCGTCGGCCGCTACAGCGTGCGCGAGGCGCTCAAAGTGCTGGAAGCGGTTGGGCTGGTGCAATCGCGCGTAGGGGAGGGCACCTTCCTGACGACGAATACCGGCGCCAGTTTCGGGCGCATTCTGGGCCTGAGCCTAGCGACCTGGGGCGGGACAATGATTGAACTTCTGGACGCGCGCAAGATGATTGAGGTCGAAGCAGCGCGCGCGGCGGCCGAACGCGCGACCCCGGCCGACCTCGAGAGTATCCAGCGCGAGTTAACGACGATGAATAGGGCGGAAGATGTCCGCGAATACCTGAAAGCCGATATGCGCTTCCATCGCGGTATTGGCGTGGCCAGCCACAACGCCATCATCAGTCAGTTCGTCAGCAATCTGATAGATGTGTTGGAAGAAGTCTTGCAAGAAGCGCGGCTGGATACCTTGCCGGCACAGGCGGAGGGAGGCGGCACGCACCAGGCGATTTTTGAGGCTATTGCCGACGGGGACGCGGATGCTGCCGGTGTCTTGACACGCAGTCATATTCGATTTTCGAGCGAAGTCTGGCAGACGGTCATCTCTCTGACAGCCGATACGGAAAGCGCGAAGATGGGCGGGAAACCCCTGGGATAAGGAGGTGCTTATTGATGTGCTCACGATCGAATACCGTTAGGACCTATAGTTGTATTAAGGAGTTCTGATGAGCAAGAGATTTCCCTACAACACCGAAGACCTTAAACCATCGAGAAGAGATTTTCTGAAATGGGGCGGCGCCGGTATGGCGACCGCGATGATGGCGCGTTATGGACTAGCCCCGATACTCGCGCAGAATATGGGAGAGATCCCCGCCGAATTGCACCCGGGCAGTCCGAATAACGCGCGTGGCTGGACGACTACCTTGCCGCCGATCCCGGAGGGAATGCCGGTAGATCCGCCGGTGACGATCACGGGAAGCCGGCGCGGACCCTGGGAATTCGCCGATGGCGACGACATCGAAAACACCAACTTCACCCGACTTAACGCCGCCGTCACCGGCATCATCTGGAAGCTGGCTTTCAGTTGGACTGACAACGAAGAAGAGGTCTTGCAGAAGTACAATCTGGCCATCGCCAGCAACGATCTGCCGGACTTCATGGAGACAGTGCCGCTGCAAATCTACGGCGAGCTGCTAGAGAACGACTTGGTGGAGGATATCACCGATGTTTGGGACGCCGTCGCGCATCCGGTCTGGCTCAAGGAAGCCTGGAGCTTCGGCGATGGCGCCGCCTGGCAATATGCCGAAGTCAACGGACGCAAGATGGGCTTGCCGCATACCGAGCAGGCGGCGCAAAACGACAAACTGCTCTGGATTCGCCAGGATTGGCTAGATGCTGTTGGCATGTCTGTTCCGACCACGGTCGATGAATTGTACGCGGTCGCCAAAGCCTTCGTCGACGCCGACCTGGGTCATGGTCCCGAAGGCAGCACCATCGGCATCGCGGCGGCCAATAACTTGGTCACCTGGTACAGCTCGCTCGATCCCATCTTTGGCGCCTGGGGCGTCATACCCGGTTTCTGGACGCCGAACGACGCGGGCGACCTGCAATATAACAGCGTCTTGCCGGAGATCAAGGAAGTGCTGGGACTGCTGCGGCAATGGTACGCCGAAGGCATCTTCGCGCAGGATTATTTCACGCTGCGCCCGCCGCAAACCGCCTTTGGCCAGATCGGCGCCAATACCTGTGGCATCACCATGTCACCCGCCTTCGCCGCGCTCTTCGGCTTGCCGGACAGCGTTACCAACGATCCTAGCGCACGCTGGACCTTTGGCGATGTCCCGGCGGGACCGACCGGCATCAAGAAGAAAGCCTGGAGCAACCCGGTGGTTGATAGCGTCTTCTGCTTCCGCAAAGGCTTCGAGCATGTCGATCTGGTGCTGAAGC
>JAPOWG010000043.1 GCA_026707745.1 Chloroflexota bacterium
GTCGACAAACGATCCTAAACTCGGCGCTGGCGGTCAGTGTCTACGCGACCCTCGGCGTCCTCGGTGGTGAAGAAAACAATTTGATGCGATTGCCCTGAGCCCATAGCTTGTGGCTTGGGAAAAGCGCCCCTGCTCCGTTACAATTCGCAGACCAAGTCGATTTCTCAAGGAGGAGGAAATGCCCATGGAAACACGAGCCGAAATGATCGCGGCCATCCGCAACCTGCCCGCGCAACTGCGCGAAAAAGTCAGCGGCTTGACGGTCGAGCAGTTGACCACGCCCTACAACGAGGGCGAATGGACGATTGCCCAAAATGTCCATCACCTGGCGGATACGCACATGGTCTGCATCCGACGCTTCAAGCTCATACTCACCAGCCCGGAATTTCATTTCACGCCTTACGATGTGGACGCTATCGCCGAATATCCCGATGCCAAAGACGCCGATATCGAGCATTCGCTCAAGATCCTCGACGGCTTGCAAGCGCGCTGGGCGATCTTGCTGGAAAACCTGAACGATGAAGAATGGGGCAAAATCGGTTATTCCCAGCGCGGCGACCTCAGCATCGAGGAACTGGCGCGAATCTACGCGCAGCACGGGCTCAACCATCTGATTCAGATTCAGGACGTCTTCGACTGCATGCCCGCATGACAGCGACCTTTTTTATCATTGAGACCGCGCCGCAATTTGATTTTCGCGGGACGGTATTCAGCCACGGCTGGTACATGCTGGCGCCCTGTTCCTGGGACGAGGAAACGGGGGCTCTCTCCACTATCTACCGGAGGGCGTCGGGTGCTGTACTGCGCCTGGAGCTTAGCGCGCCCGAGCGCCGCCTCCGGGTCGATTTGCCCGATTTGAACCGGCTCGGGGCGGACCTGCAACCCGAGATCGAGTCGCTTGTCCGCCGTATGCTCAGCCTGGACTGGGACTTGCGCCCGTTCTACGCCGCCATGCGCGGCTTCGCTGGCTACGATTGGCTGGAAGCGGAAAAGCGCGGTCGCATCCTGGTAGGCGGGAGCCTCTGGGAAGACTTGGCCAAGGTCTTGTTGACGACCAACACTACTTGGGCCCAGACCGTGCAAAACTGCGCGCGGCTCTGTCAACTGGGTACGCCGCATCCGTCGCTGCCCGGCCGCCACGCCTTCCCCAGCGCCGGGCAAATCGCCGCGCTGGATTTTGATGTATTTGCGGAGGCGCTGCGCGGTGGCTATCGCAACGCCTATCTCTACGAGCTGGCGGGCAGAATCGCCAACGGCGGACTGGATTTCGACGCCTGGCTGTCGCTCGATAGCGAAGGCTTGTATGCAGCCGTGAAATCGCTCAAGGGATTTGGCGATTATGCCGCTGGCACCATCGCGCGCATGGCGGGTCACTTTGACAGAATCGCCATCGACAGCGCCTGTCGCGAGATGTACGCGGCGCTCCACAACGACGGCGTCAAAAGCAGCGACGCCGACATAGCTCGGCACTACGCCGCATTCGGGCAGTGGCGTGGTCTGGTGATGTGGATGGATATCATGCGCCGGCATTATGTGGTTTGAGCCGGACAAGCAACTCACTCTCTATTGCGCTCAAACAAACGGGGGGAACGTTTATCGCCACATTTGTAGCCGTATCGGCGATTCCGTCAATGCGCCTGGCCCGATAGGAGAGTGGGGGCGAGCTTGCCTCACAGTAAACTGAAGGATGACAAGGAGTTGTTCAGTCATGCCGAAGTCAGCGTTTGAGATAACTGATGACACCAAGAATGTCTTCTATCACCCTACATCAAAAAGAGTGTATAGCGACGACAAGAATGCGCCGCCACTAAAAAGACGTACACCGAAGCCGACCAAGACGAAGTCAAAACGCGTTCAGACGGACGATTAGCTGCTCAATCAATCAACTTACTTGAGTGGTTTGCCCTGGCAAACACTGTCATCACTCAGGAACGGATAAAATGAGCCACATCTCGCTTGAGCTTGGCCAGCGATGCTTCGTGCAGGTACATCATGTGGCCCGCCTCGTATTCCTCGATGATGACATTGTCGCGCAAGCTGGCATCCAAACCCATGTGGCTTAATGAGTAGTATGCGGCGTGGAATGGCGTCGCCAGGTCATAGTAGCCCTGCGCGACCAGCACTCTCATGAAGGGATTCTTGGCGAAGGCGGCCCGCAATCCCTCGCTGGTATCGGGAAACTGCCCACCTTCATATTTCCAGTTTCGATTCACTTCGGAGTTCATAATCTCATAATTGAGATCGGTCCGGTAGCCGAGCGCCTCCCGCACGTACTGGTTAAAGGTCGCGCTGTACGGCGGCGTGATGGCATGCGACGCCGGGTCGAAATCGAAGGTCTGCCCTTCCGCCGATGCCATGATGCCGACGAAGCGCGAATCCAGCCGTCCCACCGCTCGCTTGTCATCGCGCAGCAATTCCTTGCAAAAGCTCAAGATATTGATGCGCAGGTCAGCGCCCAGAACGAAACGTTCGCTCAAACCGGTGTAGCGAGACAATTGCGCCGCGACAGCGCCGCGCTCGTCCTCGGTTAGCCGGTCGCCTTTCGCCAGCGCCACCGTATAATCGCGCTCCGACCAGTCCGCCACTTCGCTTAAGAGTTCGCGCAGTTGCCGCGCCTGCAATTCCTCAGCCAGCTTGCCGTGATAGTGTGCCGTGGCGCAGTAACTGGGCAGGAATAGCGTATAAGGCAAATCATTTGCCTTGGTGAAACGCGCTGTCTGGAAGTTCATAATGGTGGAGATCAAGACCACGCCGTTGAAGGCGATGCCGCGGTCAATCAAGTGCCCGGCCAGTCCCGCGGCCCGGGTGGTGCCATAACTTTCCCCCGCCAGGTAAAGCGGCGAGGTCCAGCGCCGGTTGCGCGACAGATACAGCCGAATGAATTCGCCGACCGCTTCCAGATCCGCTTCCAAACCCCAGTACTTTTGATTGTCATCGGGATCGCTGGCCCGCGAATAGCCCGTGCCTACCGGGTCGATGAAGACCAGATCGCCCAGATCGAGCCAGGTATAGGCATTGTCGATCAGCCGGTAGGGCGGCGGCGGCATGAAACCCTCGTCGCCCATCTCCACCCGCCGCGGACCCAGCGCGCCCATGTGCAGCCAGATCGACGCCGAGCCCGGTCCCCCGTTGAAGACGAAAATCAGCGGCCGTCCGGCCGGATCGGCCTCGCCCTCCAGCGTGTAGGCGGTGTAAAACATCTGGGCGACGATTTTTTCGCGCGCGTCCTTGAGCGGCATCTTGCCGGTGGTCGCGCTGTAGGATAAGGTCGCGCCGTCGAGTTCGAGTTGGTGAGAGGTGATGACGGGCGCTTCTTCTTTGATTTCGGGTTCCGGTTTAGGCTTGCCGTTGCTGTCGGACATGTTGCTGGCGTCTTTCTGCTGGTATCGCTTTGAATCAGACTATAGCGTCGTTGGGTGATATGCGGCAATGGCGGGTTCTTTGGTACTGTCTCCTTTTCGGTTGAAATACTTTTGCAGTCCTCGACATGAAAACCTAAGCCCAAAATACCAACGATCTGGTAGGGGCGACTCGGTGAGTCGCCCGATATTCATTCAGTTTCCACGCATCGGGCGATCCAGCGGATCGCCCCTACCGGCTGTTAGGTGGTGGTTGTTGTTTGTTTCAACCGAAAAGGATACACCTCCGGTTCTTTGAGTGTGGCGAATTCCGTAGATATCACAGTACTTTAGCCACAGCCGCCAACTCCCTTAGGGCGATTTTCACGTTTTTCGCGACTTCTGACTTGCAGGCGGAATGGAATCCACCCCGCCCCTTACCTGATATAATTGACACGTCCTTACGAACAGCCAAAGCTCAGCCCATGCCCAAAGCCCCGCGCCAATTCCGCAGCCAAGCCATCATCCTCAGCCGCCGCGACTTCGGCGAATCCGACCGCCTGCTGACACTCTTCACACCCGAGCGCGGCAAGATCCGCGCCATCGCCAAAGGCGCACGCAAGCCCAACGCCAAACTCAGCGGGCACGTCGAACTCTTCGCCCGCAGCGATCTGATGATCCACCGCGGGCGCAACCTCGATATCATCAGCCAAGCCGAATTGATCGACCCCTATCTCGGCCTGCGCGAGGACCTGCGCCGCAGCGCCTACGCCAATTATGTCGCTGAATTGCTCGATCGCTTCACTGCCGACGAAGATGTCAGCCAAAGCGAATTGTTCGAATTGCTGCATCTGACCTTGGGGCGCGTCGCCGACGCCGCGGACCCACGCCTGGCAACGCGCTACTACGAGCTGCATCTGCTGGACATGGTGGGCTTTCGACCTGAATTGACGGCATGCGTCTTGACGCGCGCCGAACTGCTGCCCGAGGCTCAGTTCTTCAGTAACGAAGAGGGCGGCGTGGTCAGCCGCGCCGCCGCCGCGCGACTGGGCGCAGCTTTGGTATCGCTGGAGATCGAGACCTTGAAAATTCTACGGCACCTGCAGCGCAGCGCCGGCGATTACGATCAGGTGGCGAGCTTGCGCCTTTCGCCAGGGCAACACGCGGGTGTCGAGCGCATTCTGCTGGGGTATATCATGCATTTGCTGGAGAGCAAATTGCAGAGCGTCGACTTCATCCGGCGCGTGCGGCCCTTCAAATAGGGCATACTCGCGCTGAAACCGACAAATCTAGAGTTGCTCAATCAGCAGTATCGTCAGTTTCGGGAGTTAAGCCCATGCTTCTCGGTGCGGCTAGCATATCCTTTATCGCAACCAGTTCCTCGAGTATGCGCGCTACCAGGTTTTCCAGATTGCTCAAACGATTAGAATGCTCGTTGAGAATAGCAGAGTGCTCGTTGAGAATAGCGGAGTGCTCGTTTACCCGCCCTTCAATGGTACGCAGCAAACCTAAGGTCGCTGTCTGGTTCTCAATCGTGACAACTATCAGTTTGTCAAGTCTATCGATCCGAAGATCCTGCGTTTCCATTGTTTCCACCTTGTGCCTCGTCTTCTTCTACGTCTAACAGATCGTGCATAGCGCTTAACCTACCGTATTTTAATACATCAAGATGGAAAAACCAACAATTTGCGATAAACCGCTACCGTTTCCCGCGCGATGCTGTCGTTGGTGAAAGTCGACAAGAATCGCGCCCGTCCCCGTTCCGCCAAATCGGCGCGCAAGGCCGCCCGGTCCTTGACGTCCCGGATGACGCGGGTCAGCGCAACCGCGTCGCCCTCGGGCACGATCAAGCCGGCATCGCCGATCACGCCGGGGATGGAGCCGCTGTCGCTGCCGATGACCGGTACGCCGCTCGCCATCGCTTCCACCAGAACGCGGCCGAATTGCTCTTTCCAGTTGTCCTGGGTCAACGACGGCAAGACCAGAACATCAATCTCACCGTATTGCGCCGGCAATTCGCTCGACGGCAACTGGCCGACGAAGGCGGCGCGATCGGCAATGCCCAGCGCCCCCGCCAGCGCCCGCATCTCGCCCAGCGCCGGTCCGCCGCCCACCAGACGCAGCCGCCAATCGCCATCCAGGCCCGCCAGGGCGCGCAGCAGGAGATCTACGCCTTTCGCCGGCACAATGCGTCCGATATAGCCGACGGTGAAGGGCCGGTCCGGCCGGGAGGACGCGGGCTGAAAAAGTGCGATGTCGGCGCCGAATTGCGGGATCGTACTTACCGGGCCGATATATCCCTTGGCGCGCAGCACCGTCGCGGCATCGTCAGTGCCCGCCAAGGCGTAATCCGCCCGTTGATAGACCCAGGACTCGCCCCAGGAAAAGGGTGGCGGATACCTCCGCTTGATGTTTTGCCAGGTGAAAAAGAGCGCTTTGGCTCCGATTCGCCGCGCGTGATACAGCGCCTGCCAAGTCGCCAGATTGTAAGGTTCCTCGTCGATATGAACGATGAGCGGCCGGAATGCGCTCAGTTCTCGCCCCAGCGTCGGATAGTAGTGAAAGTGGAAACTTCCGTTGAAACGAATCGGGATCGACTGCAACTGGTAACCGGCTGTGTGGGCGCGTTCCAGAACTTGTTCGCCGCGTTCGTCTTTCCAGGAGGGCGGCGCCAGAACTTTGAGGTCAATACCTTGTCTGGCGATCGCTTCCAGCTTGGGCTGATATATACCGACGACGCAAGCTTTGGAGAGCATCAAGACGCGCATATTGTGCCCCTCGCTTCGTCCCTCCATACGTCGCCGTTTAGGTAGTCGGCGAACTGCCCAACTTGTAACTGAAGGGGAAAAGGGCCACCGGCACCAGCTTGAAGTGTTGAATGGCGAAGGGAATGCCAAGCAGCGTAAAGGCCAGCATGATCCCGAATAGCAGATGCGTCAACGCGATCGACCAGCCCACCGTCAACAGCCAGATGATATTAAAAGCCATTGCCACACAGCCCGTCCCCGACCCGCCGCCATTGATGACCTTGCCGAAAGGCAGCAATACCATCACGCCGAATTGAATCGCTTTGATACCAAAGGGGATGCCGACAACCGTCAGGCAGAGCGCGAATCCGGCGAGGATATAGCTTAAGCTGGCTATCGCGCCCCCGAAGACCAACCAGATGAGATTACCCAGCAGGCTCATGACCGCCTCTTTCACTCTTCTTTATAAACCGCGTCGCTCATTCGACAAGAAGGTTCATTATTATTTTTGGCGCGGCATTCTTGTGGACAATTCGCTGTCACCGAGCGGCTTTACTGATTATACGGGAAACCATGGGACAAGTATCAACGGACATCGCTCGCAAGCAAAAGCGTTATCAGGGCATTCCCCGTCGTGGCGGCGCGCCGGTCTATATGATTTTGAGCGGCGCTTGGTCACAGTCAGCGTGGGCGTCGTAGACCCGGAAACTCAGATCCGGCAGGGAGAGTACGCCGTAAGTACAGGACGACGCTCTGGCGCATTTGAAGGTATACAGCGACCCCGGATTAACCAGACAGCCCCATTGCGTCTGCATATGCAGGGGCATATGCGTATGCCCGGTCACCAGCACATCGGCTTTCAGCGACCGCAAGACCATCTTCAAATATGTTTTTGACAAATGATCTTTGTACATGCCCCACATATTGTTGCCGGGCTTGCCATGGCACATGTAGACCGTCTTGCCCGCCAGTTCGCCCTGCCAATCGAGCGGCAAGCTCTTCAGATACTGCGTATTCTCGCGGCGCAGTCCATAGACCCATTCATCATGGTTGCCCCGCGCCACGGGAATATCATGCTTGCGGATCAAGTCGACCACGCGGTCCGGCTCCGGTCCACGCCCGACCAAATCGCCGGCGCACAATACCTGGTCTACGCGATGATGTCCCTCAAATCGACTGAGTACCTCTTGAAGCGTATTGTAGTCCGCATGTACATCCGAAATGATTCCAATTTGCATCCACACCAGACCTTAACCGTTCACTACAAGAGTTATTATACGTCAGCTTGGGTCCTATGTAGAGGCAAGAAATTGCTCAGGCGGTCTATTGACTCATTTACTTTGGTGCCGGGATGGCTTCAAACTTTATCCACCTGTCGGCGCTTTGACTACGGATCGGCTGAAAACCGGAGCAATGAAATTTCACTGTTAATGAATAACCAAAGAACATAATACATTGTTATAGTATATTACTATAACATATTTTGATACAGAGTATCATTGGAGCGAGGCGAGAAGCTCTCAGTTTCGCTCCCCACCCGCCGGAAAGGAATACTTGCCTGCAACTGGATAGATAAAGCGAATAGATGAACTTGCGATGAAATTTGTTATCAACCGCTTGCATTCTTTGTCCGTTCTGTGATAAGCTATACATAGAAAATGCTCATCCTCAGCGCGTTTGCGCGCCTGGTACATCTTGGAGTTTCTTGTTTCACAATGCTCAACCTGTGTTGGGCTGAGCGCAATGTAATACATAGATATTACTGTCAGGGCTTTCCGCTACCTGATAACAATTTGAATGTGGCGTGTGAGTTTTTGACTGTAACCGAGGGACGTTTACAAATGGGGGGTACGACAATGACGATGCTGTTCTGGGTTTTGGCGGTGCTGTTACTGGCGGTTTTGGTTCTGGTGATTCCATCCTTGGCCGGCCAACCAGCTCTCTTCTGAATTAGCGCATGTATTAGGACGAACTGACCGAAAACAATTGCAGTTTGTGTGTGGTTAAACCACGTGTAAGAGACTCCGCGCCTGTTGCGCGTTTGTCGGTTGCCGGGAACCGAGAATCACGTGAGCGATTGCAGATATTTGATCACAGGAAATTGCTCGAGCCGCAATTCGCGCATTGCTTGTCCGCGGCCTGAACGACGGCCTTGCAATCATCACAGATTGTGATGCGGCCCTTTTTTAAGTTGTGGTTCACAGTCACGCGCTCATCAAAGACGAAGCACTCCCCTTGCCATAGCGACTCCGCTGGATCGACCCGCTCCAGATAGCGCAATATGCCTCCGCGTAAATGATAAACCTCGCTGAATCCCTGTTCCAGCAAATACGCCGTTGCCTTTTCGCAGCGGATGCCGCCGGTGCAAAACATGGCTATGCGCGTATGCGTCTCGGGGTCTAAGCGCTGCGACAGAAATTGTGGCAGTTCATTAAAGGATTCGGTGCCGGGATTCAGCGCGCCCCGGAAGCTGCCCATTTGAACTTCATAGTCATTGCGCGCGTCAATGACGGTGACATCGTCTTGCCTGATCAACTTGTTCCAATCACCCGCGTCTACGTAAGCGCCGACTTTCTCGTTAGGATCAAGGCCCGGGACTTTCAATGCGACGATCTCGCGCTTCAAACGAACTTTCATGCGCTGGAAGGGAATTTCATCATGAAACGAGGTCTTGATCTCCAAATCTGCAAGGCGCGGATCCCTCCGCAAGATATCCATCACGTGCTCGACCGCGCCGCGCCTTCCGGCGATGGTGGCGTTGATGCCCTCTTCCGCAAGCAGTATCGTGCCCCGCAGGCCGGCGTCCCGGCAGTGCTTTCGTAACGGCCCTTGCAAGGTTCTGTAATCCGCCAAGTGAACGAATTTGTAAAAGCTGGCAATCAGAATATTATTTTGCATCACAGGACTCGTTTCATTCGCGGCGTTCATTTTATTGGCGCTGGGAACGTCCGTGCAGGGCGAATCCTCTGCCAGCCCAACGACCGAGCTCGCCGGCAGGCGACGTATGTTATAATTCACGACATGAAAATAGGGCTCAACGCGCACCTGTTGTCAGATCAGTCGGGCTATCGGTCGGCTGGTATTCACAGCTATATCGCCCATCTGCTCAGGCATATGCCGGCGCAGGCTCCTGCTGACTGGCGCTTTCAAGCGATGGTAGGCGCGTCCAGCCGCGCTTTGTTTGACGGAGTCACAATGTCGCGCTCCCGCTTCGATACATCGTCTTCCTGGCGGCGAATCCTGTGGGAGCAAGTTTTTCAAGCCCGGCAATTGCGCCAGTTCGACCTCTATCATGCCATGGCATTTGTCGCCCCGCTCTATTTGAAGGCGCCCATGGTGGTCACCGTATACGACCTTAGTTTTCTGCTTTTTCCCGGACGATTGAGCGCAGCAAGGCGTTGGTATCTGCACAACTTTACGGCTTTGACTTGTCGCCGGGCGCTGCGCGTTCTGGCGATCAGCCGCAGCACAGGCAAAGATCTTGCCAGGCTGCTCGGCGTAAATCCGGACAATATCGATGTGACACCGCTTGGTTACGACAGATCGGTCTTTCGGCCCTTGCCCGCCACGACCATCGAGCGGTTTGCCGCGCGCCAGGGTTTGCCCGCCCGCTTTTGGCTCTTTGTTGGTACGCTGGAACCGCGTAAGAACCTGGCGATGCTGCTGCGGGCATATGCCCGCCTGCCGCGCTCGCAGCGCCTGCCCTTGATCCTGGTCGGGGGTAAAGGCTGGATGACGGATGACGTTTTCGCGATAATCGAGCGCGAGGGCTTGAAGGACAGTGTCCGGCATGTTGGATTTGTCCCTGCCGCGGATCTGCCGCTTTGGTACAATAGTGCAGAGGCTTTTCTGTATCCTTCCCTGTATGAAGGTTTTGGACTTCCGGTACTCGAAGCGATGGCTTGTGGCACGCCGGTCGTCACGGCGGATGTATCGTCCTTGCCCGAGGTTGCTGGCGACGCGGGGCTGTGCTTGCCGCCAGAGGACACCGAGCCTTGGACGGCCGCGCTGGTCAACATCAAGGGTGATCTTGGCTGGCGGGAGGAAGCGCGTGAGAGAGGTTTGGATCGCGCCAGGCACTTCTCCTGGGAGCGCACTGCGGCATTGACGCTCGACAGTTATCGCAAAGCGCTGGCCGCCCACGGCCTGCCGCTGGACAAACAAGAGTCCGACGCAATTCCACAGGCGCAACCCAAGGATCAAACGCTATCGCGTTCGATGAGCGTTGAGCAAGAGTTGTTTATGTATACTATGGAGTTCATGCGACAATCGAGATACCATTCTCGCGTGAACGCGACATTCCTGGGATCTTTCCGCCGGTTACGCGCCGAGCGGCGCTGACAACTGCTTATGACTGCCAACCGACCGCTTTCCGAGCGCCCAACGATTGAGCCACGCTGGTTCTTCCCGCTGATCGACGGCATTCTGGCATTTCTGGTATTCGCCCTCGCCTATGTGCTTCGCTACGAACTGCAGATTATCCGCCCCATTCTTGATCCGGCACAGCGCGATTTCATGCCGTATGTCCCTTATGCCGGGGTCTACGCTGTGCTGATCTGGCTGAACTATCAGCGCAATGGACTGTACCGAAACATTGTCGGGCGCTCCTGGCTGGAAGAGGTTTATCTGATTGCCAGCAGCGTCGCCGTCTCGATCGTGATTGTGCTGGCGATGTTTTTCATTTTGCAGCCCACCGCAACCAGCCGCTTGATGTTGATATACGTGGCAGCCTTAACTTTGATTATTGGCGCCCTGTCGCGCCTGGTACGACGGTGGGTGCTGGCATATCTTCGTCATCATGGCATTGGCATTCGTCGCGTGTTGATCGTCGGTATGGGCGATATCGGTCAAGATATGCTGGGTACGATGTTGGCGCGGCCCGACTTCGGTTACCGACCGATCGGGTTCTTGGACGATGACGAGACAAAAGCGGGAGACAGCGTAGGTCGCGTTGCAGCTTTGGGCCGGACCGACCAACTTGAAGAGATCATTCGGGCCCAGCAAGTAGATACGGTCGTCATCACTTTCCGTTGGAAGCACTATGATCGTATAGAGAAATTGTCTGAGATTTGCCGCGCAACCGGCACGGATTTGCGCATCGTGCCAGAACTCATGCAGCTCAGCATCCGCCAAGTGCAGGTGGAAAACCTAGATGGCATACCGCTTTTGGGCTTCGGCGCGCAACGTCCCTTCACCTCTGCCGATCAAGTGCTAAAACGCGGCCTTGATCTGATCCTTGTCGCGCTCAGTTTCCCCTTGTGGGCATCGGTAAGTTTGTTAGTAGCGATCGCGCTCACCCTGGAAGGGGAAGGGCCGGTCTTGTTCCGGCAAGAGCGGGTCGGCAAAGACGGACAAAAATTCGAGATGCTCAAATTCCGCAGCATGGTGGCGGATGCCGAGGCCATGCACGAGGAGATGCTGCAAGCTTCCGGCGAGGACCCGCGCCATCCCAAGTTCGTCGACGACCCGCGCATCACCCGCGTCGGCCAGCTTTTGCGCCGCACCAGCCTCGACGAACTGCCAAACCTGTTGAATGTCTTGCGCGGGGAAATGAGTTTGGTTGGGCCGCGCCCGCCGACGCCGGATGAAGTGGAACACTATGAAGCGCGGCATACGCGACGCTTGGGGATCACGCCGGGCATGACTGGCTGGTGGCAAGTTCGCGGACGCAGCAACGTGCCCTTCGACGAAATGTGCGCCATGGACATCTACTATATCGACAACTGGTCATTGTCCATGGATATCGAGATTCTTATGTTGACCATTCCCCGCGTCGTCTTGCGCAGCGGCGCTTACTGAATCAGCCCTGCGCTGGCAATTCGGCATGACAATCCGCGCTAATTTTGCGATCCCCTGCGGTACCATTGGCAAGAAGAACATCGGCCGAAGCAACTTGAACATCTCGTGCCAAAATGCCAGCAGTTTCTCCGTTGACGCCTGACCGGGCGACCGATCATAGAGCCAAAAGACAATCAGCAGCATGTGAAACATATGGAGTACGATGCCCAGGTCCGTGGCCGCGGATTCGCGCAAGGCGTCGTCCGAATCCAATACTAACTGGCGATAAGCGCTCGACAGGCGATGTCCCGGCGGGCTGTCCATCAACGAGGCTGCGGCCTCGGAACGCATGGCGCCGGCGAATAGCGCCGACATCGCCCCGCGCATGGGGCGCAAGCGACGGAGGTTCAAATCCAGCGCCTGACGATAGCGATCGGCAAGCTGCCCCGCCGGCAAGCTGGCCATCGTCGCCGTCAGCGCTTCGACTTGCTCGATGTACCAGCACCGGGCGATATCCTCCTTGCCCCCAAAATAATGATAAATCAAGCCAACCGATACGTCGGCCTTCGCCGCAATCTCCCGCATGCTGACGGCATCATAACCGCTCTCGCTGAAGCATTCGGTAGCCGTTTGATAGATGCGCTGACGCGTCTGATCACTTTTGCTAAGTGGCTTGGAGGACGTTGTCACATACCCCTCACTTTCAGTCGATACTGAAAGAGTATACTTGATTTGCAGAGTTGCGTATGGCTGCGGAAGGCGCCAAGACCCGCGACTTCTATTTACTGTATTGTCGGAGGAAGACGCTGCCGCTCATGTGGTCGTGAGACTCGAGCGATCAACCGACGCTCCCGCCGGCGCAATTGCTTTGCGTCGCAACAGAGGCGATAATGCGAAGATAGCCCGGGGAGAAAGACGCGATCACAGCGTGTACCGCTCGAAAATGGATCTCAGCCCAGAGCGCGAGACATGACCATCAGACCCTTGCTTTGCCTGCTCTTGATCGGCCTGTTGACACTGGGCGCCTGCGACTCGATCCTGCTGGAGCGCAATTCGATTTTGACAGCGACCGCGCCGCCCGCAGTCCTTGAAAGCAGCAGCGCCGATCCACAAGATGTCTTGCGCGAGTTTATCGACGTCTGGAACGATGAAGACTACGAGAGCATGTATCGACTCATCGCCGGGCGCAGTCGCGAACTCTATCCCAGGCAGATATTCATCAATCGCTATACCGAGGCGCATAGTGTCATCAGCTTCGCCGGCGTCACGCTCTCGCGCAGCGAGCTCACGTACCAGGGCAGCACCGCTATCGTCGACTACGACATTGTCATCGAGTCCCCTACTTTCGGGCGTATTCGAGACCGGGACCGCACCATGCGCATGGTCGACGAGGGCGGCTGGAAGATCGCTTGGTCACAGATGGATATCTTCGATGGCATGTCGGCCCGGGCGCGCCTTAAGGAAGAAACCAGCTACGCCCAACGCGAAAACATCTACGATCGGGAGGGGCGGCCGCTGGCGGAACAAGGCGGCTTGGTCGACAGTCTATATGTCGTCCAGCAAGACATGAACAACATCGACGACTGCCTCAACACGCTCGCCATTGTCACCCGTCAGCAGATCAATACCATGCGAAATATCTTCACCGGCTATCTGCCGGAAACTTTGTTTCATATTGCGGAGATTGATCCGGAGCGCTACGACGCCTATCGTGAGGACTTGGAATTCGATTGTGGCGTCACCACGGTTTCGCGCTATCGCACGCGCCGCTATTACGGCCACGGCATCGCCACCCACGTCCTAGGATATATCGGGCGTATCCCCGCTGAATTGCTGGACTTTTGGAAAGCGCGCGGACGAGACGAGAGCGCGCTGGTCGGGCGCGCTGGCATCGAATTCAGTTATGAAAGCGTCTTGGGGGGCGAACCGAAACGGACGCTGCAGATCGTGGAGCAAGGTGTCACGGTCGTCCGCGCGCTCGGCGGGTCGACAGGTCTAGCGCCGCAGCCGGTCACGCTCACCATCGATCGCGATCTACAAGAGTCGGCCGCGCAGGCGCTGTCGGACGCGGTGAATTACGCTCTGCTCAATTGGGGCGGCATCACGCTGGGCGGCGCCATCGTCGCCTTGGACGTCAATACCGGCGAGGTACTGGCCATGGCCAGTTATCCCAGCTTTGACCCGCATATCTTCAATCCCGATACGCAATATGATGTGCCGGATCGAACGGCGCGCCTAAACCGTGATACACGTTCGCCCTTCACGAACAAAGCCATCGCCGAACAGCACACGCCCGGCTCGGTCTACAAGATCGTCACGCTGCTTGCCGCCGCGTCGGAAGGCATCTTGCCGGATCCTTACCCCTATTTCTGCGATATAAAATGGCAGGGGCAGGACCGCTTTGGCGACGCAATTCCCGTTCGCTACGATTGGCGCTTGCTGGAAAACAAACCGGCTACCGGCGAGGTCGATATGAGCCGAGCGCTGGCGACCTCGTGCAATCCTTTCTTCTGGGAAGTGGGCGCGCTCATGTTCGGGGAAGATCCCGATTTGCAAGCGAGTTATGCCGAGCGACTCGGCTTCGGCAGCGCAACAGGCATCAATGGCTTGGGCATGGAAGCCGCCGGCGATGTCGCCTATCCCAATCCGCAAGAGCCGACGGAAGCCATCAACAATGCCATCGGACAGGGCAATGTCACGGTGACCGCGCTGCAGATGGCGGGCGCCACCGCCATGATCGCCAATGGCGGCAAACGCTATCAACCCTATATCGTCAGCCATATCGGCACGCCAGGTACGGAAAACTATCGACAGGAAAACCAGCCTACTCTGTTGCCGAGCCAGGGCCTGGACGCGAACGCGCTCGAGATTGTGCGGGAGGGCATGTGTCAGGTCACGACAATACCCGATGTAGGTACGGCTTGGTGGGTCTTCGAGGGGGCGCCATATACGGTCTGCGGCAAGACCGGTACAGCCGAAACCGCCGGGCAACCCAACGCCTGGTTCGTGGCCTATTTCCCGGCAGATGAACCGCAGATCGCCTTTGCCGGTGTCATGGCCAATTCGCGCGAGGGCTCGGAAGTGGTGGCGCCGATGATCCGCCGCATCCTCGATATACGCGAAGGGGCTGTGATCGAGCCCTATCCGGAATTCTGGCTGGGGCCATTCAATCCCTTGCCATCGCAGGAAGAAGCGCTGGCGGTTTACGATCCGGAGAGTTAGATGTTGCAACCGCCCGGCACACTGCGGATAGGTGTCCAGGCCGGCAAGATATAATCGATTTCGGGCGGAACCGGCGTCAAGAGATAGACCTTGACATAGCGACGCCAGGAAACCCAGTCTTCATCGCTGTAACCGAGGTCAATCCAATAGCGTGAGCTGCGCGGTCCTCCTGTATCCGCCATAAAAGCGGTGCCATAGCCGGGAACAAAAACCTCGCTGCGATATCGAATGATCTTTGGGTCAGCGGCGATGATGCCCTTTTCCAGTGTCCAGCCAATCGAGGTCACGTTGTCGCCGCCCAGCGCCGCCGGGTGATAACTGGTCGCTAACATGCACAGCACCCGCCAATAGAGACGCGGTCCCCCCGGCGTTTCAACTGTTCGCAGGTCGATCTTCGTCCCGTAGCGGATGAGTTGGTCTTGCGGCGGCTGCGTGATGACGGTTTCAGTAATATTTCGGCTGACTTCGGCGCCATTCTCGTAGCGCACCAGGCTGCGGATTTCCCGCGTACCGTTCTGCCCCGGCTGCGCAAGGACCGTTTGATCGAGGCTCAACCCGGCGTCAGCCACATAGCGCAACTCAAAGGCTATCGCCTCCTGCCGCGCGCTGTGCTCTTCGGTGACGCGCACAATTTCGATGAGCATGTCGGTGACGACCTCGGTGTCGCCGCTCGGTATCACATAATCCAGACCGAAGAGAGGCGCGTTTAACTCTTGCAGCACGTCGCCTACGCGCTGGGCCTGGGTGCGCACTTCGATGAGCACGCCATCCAGCCGCAAGGCAATCGGGATTGCCCGCTCGATTACTATCGTCATGTCCCCGCTGGCGGCGCTGTCCCGGGGCGGTTTGATCTCGTCGTTGGGATGCAGCTCTATGCGGGACTCGGCCAAAGCTGCGCCCACTGTTTCGGCTGTAGTTAGAAGGGTGGATCGCTCGTTATTGTCGATGACGGTCAAACTTAGCGGTCGGCGAACTTCGATATGTTCGGCGGGGACCGTCCAGTCCGCCAGGGCGTCGGCATATGCCGGCGCGCCGTTCACTCGGATTTTGTCATCGCCGGTGACCACGATTCCGGCGCTATTCAAGATCTTCAAGGGATTGTCCAAGGCGGTACGCAATTCCTGGACTTCGTCGCCGACCTCAATCGTCACATCGCGCGCGGTTTTTATCGTGATGGTCATGCCATCAAGTATCGCGTCGTCAAGGTCATGAGAAAGCGAAGCATCCACCGGTACTACAATATTCGATTCCTCCAAAAGGTCAGCAATTGTCTCGACGCGCGTGGATACCTGGCGCGGATAACCGTCCCGATTGATCGTAACCTGCCTCTTGGCGCCGATGCTCGAGAATAAATCAGGGGGAAGGCTACGGATAAAGAGTACGGTGCTGATAACCAGTGTGCAGCAGGTCACCGCGACAATCAAGAGCAGCGGCCAGCGCCGAGCCCGACCTGCCCTGCCCCTACGCCGCGCGACATTCACCGGCCGCGTATCCTCCGCTCGGTCGCGAAAGGGCTGGGTATCCTCTGCCTGTGACGAAGTCATGCTCATAATGATGAGTTTACCGAGCGGGGGCGCATCTGAACAGCGGTTTTGGACATGCGCGACGTTAATGATACAAAGTCTCAATTAGACCTTGCCTTTGGCTATTTAGCATTATAGCATTTAGATTGCAAAATCCCCGTATTGTTCACAGGAGTTGGAGGTAAGACAGATGCGAAGAAAAGCTGTAGGAATACTTACGATATTTGTAGCAGCGTTTGCGATATCAATCTCTACCGGGGCGCAGGGGGCCATGCTGAACGTGGTCGCCTCGCAGAGTATTCTGACGGACGTCGCACGCCAAGTCGCAGGAGACAGAGCCGAAGTCCGCTCATTGATTCCAGTGGGCTCCGATCCCCACGCCTTCACACCGTCGCCGAGCGATCTCACAGACGTTGCCGAGGCGGATTTGGTGTTCATTGTCGGTACCGGATATGAAGAATCGCTGCTGCAGGCGATAGAAAACGCCGGCGAGATGGTCAATATCGTTGTGGCGTCGGCCTGCGTCCGAGTTATTCCGGCTGGCGCGTCCATGCATCATGATGACGAACACGCCGATGAGCATGACGACCACGCCCATGAGGAAGACGACGACCACGCCCATGAGGAAGATGACGAACACGCCCACGAGGAAGACGACGATCATGCCCATGAGGAAGACGACGACCACGCCCACGAGGAAGACGACGATCATGCCCATGAGGAAGACGACGATCATGCCCATGAGGAAGATGACGATCATGCCCATGAGGAAGACGACGATCATGCCCATGAGGAAGACGACGATCATGCCCACGAGGAAGACGACGACCATGCCCATGAGGAAGATGACGACCACGCCCATGAGGAAGATGACGATCATGCCCATGAGGAAGACGACGACCACGCCCATGAGGAAGATGACGACCACGCCCATGAGCATGACGACGACCACGCCCATGACATGAATGGGGCAAGCGACTGCGATGCCCACGACGCCGAAGTCGCAGCTTTCATTGGCGAAGAATCGGCTGAGCGCGGTCATGTCGAGACCTTGGGACGCGAGGGCGACATCGATTGCGGCGGGGGACACGACCACGGACACGAAGACGAACACGGTCATGGTCACGGCATTTGCGACCCGCATATGTGGATGGACCCGCACAATGTCATGTACTGGGTGTTGCAAATCCGCGATGCCCTGGCGGCGCAGGATCCGGACAACGCTGACGTCTATGCGGCCAATGCCGCCGCATACAACCAGGAATTGCTCGCGCTGGAATCCGACTTCATCTTGCCGGCGCTGATGGACTTGCCTGTCGAAGAGCGCGTCCTTGTCACTAGCCACGAGGCCTTTGGCTATCTGGCGACGACCTACCGCTTCGAGCTCATCTTTACCTTGGCAGGTATTTCAACTATGGTAGAACCGAGCGCGCAAGATGTCGCGGCGCTGATTGATGTGGTCCGCGACGAAGGCATTCCGGCGGTATTTGGCGATCCCTTCGCGCCACAGCCCATCATGTCCGCAATCGTCTCGGAAACTGGCGTGGAATTGGTCAAGTTGTTCAGCGATACCTTGAGCGATGAGGCTGGTCCTGCCGCCACATATCTCGACTATATGCGCTACAATGTCAAGTCTGTCATTGATGCCCTCTCGGGCGGGGAATAACCAGGAATCGAGCGAAAACTATGCTGAGATTCCAGCAACTCACTCGCGAACGCGACCGCGAGCAGCCCGCCCTGCGCGTTGAGCGTCTGTCGGCGGGCTACCCGGGCAACCGACAGGCCATACATGACGTCAGTTTCACGATCGATTCCGGCGAGCGCGTCGCTTTCATTGGACCGAACGGTGCTGGAAAAAGCACACTCTTCAAGGCAATTGTCGGTGTGCTGCCTTTCAGCGCCGGTCATATCTCGATTCATGGCGCAGACTGCTATAGCAGCCACATCCATGTCGGATATGTGCCACAGCAGAGCGCCATCGACTGGTCATTCCCAGCTTCCGTTTTTGATGTGGTGATGATGGGCCGCTGCCGGCATATCGGCTGGTTCCGCTGGCCCGGCAAGGATGATCGCGCCTTCGCGCGCGACATCCTTGACCGCCTTGGCCTGCGCGCGCTGGCGGACCGGCAAATCAGCGAACTCAGCGGTGGGCAGCAAAGGCGCGTCTTTATCGCGCGCGCCCTGGCTCAAGATACCAGCATCATGTTGCTGGACGAACCCTTCAACGGCGTCGACCAAACCGCCGAGCAGGATATTATCGAGACCCTCGATATCCTGACCAACCACGGCATTTCCATACTGCTCTCGACCCATCATATGGAAAATGTCGCGCTGCACTTCGATAAGTTATTGATCCTTAATGGCAAGCTGTTGGCATACGGCGCTCCCGCCGATGTACTCACGCCAGAAAACCTGACCCGGGCATTTGGCGGCGCCATTCCGGTTTTCGCACATGGCGACGAATTGCTGATGTTCAGCAAGGACAAGGTCGGAGGCGCCCGGCGTGGACCTCGCTAGTTTCCTTTCCGAGCCGCTCAGTTATGCCTTCATCCAGCGAGGCATGCTGGCCCTGGTGCTGGTCGGCGGCATCAACGCCGTCGTCGGCTGCTTCGTGGTGGTGCGCGGCATGGCTTTCTTGGGCGACGCGCTGGCTCACGCCATCTTGCCCGGCATCGCGCTTTCCTATACCGCCAGCGGCGGCTACGTCGGCAGCAATCTCTTTGTCGGCGGTTTAGGCGCGGGCATCGTCTCCGCCCTTGTGATCGCCTGGTTGACACGTAACCAGGAACTAAAAGAAGACAGCGCCATCGCTATCGTATTTGTCACCATGTTCGCGCTGGGCATCGCCATCGTCAGCACACAGGGCAGTTACACGGTCGATCTAACCCATATCCTCTTTGGCAGCATCAATGGCATCAGTGAGAACGACTTGCTGCTGATGGCGGCGATGGCGGCGGTTGTGGCGGTCATCATCGGCTTGCTCTACAAAGAGTTCCTGATTGTCAGCTTTGATCTCAGCCTGGCGCACAGCCTGCGGCTGCCGGTCGAAATCCTGCGACTGACCTTGTTGATTTTGATCGCGGTTACCATTGTGGTTAGTTTGCAGGCCGTGGGCATTGCGCTGATGTTGGCGCTGCTGATCACGCCGGCGGCCACAGCGCGTTTGCTGGTCAAACGCCTGCATCATATGATTCTCATCGCCTGCTTGATCGGCATCGTCAGCGGTATAATGGGTTTCTACGCCTCCTATTACCTGGATATCCCCTCCGGCGCCTGTATCGTGCTGACGCTGAGCGCGCTCTTCGGCTCGGTATTTGTGCTCAAGTCCGGGTTGTCGCTTTTGGCCGAACGCGGCTGAGGCCCAGAGCAATCGCGCCAGAACCAATCTATGTCGCATGTCACATGAATCTGGAAAATGGTGGCGCGTTTCAACGAAACGGCCGCAGATTACGAATACGGCGTAATCTGCGGCATTTCAATTTGATAGGATTGTCCTGGCTGAGGCTTGCATCAAGTTGACACTGGACCAAGCCTGTGTTAGATTCCCAAATGTAAGGAGGTGCGCCATGCCCAGTAGTCTCAAGGAATTAGTCGAAACGCAGGGTTACGCTATTGTCGAGGACTTGCTTGATGATGCGGCTATACAAGCGATAATCGAGGATTATCACCAGTTGCTCGATCGCATGGCGCCTCAATGGTACGCGAAGGGATTGATCTCCTCGGCCTATGAAGGGCTTCCCTTTGAAGAGCGATTGACAGCGATCCTGGGCGAAGCGAAAACAGACGTCTTTGCTCACATGGATATCGCCTTGTCCAACAGCACGGTGGATAGCGATGCTGGCATCAACGTCAGCCGCGCGGTCTACGATTTGATACGCAACGAACGCGTCCTGGACAAAGTCGAAGAGGTCATCGGCGGCGAGATCCTGTCCAATCCGATCCAGCATGTGCGCATTAAACCGGCGCAAGCGAAGGTCACGGCCGGCATGGTCAACCTGACCACAGAGACCAAGTGGCATCAGGACCAGGGCGTCCACAGGCCCAACGCCGACGACACCGAAATCCTCACGGTCTGGCTCGCTATCACCGATGCCACGATCGAAAATGGCTGCCTGCAGGCGGTGCCTTACAGCCATCTAACCGGCATCACCGAACACTGCCCATTCGACCAGGTTCTAATTCCGCCTCATTTGCTGGCGGGCGAGCCGGTTCCGTTGCCAATAAAAGCGGGCGACGCCATTTTCATGCACCGGCTCACGCAACACAGTTCCCTGATCAACGTCAGCGATACGCTCCGCTGGAGCTTTGATCTGCGCTATCAGCCCATCGGCGTTCCCACCGGACGCGATGAATTCCCCGGCTTGATCGTGCGCAGCCGCGAGAATCCGGCTCAAGTGCAGTCCTATGAAGAATGGCGCGATTCCTGGCATGCCGCGCGCGATTATCTGGCAGGGCTGACGGATCGACCGGCGACGCACCGCTGGTCCGCCGACGCGCCTGTCTGCGCTTAAGCCGCTGAAAAAAGCAAAATATTCATCCCAAAATTCGATCAGTCTCCGGCTTTATTTCAATGACGACCAGTTCGTCGGCGCGCTTTGAAGCATTGGCGCAATCCACCTACGTCTCCATCGAGTCCTATCGCAAGAGCGGCGAAACTGTTCGTACACCGGTCAACATCATGAGCGACGAAGACAAGCTCTATTGCTGGACGCCCGGCAATAGCGGCAAAGTAAAGCGTATCCGCAACAACGAAACGGTCAATCTGGCAAAGTGTAACGCTAGGGGCAAGGTGGAAGGAGAGTGGGTGCATGCCAAGGCTCGCGTCGTCGAAGATCGCGATGAAGCTCGAGTGTTGTCGCGGCGATTGGCGGACAAGCATGGGCTTCCCTATATGATTGGGATGCCCCTGTTTCGCCTGTACTGCTTCTTACGTGGCGAACCTTGTCTCTGTATCGAGTTCAGCCTGGTTTGAGTGGAATCGCGGACATTAGAGACCCGAATCGCCATACGAGATCTTGCCCGCAACCTTCACATCACCTAACTGGAGCGACGCCAGTTTTCCAGCCGATCCAACTGGGCGCGCAACCACGCGATCGCCCCCGCTTGTTGAGCCTCGTCCATCATCTGGAATTCTGCCTCGGTGAGGTGCCGCTCCAGGCGCTTTAAGGCACCCGGGATTTTGGAACTGTCTGCGGGCTTTTGCGAATCCGTTACTGCCGTAACACTTTTGCCCGGCGCCCAGCGCCTTATCTCGAATTCGGAGATATCATGATCGTCGGCATAGGTCCATTGCTCGCGCGACAGCTTCAGAAGGGCGCGATACTGTCGAATCCGCGAGGCGTTCTCGAATCCGCAAGCCAGGCATAGTTGCTCGGATTTGCCGTAGGGAATCCGCCAGCGATCGGCATCCGCCACCTGCGCATAGAAGTCTTGCTCATGCCCAAAGGACGCGATAGGCGCGAACTTGTCCCAGCCGTGCAGATCCATCAGCAGCAGCGCGATTTGCCGGGCGCGGGCGATCGCGTTAAGCGCGTCCCGCGCAGTATTCTCGCTGGCTTGCCGCCACAAGTTGAGCTCCGCCATGCGCCGCGCCGGTATCGCCGCATAGGCGTCGCCTTCGACGATCCCATTCAACAGGTGATAGGCCACCCAACGACGCTCGCCAGTCTCGATGAGAAAGCCGTCGCCCGATTTCACCACCGTGATCGGATTGGTCAATCCGTCCTGGCGGATGCTCGCCGCCAAGTCAGCCAGCCTCAGCAGTGGCATTTCTTCGGGAGCGGCGCTGAAATCCTCGCTACCATCCACCGTCCGGAGTTCAACCTCGCCTTTGATCACGTCCATTAGCGGCAAGGCGCGCCCGGTCTCGAGCTCGACCTCCGCCAGCCAACGCTTGATCTGCTCAAGGACCGGACCCTCACGATAGCGCGAGGGTACCACGCGCCGCGGTTGCATCGGGTTGGGTTTGATGCTGAAGATATCGATTGGCTTGGCGCGCAGGATCTCCTTGGTTTGTATGTCCACCGCAGAATAGCCCATATCGTGGCCGAAGCCTTCGCTCGCCGCGGCGCCGATATCAAACAGGTTCTCGTCATACTTGACGCCGCGTTTGCGGGCCGCATCACTCATGATTGTCTACCCTTTCCGCAATGCACTTCACAATCTGCCAGGTGATCTGCGTGATCCGAGACTTGGGATGATAGGCGTAAATGCTGGCGGAATCGCTCTGCGTCAACTCGCCCCAGAGGATCGTCAAAGGTATCGCCTCGGTGATCACTTTGGCGAACGGCTTCTGCAATAGCCGCAGGTTCTCCTTATGCAGCGAAGTTGATTTCCGAAACATATTGGGGATCAAGGCGATCAACTCTATTTCGCTTAAACCCATAGCCCGCCGCTGCTTGCTAAAGCGCTGCAAGCTCTGCATAGTCTGCTTGATGCCGTCAAAGCTCATCGCTTCCAACTGCGTAGGGATGATGATGCCGTCGCTGGCAAGATATAACATGGCGTGCAAGGTCGAACGAGTGGGCGCCGTATCAATGAAAACGAAGTCGAATACATCCTCGACCTCTTCCAGTTTGTTGTAGAGAGCGAATGAATCCGCAATATTGCCCACGATGCCGGCTGTTTCTGGATTGCCGGGCACCAGGTAAAGCGCGCCTTTGGCCGCAAGATGGGGGAACTGAAAAAGGGCCGGATCAACTTGTCGCAAGCATTGGTTCCAAGCGCCGCCGTCGATGTTATCGCGGACCAACAGATTGTAGAAATGCGGACGTTTATTCTGTTTCAACGCCACAGTGAGATGCGCTTGGGGATCGGCGTCGATCATTAACACTGTGTATCCCAGGATTGCCAAGCCCGTGCCGATCTGCGCGCTAAGGGTGGTCTTGCCAACGCCACCCTTCTCGTTGTACACCATAACTGTCTGCATGCGCTGCGCCTCTTGCTTCCGCAGTCCGCGTAATATGAAGGCTACTATCTAAATTATCTCTTTTTTAGTAAACCACGTCGCTCATGCGACGAGAAGGTTTATTATTTTCTGCGAGCGCGGGGGCCTTTTCCCCGGTTGCGCGCCGAGCGGCTCTTGCTGGCGCAATTGGCGCAAGGTCGGTTACAATCCCGCTGTTGAGGCCAACGAGGGAATCAAATCATGCGCTACGAAACTGAAGTCATCATCAATTTGCCGCGCGAACGCGTCATTGAACTATTCGATAGCTTTGAAAACCTGAAGAAATGGCAGGAAGGGCTGGTCAGCTTCGAGCATATCAGCGGTGATCCGGGCCGGCCCGGCGCCAAAACGCGCCTGCTCTACGATATGGGCAGACGCCGCATGGAAATGATAGAGACGATTATCGAACGAGATCTGCCGGACGAATTCTCCGGCACATACGACGCCTCTGGCGTGCACAATATCGTGCGCAATTACTTCTTTGACGAGGGCGAGCAGACGCGCTGGGTGCTCGATTCCGAATTCCAATTTCGCAGTTTCATGCGCATCATGTCCCTGTTCATCCCCGGCAGCAAATTTCGCGAGCAAACGCGCAGCAGCATGGAAGCTTTCAAGCGCTTCGCCGAAAACCCGCCGACCGATGTCGAACCGGACAATGACTGAGCTAGCGCCGGTCCAGCAGTTGACGCGTCATGCCGGCGTGCCCCAGGTGCTCGGCCGTATGATCCAGGGCATGCAATAGCGCCCAACCGCGCCTGCACTCGATCTTGCGATCCAGGAACTCGAAGGACACCTCCTCACTTAATCGCCCGACTGGCTGCGAGGCGAAGGCAGTCCTGTAGAAGTCGATATTGGCGGTAAAGCGCGCCTTCAACTCGTCCAGCGAATGGCCCCTTGCCCGAAATTCGGCGGGACGATCGCGCTCGATCACATCGTCAATGGCGATGCCGATCCAAAAGCGTTCCGCCGCGGTCACATGCACCGCCAATACGCAGAGGGAGTTCATCTCGGGGCCCGGCGCCCAATCCAGGTGCTCGCTCGACAAACCATCGAGGTAGGCAAAGTAGTCCGCGTGCATCGCGTCCAGGCGACTAATGACATCCGCATATAGCGCGTCCATAAACGTTCCTCCAAACTCGAATTAGTAGTTGAACGTGAAACCGCGAGGGCATTTACTGAATACGAAGCATCACTTTGGAAGCGGCGTCCCAAAGCTCCTCCAGCGCATAGTACTCGCGCTTGTCGGGGGAGAAGAAATGGACCACGACGTCGCCATAATCCATCACTACCCAGCCGTTTTCCGTCGTGCCTTCGTTGGTGAATGGAATCTGCTGGAAGCTGTCTTTTACATCCTGGCGCACCGTCTCCGTCAGCGCGCGCAAATGTCTGTCATTGTCGCCGGTGCAAATAATGAAAAAGTCGGCGATGATATTGTCGGGGCGCAAGTCGAGTAACAGGATATCCTCGGCCTTGCGGTCTTCAATCAAGTCTACGATATGATGAGCGAAGTCTAATGACGGCAAATGACGCTTCTCCATATGTTCTTGTCAACCGTATCTTCTAGTGTAGCACAGCAGATTTGTTTAGCCTACACGCTGTGCCTGGCCAGAGCAATCGCGCCAAAACCAATATGTTGAATGTCACATTAATCTAACGGACATTTGTCATTGGAAGTCTTAGTTTGTGCTCGTAGGATCGTCTACCAGGCGCTTTGGCCTAAACTTCCCTCCAAACCATGTACGGCTGTCGATTCCATGATAACGATTCAACTATTTGAGAAAACTTCATGACCTCAATTCGCATAACTGCGTTCAAACTGCATCTTCCTTTTGTGTTTAGTCTCATGCTCTTGATGTTTGTTTCATCCGCAGCCGTCTTCGCGCAGCAGCCGGGCGCTGACGGTTTGGGCGATCGCCTTTATCCGCGGCTCGGCAACGGCGGCTACGACGTGCAGCATTACAGCATCAACCTGGCCTTCAAGCCGGAAAGCAACACCATCGCCGCAACCGCTGTCCTCGAAGCTGTCGCATTGCTTGATCTCGCCTCGTTCAATCTAGATCTTTACGAATTGACCGTAAATAGCGTCCGGGTCGATGATATAGAGGCAACTTTCACGCGTGAGGAAGCCGAACTCGTCATTTCGCCAGCGCAGTCCATTCCGGCGGGAGCCGCGTTTCAAATAGCAGTAACTTATGCGGGTGTTCCTCAGCCGATAGTCGACCCGGCTGTGCCCTTTGTCAAATTGGGTTGGCAAGAGTGGGATGATGGCTACTTTGCCGCCGTCAGCGAGCCATCCGGCAGCATGAACTGGTTCCCTTGCAATAACCACCCGCTGGATAAAGCTACCTACACCTTGCGAATCGCTGTGCCCCGGCCGTTGACAGCGGTTGCCAATGGCGTGCTGAGCGAGACAATCGCCAACGACGATGGCACCCGTACCTTTGTCTGGGAGATGGAACAGCCGATGGCAACCTACTTGGCCACTGTCGCTATCGGCGATTTCGTCGCGGCCCGTGACAATAGCGGGATTGTGCCGATCCGAAACTTTTTCCCGACCGGCGCTTCCGACGCCTCCATTGCCGGATACGATGTGACGGGGGACATGATGGTCTGGCTCAGCGACATGCTGGGTCCCTATCCTTTCGGCGCCTATGGCGTTGTTGTCATACCTGGGTTTCCGGCAGCGCTGGAAACCCAGAGCATATCCATATTTGGCGCCTCCGGCGCCGATGAACTAGTGCTGCTTCACGAGTTGCTGCATCAATGGTTCGGCAACAGCGTCACGCTCAGCAAGTGGAGCGATGCCTGGCTGCATGAAGGGTTCGCTACCTACTTCATGGCTCTTTGGCTCGGCGAACAATACGGTGCTGGCGCCTTTAGCAGCTTCATCAGCTCGCTTCTGACCTCTGGCACGGCCTTGAGCGCCCCCGGGAACCCCGAGAAGACAGACCTGTTCGGATGGTCTGTTTATGCCCGCGGCGCGCTGGTATTACATGCCCTGCGGGGAGAAGTCGGGGACGAAACCTTCTTCGAGATACTGCGGACCTTCTACAGTGAAAACGCCTACGGCAACGTCGCCACCACGGACTTCATCGCCGCCGCCGAACGCATCAGCGAACGCGAACTGGACGATCTCTTTGATGCCTGGCTATATGGCGAGCGCATACCCGACCTGCCATAATCTCCCATACAGAATCGTCGAGTTAAGGAAAGGGCGAACTGCCGAGTCGCCCTCTGCTGAAGTTTCATATGTCGGGATCGTCGCCCCTGCCTCAGCACAGTATGCTCTCCAAAGTCCTGGATTGGGCTCGTCAAGAAGAGGAGATTCGCGCGCTGGTCGTCACCGGCTCATTGGCGCGCGGCGACGCGTCCACCGATAAGTGGTCCGATCTCGATGCTCAAATCATCACGGGAGATTATGCGGCATACATCGCCGACGACGGTTGGCTTGACGGGCTTGGCGAGGTATGGATTCGCTTCCCGCGCAATCAGGATGTACCGTACAGGCTGGTCTGGTTCGCCGGCGGCGTGAAAGTCGATTTTCAGTTCCTGAGAGTCGATGCGATACACGAGATGATTTGCAGCGGCGCACTGTCCGATGAGTACCTGCGCGGATATGTCGTAGCCCTCGATAAGGATGGACTATTCCGGGATCTTCCCCCTTCGCCGCAGATCTTCCCGCGGCCCGATCCGCCGAGCGCCGAGCAAGTTGAGGCGGTCATCAACGAATTCTATTTCGAAGCGATCCATGTGGCGCAGTTTATCCGCCGCCGCGAATTCTGGGTGGTTAAGTTCCGCGACTGGACCATGAAATGCGATCTGCTGCAGATGCTGGAATGGCATGCCCGCGCCACCAGCGATAAACCGGTGAATACCTGGCTGCTCGGCAAGCGCATCCGCGAATGGACTGGAGGGGAAACCTACGCCGCGATCGAAGAGATCTGGAGCGCTTGGGATGTCGCCGCGCTTTGGCGGAGCCTTCTGCGGCAGATCAAGCTCTTCGGCAGCATCTCGTGCGAACTGGGGGACGCCCTGGGCTACAACCTGGACACCAGCTCTCACGACCACATTGAAGCTTACATCCGCGCACTATGCGAATCCGACGATCTCAACTAATCGAGACCAAATGATTCGCCTGGCAACAATACCATTGGCTTCGCCTCGGTCTCGCTCTCGACGCGCTGCGCCCAAGCTGCGGCGTCTTGCTCGATTGGCGGGAAGGTATTGTAGTGCATCGGCACGACGGTACCGGGGCGCAGGAACTGTATCGCCTTGATTGAGTCGTCGATGCCCATGGTGAAAAGATCGCCGATCGGGATTAACGCTACATCCAGGCCTTCGTCGCCGATCAGGCGCATATCGCCGAACAAGCTGGTATCGCCGGCGTGATAGATGGTCCAGCCGCCGCCGCGAATGACAAAGCCGTTAGGTTGCCCGCCATAGCTTCCGTCGCCGAAGGATGAACTGTGATGGGCTACAGTCCATTTGGCGCTCATCCAATCATTGTGGAAGCTGCCGCCAGGATTGCCTTGAAAGACATGCTCCTGCCCTTGCGCCATGTACCAGTTGCCCATCTCGAAATTGCAAACGATGGTGGCGCCTGTGCGATTGGCGATGCCGGCCGCATCGGCGACATGGTCGTCGTGCGCGTGGCTCAGCAGTATCACCTCGGCGCCAAGGTCCTCAGCCGCCGTTGTCGCGGCGGGATTGCCGGACAACCAGGGATCAATCAAGAGCTTGTGCCCGTCGATATCCAACTGAAAACCAGAGTGGCCAAGGAATCTGATCGTAACTGCCATTTTCTCCTCCATTCCGTGATCGCGGTAAAAACGCGTCCCCGATTGTAACACTGTCACATGTTCCTGGCGAAGGCGCGGGCACGTGGTGGTAGTGTATCCTTTTCGGTAGAAATACTTCGTAGCCAGTCCTCGACATAGGATCCTTGACCCAAAATACCAACGATTTGGTAGGGGCGACTCGGCGAGTCGCCTGATACTCCTTCAGTTTCTACTCGTCGGGCGATCCAGCGGGTCGCGTGGACACTGACCTTGGATCGCCCTTACCGACTATCATGTAGCTGTTGTTCTCTATTTCAAACGACTTCGATACACTATTGCCTGCGGACAGAAGACGCAAGACACCGCAACTTGCTCAGCCATTTTCTACACCGATTGCAACCCCTGAAAGCGCTGTTCAAGCTATTCAGGAAACTATTGAGTAGAACAGAACCTGACTCCGATTTCCCAAGACTTTCCCAAAATCTGGCTGTTTTGGCCGATTTTATCCCAATAAATCTCGAAATACTTGGGATATTTGGGATAATCCTTTGCAATTTTGCCATTCCGATCAGATCTCCGTCTTGCGACTCCCTGTTCAAAAGCAGATTTATTACGATAGAAATTACAAGATCGTCGGTGCGCGGATTCTGGCTGCGAGAAGGCATGTGACAGGCCGACATCATCGACGGTCACGCCGGACGAATGGCGATGATGGATTTGGGTTATTGGGATATTTTGCGCCTGAATTTGGGATAATCGAGCTTGCGCGCTTGCTCGCTGCTCGATTGACACTGCCAATTGAATGACTTGTGGCTACAATGCTCTTCTACGACCAAGCCTAAACAGCCGTGTGACTCGGTTGTCCAAGCGTCGTCCAAAGTCGACTGTCTCTAGTAGTACGGGAGCCTAAACAGATAATGAGCAACAGCAACCGTAGCGGATTGTCTACCCCAACCATATTGATAGCGCTTGTCGTCGCCCTCGCTGTTGGCGCCGGTGCCGGCATTTTCGGCTGGATCTGGGTCAGCGGCGGATCCGGCGAAGCCAGCCTTTCCGCAGAGGACGCCCTCGCCACGCGCACAGCGGAGGACGCGAGGCTGGCGGCGGCCGTCGGCACGGCAGTCGGCGACGCCATCAGCAATACGCTGCCTGACCTGGTTAACGCCGCAGTAGCAAACGCGGTTGACCGTGCCGTCGGCGCCGCGATGAATACGATGATCACCGAGGTGGTCGATACCGTTGCGGCCGCGCAGGAAACGGTTGAGCCGGTAGAATTCAGCATCATTGCGGAGGAAAGCCAGGCGACATTCACCCTCGAAGAAGATCTGCGCGGCGCGCGCACCACCGTTGTTGGCGCCACCAATGAAGTCGCCGGGCTAATCACCGTCAACCTGGCCGATCCCGCGGCCTCCTCCATCGGCGCCATCATCATCAACGCCCGTACGCTGGAGACGGACAATAACTTCCGCAACCGCGCCATCCGAGGCCAGATACTGAAATCGGCGCAGGACGCCTACGAATTCATCGTCTTCGAGCCGCGCGAACTGCACAATTTTTCGGCGGATTCGATCGCGGTCGGCCAGACCATCACCTTCGATGTCAGCGGCGATCTGACCGTGGTTGATGTGACCCGCACTGTGACCTTCACGGCGGAAGTCACGCTGGATAGCGAATCGCAGTTGAGCGGCCTGGCCACAGTCAACGTGCTGCACGCCGACTTCGGCTTGACCATTCCCGATGTGCCATCCGTAGCGAATATCACCGACGATGTTGATCTGGCGCTGCAGTTTGTGGCGCGGGCCGGAGGCTAGCGTACCGTTCCCTCTTTAATGTCGGTGATTTTGCATCCGATTCAATGAGGACAACGTCCGCAATCGCGCAACGCTTCGTTGTAAGCAATTCTATCGGCATGCAACTGACCTAGGAGAACATGATCTTCAAGGTCTACGTGATTTTTGTAGGCATATTATTCTAGATAGCCTGGGAATTTTGCGTTGAAAGCCTCTGTGAGTCTCTGAATGTCGTTTGTATTCGCTTGTATTTGTCCGCTCTTTAGGTTGACTTTGTGCTCAACACGGACCAAGGTTTCATTGTTGGCTTGTATCATTTTGTTGTTGTGTTCTACTAGTTTCCGCAATGTTTGAATGTCATCGCCGTTTGCCTCTATCATCACTTGAAGAGTGCCGATTCCTGTCTCCACTTGGCCGAGTCGCGATTCCACTCTCTCGAGACGAGTCTCAACTGTTTGGATACGATTACTTATGTTCACCAAGTGAGATTCTATGTTTTCAACACGATGTTCTAGTTTATCAAATCGAACATGCATTCGAGCTACGTCCGATTGGATTTCTCTCAGCAGGTCTTCCATGCTCTCAGGCTCCTGTCTTCACCCGGTCAAAACGCTGAAACTCCGCATGTAGTCGCTCTACAAGTTTATCACAGTATCGTGTTGGCAACATATAAGCAAAGATTTTGGGAAATATATTAAGTCAAGTATCTGATAACGTTTTTTGCAAAGCACGTTGCTTGGTTGGGCACAAGGATTGCTATTCTCCTGAGTTCGGTTGGCATAGGCGCTGGTGCCGAGCAGTTGTGTTCAAGCAATCCTTGTTCTGGTTATCATTTCTATCAGAAGTAGAGTTTACTCAGATCCTCAAGCGCTATGGCGCCCCTACCCCGAATTGCCAGCATCTGCGATAATCTAGCAAGTAAGCCCTTTACCCACGGAAAGTCGAAACATGCCTAGACCTCTGTACATGACCGAGCCCAAGGTCATCAACATCCTGCGTTCGCGCGGCAAAGCCCATCCTTATGTCGAAGTCGCCACCACCAACCGGAACAAACTCGCCGAATTCCGCCGCATCCTGCCCGATTACGAGATCGTCGGGGTGAAACTCGATATCGAAGAAATCCAAAGCCTCGATCCTTATAAAGTGGTGCGCCACAAGGCCATCGAAGCTTTCAAAGCCAACGGCTACAATCCCATTCTGGTGGAAGAAACCTCGCTATCCTGCCGCGGTCTCAATGGCCGTCCCGGTACCTATATCAAGGATTTTTCCGAAGATATCGAAATGCGGCGCATGATCGCCGAAACCTGGCTGCGGGACCGCGATCGTGACGCGGTCGCCACAGTCTTGATCGCCGTCTTCGATGGGGGCGAGGTGCATATCCGCGGGGGCAACACGGCCGGCAGCATCGCCGAGACCCTGCGCGGGACCGACGGCTTCGGCTGGGATGATATGTTCGTGCCAGCGGGCCAGACGCTGACCTTTGCCGAGATGGGCGCCGTGGACAAAGACCGCTTTTCGATGCGTCGCAAGGCGCTGGAGGCATTGCGGGACCAGCCCTTTGCCCTTGGCCACGCCGTCTTCATGATTCCGGAGCCTTATCGTCAAGAGGTGGAACGCGTCAATTATGAGGCCCTGACCGATGAGCGCGCGCTGGAATTCGCCTTCGCCCTGGAAGCCATCGAAGCCGATAATCCGCCCAACATCAATTTCGAAGCGCCAAGTTATCAGCCCATTCATTACGAGGAAAACATCTATTACAGTCGCTATCTGCCCAAAGCCGCTTCCAGCAGCATCGGACTGATTCTCACTGATGTCGACCGCGGCACGCTGCACATGAACAAAAACGGCAGCCCGGTCATATGGCAGTTCGGTCCGGAACGCCGCACGCTCTGTCTGGCGCAGCGCGCCGATTTCTTCTGTAGCAACCAGAACAACCAGGTACTGCGCAGCCTGGACGAGATCGAAAACGGCAGCGCCATTCCCCAGCGCAGCAACAGGCGCTCGCGCACGGTCGAGCATGTGCTGGGCATGAACGATAATCTCTTCAGCACCAGCACCTATAGCTGGAAAGATCTCGGCTATCGCAAAATGTCATCGAACCGCTACGTCTCGCGGACGGACAGCGCGGAACATGGCTTATTCAACCGCATCGGCAAGTACCCGCGCAGCATCCTCGGTTTTGGATCCATGCCGGCGATTTCCGGCTGGCGCGATGTGCTGGTGACCGCGGCCATCGGCCACCATCCCATATTCACGCACCGCAACAGTATCTTCGCCGGTTACATCGATAGACAGGCGGCGGTCATCCGCGCGGCAAAAGACGTGCTGGCAAACATCGGGTTGAGCGCGGCGGAGTACGGGCGCGCGGCCCGCAATATCGGCGCCGCCCTCGGTTGCAGCAATATTGAAGAGGAAGTGGCGGCGGCGCGATTCCTCTACCAAGATGCCGATGTGCGCCTCTTCCGCATCTATACCATCAACTCCGATCCGCGCGTGACCGAGATCGCGGCGGCTATCCGCGCCGAATTCGGCGATGAGATTGAACTCTTCGTCGGCCAGGTCAGTGACAAGGAGCAATGCCTCAAGCTAATCGCGCCCGAGATCCGCGCCGACGGTCTCTTTTTTGGCCACGGCGGCGGAAGGCAGTGTACTTCGGCGACCAACGGCATGGCAGTAACCACGCTGGAAGAGGTCTACAGCATCACCACTGATCCGCGCTTCAATCATGTGACTATCGCCGTGGAAGGCGGCATCGGCAGTTCGATGGGGCATTTGCTGCTGCTCGGCGTCGATCTCATCTCCTACAACCAGCAGTTGGCGCATTGCGTCATCGAGCAGGGCGACATCTACTTCGAGCACAAATCGAGGAAAGTCTGCATGCCCTATCACGGCAGCGCCTCGGCGCCGACCATGATCATCGAAAGCGCCAATCCCGAATTGGCGCGCAAGCGGCTGCGCCCCGGCGGCCGCACACGCAACGTCGAAGGCAAAGCCGGTTATCGCTTCTTCGAGGAGAAAGCCAATTCCATGGTTTTCTACATCAACACCTTCAAGCACTACGCCGCGCGCACCATGGCCGATGTCGGCGTCAGAGATATGGCCGAACTGCGCGCCTTCGTCCGCGACAGCGAGGAGGAACTGATCCGCGTGGTCAGTTCGCAAGCCAGCGCGGTGGGACGGGCTTACGGGAACCAGATGTAGCGCTGAAACGCGAGGAAAGCTGCAGGGGTTGAACATGCGGGCGCGGCAGGCGGCGGGAAACGGCGCTACACGGCATTGATCGGTGGAAGACGATAGCAACATGGCATTGGTCGGTGGGAAAGCGGCAAGAAACGGCATCGGTATATCGATACTGTATCGATATAGTGACGATTTTTGCATCGCGTCACTTAAGCAGGCGCGAGCCGGGGCCGGGTTCTGAACCAGGTGATGGAGACGGGTATAGTTGCGCATGTAGTTGAGCGTAGCCTAGGCAGGTGCCTGGGAGGCGACTATATATTCGCGCCTGGCCGATGTCGGCGCTATTAACATGGCGGAACTGCGCGCCTTCGAGCGAAAGGGCGAGCAAGAACTGATCCCCGCCGTGAGTTTGCAAGCCAGCACAGTCGGCCGGGTTTGCGGGAACCAGATGAAACATCGGGACTGACAAGAGTTCACCTATCGATAACCTTTAGATTGGGAGAAGCGAAATGCGAATCGTAACGGTATGGATATTGCTTGCCTGTGTGTTCTTGAGTGGAGTATTCGCGCTCGCCCAGGACGAAATTGACCTTGGGTACGTACTTATCAACAACCCATTTAACGACAATCTCGTCTGCACGGTGGAAGAGGCGCTTGCCTTTTATGAGGAACTGGACGAGTTTCCCGCGCTCATTGACGCAATCGCAGATATTGACAGCGGGCCGAAGCTCTTCTTGTGGGCTGTCCGCTTTTCTCGATGGGCCAATGCGGCCGAGCAAACCTGTTATGGTACCGGGAACGCGACCGTCGCGCTTGAGCGCCATGCCCAATATATCGCAATCCAGCACATGATTGGTGAAGAAGCGATACTGCCTGAAGAGAATGCATATACCCGCGCGCGGGACATGTCGACGATCGATCGTGAATCGCTGGCAGCGGACAAGACGATATCCGAGGAAGAGTTGGCGATCAATCTTGTAGTCAGTGAAGTGCCTTTGTGCACGGTGGAGCGGGCGATGGCATTTTATGCGACCTTTGATGAATTCTACGTGGAAAGCATCGATTTGGGCTTAGTTACGGACGAGGCATCCTTGGGAGACTGGGCTACACAATTCTATGCCTGGTCGGAGGAAAACTGGGCGCCGCTGCAAGAGGAACCCTGTGGTCAAATGAAATCCTTTATCGACTTCCTGGAATCATTCGCATATGGTACCGCCCTTGCCCAATTAACCATTGCTGGCCAGCAGACACTGAATGCTTTTGACGATACCATGGAGATTCTATATGATTGGATCGGCGAAGAAATGGACTGGCTTGAAGAAACCGTCGACGCATGAGCCGCGGGGCACGGCGCTGTACTGTCAATTAACACGATCAATTGGCGCGCCGGTCTTGGCGCGAGAGCACGACAAGCAATGAATTCGGCCGGTCAATTCATAGTCGAGCGCGCTAAGGCGGGCTTACCAGAGAAGGATTCTGACAAACCTGTTCGCCGGACGTTTTGACGCCGCAGCCCAGAAGGCAATCTATATGTCTCAGCAAGAATATTATAGCGAAGACATCAAGGTGAATAATCCCTTTGGGATTCATTGGCTGGATGCGTCGCCTCGGAAGCAGAATAGAACGATACATTACCCGGACATGTGTACGCGCGATCAGGCCAGGGCTTTTTATGCGTCCCTGGGTGAATTCCAGCAAATGATGGACGACATTCGAGCTGTGAAAGACGCCGAGAGTCTGAAAGCCTTGTCCGGCAGGGCGGATAGCTGGTATCAAAGGGTCAAGCCCGACAGTTATATCTTGATAGCAGAGCTAGCCAAGCTTGATCGGCATTTGAAGTACAGTCTTATCGAACATATGACCGGGGGCACAGGCGACAGCCCAGAACCGGATGCCTTGCGCCGGGCGCGTGAGATGGCGACGGACGATTTGGAGGCTATTCAAGACGAGGCAATCCCGGAGAGAGCGTTACGGATTAACCGGGCTCTTGTCGAAAAAACGCTGTGCTCGGACAGGCGAGCGCTGGAATTCTATGACACATGGGAAGATTTAATGTGGGACATAGTCGACAAAACGCCGGGGATCAGCGACCGGAGCTCACTCAAAGCCTGGGCCATTCAGTTCCATGCCTGGCGAAAAAAGGCTTGGGCGTCATTCTATGCGGCACCCTGCGGCGCGACGGCATACTTTATGGATGTTTTCGAATCTTGTGCCTATAACGCCGCCCTGGCGCATCTGACGGACTTGGGAGAAGCCACGCTCGAAGCCATAAGCGCTTTCTTGGATGACATGGTCGATTACGCAATTGACGACAGTGTCGCCATTGAAGATTAGGACTGATGTCTATGTTGAGCAAATGTGTCTTTAAAACCTTCGCTCAAAACACAATCACGCCGCGCGTGACATCACCCGTCGCATTTCCGCGCAAGCCTCGTTTCGTTAAAAGTGGCATTTAGAGGGAAAATAAGCGCCTTAGTGGCAGCCTGAAACCGGGCAGGGCCGCGCCGCCACCTAATTCACCATCCAGATCAATGCTCTCGCTTCTCGCTGCGCCATCATCCGCGGACGTCCAGCTCTCGGCTGTATTCCGCTCCGGGTCTATGAGCCAAACTATTAACGTGCCATGGCGCAGGTAGACAGCGGCTTTGCGGCGCGTCTGCGCCAGCGTTTGCGAAGCGGATACCACCTCCACCGCCAGGTCGGGCATGTAGGGAGCGTAAGTCGGGAGGGGCGTCCGCGCTGCCCGCGCCCAGCTCTCGAAAGCGACATCGGGCAGCAGTACTGTGCGTCGATCCCCCGCCGGATGATAGCCAACCTCGATGGTCACCCTGCCCAATTCGCGCTCGACAACGTGATTGCCCATCAAGCGCGCGATCTCGCTGGCAATGCTTCCGTGCACATGATTTGGCGCCATCTTGGTACAGAGCTCCCCATCAATGAGATAGTATTTCTCCGCCATGTTCATGGGCTGGCATTCGAGTTGCCAGACATCGTCTATTGTGTATTCGCGTTCTCGGGAAACCATCGCCACTATGCCTTCATTTCGTCACAACTGCAAACAGTATAACACACAGGCAAGCGCATTCTTCAGGAGCGCATTGGGTTGAGGCGCCTGCGGGCAGCTAAAACACGATAATGCCGCGGGCGACCTCGCCGGTCAGCATGTCTTGATAGGCTTCGTTGATCTCATCCAGCCGGTAGCGGCGCGTCACCAATTCATCCAGCATCAGCTTGCCGTTGCGATACAAATCTAGAAACATGGGAAAATCGCGCTGAGGCAGCACCGAGCCATAGAAGCTGCCGCGTATGACTTTTTCCGTTCGGGTGATAACCGAGCCGGGCAGGTTCGTGCCGCTGCCCACGGGCGTCAAGCCCACCAACGTCAGCGTGCCGCCCGGGCGGGTCGCGTCGAAGGCGGTCTCTTGCAATGTCGTTAATCCCACCGATTCAAATACATGGTCAGCGCCGCGGCCGTCGGTCAGCGCCTGGATCTGCCCGACGGTCGTATCGTCCGAATACAGCGTATGCGTAGCGCCGAATTCCCGGGCGATCTCCATTTTGCTGCTGTTGGTGTCGACCGCGATGATCGGGTCCGCGCCGCACATCACGGCGCCCATGATGATGTTCAAACCGACGCCGCCCGCGCCGTATACCGCCACGCTCTGACCGGGCCGCACATCGGCCGTATATATCGCCGCGCCGACGCCTGTCGAGACAGCGCAGCCGACCAGCGCCGCTATTTCCAGGGGCACGTCTTTGCGCACCGGCACACAGGCGTCCTCGGGTATGACCACGTATTCCGCGAAGCAACCCAAGCCCGTCATGATGTGAATAGGCTCACCATTTCTGCTTATGCGGCTCGATCCATCTTTCAGTAGACCTGATTTCAACACCGGTGTATAGACTTCACAGAGGTTGGGCTTGCTGTTCTGGCAGTAAAAGCAAGCGCCGCAATTGGCGCGGAAGCTCAGGGTCACGTGATCGCCGGGACTTACGCGCGTGACGCCCCCGCCGATATCTTCCACAATACCCGCGCCTTCATGGCCGCAGATGATGGGCATAGGAAAATAGGAAAGCCCCTCCACCACATGCCAATCGCTGTGGCAGACGCCGGCCGCCGCCATTTTTATCAACACTTCGCCAGTCTTGGGCGCCTCAAGTTCCACCGTTTCGATACTGAACGGCGTATTGGCTTCGTTCAAGATTGCGGCTTGCATTTGCATGTCTTTTCCCTTTCGGAGGCTTGGCAGGCTGGCGTCCTGAATCAGAATACAATGATACCCCGTGCCAGCGCGCCGCTCAACAAATCGGCATAGGCTTCGTTGATCTGGTCAAGGCGGTAAGTGCGCGTTATCAGTTCCTCCAGCTTAAGCTTGCCAGAAGCGTACAGGTCCAGAAGCATCGGGATATCGCGCGGCGGATTCACCGAGCCGTAAGAACTGCCGCGTACAACTTTCTCCGTGCGCGTAATGACCGCGCCCGGCAGGTTGGTCGTACTGTCGGCAGGCGCTGTGCCGACCAGGGTCAATACGCCGCCGGGGCGCAGGGCGTCAAAAGCGCGTTCCTGCAAGCTCGGCAGTCCCAGCGCTTCGAAGGCGAAGTCGACGCCGCGGCCAGCGGTCAGGGCTTGTATCTCCGCCACTGCCGATTCATCTGAGAACAGGGTGTGCGTCGCGCCAAACTGGCGGGCGGTCTCCATTTTGCGATCGTTGATGTCCAGGGCAATGATGGGGTCGGCGCCGCAGAGGCTGGCGCCCTGGATGATGTTGAGCCCGATGCCGCCGGCGCCAAAAATTGCCACACTTTGTCCGGGTCGGACCTCTGCAGTGAACATGGCCGCGCCGACGCCGGTGGCAACAGCGCAGCCCACCAGGGCCACAAGCTCCAGCGGCGCGTCGCGGTGCACCGGCAGGCAGCTCTCTTGTCGTACCACCGCATACTCGGCGAAACTGCCCAGGCCAGCCAGAATATGAACAGGCTGACCGTTCCAGTGGATGCGCGAATTGCCATCTGCTTGCAAACCCGAAGCTATTAGTTGGCGATAACTGTCACAGAGATTGGGTTTGTCGTTATAGCAGTAAAAGCAGTCGCCACAGCCCGGCGCCCAACTCAGCGCGACATGATCGCCGACCTGGACACGCGTGACGCCCGGTCCGACCGCCTCAACCAGTCCCGCGCCTTCGTGCCCGGCGATGATGGGCATGGGCTTGGGCGCTGTGCCGATGGCAACGCGCCAGTCGCTGCGGCAGACGCCCCCCGCCGCGATCTTGACCAGGACTTCGCCCTCGCGCGGCGGGTCGAGCGTGACGGTTTCGATGCGGAAAGGGGTGTTGGGCTGGGTGAGGATGGCGGCACGCATTTGCATCATGATTTGACCGCGCCGACCGTCAACCCAGCCAGAAACTGCCTCTGCAGCACCAGGAATAGCAACAATATCGGTATCGTCGACAGCAGCGAAGCCGCCATTACTACCCCGTGTTCATTCCGGTACATATTCCGCATGCCCGCCATCACGACCGGCAGCGTCTGCAATTCGCGGCTGCGCAGAACCACCAGCGGCCAGACGAAATCGTTCCAGGAGGTCATGAAAGCCAGCACCGCCAGCACAGCCAGCGCCGGACGCACCAGCGGCAGCGCAATCTGCCAGTAAATGCGGAATTCCGTCGCGCCATCAATGCGCGCTGAATCAAGTAATTCGTTCGGCACCGCTTCCATGCTCTGCTTCATGAAGAAGATGCCGAAGGCGCCGGCCACGCCCGGGATGATGACGCCGGCGTAGCTATTGACCAAACCGAGGCGGATCACCAAGACGAAGAGCGGAATGAAAATCGTATAAAGCGGCACCATCATCGAGCCGAGCAGCACCAGGAAGAGGAAATTCTTCAGCGGGAAATTGTACTTGGCGAAGGCGAAACCGGCCAGCGATGCCAGGAAAAGATGAGCGGCGGTATGTACCACGGCGATGAAGGCGCTGTTTAGGAAGTGGCGGGCGAAGTCGAATTCTGCGAAGAGTCTGACATAGTTGCGCAGGTGGGGCTCTTCCGGGATCAGCGTCGGCCGCAGCTGGAAGATCTCGTATTGTTCTTTGAAGGTGTTGGAGATCATCCAGACGAAGGGCGTCGCCATCGAGATCAAGATGAAGAAGAGGAAGCCGTACGCGATGGTCCGCTGGGCGCGGCGCGTGAGCGTGTTGTCCATTGCCTCAATCATCCTTCCTAAAGGCGCCGAAGAGATAGAGCTGGATAAACGACAAGCCAAAGATAATTAGCGCCAGCACCCAGCCGATGGCGGAGCCGTAGCCGAGCTTGGCATGGGTGAAGCCCATGCGGTAGAGATAGTTGGCGAGGGTCAGGCTGGCGTCGTTGGGTCCGCCGTTCGCGAGAATCAGCGGCTCGGCGAAGAACTGAAAAGAGCCGATCATCGTGACCACGCCGACGAAAAGCGCGATTGGGCGCAGCTGCGGGATAGTAACGTAGCGGAATTGCGCCCAGGTTCCGGCGCCGTCCACCTGCGCCGCTTCATACAGATCGGGCGGGATGCTTTGCAAGCCGGTGAGAAAATACAAGACGTTGATGCCGGCGTAGCGCCAGGTCGCCACCGCCAGCACCGAAATCTTGACCAATTCTTCGTCCAGCCATTTCAGCGCCGGGATGCCCAGCAGCGCCAAGCCTTGGTTGATCAGACCGAACTGGTTGTTGAAGATCATCAGGAAAATGAGGGTGGCGGCCACCGTGCTGGTGAGGATGGGCAGGAAGTAACCGATGCGGAAAAGGCTTTTCAGGCGGATCAGCGTCGAGTTGATCAGCAGCGCCAGCAGCAGCGCCAGCGGCAAGATGAACAGAAAAGCGCCGATGGCGTAGTACACGGTGTTCCACAGCGACTTGAGGAAGACCGGGTCGCCCGCCAGGTAGGTGTAGTTGCCGAGTCCCACATGACGCATGGAACCGGTACCGGGCCAGCGGTGCATACTGAGATAGAGGGCGTAGATCAGCGGACCAACTGAGAAAACAATGAAGAGAATGTAGAAGGGCGAGATGAAGACATAGGGCACGACCTTGCGCTGGGAGCGGCTCCACCAGGCGCGCAGGCCCCGTTCTTCGTCAGTATTGCTGGTTCCACCGCCGATTGACACGGACGCCACGTCTTGCTAACTCACTGACAATCTGTAGGGGCGACCGGCGGGCGGTGTCGGCGGTCAGTGTCTACGCGACCTACGCGCCCTATCAGGTCGCCCGAGCTGTACCTGCCACGCGCGGGCGACAAAATATGTCGCCCCTACAACTTCAAATTGGCTGTATGCGCTGTGCCTATCCGAAATCAATCTGACGCCGCAGTTCGTCGGCAGCGTCCTTCAAGGCTTGCTCGGCCGTTTTCTCGCCTTGGGTGGCTTCGAATACGGCATTGGCCACCAGCGTGCTGGCTTCATTCCACCAGGGACCGCGCGCCTGGAATGGGACTTCCGGCGCCAGCTCCAGGAAGAGCTCGCCGAGCGACTGGTTGTCGAAGTAGGGATCGGGAGCCAGAAGCGCTTCGTTATCCAGATGTGACAGTATCGGAGGCAGCAGGTTGTTTATGTGATATTCCAGGATTTTGTTGTCTTCGTCGAACATGGCGAATTCGATGAAAGCCCAGGCTTCTTCCGGATGTTCGCTCTGCGTGGTGATGGTATAGGCGGTGCCGCCGAATGTGCTGGTGCGGCTGCCGCCCTCCTCAAAGGCGGGCAGGGGCGCCGCGCGCCAGAGGCCGGCTCCTTCAGCCAATTCGTTCTTCATGCTGCCGGCATGCCAGTCAGCGCCGATAACAGCGGCGATCTTGCCCTCCGCCCTTAAGCCCCAGGTGACGTACCAATCGCCCGTGGAAATCGCGACGCCGCTTTCGAGCAAGCCGAGATACCATTCCAGGACGGCGATGTTCCCGGGCGAATCGACGATCACGTTGCCTTCGTCGTCAAAGAAGCCCGGGCTGCCCGATTGCAGCAGCAGCATATAATAATCGCCCCAGCTGCGGTCGTCCAAGACGAGCGGCGAGATGCCCTGTTCCGTCAGCGGCGCGGTGGCCTCGATGAATTCATCCCAGGTGGCGATGGGCATCTCGATGCCTGCGTCAGCGAAGATGTCGTGCCGATAGTAGAGGACCACCGGGCAGAGGCAGTGATCAATGCCGTAGATGGCGCCCTCATACGCGTACAAGGCAGTCTTGGCCATGATGTAGTCGTCCTCATAAGGCGTGATCATGTCGTTCAGCGGCACCAGACCGGGCTCGCCTTTGAGGAAGCGGCTAATGACGCCTTGCTCAATATCGACGATATCGGGCGCGCCGACGCCGGCGACGAATGTGCCTTGCAAGTTGTCGTAGAGCTGCACGTAGGGGATCTCTTCGACCACGATGGTGACATGGGGCGCGATTTCCTTATAGTCGGCTTCAATGCCTTTGTACAAATCGGTGAAGAAGGCGCCGAAGGTCCAGATCGTAAGCGTGACGTCGTCTTGCGCCGTTGCGGATCCGGCGCCGACGAGCATACTGACGAGCAACAACAATATACCAATTCGACGGGCGATACTCATGAGTTTACCTTTCATTAGACTCTTGCTTCAGAACGTTTATTTCAGGTTGATCAGCGAACTGAGACGATAGTATCTATCAATAGTTGCTATAAGGATCTCCTTCCCACAGGGGTCCCCACTGCTCCCAGGTGCCCACCGACGCCGGATCGGCTTCGCTGCGGGCGATGAAGCCTCTTTCGCGGCCGCCGTTTTTTTCGGTATTGTGTTCCGGGACCATGGCGTCAGCGATGGTTTGATAACGCAGGTCGATGGACCAGCGCACGGCATCGGACTTGTTGGGCAGGGCGGCGTGCGGCGTCAACTGGGTGAAGCAGAGGGCATCGCCCGCCTCCATCTCGACGGGGATGCCCGGTATCGCCGCCCGCTCCTCTTTCGATATGCCGAGGAAACCGGTCTCTTCGTCTTCGGTGATGGCGTACATATCGCCGCGATGATAACCCTCGGCCACTTGCAGGCAGCTGTTTTCGGTCGTCACCCGCATCAGCGGCATCCAGATCGAAATCGTATGCACCCGGGTATTCGAGGGGTAATACTGCGAATCTTGATGCCAGGGCGTGCGCGTCCAGCGCTGATCAGGCAGCTTCGGCCGCAGGTTGAAGACGCCGTGCATGAAGACCTCGGGCGTGCCCAGCAGGTCTTCGGCGATGTCGATGATGTTGGGTTCGCTCATGAATTGGAAGAGCTCCGCGCACACGGTCTGGCGGCGCGGGCTGCGATGGTACATCGGCTTGCCCGCCTCGTTCCAGGCGACCTTCAGCCGATGCTCGAGGTCGAGATGTTCGAAACCGTCTTCGAGCAAGCCCTTTTCGATCCAGGTTCGCACCTCGCGGTCGACCCAGCCGGCGGAGACTTTGCGCGCCAGCTCGATGCTATGTGGCGGCACCACGTTTTCGACTTTGAGCCAGCCTCTGTCTTGGTAGAAGGCGATCTGTACGTCGGTCAATATTTTGGGCATAAGGATGTCCCGGCTCCATCAAGAGTACGCTATCGCGATAGCTTAGCGCAATCGACGCGATGCTGCAACTTTCGCGATGGCTGTACGGGCGAGCCGCCAAGTCGGCCTGACACACAGTCCTCGTTGAGCGGGCGAACTGATGGACGCTGTTGAAATACTGCTCTAACCCCACCCCCGGCCCCTCCCCAAAGCATTGGGGAGGGGTGAATACGGTGCAGTACGGATCATCATTGCGCTCAAATTCCTGTTCTTCAACAGCGTCTGATAAGTCGTCCCTACAGCGCTTGCTTTTTTGAGGGCGGCTCATTTCTGAAGCTATGGGATTGCTTGCTCGGCTTCACGACTTGACCGCGCCGACGGTGAGACCGGCGAGAAATTGCTTCTGCAGCACCAGGAATAGCAACAATATCGGTATCGTCGACAGCAGCGACGCCGCCATCACGACGCCGTATTCCATGCGATAGAGGCTTACCATGCCGGCCATCACAACGGGCAGCGTCTGCAATTCGCGGCTGCGCAGCACCACCAGGGGCCAGACGAAATCATTCCAGGAGCCCATGAAGGCCAGCACCGCCAAGACTGCCAGCGCCGGACGCACCAAGGGCAGCGCGATTTGCCAGTAAATGCGGAACTCGGAAGCGCCATCAATACGGGCGGAATCGAGCAGCTCGCCCGGCACCGCTTCCATGCTTTGCTTCATGAAAAAGATGCCGAAAGCGCCGGCCACGCCCGGAATGATGACACCGGCGTAGCTATTGACCAGGCCGAGGCGGATCACCAGCACGAAGAGCGGGATGAAAATCGTGTAGAGCGGTACCATCATCGAGCCGAGCAAGATAAGGAAGAGGAAATTCTTCAGCGGGAAATTGTATTTGGCGAAGGCGAAACCGGCCAGCGATGCCAGGAAAAGATGAGAGAAGGTATGAACCACGGCGATAAAGGCGCTGTTGAGAAAATGTTTGTGGAAGTCAAAGTCGACGAAGAGGCTGACATAATTACGCAGATGAGGCTCTTCGGGGATCAGCGTCGGCTGCCGTTCAAAGATCTGGGACTGTTCCTTGAAGGTGTTGGAGATCATCCAGACGAAGGGCGTCGCCATCGAGATCAGGATGAAGAAGAGGAAGCCGTAGGCGATTGTGCGCTGGGCGCGGACGGTGAGCGAACCGTTCATCGCTTCAGTCTTCCTTCCTGAAGGCGCCGAAGAGGTAGAGCTGGATGAAGGACAAGCCGAAGATGATCAGCGCCAGCACCCAGCCGATGGCCGAGCCGTAGCCGAGCTTGGCGTTGGTGAAGCCCATGCGGTAGAGGTAGTTGGCGATGGTCAGGCTGGCGTCGTTGGGTCCGCCGTTGGCCAGCAGCATCGGCTCGGCGAAGAGCTGAAAGGAGCCGATCATCGTTACCACGCCGACAAAGAGCGCGATCGGCCGCAACTGCGGGAGGGTGATGTAGCGGAATTGCGCCCAGGTTCCGGCGCCGTCCACCTGCGCCGCTTCGTAGAGTTCCGGCGGAATGCTCTGCAAACCGGTGAGGAAATACAAGACGTTGATGCCGGTATAACGCCAGGTCACCACCGCCAACACCGATATCTTGACCAGTTCTTCGTCGAGCCATTTCAGCGCCGGGATGCCCAGCGACGCCAAGCCCTGGTTAATCAAGCCGAATTCATTGTTGAAGATGAGCAGGAACATAATGGTGGCGGCCACCGTGCTGGTCAGGATGGGCAGGAAGTAGCCGATGCGGAAAAGGCTCTTGATACGAATCAGCGTCGAGTTGATCAGCAGCGCCAAAACCAGCGCCAGCGGCAAGATGAAGAGAAAGGCGCCGACGGCGTAATAGACCGTGTTCCACAGCGACTTGAGGAAGACCGGGTCGCCCGCCAGGTAAGTATAGTTGCCCAAGCCGACGTGCCGCATGGGACCGGTGCCGGGCCAGCGGTGCAAGCTGAGGTAGAGCGCGTAGACAAGCGGACCGACCGAGAAAACGATGAAGAGAATGTAGAAGGGCGAGATGAAGACGTAAGGCACGACCTTGCGCTCGGAGCGGCTCCACCAGGCGCGCAGGCCGCGGTCTCCGTCAGTATTCCTGGCATTACCATGCACGGGCAGGGACGCCACTTTAGTTCGGCTCCTTACTTCTACCCTCACCCCAAACCCCTCCCCGACCGCCTGTGTCTACGCGGCGCATAAAGAGGGAGGGGCTTTCGTCGATTTTAGCGTGCTCGCGTAATCCAAGCTCCCCTTCCCTCATTTTGGGGTCGCGTAGACACTGACCCGCCGGGGAAGGGGATGGGGGATGGGGGCAAAGCCATGTTAATCCCTATCCGAAATCGATCTGACGCCGCAGTTCGGCGGCAGCGTCCTTCAGCGCCTGCTCGGCCGTCTTCTCGCCTTGGGCGGCTTCGAATATAGCGTTGCCCACCAGCGTGCTGGCTTCATTGAACCAGGGACCGCGCACTTGATGCGGCACTTCGGGCGCCAGCTCAAGGAAAAGCTCGCCGAGCGACTGGTTGTCGAAGTAGGGGTCGGGACCCAGCAGCGCTTCGTTATCCAGATGTGAGAGCACGGGCGGCAGCAGGTTGTTCACTTGAAATTCGAAGATCTTGTTGTCTTCGTTGAAGAGCGCGAATTCGATGTAAGCCCAAGCCTCGTCCTTGTGCTCGCTTTGCGCTGTGATCGAGTAGGCGGTGCCGCCGTGCGTGCTGGTACGGGCGCCGCCCTCTTCAAAAGCGGGCAGAGGCGCCGCGCGCCACAGACCTTCAGTATCGGCGACATTGTTCTTGATGAAGCCGCCGTACCAGTCGGCGCCGATGGCAGCCGCTATTTTGCCCTCGGACATCAAGCCGTAGATGCTTTGCGAATCGCCCGGGGCGATGGCAACGCCGCTCTCGAGCAAGCCGAGATACCATTCCAGGACGGCGATGGCCTCGGGGCTGTCGACGATGACATTGCCGTCGGCATCAAAGAAGCCGGGACTGCCCGACTGCAAGAGCAGCATGTAAAAGTCACCCCAGGAGCGGTCGGACAAGGACAGCGCCGAGATGCCCTGTTCGGTCAGGGCGGACGCCGCCTCGACGAATTCATCCCAGGTGGTGATGGGCATTTCAATGCCGGCATCGGCGAAGATGTCGTGTCGATAGTAAAGGACGACCGGGCAGAGGCAGTGATCAATGCCGTAGATCGTGCCCTGATGGGCGTACAAGCCCGTCTTGGCCATGATGTAGTCGTCCGCGTAAGGCGCGATGAGGTCGTTCAGAGGTACCAAGCCGGGCTCGCCCTTGAGGAAGCGGCTGATGACCCCTTGCTCAACGTCCACGATATCAGGCGCGCCGACGCCGGCGACAAAAGCGCCCTGCAAGTTGTCGTAGAGCTGCCCGTAAGGGATCTCTTCGACCACGATGGTGACATGGGGCGCGATTTCTTTATAGTCGGCTTCAATGCCTTTGTAGAAATCGGTGAAAAAGGAGCCGAAGGTCCAGATGGTCAGGGTGATATCGTCTTGCGCCGACGCCGTCCCGGCGCCGAAGAGCATGCTCAGAAGCAACAGTAACCCGACGAATCGACTGAATTTGTACTTCATGATTCTTTTTCCTCCCAAAGGTAGTTAATGATTTTCCGGCAGGCGATCTTTACGGAAGTCAGCATATTACTACGGAATCCGCTGTTTATAGCTCCCCCTCTCCCCTTGTGGGAGAGGGGGCTGGGGGGCGAGGGGTAGAAAAGCGACTATACACTACCGGAAACGCCCTACATGGTCTCATCAATACGCGCTATAGGGGTCTCCTTCCCACTGGCGTTCCCAGCTTTCCCAAGTGGCGGCAGACGCCGGATCGGCTTCGCTGCGGGCGATGAAGCCTTTGTCGCGGCCGCCGATTTCGACATTGTATTCATGCACAAAGGCATCGGTGATGCTTTGATAGCGCAGGTCGATAGACCAGCGGACGGCATCGGATTTGTTGGGCAGGGCGGCGTGCGGCGTCAATTGTGTGAAACAGAGCGCGTCGCCGGCATCCATCTCGATGGGGATGCCCGGTATCGACGCCCGCTCCTCTTTGGAGATGCCGAGGAAACCGGTCTCCTCGTCTTCGGTGATGGCGTACATGTCGCCGCGATGATAACCCTCTGCCACTTGCAGGCAACTATTTTCGGTGGTCACGCGCTGCAGGGGCATCCAGATCGACAGCGTATGGACCTGGGCGATGGAGGGATAGTACTGCGAATCTTGATGCCAGGGCGTGCGCGTCCAGCGCTGATCGGGCAGCTTGGGCCGCAAGTTAAAGACGCCGTGCATGAAGACCTCGGGAGTGCCCAGCAGGTCTTCGGCGATGTCGATGACGTTGGGTTCGCTCATAAACTGGAAGAGTTCAGGGCTGACGATTTGGCGGCGGGGACTGCGATGATACCTCGGCTTGCTGGCCTGGTTCCAGGCGGCGGTCAGACGACGCCCCAGGTCCAGATGTTCCAGCCCGTCTTCGAGCAGCCCTTCAGCGACCCAGCCCTGCACTGTGCGGTCGACCCAGTCGGCGCAGACTTTACGACCCAAGTCGATGCTGCGCTGCGGCAGGACCTGCTCGACTTTGACATAGCCCTTTTCGTGGTAAAAGTTTATCTGTTCGTCAGTAAGTATTTTTGGCATCTGTATTTCCATATTGGTTTCAGGATATGACTATAGCGGACTTTAACACATATCGTACGATACACCAAATGATCACTGCTGAGCCGATTGGAGGTAGTGTGTCCTTTTCGGTTGCAACAGAAAATATTAACCACAGCCGCTCGGCGGCAGCGAAAAGGTCTGCCGCGCTCACACAAAATAACAGACCTCTTCGGCTACCGCAGATCGCGGTTTATCAAAAAAGAGGGCACAGAGGGCACAGAGAAAAAACCAAGGGAAGCGTATGTTTTGCGGGCGCCTTAAATGTTGGCGTTGCATGACTTCGTTGGTATTGGTTCTGCAGTTTCAGCTTTTGCGCAAATGCCGGATGCCATCGGCGCCGGCGACGATGATGTCGCGGGCCATGCCGATGAAGAGGCCGTGTTCGGCGATGCCGGCGCGGGACTTGAGGGTCTTGTCCAAGGCGGCGGGGTCGGCGATGGGGCCGAAGTCACAGTCGAGGATGAGGTTGCCCTGGTCGGTCTGGAAGGGATCTCCGCCGCTGTTGCGCAGGGCGACGCCGGCGCCGAGATCGCGCAAGAAGCCGGCTTGGGAATGCCAGCCGAAGGGGAAGACTTCGACCGGCACCGCCCAATTGACGCCGAGTTGATGCGAGCGTTTTGATTGGTCGACGACGATGACCAGGCGCTCGGTGGCCTGGGCGACGATTTTCTCGCGCAGGAGCGCGCCGCCGCCGCCTTTGATGAGGTTGAATGCGGGATCGACTTCGTCGGCGCCGTCGATGGTGAGGTCGATGCGTGGATGGCGCTCGAGCGTGCTGAGGGAGATGCCGAGTTCGCGGGCGTCGGCTTCGGTGGCGCGGGAGGTGGGGATGGCGATGATATCGCAGAGGTCGCCGTCGTGGATGCGCTGGGCGATGCGGCGGGTGGCGAAGATGGCGGTGCTGCCGGTGCCCAGCCCGATGACCATGCCCGATTCGACGAATTGGGCCGCGTATTCGCCCGCCTGCTGCTTGAGCGTCTCGGTGTTCATAGGCGTATTTTACGACGCAATACAAATTAATTCACCACAGCCGCTCGGCGGCAGCGAAATTGGGCTACCGCGCTCACACAAAATAATAAACCTGCTCGGCTACCGCAGATCGTGGTTCAAAAAAAGAGAGACACGGAGAAAATAGAGGGCGGTAATGGGATTCGGAATAAGTTATAGTCTGCACGTTGATTCGAGCGTGGAGATTATGACCTGACAAGGAGTTGAGATGTACAAGACCTTGAGTCCCGGCGCCATCGGCATTCGCGGGCAGTCATTGCAAGAGAACCTGAGTTTAGCCAAACAGACCGGTTTCGAGGGTCTGGATTTCAGCATTCAGGAAGCGGCGCAAATAGCCGAGGCAAATGATGTCGGCGCCGTCAGAGCGCTGTTTGAGGATGCGGGCATCAAATACGGCGCTTGGGGAGCGCCGGTGAACTGGCAAGGGGAGGGCTGGCGCGATGACCTGGCGGACTTGCCCAAGTTCGCCGAGTTGGCGGCGGAACTGGGCGCGTTGCGCTGCTCGACCTGGTGCCCGCCGACATCGACCGAACGCGCATTTGACGAGAACTTCGCCTGGCACGTCGAGCGCTTCCGGGCGATCGCCGAGGTCTTGAAGACTTTTGGGCTTCGTTTTGGCATCGAATTCATCGGTCCGCAGAGTTTGCGCCCGGCGGATCAGCACGACTTCATCCACACGATGGAAGGCATGTTGGAGCTGGCCGCGGCGATCGGCACGGGCAACGTGGGCTTGCTGCTGGATGCCTGGCATCTGTACACGTCGGGTGGCGCGGTGGCGGACCTGGAGAAGATCAGCAATGCGGACATTGTCAACGTGCATGTGAACGACGCGCCGAAGGGCTTGACCATGGCGACCTATAACGATCACGACCGGCGTTTGCCGACCGAGACCGGCGTGCTGCCGATTGAAGCCTTCATGAAGAAACTCATCGAGCTGGGTTATGACGGACCGGTGACGCCAGAGCCATTCAGCAAGCGCCTGAATGCGATGGAGGATCCGTTGGAAGCGGCGGAGGAGACTGCGGCGCACATGACGCGCTTGTGGCAGGTGGCGGGTTTGACTTAGGCGAACAAACAGCCGCGTCCCTTAGGGTTGGCTGCCGCAAGACTGGCGCAGTACCAGCGAAACCGGCGTCGTGATTTTGAGGAAGAGATCATCTGGGTTTTCGATGCGCTTGGCGATGCGCTCGGCAGCGATCTCTCCCATGCGCACTTTGTGGACGTGGACAGTGGTCAGCGGCGGGTAGGTGAAATCGGAATCGGGTATATTGTCGAAGCCGGTGACGGCGATGTCATGAGGGACCTGATAGCCGCTGCTCTGCAACCAACGCATGGCGCCGATGGCCAGACGATCGGAAGCGCAGACGATCGCATCCGGTTTGCGATCCAAACCCATCAGGTTATTGGCGCCGCGTTCGCCCAGATCGGGTGTCCAGCCGGAGGGTCCCGGTTGTAGAATCTGGTGTAGCGACGGCGCTGACTCCAGTCCGCAGGCCGCCAGACCCTCCAGGAAGCCGTCATATCGTATATCGTCGTAGCCCGCGATGAAGCCGAGGCGACGATGTCCCAGATCCGCCAGGTGCTTAACCATCAAGCGCATGCCGCGCGCGCCATCGAACAGAACCAGGTCATCCTCAATATCGTGTTTGTCGGTCATGGTCACGATCGGTGAAAAGCGCTGCCGCAGGTAGCGAATGCTGTCCGAGCCGGCCGTGCCCAGCAGGATCAAGCCATTGAAAGCGTATGCATCGAGCAGTTGACTGGCTTGCGCTGTGGTATCAACCTCGTGCAGGGTTTTGACAAAGGCGATCTGATAGCCGAGTCGTTCCAAAGCGCGGTCGACGCCTTCCAAGACCATGTTGTAAAAGGGGTCGCGGTACTTGTCGATGCGTGAAACCAGCAAGACGCCGACATGTCCCCGATTGGTCGCTTGCGGCGTCTTGCTCTGGTAGGCGCCGCCATACTGCCGCTGGATCAAGCCGGCTTCCGCCATTTCTTGAAAGTCGCGCCGGATAGTCGTTTCGGAGACGGCGAATTGTTGGGCCAGATCGCGCGTTGACAGAAGTTCCTGGGGAGCGGTATCTTGCGCGCGCTCCAAAATCAGTGACTGTCTTTCAAATTTCTTCATTTCTTGTTCAGGACAATAGCAGTCATTAATGATCCCTTGTTTCAGGAGCAAGTATAACAGATAATGCGCGTTTTATGCATGTTATTGTGTGCTTATGCTTGACAAAAGCGCAATATGTCTGCTTAAATATGCAATGCATAGTAGGTAAATATTCATTCGATTAGACGGAATTGTGTCTTCATATGCGTATTTACGCGGCACGCCCCTCGAAATCTCACTACTCTTGCAAGTTTCAAAAGATGACCTATCCTGTAACGGAAACCTTGTCGTCAACGGGATACGGGAGATGATATGTCTTTGAAGATTGCCATGATCGGCGCGGGTTCGGTCGGCTTCACACGGCGGTTGATGATGGACTTGTTGACTGTGCCGGAATTCGCCGATACGCATTTTGCGCTGATGGATATTTCGCAGCGCAACCTGGGCATGGTTGCGCAATTGTGCGAGCGGGACATCCGCGCCAACGCTCTACCGGCAACGATCAGTTCCACACTGGACCGGCGCGAAGCAGTTGCTGATGCCGATTACATCATTTGCATGATTCGACAGGGCGGCCTGGACGCCTTCGCTTTGGATATTGATATTCCGCTGAAATACGGCGTTGATCAGTGCGTGGGCGACACGATCTGCGCCGGTGGCATCATGTACGGTCAGCGGACCATCCCGGTCTTGCTAGGCATTTGCCAGGACATCCGCGATGTCGCCAAGCCGGGCGCGCTATTCCTCAATTACTCCAATCCCATGGCGATGAATACCTGGGCTTGCAACAAATACGGCGGCGTACAGACCATTGGTCTCTGCCATGGCATCCAGCACGGCCACGGACAGATCGCCGAGTGCATTGAGCTATGGGCGCGGCGCGAAGGTCTGCTCGCTGACGATGAGCGCGTGACGATGAAGGATGTCGATATCATCTGCGCCGGGATCAATCATCAGACCTGGTACATTCAGGTGCGGTGGCGCGGCATGGATATGACGCCGCGGCTCTTGGCGCTTTTTGAGGCACATCCGGCCTTCCGCGAAGAAGAAAAAGTGCGAATTGATGTCTTGCGCCGCTTCGGCTATTACTCGACGGAATCGAACGGGCACCTCAGCGAATATGTGCCTTGGTACCGCAAACGGCCCGATGAGATCCGAGACTGGATTGACCTGAGCCGCTGGATCCACGGCGAAACAGGCGGGTATTTGCGCGTCTGCACCGAGGGGCGCAACTGGTTCGAGACCGACTTCCCCAATTGGCTGGAAGAAGAACCGCCGAAAATCAGCGCTGACAAGCGCAGCCTGGAGCATGGCTCCTATATTATTGAAGGGCTTGAGACGGGCCGCGTCTATCGCGGACATTTCAACGTGCCAAACCAGGGTTACATCACGAATCTGCCGGATGGTTGCGTGGTCGAGATCCCGGGATACGTGGACAAAAACGGTATCAATATGCCGGTGGTGGGCGATTTGCCTATGGCGCCCGCCGCGACTTGCTCGGCGAGCGTGCGCGTGCAGGGGATGGCGATGGAAGCAGCCGTGCATGGCGATGTTACCCTGCTCAAGCAAGCGATGCTGCACGATCCGCTAGTGGGCGCGGTTTGCAATCCCGAAGAAGTCTGGCAGATGACGGACGAGTTGCTGGTTGCGCAAGCCGAATGGCTGCCGAATTACGCCACTACCGAGATTGAAGCGGCGCGTCAACGCCTGGCTGAGCATGAGGCGCGCGGAACCCGAGTGAAACTGGTGGATACGAAGGGCGCCGCTCGCCTGCATACGCGCAGCGTGGAGGAGTTGGCGAAGGACAAGGCGGCGCAAGAGACGGCGCGAACATCGGATAAAGGCTGAGACGTCTGGTAATGGGGGGACGCGTCAGGGACTAGTGGGGAAAGCAATAGGCGCAAAAGGGGCTTCGATGTCGCCCCGCGCCTAGGAACGATCAAATAAGGTTTGTTTGAGCATTAGAAAGAACAAGGATGAGCGGGAACAACGGCGCGGAGCCGATCCTGGAAGTCCGCAACTTGAAGACTCATTTCTTCACTGACAAGGGTGTGGTGAAGGCGGTTAAGGGTGTGAGCTTCAGCCTGGCGAACGGGCAGACGCTCGGCATCGTCGGTGAAAGCGGCTGTGGCAAGAGCGTCACAGCGCATTCGATCATGCAATTGATCAAGTCCCCGCCAGGCGAGATCGTCGAAGGCGAGATCGTCTTTCGCCGGCAAAAGCGCCGCGCCGAAACGATTGATATCGTTCAGCTCGACCCCAAGGGCGTGGAGATGCGCAGCATCCGCGGCGGCGAGATCTCGATGATCTTTCAAGAACCGATGACCTCGTTGAATCCCCTGCATACAGTTGGCCGACAGATTTCTGAAGTAGTGGAATTGCACCAGGGTCTCAGCAAAAAAGAGGCGCTGAAGGTGGCGATTGATATGCTCGACCGCGTGCGTATTGCTGATCCGCAGGAACGGGTCAAACAGTATCCGCATCAATTGAGCGGTGGCATGCGTCAGCGCGTGATGATTGCGCTGGCGTTATCTTGCAATCCCTCGATCTTGATCGCGGACGAGCCGACTACTGCGCTGGATGTCACGATTCAGGCGCAGATTATCGACCTGATGGAGCAACTGCAAGAGGACTTCGGCTCGTCGATTATCATCATCACGCATAATCTGGGCGTGGTATCGCAAATGGCGGATTACGTGGCGGTGATGTACTTCGGGCGCGTGGTCGAGTATGGCACGGCTGTCGATATTTTCCGGGATCCGCAGCATCCCTACACAGTTGGATTATTGCAGTCGATACCGGTTTTGGGACGCCGCAAGGATGTATTAGTGCCGATCGAGGGGATCGTGCCTAATGCGATTGCCGATATCCCGGGTTGCGCATTCGCCGACCGCTGCCCGCATGTGATGGAGAAATGTCGTCAGCACTTGCCGCCAACCACGACCGTCGATGGCGAGCATCAGGTGGCTTGCTGGCTTCATGAGCCGCTCGGCGCGTGACCGGCGAGATGCATGTCGCGGCTGGCGCGGCGCATTGAGATTGGCGCAAGACGCGCAATCTCTGATTAGAGGTCCTGAGTGAATTAACCTGTCGGCAGAAGCGCCGTCGGGATAGTTCTTTAACGAACAATTATGGAGGAAGATCGATGAAGTTTACTACACTTATTCGTCTGTTGCTGGTTTCAGCCCTGGCGCTGACAGCAGTGGGAGCCGGCTTCGCGCAGATGGGCGAAGTGGCCGACCCGGTACCGTATCCCGAGGGCGTGCAGATCGGCGAGAACCCGATTGTCACGTTTTCTTTGGATGAGATGCTTGTTTACAAGGCGCTGGATTCCTATAGCGAACCGGCATGGGTGACGGCGCTGGTCGAAGCTGGGGAATTGCCGCCGGTTGAAGAACGTCTGCCCGAGAATCCGCAAGTTATCCTGGAATCGGGCATGTCCACGGGGCCGGGCGTTTATGGCGGTGTCTGGCGCGATTTCTCGGCAGTACCGACTGCTGGCTGGAACCTGTGCGCGCGCCAAACGCAGGGTTGGTTCGGCATCAACTACATCTATGGCGAATCGCTGGTCAAGTCGGGCCCGATGTTCCTGCGCCATGACAACCTGGAGCCGCTGCCGAACCTGGCCACAGACTGGGCATGGAGTGAAGACGGCAGTCAGTTGGTCATGAACATCATTCGCGGCGCCAAGTGGTCGGACGGCCATGCCTTCGGCGTTCATGACATCATGTTCACTTGGGAACACATCATCCTGGACGAGAACGTCAACTCCTGGACGAACCGGTCCACCTGGCAGATCAATGGCGAGGACATCATGCTTGAGCAGACTGGCGATGACCAGGTCACCTGGACCTTCCCGGAAGCCTATCCCGTTCAGTTGCTCTTCAAGATGGACTTCCTGGACTTCAACATCTGCGCTGAGCATATCTACTCGCCCATGCACCCGGCGGTTAACGAAGAATCCGACTATGACACCTTCGAGACCTTCCAGGTACAGGACGATTTGCCCGTCCCGACCATGGGTCCCTGGGTGGCTGTGGATTACCAGATTGACGAGTTCATGGTTCACCGCCGGAACCCGTATTACTGGAAGGTCGACGAGCAGGGCCACCAACTGCCCTACATTGAAGAAGTAACGTTCGAAAAAGGACCGAGCGGCATCGGCCGTACACTGGGTACGCTGGCAGGTTCGATTGATCACACCAACCTCGAGAATCCCAGCACTTATGTAGAAGCGATCACCCGTTCGCAAGAGGATGACGCGCACTTCTACATCGAGTGGGGTCCCGAGACCCTGGCATTCGATATCGAGTTCAACCTGTCGTCGTCGCTTGGCGTCCAGGATGAGCGCGATCAGGCCTTGCGCGATCTCTTCCGCGATCAGCGTTTCCGCCGCGCGGTACAACACGCGGTTGACGGCGACGGCGTCGGCCAAGCGGTCATTCGCGGTCCCTTCATGCGCGCCTTCGCCAGTGGCTTGACGCCGGGCTCGCCTTACTTCGATATCAACAGCGTGGTCTATTACCCGTACTCGCCCGATTCGGCGAGCGCGTTGCTGGCCGAGATCGGTTTTGAAGACAGCGATGGGGACGGCATTCTCAACTGGACCGACGGTCCGCTGGCAGGGGACAATCTAGTCGTCGTGCTGGATACCAGCGTAGCTGCCGAAGCGACGGGCCAGATCGGCGACGCCTTCGTGCTGCTGATGCAAGAAGTTGGCGTACAGGTCAATTTGCGTCCGCTGCAGGGTCCGGCCTCGAACGACGCGATCACCACCGGCACCTGGGAAATGCGCGTTGACCGTATCGGTCAGGAGTACACCACTTCCTTCACGCGCTGCCAGGACCTGGGACCGGTCACCGATATCACGCCCGATTTCCACCGGGCCGATGGCGGCAGCCGCGACTTGCTGGACTTCGAGGAAGAGCTCATTGAGGTCGTCAATGCCTTCTGCCTGGAGCCGGATTTTGACGCGCGCAAAGAGCTGATGTTCCGTTACAACCAACTCTTCACCGAGAATGTCTACAAAGTCGGTGGCGTGGTAGGGCGTTACGGCCTGGCATTGGCGAAGCGCTTCAACAACATTCCGGTTGGCGCGCCGCCCTTCTTCTATCAATGGACCTGGGGCAATGTGATTCCGGAAGCCGTTTGGGTCAATCCGGATGAGCAGATCGCCGAGATCTTCCCGGGTACGCTGCCGGATTACGGCATGGATGACATGTAAGCTGCTGCAATTGGCAGAAATAAAGGTGGCGGTAAGCTGGCGGCTCAGGCAACTGGTTTACCCCGCCCCCGGCCCCTCCTCATTGCAATGGGGAGGGGCGACTTTCTTGGCGAGCAAGCGCGAGGCGACACGTATCTCAGGTTTCAGAACTTCCATTGTTCGGCTCTTTTGCCTCTCGCGGCCAATCTGATTTATACTTGAGTGATCATCGCAGATCAATTTCTTGGCAATAGGGCTAGCCACATATGCTTCGGTTCGTTGTACAGCGCCTTTTGTCTTCCATTCTCATTTTGATCGTCATCACAATAGTGGCATTCACTATTATTCAGATTCCCCCGGGCGATTTCGCCGATGTTTACAAGCAAGAATTGATTGCGCTGGGCGGGGCGTCGGAGGAAGAGGCGGAAGAAGCGGCTAACAAATTACGGGACAAATACGGCCTACTCGATCCGCTGCCAGTTCAGTATCTCAAATGGTTGGGCGCGATCGTCTTGCACGGCGATTTTGGCTGGTCCTTTTCGCAGCGGGTTGATGTCAGCCAGTTGCTGGCGCAGCGTCTGCCGCGCACGATTGGCATCGCGATGGCGGCGCATGCCATCTCGTCGCTGGTCGGGATTGCCTTGGGCATTTATGTGGCCAACCGGCAATATAGCATTGCGGACAACACGGCGGCTGCATTCGCCTTTTTCGCGACCTCGATACCGCGTTTTTCCCTGGCTCTGATCGTGGTGTATTTTTTGGCTTTTGGCCTGGGATGGGAGCACGTCTCGTCCCTGCAATCGCCAGAATACCGCTATGCGCCCTGGTCGATTGAAAAGGCGATTGATTTGCTCAAGCATGTTGGCCCGGTGATCTTGATCGCGGGCTTGGGCGGGGTGGCGCGGAATATGCGCGTGATGCGCGGCAACCTGCTGGATGTACTGAACCAGCAATACGTGACGACGGCGCGCTCGAAGGGATTGCAGGAAAGCCGCGTGATCAACCGGCACGCGGTGCCCAACGCCTTGCATCCGATTATTGCTTATCAGGGTACGGTGCTGCCATACATGTTTCAGGGCGAGTTGGAGGCGGCGATCGTCTTCGGCTTGCCGACGATTGCGCCGATGTTCGCCGAGGCGCTGCTGAAACAGGATGTGTATTTGTCGGGCAGTGTCATGCTTCTGTATGGCATTTTGCTGATCGCGGGCAACTTCATCGCCGATATGGCGCTGGGAATCCTGGATCCGCGAATTTCCTACAGCTAGGTCTAAAGGCTTGCAGAGTGCAAGAAATCTACGAAGACAGGATACCGGCGGAAGACGAAGACGAGGAAGAGAGCAGCGACTCGTATTCGGAGTTGGTCTGGCAACGCTTCAGCCGTAGCAAGGCGGCCATTGTCGGCGGTCTAATGGTCATCATGCTGCTGGTGTTGGCGATCTTCCCCGAGTTTTTCGCGCCTTACGATCTGTATCAGACGGCCTTGGGAGATTCCTACACGCCGCCGACCCAGATCCGCTTTTTCGATATCGACGGCAACTTCAAGGTCCGGCCTTTTGTCTACAAACAAGAGCTCGAAATAGACCCGGTAACTTATCAGGCGAGACCGAAAATTGATACGGAGAGCCCGTTTCAGGTGCAATTCTTCGTGCGCAGCTGGGAGTACAAGCTCTTCGGCTTGATCGACACTGATCTTCATCTTTTCGGTCTGGATACCGATGAGGTGCGCTTGCATCTATTGGGCACAGACCGCTTTGGACGCGACCTCTGGGGGCGGATCTGCCTGGCTGGGCGGGTTTCCTTGTCGCTGAGCATATTGGCGGCGATGATCGCGATCGTGGTCGGCTCGTCGCTGGGCGTCATCTCCGGGTACTATGGCGGCGGCATAGACAATGCGATTCAGCGCTTCGTGGAAGTGGTAATGTCCTTCCCGGAGCTGCCGCTGTGGATGGCGCTGGCGGCGGTGATCCCCACGACCTGGTCGGGCGAACAAAAGTTTTTGGTGATGGCCTTTATTTTCCCCTTCCTGCGCTGGGCAGTATTGGCGCGCGAGGTGCGGGGCAAGGTACTGTCCTTGCGCGAGACGGACTTCATCCTGGCGGCAAAGGAGCAAGGCGCGGGCGACTTCCGCATCATCTTCAAACATCTTTATCCAAATGTGCTCAGCCACGTGATCGTGATTCTGACGCTGATGATCCCCGATATTATCCTGGCGGAAGCCTTCCTCAGCTTCCTGGGCATCGGCATCAATGAGCCGCTGACAAGCTGGGGCTTCCTGATGAAGAGCGCGCAGAGCCTGGAGACGCTGGGGCAGAACACCTGGATATTGACGCCGGTGATCTTCATTGTCGTGGCGGTGCTGGGTTTGAACTTCCTGGGTGACGGCTTGCGCGACGCCGCTGATCCCTACTCGAATCTGTGATTGGAATGGCGCAGGCATGTCAGATTTAGCTGCCGATAATAGCAAGCGCGATATCATTCTCAAGGTAAAGGACCTCAAAATGCACTTCCCGCTGCGGCGGGGCATGTTGCAGCGGCAGGTGGGCACGATCAAAGCTGTTGACGGCGTCTCCTTCGAACTGCGCGAACAGGAAGTGATGGGGCTGGTTGGCGAGAGCGGCTGCGGCAAGACGACCGTCGGCCGCAGCTTACTGCGCCTGTATGACCCGACCGACGGCGAGGTGCTCTTCCACAAGAGCGATGGCGATTGGGTCGATGTCGCGAAGCTGAACGGCAGGGAGATGAAAGAACTGCGCAAGGAAATGCGCATGATCTTTCAAGATCCGTTCAGCTCCTTGAATCCGCGTTTGACGGTGCGGGATTTGATCGCTGAACCCTTGGTTATCCATGGCGTTGCTTCCGGCGACGAGATTACGGCGCGTGTGGCGGAACTCATGAACGCGGTGGGCTTGAAGCCGGCTTATATGGGCCGCTATCCGCACGAGTTCTCCGGAGGGCAGCGGCAAAGGATCGGCGTCGCGCGTACGCTGGCCTTGAATCCGCGCCTGATTGTGGCCGACGAGCCGGTCTCGGCGCTGGACGTTTCGGTGCAGGCGCAGGTGCTGAACCTGTTGCAGAACCTCAAAGACGACTTCCGGCTGACGTTCATTTTCATCTCGCACGATCTTTCGGTGGTGGAGCATATCTGCGACAGGATCGCGGTGATGTACGTGGGCAATATCGTGGAAATAGCGCCCACGGACGAGTTGCTGCGGGCTCCCAGGCATCCCTACACCGAGGCGCTGGTTTCGGCTGTGCCGCCGGCTGATCCGCTGATCAAAATGGAGCGCGTCATCCTGGAGGGCGATGTGCCCAGCCCGGCTAATCCGCCGTCCGGCTGCGTATTCCATCCGCGCTGCCGCTACGCGCAAGACATCTGCACACGGGAGGTTCCGCCGCTCGTGGAGATAGCGCCCGGTCACAGCGCGCGCTGCCACTTCGCCGAAGAATTGGAATTGCAAGGAGTCGCAAATGCAGCAGAGCCCGCTCCCTGAACGCGCGCCGCAAAGTGAAGTCGAGGCCTCTAAGCGAATCTTCGCTGTTTTGGCCTACATCGTTCCCGTCCTGGGCGGCATCATCGGTTTGGCGGTTGACAGGAACAATCCACTGACGCGAAATCACGCGCAGCAGAGCATCGCGACTGTGTTGGCCTTGATCATGAGTTTTTTGCTTTGGGCGGTGATCGGCTACGTGATCGGTTTGGTTCCCATCATGGGCCCGATTGTCTCAATATCGCTATTTTCGCTGGTGGTGGCGATGTTGATCTTTCTGGCGATCAATTGGATTATCAGCCTGGTGGTGGCCTTGCGCGGTCGGGAACGGACGATTCCCTTCGCCAACAAGATTGTCGGTCGTTTGTTCGGTGACGATCGCCAGGCGAAGCCCCTCAACGCGACAGGTTAGAAGAACAACAGCGATGTTATTGCCACAATTGCGCGAAGAAGTACAGCGGCTGCATGCCGAATTGCCCAAGAACGATCTGGTCGCCTGGACGAGCGGAAATATCAGCGCGCGCGATCCCGACAGCGGCTTGGTGGTGATCAAGCCGAGCGGACTGGTCTTTGATGATTTGACGCCGGAAAACATGGTGGTTACGGATTTGGCGGGTCGCGTAGTTCAGGGCGATCTCAGTCCGTCGTCGGATACAGCCTCTCATTGTTATATCTATCGACACATGCCGGCGGTCAATGGCGTGGCGCATACGCATTCGCGCTATGCCACGGCGTTTTCGGTCGTTGGCGAGTCGATCCCCTGCGTGACGACGGCGATGGCGGACGAATTCGGGGGCGAGATTCCCTGCTGCGGCTTTTGCCTGATCGGCGGCGAGGAGATAGGCAAGTTGGTTGTTGACAAATTGACGGGGCATCGAAGTCCGGCGGCGCTGCTGCAGAATCACGGCGTCTTCACGATTGGCGACTGCGCCGAAGCGGCGGTCAAGGCGGCGGTTATGACTGAGGACAATGCCGCAATCGTTTGGACGGCGCGTCAACTGGGCGAGATCATCACGATACCGGGGGCGGATATTGATCGTCTGCACGATCGCTATCAACATGTTTATGGGCAGCGATAGGTCTGTATCCCCCCATCCCCCGGCCCCTTCCCCCACAAGGAGGAAATGGGAGCGCATTCGGCGGGACCAAGATTACATCCAAAACTTTCGCTACAAAAATGTTTCTTTTCATTACATTAATGGGACTACTATGGACACTGAAGAATTATATTAGGCTGAAGGGAACAAAGAATGGGATTGCGTAAGTATCAGATCTGGTTTTTGACAGGCAGTCAGCACTTGTACGGACCGGAGGCGATTGAGCAGGTCGGCGAGCATTCGCGGGAGATCGCGGGTTTTCTGGACAGGGCAACTGCCATACCCGTTGCGATCGTTTACAAGCCGGTGCTGACCACAGCGGAAGATATCTACGCTATTTGCAGCGCCGCCAATGATGATGCGGCTTGCGTCGGCGTGATCGCCTGGATGCATACGTTTTCGCCGGCCAAGAACTGGATCGCCGGATTGACAGCGCTGCAAAAGCCGCTGCTGCATTTGCACACGCAGTACAATCGCGATATTCCCTGGTCCGAGATCGACATGGACTTCATGAATCTCAACCAGGCGGCGCACGGCGACCGCGAATTCGGCCATATGATGAGCCGGCTGCGGATGCAGCGAAAAGTGGTTGTCGGGCATTGGCGCGACGAAGGCGTGCAGGGGCAGGTCGGCGTTTGGGCGCGGGCAGCCGCGGCCTGGCAGGAGACTGGGTCGATCAAGGTGGCGCGCATCGGCGACAATATGCGCGCGGTGGCGGTGACCGAAGGGGACAAGGTCGCGGCGCAGACGCAATTCGGATATCAGGTAAACGGCTACGGCGTCGGCGACCTTGTCGCCGTGGTCAATCAAGTGAGCGATGGGGAAATTGACGCGCTAGTCGCGGAATACGAGGCGGAATACCGCATGAGCGACGATCTGCGAAAGGGTGGCGATCGCCACGGGTCGACAAGAGAGGCGGCGCGGATTGAGCTTGGTTTGGCGCAGTTCCTGAAGGATGGCGGCTTCGCTGCCTTCACGACGAGTTTTGAGGATTTACATGGTCTGGCGCAATTGCCGGGCTTGGCCGTTCAGCGCTTGATGGAGGCTGGATATGGTTTCGGCGCGGAAGGCGACTGGAAGACGGCGGCGCTGCTGCGGTCCTTGAAGGTGATGGCGGAAGGGCTAGAAGGCGGCACCTCCTTCATGGAAGATTACACCTATCACCTCCATCCGGACAATATGGCGGTATTGGGCGCGCACATGCTGGAGATTTGCCCGACGATCGCGGCCGGTCAGCCGAGCCTTGAAGTACACCCCTTGGGCATCGGCGGCAAAGCCGACCCGGCGCGACTGGTTTTCAACACGGCAGCCGGGGACGCCTTGAATGCCTCGCTGATTGACCTCGGCGATCGTTTCCGCATGATCGTCAACACAGTGGACGTGATTGAGCCCGAGGCAGAACTACCCAAATTGCCTGTGGCGCGGGCGCTGTGGACGCCACATCCCAACTTGAAAGTCGGCGCCAGCGCCTGGATTTATGCCGGCGGCGCGCACCATACCGTTTTCAGCCAGGCTTTGAGCGCCGAGCACATCTACGACTTCAGCGAGATGGCGGGCGTGGAATACGTGCAAATCGACAGGACGACGGATCTGCGCAGCTTGAAGAACGAATTGCGCTGGAATGACGCGGCTTACAAGTTAGCCTCCATTTGATCTTACGCGCCCTAGAAGCTCGATCAACGCGTACCATTCTATTACACTTGCAATGGCTAATACGGTTAAGCTCGTTGATGTCATCAGTGACAGCTATGGTCTTCGCCTTCATTGTTGATAGTGCTTCGCTGCGCAGGTCGCGGGACTGTTCAGAAGACGTTTTGATGCGGCTCATGTACTTGCCAAACAAGGACGGTCTGTTATAAAGTGGAATTTAGCGTCAATTTGTCGGTGGCTTGGTTCCACGACTCAAGACCTGGTTGTACGCGCGCGTTTCACTAGTTGAGGATTAGACAAATGGCAGCCAACGAAGGATCGTCCCACGATGTCGGATTGGTACGAAACCTTGGATTATTCGACATAACGATGATCGGTGTCGGAGCGATGATCGGCGCCGGCATCTTTGTTTTGACGGGCATCGCCGCGGGCACGGCGGGTCCCGCGCTTATTCTGGCTTTCGCTATGAACGGCGTCATCACAGTGTTGACGGCGATGGTGTACGCCGAGTTAGGATCGGCGATACCGGAAGCGGGCGGCGGCTATTTGTGGGTTAAAGAAGGCTTGCCGGGTCCCAATGGATTTCTGGCGGGCTGGATGAGTTGGTTCGCGCATGCGGTCGCCGGCAGTCTCTACGGGGTCGGCTTTGGCGGGTTCATTTACGAGTTGATGCGGATTCTCTTTCTTGATCCGGAGGCGCACCACGCGGAGGGGGTGGGCGTCTTTCTATCGGGTCCCTTGCACTTGCCCTTTGGTCTGGAACTGACCGAAGCCGAGCTGGTGCAAAAGGGCTTCGCCGTATTGATCATCTTGCTCTTCTTGTACATCAATTACCGGGGCACGTCCGAGACGGGAGCGGTTGGCAATATCGTAACGGTGTTGAAAGTCATCATCATTTTGATCTTCATCGTCAGCGGCTTGTTCGTCGTATTTGGCGATCCGATCCGCTTCGAAGCCTTCAATCCCTTCGCCCCGGGCGAGGGCATGCAGGGTATCATCGGCATTGTCAGCGCGATGGGCTTGACCTTCATTGCTTTTGAAGGCTACGAGATTATCGTGCAGGCTGGCGAGGAAGTGCGTAATCCGCGCAAGAATATTCCTCGCGCCGTTTTCCTGTCACTGGCCATCGTCGTGCCGATTTATATGCTGGTGGCTTTTGTCATCATTGGCGCGGTGGATCCGCCGGAAGGCAGGCTCATCCACGAGTGGCTGGGTGAGCTGGGCGAAATTGGCATCGCCCGCGCCGCCGCGCAGTTCATGCCATTTGGCACTTTCCTGATCATGTTGGGGGCCTTGCTTTCGACCATGAGCGCGCTTAACGCGACGACCTTTTCCTCGACCCGCGTTTCCTTCGCCATGGGGCGCGACCGCGCCTTGCCCGACAGTTTCTCCAATGTCAGTTCCAAGACGCGCACACCGAATATCGCCTTGGGCTGGTCGGGCGTATTGATCTTGTTCGTGGCTTTGACACTGCCGATCGAGGACGTCGCGGCTTCGGCGGATATCATGTTCATCTTGCTCTTCTTGCAGGTGAACCTGGCTGTGATCACCATACGCAGCAAATACGGCAAGAACCTCAAGTACGGTTTCCTTTTGCCCTTCTTCCCCATCTTGCCGATGATCGCCATTGGCATGCAATTCTTGCTGGTGCTGTCGCTCTTCGAGGTATCTCGGATCGCATGGGTATATGCCGCAGTCTGGATCGGCGGTGGCTTCCTGATCTATTACTTCTATGCGCGGCCGCGGCAAGAACGCGCGCACAGGACGGCGGTATTGCAACAGACGGAATTGATGAAACCCAAAGCGGACGCGCCCTATCGCGTGCTGGTGCCCGTTTCCAATCCTGAGACGCTATCAACCTTGCTGCCGCCGGCGATTCACGCCGCGGAGCAGAATGACGGCAAGGTAACGCTGCTGCACATTGTCACGGTGCCGTCGCCGACGCCTTTGTCCTCGGGCTATCGCTATTTAGAAGCCAGCGATTCCCTGCGTGAGAAAGCAATTGCGATGGTGCGCAACGAAGGCGTGGCGGTCGAGTACATCGTACGCGTCGCGCGGCGCGTTGCCCCGGCCATTATCGATACGGCGCATGAGCAGCGGGCGGACCTAGTGGTGATCGGCTGGCAGGGCGTCCGCGACCAGCAGGGCAGGACGGTGGTCGGTTCCAATATCGACCAGGTTCTGGGCGAGATCAATTGCGATGTGATGATGTTGCAGCCCGGCAACACCAGCGAAGTCAAGCGCGTTCTGATGCCGATTGCGGATCCGCGGCAGGTGGGCTATTCCTTGCAACTCATTCAGTTGTTCGCCAGTACGCCAGATATGGTATTGGACTTGTTGCATGTCTTTTCCACCGAGACGCCGGCGGCGGAACGAGAGCGCTTTACCCGCACCCTGCAGCGACAGATCGAGGCGATGAAAGTTGAAGGCAGGCAAGTCAATTTGCTCACCGATGTCAGTTCCGATCGGATTGACGCCATCGTGCGAGCCGCGCGCGACTATGATTACGTGGCACTGGGCGAGACCCGTGATACGCGGGTGAAGCAGCGGCTCTTCGGCAATACGTCCATGCGAATCGCGGAACGGACAGGGGCGCCGGTTGTGCTGCTACATCCGGAAAAAAGCCCATTGCAATTTGGCATGCAACAAGCTTTCGACTATGTGCGCGGCGGCTATGCGACGGTGGATCCGGAATCGCGCGAGCGCCTGGAAGAGCAGGGGTATATCGTGGAAGGCGAACCGGAAGCGGATAGCAAACTCAAGTCGTCAGTCAGCCAACCCTTGATGCTGTTGATCGGCGTGCTGACCGTGATGTCGGCCATCATGATGTTTGCCGGCAATGGCGGAACGCTGACCTGGATCGGCGCGCTGCTCTATTTCGGCAGTTTGCTGGTATTTACCTTCGCCTCGGTGAGAGCCGCTCGTTCGTCCGTTTAGAGTTGGCACATAGCGCGCATGGACTACCGCAAGCGGGATATGGCGGCGGCTTGGCGGCCGTCGGCAGGTGGCGCCGCGGTGGATCCGCGCGCGATCAGTTCCACTGGTATCACTTCTTGCAAAGGCGCGGCATGGGGAGATGTGATGCGCTGGTGAATGAGATCCATTATTCGCCCCCCGATGATGTCGAAGGGCTGCGCCACGGTGCTGATATGCGGGATGGTCATGAAGCCCGCGCGCAAACCATCGAAACCCATCACCGAAATGTCCTCCGGTACCTTCAGTCCCTTATCCTGGAAGACACGTATCATGTCGACCGCGACCAGGTCATGAAAAGCGCGCACTGCCGTCGGCAATTCGGGCAACCGCAATAAGTGCTCTGCCGGCTTGATGCCGCTGCCTGGCTCCAACCGTGATTGCAGAATCAAGTCGTCGGCGGGCGAGACGCCCCAATCTCTCAGCGCGTCGAGGTGCCCTTTCAGGTGGGCATCGTTGGCAGTTGTCAACTCGGGGCGTGAGGTGAAAGCAATGCGGCGGTGCCCCAAATCGATCAAATGCTGCGTCGCGCGGTAGGAACCAGCGTAGTAATCGGGCACGAGGTAGGACACGCGCTCGTCAGGGATTTCTCTGCCGAGAACCACAAAGGGAAAGCGGTCATTAAGCAGGGATTCGATGGTTTCGCCTTCGTAGTGCGTGGAAAAGAGAATGACGCCGTCGATCTCACCAGTTCGACAAACATTAAGCAGATGGTCTTGGTCCTTGTCGACGATAGTGTAGATAACCAGATTCTTGTTGAAGTCACTCGCGGTTTGTACAGCGCCGGGCAAGATGCCCGAAAGATAGTCGACCACGTACTCGAGCGAGGTGTTTAGAAAAAGACCAATCTTGTCCGTTTGTCCGCGGCGCAGGTTGCGGGCGCTGGCGCTGGGTTGGTAGCCCAGTTCCAATGCCGTTTTCGTCACCAGTTCTCGGGTTGCGGGGGAGACGTCGGCATAGCCGTTCAGGGCTTTGGAAACTGTGGAGTTCGAGAGGTCCAGCGCTTGGGCGATATCGCGAATGGAAACGGACACGGTCAAGGATTCTCCGAAAAACAGACTTGATAGCAGACAATAATAGTGTAGCCCGGACGATCCGGCAAAGCTCATTTTTGGCGAAGCGGGTGCCCTCAAGGGCGGGCTGATTGATCATCAAGTGCGTCGCGACACTGTTGCATGTTGTGCGTATCGCTTCTCAGTAGTTCCAAGAAAGTAATGACGCTAGCGATGAACATTTTAGAATACAGGTTAGGGGCGACCCAAGGGTCGCCCCTACTCTCGCTTCGCGGTTTGCGTGACTAACTTGGAACCACTTCCGTTCTCGCTTGATTTTCACGCTTGCGGAGGTGCAAGCTAGATCTCGCGCGCCCAGAATTGACCGCCATCCCTTGCGCCCGTGACTTTTGTCAAAGTCACGACTTGCCCCGGCGGGACAGTGAGACTGCGCAAGGTTTCACGATAGTGATAGCCAGGAGGCAATGTTTCGCGCTCGTTGGTTTTCCAAATGTGAATGATCGCCATTTTAGCCTCCTTATGGGCAGCTAATCGGTTTTACCGATGTGTTGCGCCAATTGCTTAACACTTCTACTTCCTGAAATACGAACTTGCCGTTTTTATAGCACCTTTTGTTTCTCGCCTGCCGCTCTTGACGCACCGAGAAACAATCCCCACCATTCTCGATTATTCTAGTCCTGCGCTCTGTGTACGGGTTTCCTCTTGTGCATGTCCAAACATCGTCATCGCCATCATCAGGTGGACTCGGACGCTCCGTTGCTGACGGGCGCGGTGTTGGCGTAGGCGTTGGCGGCGGCGGGCAGAGCACAAGCGCGGTACTCCAGGCGCTGTTCGGCTCGTTCGCGTAACCATGCCGCACAGACTGAACTTGAATCGCGTGATTGATCTGTTTCGCATCTTCGGTCAGGCTGTAGGCGGCGTCCGTAACTGAAACTTCGTTCGGAGCCGCATGATGGCACTGATAGATCCTGACCGTGTACCCATTCGCGTTGTCCACTGACGCCCAGCTTATTTGCTTTGTGGCTGGATCAAAATCCAAGGCCCTGGGCGCTTTTAATCTCAGCAACGGCAAAGTGATCGTGATCGAATCAGTCCAGGCGCTATCCGATTGTGGGCTGCCCGCCAGCGCCATAGAACGTATCTGCAATTCATAGGCGACATTGCGATCCAGCGCGTCAAGCCGATATTTCGTCTCAAATTCGGATACATCCTGCGTTGTCCACTCGCCCTCGCCCTGTCGCCAGCGCAGTTGATAACCGCTGGCGTAAGCTGCCGCATCCCAAAGCGCCAAATCATTCACGACTGTCAAATTCTCCGGCGCGGACAGATCGCAGTCCACAACATTCTCTTCCGGCGTCCAAGGTTTGAGGATTACCGGCGGCAGATGGACGTTCGAGTCTTCGCAATGCTTGGGGCGCGTTATCCGTTCATTGACAGTCTCGATGCAAACGCCCTCCGTTTCTTCCCTGATAGATACTATACGCTCGGTAATTCTGTCGCCGGTCCAGTAGCAACCCTCGCCTGGCTCACGCGGGTTCAAGGGATCAGGCGTGTTATCCGGCGGGGGAAGTTCAGGCAATGGATGTTGTACCGGCGTCGCCGTTGCCGGCGCGGGTTCCGGCGCTTCTTCTGTCGGCTCTTCATCGGGCGGGTCCGGCACAACAAGGTCGTCCGCGCATAAAATTAGTGGTGGGCTCCAGCGACTTTCGCTTTCATATTCGGTGCCAGCGCTCTTGGCTCGGACTTGAACAAGATGTTTGATGCCCCGCGCATGGCCCGTGATGTTGTGGTGCGTCCCTCCAAATACATATGTGAGGCCCCCAGGACCCGCACAAGTGAGAGGACGAACAAAATATAAGGGAACACCTTCTACTTCGTTCCACTCCATTCTGTTATTGTTGTAAATTGGGACAGGCACTTCAAGCGTTTCGCGCGGCACCGGCAACCGTGTCTCTATTTGTCGCCAGGGACTATTCCCGTCTGTTCTATTGTTCGCCTTGACCTGGATCGTGTAGTCGCGGTCAAGCCGCAACGTGTCGAGATGATGATGGGTTCGGTGAACGGAGATGTGATGCTCTGTCCAATCCTCACCCACCGATGTATGACGCAAGGTGTAACTGTCCGCGCCTTCAACCGCATCCCAGGAAGCGTAAACCCCATCAATGCGGAAGTTTTCGGGCGCTTCAACCGGTCCCTGTGCCACAGGTGACGATATGAAAAGCGCGATGCACAGAATAGCAATCAGGTACTTCATGTGTTTCCTCATCCTGTCTACTTAGGTGAATAAAATGCTGTGAAATCTGTACTTGGCAATCTTTGCTTGATCTTCTCCTCTCATTCACTGTGTTTTGCCATATTAGAATATTTGTTCTAATCAAATGCGACTATTTAGTCGCGTTTCAGTAATTCGAACTAAATCTTTACTATATCTGTATATAATATAAATCATTAACTGTTAACAATTTCCATTCGACTCCCATTGCAATGCCGACAAAGCGCAATCTGGATTACCCATCCCCAGCCGCGGTCAGCGCCCGGGCAGATTGCGCGTAGCTGATTTTGGCGAAGCGGGAGCCCTCAAGCGCGGGCTGGTTGATCATCATGTTCGTCGCGGCGCTGTTTCATGTTCTGCGTGTTGCTTCTCGGTAGTTCCAAGAAAGTGATGACGCTACCGTTGAACATTTTAGAATGCAGTTTTAGGGCGACCCAAGGGTCGCCCTAAAACTCTCGCTTTGCGGTTTGCATGACTAACTTGGAACCACTTCCGTTCTCGCTTGATTTCCAAGCTTGCGGAGGCGCAAGCTAGATCTCGCGCGCCCAGAATTGACCGCCATCCCTTGCGCCCTTGACTTTTGTCAAAGTCACGACTTGCCCCGGCGGGACGGTGAGACTGCGCAAGGTTTCACGATAGTGATAGCCAGGAGGCAATGTTTCGCGCTCGTTGGTTCGCCAACTGTGGATGATCGCCATGATGCTCTGCTTATCCGCCGCAGGGCGGCCACCATACCCTTGTTACTTCCCAGGGACCGGCGCTCCAACATTCGCCGCCACAACCGCATGTTATAGTCCACAGACGGCGCGACAGTGTTTCACGAACGGGACAAGTACCGGGGCCATTAGGCCGGTAATGATCCCGGCCATATTCATATTGTGTCCAAGGGCATCGTGGCTTTGGTTTTTCTGGCGGACGTGGCTCTGGGTTTGATGGCCTAGGCGTTGCCGTCGGTACTGCTGTCGGCGTCGGCGTTGGCGGCGGCGGGCATAGCACAAGCGCGGTACTCCAGGCGCTTTCCGGCTCATGTGCATAACCCTGGCGAATGGTTTTAACTTGAATCGCCTGATTGATCTGTTTCGGATCCTCGGTCAGGATATATGCGTCATCCGTGACGGAAACTTCGTTCGGCGCTGCATGGCACTGATAAATTCTGACCGTGTATCCATTGGCGTTGTCCACCGGCGCCCAGCTTATTTCTTTTGTGGCTGGATCAAAATCCAAGGCCCTGGGCGCATTCAATTTCAGCAATGGTAGAGTGATGGTGATCGAATCAGTCCAGGCGCTATCCGATTGCGGGCTGCCCGCCAGCGCCATAGAACGTATCCGCAATTCATAGGCGACATTACGATCCAGCGCGTCAAGCCGATATTTCGTCTCAAATTCGGATACATCCTGCGTTGTCCACTCGCCCTCGCCCTGTCGCCAGCGCAGTTGATAACCGCTGGCGTAAGCTGCCGCATCCCAAAGCGCCAAATCATTCACGACTGTCAAATTCTCCGGCGCGGACAGATCGCAGTCCACAACATTCTCTTCCGGCGTCCAAGGTTTGAGGATTACCGGCGGCAGATGGACGTTCGAGTCTTCGCAATGCTTGGGGCGCGTTATCCGTTCATTGACAGTCTCGATGCAAACGCCTTCTGGCTCTTCCGTGATAGATACTGTACGTTCGACAATCCTGTCGCCGGTCCAGAAGCAACCTTCGCCTGGCTCTGCAGGATTCAAAGGATCGGGCGTGTCGTCAAGCGGCAGCGGATCAAATGGCAAAGGCTGTACCGGGGTCGCTGTCGCTGTCGGGACAACCGGCTCTGGCTCTTCTGTCTCTTCCGGCGGCTCTTCGGTGGGCGGGACAACAAGATCGTCCGCGCATAGCATTAACGGCTGGCTCCAGCGACTGTCGGTCTGATAGACAGTCCCGTCGCTATTCGCTTTCACTTGAACGAGATGTTTGATGCCCTGATGCTGGGCGGGGATATTGAAGAATGTTCTTCCCCATCTATAGATGTTCCCGCCGGGCCCCCAACAGTGGAGATTGCGGACCCAATACAGAGGAGCATCTTCTACTTCGTCCCACTCCATGCGATTGTTTCTGTAAACTGGCACAGGCACCCCGAGCGGCGTCCGCGGCACCGGCAACCGTGTCTCTATTTGTCGCCAGGGACTATTCCCGTCTGTTCTATTGTTCGCCTTGACCTGGATCGTGTAGTCGCGGTCAAGCCGCAACGTGTCGAGATGATGATGGGTTCGGTGAACGGAGATGTGATGCTCTGTCCAATCCTCACCCACCGATGTATGACGCAAGGTGTAACTGTCCGCGCCTTCAACCGCATCCCAGGAAGCGTAAACCCCATCAATGCGGAAGTTTTCGGGCGCTTCAACCGGTCCCTGTGCCACAGGTGACGATATGAAAAGCGCGATGCACAGAATAGCAATCAGGTACTTCATGTGTTTCATGCGTTTCATGTGTTTCATGTGTTTCCTCATCCTGTCTACTTAGGTGAATAAAATGCTGTGAAATCTGTACTTGGCAATCTTTGCTTGATCTTCTCCTCTCACTCACTGTGTTTCGTCATATTAGAATATTTGTTCTCAATAAAAGCGACCATTTAGTCGCGTTTTAGTAATTCGAACTAAATCTATACTAGATTCATATATAATATCAATAATTACCTGATTAAAATTTCCATTTGAATCACATTGCAATGCCGACAAAGCGCGATCTGGATTAGCCATCCGCAGGCGCGGTCACCGTCCGGGCAGATTGCGCAAAGCTGATTTTGGCGAAGCGGGGGTGGAACGGCCTTGTAGCTAACGACGAAGCCGCGCGCTTGGCGCAGGTGACTCATGGTCGAATATTTGTCTTTGGCTTTCAGTCTGGTTATACTTTTGGCAGAGAGGACTTGGTGAAAGCAGGGACAATCACAATCATTGTGAGCCTGTGAGCATTAGCGCGACTCTCGCAAAGGCAACGTGATCGAGAGCGAAAGGAGGAACTGATACTTTCTTGAGTACGAACACAAGCAAAATTAGATTTTAGGAGACAGAGAAATGTCGAAATGACTATTGATTTTAGGTATCTTGCTGCTGAGTTTCGTGATGCTGGTCGTACCAGCCCAAACGCAGGACGCTAAAGAAGGCGGTACGCTGATCTTTATGAACAACACCGATGTGATTTCCTGGGACCAGTCCAGAACGACCTGGCCCAGCATCCGCGCCGTGCGGCCGCTGTATGACTCTCTGCTGACGGTGGATAACAACGAGAACTTGCTGCCGTATCTGGCCACCTCATGGGAGATTTCCGAGGACGGTCTGGAATATACCTTCCGTCTGCGCGAAGGCGTGATGTTCCATGACGGCACGCCCTGGAACGCCCATGCGGTGATCTTCAACATTCAGCGAATAATCGACGATCCCGATGCGCGCGGGAACGTGAGGATGAGCAAAGTGGTCGAGATGGAGGCGCTTGACGACTACACCGCCTGGATCAAAATTGGCGAACCCAACGGTGACTTCATCTATGATGTCGCGGTGGGAACAGATTCTTATCAGATCAGCCCGACGGCTTGGGGCGAGGACGGATCGGCCTTCCACGAGAATCCGGTCGGCACCGGCGCTTTCATGTTCGTGTCGCACGAACCGCAGAGCGAGATTCAATACGTAGCGAACCCGAATTACTGGCAGGGCGCGCCGCTGCTCGATGGCCTGACCATTCGCGTTCACGGGGATAACACGGTGCGCTTGATCGAAATTGAATCGGGCAATGTGCACTATATTGATGGTATCGACCCCGATGATATCTATCGCCTGCAGGCAGAAACCGACCTGGTCACGAACGCGCCCATCGGTCCCGGGGTGAGCATGATCAGCATTAACGTGTCGCGCTATCCTATGAGTGAGCTGTCGTTGCGGTATGCGCTCGCTCACGCGGTTGATTTCGATGCGCTCATCGAAGAGTTTCAGTACGGCTACGCGACGCGTTCGCGCGGCGGCGTATCGCCCAATTCGCCATACTGGACCGATGATCTGCCGCCGGTTGCGCCTTACGATCCGGAGCGGGCGGCTGAGATTCTCGAGGAAGCGGGCTGGGCGTTGGCAGATGATGGCTTCCGCTATCGCGATTGCAACGACAGGACCGTTGAATGCGTGGACGGGAAAGAGCGACTGGTCGTCCACATCATTTCCGCCGACGTCGCGCTATGGGGCTTGTACAACGAGATTTATCAGCAGTATTTGCTGGACATCGGTGTCGATGCCCCGATCAAGTCAGCGGAAATTAACGCCATGCTGGATGAATGGCGCGAGAATCAAGGCAACTGGACCTTCGGGCACCATTCGCAGGGGTCTTTCTTCGCCGTGACATCGGCGATCGAGGCCGCCTGGCAGCCGGATGCCTTCTGGTCGATTTATCAGATTGACGATGCGACCGATCCCTATCTGATCGAGGCGGCGGCGGAACTGCAGGAGATTGGCGATGCCTTTTCGGCGTCGACCGATCTGGAAGAGCGGATTAAGCTGTCGCACCGGGCGCAGACAATCTTCCTGGAACAGCAACTGACGATTTGGGGCTGGCACACGCCGCGGTTTAACGTTGTGAGTCCCATCGTAGAAGGCGTTGAGTTCGAGATGATGGGACGCATTCCGCTATTCCACCGGGCTTGGCTCAACGAGTAAGGTTGCATTCGTGCTGATTCCGTCAGCAAACGGGCGGCAGGCATCAAAAGGCGTTTGCCGCCCGATCCCTAAACTAGAAATGCACGAAACATACGCTTGCGCGCGGTTGTTTGCCTACGAATATCCTGTTTGTTATCCTTATTCATGTTAGGTCGCGGAATTATTGTTTGAACACTCGCGGGGAATTTGGCGACTGTGTGAAAACGCATTTTTATTCCACGATATCGTTTCCCAAGCAGAAAGAGGTGTGATGAAAACTCTTGGAATCAAAGTGTTATGAAATGTTAGAGCTAAGGAGAGAAAAGATGTACAGACGTATCTTGGTCATTTCAGTTCTATTGATGGCGCTGCTGGTGATGGCACTTCCGGCTCAAACGCAGGAGGCGGTCGAAGGCGGCGAGCTGATCATGATGCAGTCCGCCGATGTCATCGCCTGGGATCAGACCAGAACCACCTGGCCCAGCATCCGCAACGTGCGGCCGCTTTATGACACGCTGCTGACAGTGGATGACAACGACAATTTGCTGCCCTTCCTGGCCACCGATTGGTCTATTTCCGAGGATGGTCTGGAATACACCTTCCATCTGCGCGATGACGTGATGTTCCACGATGGCACGCCCTGGAACGCCGATGCGGTGATCTTCAATATCCAACGCCAGTTGGATGATCCCGATGCGCGCGGCCACGTGCGCTTGAGCAAGATTCAGCGGATGGAAGCCGTCGATGACCACACGGTCAAGATCTGGATCGACAAACCGAATGGCGACTTCATTTATATCGTCGCGGTGGGCACGGACTCCTATCAGGTCAGCCCGACGGCCTGGGGCGAGGATGGATCGACCTTCCACGAGAATCCGGTCGGCACCGGCGCCTTCATGTTCGAGGCGCACGAACCGCAGAGCGAGATTCGCTATGTCGCCAATCCCAATTACTGGCAAGGCGCGCCGCTATTGGATCGTCTGACCATTCGCATTCACGGCGATACCACCGTGCGCTTGATCGAGGTGGAATCGGAGAACGTGCATTATGTCGATGGCATTGAGCCGGAAGACGCGGTGCGTTTGCAGGGTGAAGGTCATTTCATGGTGAACACGCCGGTTGGCCCGGGCGTGACCATGATCAGCATCAATACATCGCGCTATCCGATGACGGAGCTGTCCTTGCGGCAAGCGCTGGCGCACGCGATCGATTTCGAAGCGATCATCGAGGAGGTTCTCTTCGGCTTGCCACAGCGCTCGCGCGGCGGTGTTTCTCCCAATTCGCCATACTGGACCGATGATCTTCCGCCGATTGCGCCCTACGATCCGGAGCGGGCGGCTGAGATTCTCGAGGAAGCGGGCTGGGCCTTGGCAGATGATGGCTTCCGCTATCGCGATTGCAACGACAGGACCGTCGAATGCGTGGACGGCAAAGAGCGACTGGTCGTCCACATTATCTCGGCCGACTTCGCGCTCTGGGGATTGTTCAACGAGATTTACCAGCAGTACCTGACCGACATAGGCGTTGACGCCCCGATCAAGACGGCGGAATGGAACGCCATGCTGGATGAATGGCGGGAGAACCAGGGCAACTGGACCTTCGGCCACCATTCGCAGGGTTCCTTATTCGCGGTGACATCGGCGATTGAAGCGGCCTGGGCGCCGGATTCATTCTGGTCGATCTACCAGATTGACGACGCGA
>JAPOWG010000085.1 GCA_026707745.1 Chloroflexota bacterium
ACATACTGTATCTATACGGTTACCCAAAAAGGGGCATTTTATGGGTATTTCATGGACACTGTTTCAGTATATAACGCCACCTTGCGCGCAGCGCCCGCGCCATAATGACGGACAAGCCCTATAATGGAATTGCGCCGACCGCATAACAATGAAGGAGCGACGCTGATATGCGCATGATCGATATTATCGGCAAGAAACGCGATGGCGAGTCCTTGACCGCCGAGGAAATTCGGCATTTTGTGGAAGCCTATACGGCGGGAACGATCCCGGACTATCAGGTATCGGCCCTGTTGATGGCGATCATCTTTCAAGGCATGGATCGGGGCGAGATTGTCGCCTTGACCATTGCCATGGCCGAATCCGGCGACATGCTGGATCTCTCCGATATCCTCGACTACGCGGTTGACAAACATTCCTCCGGCGGCGTCGGCGACAAAACCAGCCTGGTGGTATTGCCCTTGGTGGCGGCTTTTGGCGTGCCAATTGCCAAGATGAGCGGCCGCGGACTCGGTTTCACGGGAGGAACATTGGACAAGCTGGAGTCGATCGCTGGCTTCAATGTGAACCTGTCCGAGGATCAATTTCGGCGGGTCGCCCGCGATACCGGGCTGGTGCTCGCCGGTCAAAGCAAATCCCTGGCGCCGGCTGACGGAAAACTATACGCGCTGCGCGATGTCACCGGCACCGTCGCCAGCTTGCCGCTGATGGCGAGCAGCATCATGAGCAAAAAACTGGCGGCGGGCGCCAATGGCATTGTGCTCGATGTCAAGCTGGGACAAGGCGCCTTCATGAAAACCCTGGATGAAGCGCGGCAACTGGCGACCATCATGGTGCGGATTGGCGTCGACGCCGGCCGAGACATGGTAGCGCTCTTGTCGGATATGAATCAGCCGCTGGGAGTCGCGGTTGGCAACGCCTTGGAAGTTGCCGAGGCGGTAAAGACGCTTCGAGGGCAGGGACCCGCGGATTTTGAAGCGCATTGCGTCGAGGTCGCCGCGTATATGCTCCGCCTGGCGGGCCAGGGGAAACGCTGGCTTGACCCGCGCGAGACAAGCGATGACCTACGGCGGATGCTGCGTGGCGGCGCCGCACTGGAGCATTTTCGCAGAATGGTCGAGGTTCAGGGTGGCGATGTCGCGCGGATTGACGATCTCGGCAAGCTGCCGCAAGCGCAAATCAGAGAGGAACTGCGCGCCGCGGAAGATGGCTACATCGGCGGCATACACGCGGATAAAGTCGGTTTGGCTACGCTGGCGCTGGGGGCGGGCCGGGCTACCAAAGCTGAGTCAATTGATCACGCGGTTGGCATCGAGGTGCACGCCAATGTGGGCGATGCAGTCGCCCGCAATGATCTGCTGATGACCATACACGCCAATGGGCAGGACGCGCTGCGACAAGCGCGGTCGCTACTCGACGGCGCTGTCGTTTATAGCGATACGCCGGTCGACCCGCTACCGCTATTCTATGGCGTCATCGACGGGGCGGACGTCTAGGCGGATAGCGGCACCAGATCGCTCCCCTGGAACTGGTATCGATGAATCGGCGCCTCTCGCCAATAGCCGCCGTCGAAACTGATCTTTCCATTGAGGCCGTCAAGGGCAATGTCGCTCAGTTCGCTTCCATCGGCGATCGAGACGAGAGCCAGTCGAGCCAGGTCATAGGTCAAGGTGGCCAGCCAATTGGGCTCTGGAAACTGTTGGTCGCCGCCGACATAGCGCGCGGAAAACTGGGCGTCCGGCAGCGATCCATTGCTCCTGAAGGTTTCTTGCGGCGTCCCGTCGCCGCTGATAATTCGCCTTGCGATGAGCAGGTCGTCCTGCGCGCCCGTTTCAGCTCTTTGTCGATCCGTCGCATACAGGCTGTCCTCGTCCGCGCGATTGTGCCCCCAATTGCCGACGAGTATCATGGCTTTGTCGTTGACCTGCTGGGTCAATGGATGCGTAGCCGCTTCTCCCAGGGCGATGATCGCGTCAACCGCGCTATCGAGATTGAGCGCCCGCATTCGCCTGCTTGCCGAATTGACGTCTCCACCATCATCTACCGGCAGCAGTTGAACGTTATCGAGACCTGCCTCGGACATGGCCAAACGAAGTGCGTAGAGCGCGTTGTAACCGAGCTCTCGGTACTGTCCTTCAAAGGGCGCCAGCAGGGCGATCTTGCGGATCTCCATGGGCTGCAGAAGGCCGCAGGCGGCCAACTGTACTGTCAACACAATCCAGGCCGCCAGGCGCATGGCCGAGGAACCGAGGCGGGGACGCTCCCCTTCAACAGCCATTTGCCACATGCTCGTCAAAAGTGACGGCAAAATTATGAAAATGAGAGTTGTCACAAGCGGCGCGGAAATAGTAAAAGTTGGATTCGGCCGGATATATGGCGGCCTGAATGGCGGAAAGGCCCGGGCTCGCGATCGGACCCGGTGGCAATCCGCCGAAGAGATACGTGTTGTAGGGCGACATGACTTGCCGGTAGTCGGCGCGCGTGATATTGGGCCACCAACCATCACGACTTCCTTGAAGCCCATATTGCACGGTGGGGTCGGCTTCCAGCTTCATGTTGATCGCCAGACGATTGCGATAGACGCCGGCGATGTCATCGTGCTCCTCTCGCCAGACCGCTTCCCGTTCAACTATTGACGCCAGGGTCACGATCTGATGCATGGTAAATCCCTGAGCCAGGGCGTCCGCCCGCAATTGATCGCCGGCACGATCGCGAAAGGTATCCAGCAGGAAACCCCGCAAGGCAATCGGGCTGATATCGGGCGGCAACTGATAAGTATCGGGAAACAGGAAACCTTCCAGAGACGCGCCCGCCGGTATGCCCGCCCAGCCGGCGAAGTCGGACGGCAAGTCCGCGCCCGCCTGAACCGTCCCCAGAAATTCGTCGCCGGTGAACCCGAAGAGGCCGTTGCTGTCGATCAAGGCGGCGATCTCTTCAATACGGGCGCCTTCTACGGTTCGGAAAAGGATGTGGCTCGAGCTTGAATCGGTAAGCAGAGGCGCTATTTCGGCGATTGACAATGTTTCGTTCAGGAAATAGACACCAGCCTCGAACTTGCGGTCCAAACCTTCGACGCGCGCGTAATCCAGGAAAAGTTGCTTGTCTCGGATCAAGCTCGCGTCGAAAAGGGAGGAGGCAATTGCGGCGGCGTCGGCGCCGGGCCGTATCGTGAAGCGAATCGCGCCCTCGCCCTTGCCGTAGGGCGCGAAGAGTTCGCTTTGATGTTCTCTCAGTTGCAGATGCAATAATGCCACTCGCGCAAGTTCGACGATTTGCCCATCAGTGATGGCATAAGCCACAGCGAAGGCGACGACAAGGCCAATCGCCAGAAAGATGGCTCCTAAAACAAACCCTTGAATCGCGCGCCGCGGTTGCAATCTTTGGCAATCCCTCAATACTCGCTTGTTTTGCTGATCCTCAACATTGGCAAGCAATGTCCCTTGAAAAAAAGCGCTCGCCTATGGTTCTGGCGTCAGAGTCGGAATTTGCTGGTGTTCCGCGTTTACAATTATAGAGCCTAGCGAACGCGTGATGCTTATCCAGGTCCGGCCGGGGCGCAATGGAATCACTTCATTATTGCCAAGCATCAATTGCAGGGCTTCCCCGGGCCTGCTTCCCAGGCGTTTCCAGAATCCGACAAAGATGACGCCGTCACGGAAAACGTAAGCGCGACCGCTGTCCCACAAGGCAACTTCGAGCGATTCGTTGGTGGCGCCCGGCGGGAAGAGATCGGGCCGGCGGCGATGCGGGACCTCGAGAATCACCAGGTTGTCCGCCCAGAGTTGCTGGCCATCGGCGGCATCGAAATGCGGCTCGTGATCCGTATAGCGCAGGTAAGTCCGGCTCTGCTCGTCGTATTGCCAGCGGGCATTGGTCCGCCAAGACCAGTTAATGAAAATATCGCGCGCGGCAATACCGCCGATGTCGGTGCTCTCGCTGAAGGCAAATCCCACCGCGCGGAAACCAGTATTCACATTGCGGCGCGTGGCTACCTCCCACATGCGACGAGTATCGCCAAAAAGCGTATGCTCGTAGTCACGCTCTGTCAATGTGGTATCGCGGCAAAAACCGGCACTATCGCAATTGTCGCCAATCGAAGGCGATATCAGCCGATACCGGTAGTTGGAATTCAAATAAATCTTGCGTATGGGCTCACTGGTGCCGGAATATGCCAGGAGCGCCGAGTACATGGTGAGCAACTCGATATCGAGAAGACGTCCACTGCGTACCGAACCGACGCGTTCCGGCGCGTTGCTTCGATAGACCGCCGCAAAACGCGTGACGTTGCCTTCAGCCTCGTATTCGAAGACGAGGTCCGCTGCGTTCACGCCGTGTTGCGGCCGCACGACGGGCGGGTGATTGGAGATCTTGACGATCAGATTGCGGCGGGCGCGCACTTCGTCATTTGGATAGGGCAATCCGGTCATCGGATTGTAGCCGTCCGGATAATCGTAGGGACCGATTAGGACTGCCGAGCTCGGTGTGGGTGTCGCAGTCGCGACTGCAGATTGCGCCCCGACAAGCGCAGCGGGCGTCGAAGTCGCGAAAACCTGACCCGTCTGGGTCGCGGCGTTGCTCTGAGCCTTGGTTCCGATTCCCGCCAGCGCAACCGCAGCGGCGAGTACAGCTATCAAAACCTGGCGTCTTTGACCGGTCAAGCCCATGTAGTCCTCTCGCATGGCTAGCTTCAAAACAGGGGACAGTATAGGGAAGTGATACTCACTTCGGCAAGGGACAGTCAGTATAATAGGGGGATCGTAGCTTTGTTAAAAGCGCAACGGAGACGACATGGAAAAGCGGCGCCTGCTGATTAGCTTCGCGCATCCCGATGACGAGAGTTTTGGCTTGGGTGCCGCCATCCCCAAATGGATTGATGACGGCGTCGACGTCTACCTTATTTGCGCCACAAACGGTGATGTAGGAACGGTGCCGCCACATTTGCAAGACAAACACCGAACGGTCGCGGACCTGCGCTTGAGCGAGTTGGAATGCGCCCGTCAACATCTCGATTTCAAAGAGGTCTTTCTGTTGGGTTATCGAGACAGCGGCATGACGGGCAGCGAAACGTCACAGCATCCCGATTCGCTCTGCTTTCAGTGGGAGCATGATCCTGAGTGCGTGACGGGGGCTGTTGGGGAGGTGATGCGCCAGATACGCCCTCAAGTGGTGGTCACCTTCAACCGATACGGCGGCTATGGCCATCCTGATCACATCGCGATTCAACGGGCTACCGAATGCGCATTTCACCGCTTGCGGAACGGCGATCTTCCAGCCGCTTGCAAGCCGCAAAAGCTCTATTACGCCGCCTTCCCGACGGCAGTGCTTTGGGCGCGGATCCTGACAGCCAGGCTACAGGGGCAAGATCCGCGCCGAATGGGCATTAACCGGGACATTGATGTTGTCAAAATCCTCGACCACGTCGAGCCAAGCCACGCGCGCATCCCGATCGCCAATTACCTGGATATTTGGGAGCGCGCCAGTCGTTGTCACGCCAGCCAGGGAGGCGGACGCATCACGCGCACGGCGCGCTGGCTAAGGCGAATCTTGTATAGCAAGCAGGGCTTCACGCGGGCTTTTCCGACGCCGAATCACAGTCGCGTTGACGAAGATGACCTCTTTGACGGCGTCAGTGTGTGAATCAAGAATCAAGCGCTGCCAGTCAGCCATCCCCCACCGGTCGAAGGTAATCGGCCAGAAACTGCGATGCGTAACTTTCGAGTCGACCGTCGATGATCGCCCGCCGCATTTTTGCCACGTGACTGACGAGAAAATCGATGTTGTGCAAGCTAATCAAGTAATGCGCCAACAGCTCTTTGGCGACGACGAGATGGCGCAGATAGGCGCGCGAGAACCCGCTGGCATAATTGTCCAGCCTTGGATCAATGGATGATTCATCTCTCTTGTAGCGGGCATTGCGCAGGTTAATGCGGCCGCTGTGCGTGAAGGCTGCCGCGTGCCTCGCCAGCCGAGTTGGTATGACGCAGTCGAAGATGTCGACACCGCGCATGATGCCTTCGACCAGATCATCGGGTTCCCCAACACCCATCAAATAACGGGGCCGATCAAGCGGCAAGCAGGGAATCGTATGGTCCAAAGTTCGGTACATCTCGGGTTTTGTCTCGCCAACGGCCAGTCCACCGATGGCATAGCCCTTCAGATCAAGCGACGTCGCGAACGCCGCTGAACCCTCGCGCAGGTCGGGGAAGATCCCGCCTTGAACGATGCCGAACAAAGCTTGCCCCGAATCGTCGGGATGCGCCCCCCGGCATTCGACCAGCCAGCGATGGGTTCGTTTGAGCGCCCTCTCGACTTCCGCCCGATCCTTTGGCGCCGGGCATTGATCGAATGCCATGATGATATCGGCGCCCAGGTTCTGCTGGATCTGCATGGATCGTCGCGGGTCCAGTCGCTTGCGGCTGCCGTCAAGGTGGCTACGGAAGGTGACGCCTTCTTCGTCAATAGCGTTGGTTTCGGCCAGGCTAAAGATCTGGAATCCGCCGGAATCGGTCAAGATCGGCCCCTGCCAGCGCATGAATTCGTGCAAGCCGCCCATGTCGCGGATGAGCTCGTCGCCCGGCCTCAGAAAGAGGTGGTAGGTATTGGAAAGGAGCAGGCTCACATCGAGCGCTTCGAGGTCCTTTGGCGGCACGGCCTTTACGGTGGCGGCTGTGCCCACCGGCGCAAAGACGGGCGTGGGGATATCGCCATGCGGCGTATGGAGGATGCCAGCGCGCGCTTGTCCGTCCGTGGCGATGATTTCGAATTCAAAGGACATAAGCTCTCCCGCAAAACGCGAGCATTATAGCACAGGGCGATCAAGACCAATTCCGCCCGCGCGGGCGGCCAATTAGCCCGTGTTATTGATAGCAGGCTTCAAATGCCACTGCTATACTGCTTGCCAACGGCCTCGCTACGAGAGCCGTCAACAAGCAGGCAGTGGTTTGTATCCGTGAGTTCTACGGTCTCCAACGGGATGTATGAAAGGCCTTGATGGGAAGAACAAGTGAACTTTCAACTCCAATAGCTGATGCTCTGAAGGATAGCGAAGTTGACATGCGGTCGCTGCGGCCGAGCCGCGTTGATATAGATCTCGAGGCGCTCGCATCCAATCTGCGATTGATCAAGGCCAAGGTCGGCCCGGACACTGGAATTATGGCGGTGGTCAAGGCAAATGCCTATGGCCACGGCGCCGTCACCGTCGCGCGTATCGCCTTGCGAAACGGCGCCAGTTGCCTGGCGGTCGCCAATATGGCCGAGGCCCTTGAATTGCGCCGCGCCGGCATAGTCGCGCCGATCTTGGTCTTGAGTTACGTCCCGGTCGACTCCGTCGCAGCCGCCGTTCAACATGACATCACCGTATCGCTGTTTGACCAGCGGCAGGCCGCGCGATTTGAAATCGTAGCGAGAAGCGCCGGCGGCATTCTAAAGACGCATATCAAGGTCGATTCGGGAATGGGCCGGCTCGGCATATTGCCTGACGATGCGGGGGCTTTGGCGACGAATTTGCGCTCATGTGAAGCCATTCTGGCGGAAGGCATATATACGCATTTTTCTGTCGCCGATGAAGACCCGCACTATACCGCTCAACAGCGCGCGACCTTTGAGAATGTGATAGCAACGATGCGCGAGGCTGGCTGCGCATTCAGGTATGTTCACGCCGCCAACTCCGCAGCGACCGTCAACTCCGCCGCCGGCTTTAACCTGGTTCGTCCCGGCTTGTTGCTTTATGGTTTGAAACCCTGCGAGTCCACGGCTTCTTTGGAAGGACTCCAGCCGGTAATGTCTTGGAAGACGGTCATTGCCCAGGTCAAGACCTTGCCGCCAAACTCGCCAGTCGGTTATGGCAACAGCTATCGGACCCGCGGCGAAGAAAAGATCGCGGTTCTGCCGGTGGGATACGCCGACGGTTTGCGTCGATCGCCGCGGTCTTGGCGGGAGGTACTGGTGCATGGACGTCGAGCGCCGTTGGCGGGCCGCGTTAGCATGGAGAAAACCACCATCAACGTCAGCCATATACCAGACGTGATCGCCGGCGACGAAGTTGTCTTACTGGGCAAGCAAGGCGATGATGAGATAAACGCGGACGAAGTCGCGGCGTGGATCGACAGCATTAACTATGAGGTGCTTACCTCGGTTTTGCCTCGCGTTCCTCGTATCTGATCCCTCCCAATCAAGCAGCGAGCAGTTCCTCCAGGTCGGCGACGATCCTGCCAGGCGGCAGGCCAAACTGGTAACGCCTGATCCAGCGACCGTTCCGGTCCAGCAGGAATGAGCCAGCGGTGTGATTCACGAGATAGCCGCCGCGCTTGTCCGGTTTAGTCATTTCAAAAGACAAGCCATAGTCAAGGCCTAAAGCCCGGACCGCCTCTTCCTCGCCCGACAATCCGATGATGCCATCCAATTCCCGCAGCGCAAAATAGCTGCGCAAAGCTTCGGGCGTATCGCGCTCGCCGTCTACACTGATGAACAGAAAAGCGACCTCTTCACTTGAGGAACCCAGAGATTCGCGTATGCTGCGGAATTCGTTAAGCGTCAATGGACAGACGTCGGGGCAGTTTGTATAGCCGAAAGTTATCAAGACGAAATTATCTCGCAGGTCGACGAGACTCACTGACTTGTTGGATTGGTCGCGCAGGGTGAAATCCGGCATCGCTAGCGGCGGATCTATGATGATAGAACCGTCGAACTCTGGCGCGGCGCCCCCCTCGAAACTGTCTGTTTGGGGGTTGGCGCCGGGGTACATCCGGCCGTAGGCAATGGCCATCGCCAGGGCGGCAATGCCAACGAGCAGCGCGGAAATAAGGCCCAACTGAATCCGCCTGAGCAGGTAGCCTCTGATGCTTGTCTTGGCTTGCTTTCGTTCCGCCACGTCCGTTGACCTGATCTCGTCATTTGCTTGCCCGGGAACGGGCCGCCGCAAGTGAATGATTTCAACGCGATTATATCAATTGTCGACCGGACAAAGTAGATGCTTAAGCGACTGCGAAAGTTGATTGTGTATCGAAGTCGGTTGATATTGAGAACTACAACCACAGACGGCCGGTAGGGGCGATCCGCTGGAGTCTGTTGAAAAGGCACCCCCATCCCCCGATCCCTTCCCCAAAATGAGCTGAGGAGCGGACATGTCTGAAGTAACACGGCACGATCGCGACGGGTCAGCTAGTAGCCGCCCCCTACATTTCTATCGCATTCCGGCGCTGATAGGTTATGAGTACAATATTTTTGTGAGCCAAGTCGTGACTTGCGAGCGTCTGCGGGCTTGCCCTTCACTGAGCTCGCCACGGCTCCAGATTCACTGTTATCGCCACTCCATAGAGGGCTCATGTATTGCAGCGCAGCGCGAATCGCGCTACAATGACGATACCTAAAGAAGAGAGATTTCGTCGAGAGACGAAACGCCGAAGGGGCAAGCGACAGGATTGCCAGCCTGCGTGAAACTCTCAGGCAAAAGGATTCTTGGGTTCAAGATCTCTGAAGGTATTTGACCGACAGGGCGCAGTCTCGGCAAGAGGTGCGCCTTTTTTGTTTGCGCATAGCACAAGGAGACAGTAATGGGCGAGTGGAAAACTCCTGCGGATCTGAAGTATGCCGAAACAGATGAGTGGTTTGCCGTTGACGGAGATGTCGTGACAATCGGCATAACCGACTACGCGCAGGATCAGCTCAACGATATCGTGTACGTCGAGTTCAAGGACCCGGGCGATAGCGTTGACGCGGGGGACTCTTTTGGCGAGGTGGAGTCCGTCAAGGCGGCCTCCGAGCTGTACAGCGCTGTAGCCGGCGAGATCATCGAGGTCAATGCCGCCTTGGAGGACTCGCCAGAGGTTGTCAATGCCGATGCCTTTGGCGCCGGCTGGATGGTCAAGATCAGGACTGACGATCTGTCGGTTTTGGCAGACATGATGGACGCGGCGGCATACGACGCCTATTGCGACAGTCGTTGATGCTGAAGCGTTTTACTTCCCACAGGCATAGGAGTGAGAACAAGTGAGAGGGGAGATACGACGTGAGTTATATACCCCATACAGCAGCCGAAACGCGGCAGATGCTGGCGGAGATCGGTGTCGGCAGTATTGACGAGCTTTTTGACGCTGTGCCGGAGGCCTATCGCTTCCCGCGCCTGGAATTGCCGCCCCCGATGAGCGAAATGGAAGTTGCCGCCGAGATGCTGGCGATCAGCGAAGCCAACGATCACGCGGGCGACTATGCGATCTTTCGCGGCGCGGGCGCCTATCACCACTTTATCCCATCTGTAGTCAATCACATTTTGCTGCGCGGCGAGTTTTACACCGCCTACACGCCTTACCAGCCGGAGATCTCGCAAGGGACCTTGCAAGCGACCTACGAATACCAGAGCATGATGTGCGCCTTAACCGGCATGGACGCAGCCAATGCCAGCCACTACGACGGCGCGACCAGCCTGGCGGAAGCCGTGACAGTCGCTTTGGAGGTCACACGGCACAAGCGTAGGAAGATCATCCTCAGCCACGCGATCCATCCCCAATACCGCGAGGTCGTGCGAACGTATCACCAGGGACGCGATATCCGCATCATCGGCGATCGCGGACGCGGCGATGTCATCGAATTGGTGGAAATGCTGGATGAAAACACGGCGATGCTAGCGATTCAGTATCCCAACTTCTTCGGTCAAATTGACAATATCGCCGTGCTCGCCGATGCTGTGCACGAGGTTGGGGCCTTGCTGGTGATCGTGGCCAATCCCATGGCGCTGTCGCTGTTCCGCAGCCCGGGCGAACTGGGCGCGGATATCGTGGTGGGGGAGGGGCAACCGATGGGCGTCCCGCTCAGTTATGGAGGGCCCTACCTGGGCTACTTCGCCATTCGGCAGAAATACGTGCGCAAGATCGCCGGGCGCATCATAGGCGAAACGCTTGACGCCGATGGCAAGCGCGCTTTCGTGATGACCTTGCGCCCGCGCGAACAAGACATCAAGCGAGAACGCGCCACGAGCAATATTTGCACCAACCAGGGACTGATGGCGCTTTCGGCCTCGGTCTATATGGCGCTGATGGGCAAGAATGGCTTGCGGCGGGTCGGCGAACTCAATTATCACAAGGCGCATTATGCCGCCGACCGGATCGATCGGCTGGATGGATATGCGGTCAATACCGGCAAGACTTTCTTCAACGAATTTGTCCTGTCCTGCCCGCGCCCGGTCGCCGAAACCAACAGGGCGCTTTTGGAGGAGGGCATCATCGGCGGTTACGACTTGGGGCAGAACTACTTCCATTTAGAGGATCATATGCTGGTTTGCGTGACGGAAACCAATAGCAAAGATGAAATCGACCGGCTGGTAGAAGTGCTGGGAGGGCTAGGCTGATGGACGGGTTACAGCCACTGATTTATGATATCGGCGCGCCCGGCCGAGTCGGCGTGAACCTGCCGGAACCTGATGTGCCGGAAGCTGAGTTGCCGACCGAATTGTTACGCGACGATTTGCCGCTGCCGGAAGTTGGCGAGTTGCAGGTGGTGCGGCACTTTGTCAAATTGAGCCATCTTAACTATTCAATTGACAAGGGTTTTTATCCACTGGGCTCTTGTACGATGAAGTACAACCCGAAACTCAATGAAGACGCGGCGCGCCTGCCCGGCTTCGCGCAATTGCACCCGCTGATCGAAGAAACGGGCGCGCAAGGCGCCCTTTATTTGATGTACGAGTTGCAGCGGTGGCTGGGGGAAATCAGCGGTTTTGAAGCGGTCAGCTTGACGCCGGCCGCCGGCGCGCAGGGCGAATTCGCCGGCATACTGATGATTCGCAACTATCACCTCGACCAGGGAGAAGGTCAGCGAGACATTATTCTGGTGCCCAATAGCGCTCACGGCACGAATCCGGCGACGGTGACTATGGCGGGCATGCGCGTGCGGGAATTGCCGTCCAATGATCAGGGCAACGTCGATTTGGATTCCTTGCGCGCGGCCTGCCAGGGTGAACTGCGCGATCAAATCGCCGGGATGATGATCACTGTGCCAAGTACGCTGGGCCTCTTCGAATCCACGATTCACGATGTTATCGACATCGTGCATGAGGCGGGCGGACTGATGTACATGGACGGCGCAAATATGAATGCGCTGATGGCTGTGGTCAAACCGGGCGAACTCGACTTCGACGTCATGCATTACAATCTGCACAAGACCTTTTCCACGCCGCACGGCGGTGGCGGTCCCGGCAGCGGGGCAGTCGGGGTCAACGCAAAGCTCAAGGATTATCTGCCGGGTCCCATTGTTGATATCATTGAAGAAGAAGATGAATCAGGCGCGCCGCTCTACGGTTACGTCATGCCGGGAAAGAGCATAGGCCGCATCAAAGCCTTCCAGGGCAATTTCGGCATGCACCTGCGCGCCTACGCCTACATTCGCGTCTATGGCGATACCGGCATCCGCGATGTGACGCGCTACGCCGTGCTCAACGCCAACTACCTGCGCGCGAAACTCATGCAGACTTACAAATTGCCCTACCCGCGCTACTGCGGGCATGAATTCGTGCTGGAGGGGCATTTCGATGAGGTCGAAGAGGTTCACGCCCTGGATATTTCCAAGCGCTTGATGGATTACGGCTTCCATCCGCCGACCAACTATTTCCCCTTGATCGTGCCTGAAGCCCTCCTAATCGAGCCGACCGAGACCGAGGTCAAGGAAGACCTTGACGCTTTCGTCGAGGCGATGGAGAGCATCGCCGAAGAAGCCCGGACGGATCCCGAGCTGCTGCTCAACGCGCCGCATAGCGCGCCGGTCCGGCGCCTGGACGAGGTGCGCGCGGTCAAGGAGTTGATTCTCTGTTGCGCGGCTGCGGTGCCTGCGGCGGGGGATTGAGACCACAACACTCAGTGCGCTACGACGAGTTATCAAAGGCTGTTAGCCTATCGGGGCGGCTCCGCGAGTCGCCTCGTTGGTTTTGTTTGTGGGCATTCCATCGTCTAAAGGCTTGAGCGAAGCACGCAGCGAATATATGATGTTTGCCGAAACGCACAAGAATTATCTGAAAGCGCCAAGGTGCAAGAACTGATCCAGATCTTCGTCGACAACATGATTCCGGTGCTGGCGATTGTCGGGGTCGGCTTCTTCCTGCGCCGGCGCTTCGCTGTCGACGCGCGCATGGTATCGCGCATGATGTTCAACGTGTTCTCGCCGGCTCTGATTTTCAATGCCTTGTTCACGCGCGACATCAGCGGCGCCGATTTCCTTCGCGTCTATGGCGGTACCTTGCTGCTGCTCTGGACGATTGCCGGCATCTCCTTGTTCGCTCTGCGCTGGCGTAAAATCGAAGCGTCTGAACGGGCCGCCACTCTGGTATCCACATTTGCCTTCAACGGCGGCAACTTCGGCCTCTCGATTGTCAGTTTCGCCTTTGGCGCGGAGGCATTGAGTTACGCCGTGTTAATCTTCGTCGCGGGCACAACAACGGGCTATACACTGGGCGTATACATTTCATCCAACGGCAAGGCCTCGGTCCTGAGTTCGCTACTGAATGTGCTGAAGACACCATCGGTTTATGCCCTGCTTCTGGTGTTTGCGCTGAAGGGCGCCGGCATCACGGAATTGCCGCCGGCCGTCGCGCGGACTTCGCAATTGCTGGCGGACGCGGCCATTCCGCTGATGTTGGTTTTGCTGGGCCTGCAGCTTGGGGGATTCGGGAAGCTGAAACGCTTGCCTTTGGTCGCGTTCAGCACGGCGGTACGCTTGCTCCTGGCGCCGGCAATCGCAATTGTATTTGCGTCGCTGCTCGGCTTGAGCGGGGCCGCGCGCTTCGCCTTCATTATCCAAGCCGGGATGCCAACCGCTGTGATGACGATTGTGCTGGCCACCGAGTTTGACACCGACCGCGATCTGGCGCTGAGCGTCATCCTAACGAGTTCCTTCATTTGCCCGATTACCTTGTCGCTGTTAATCTACTTGCTGCAAAACGGCATCATCTAGTGGCATGGCTGTCACTGATTACTCTGGGATATGCCCGGCTTGATGCCAAAATTCGCAGGCCCGAGCGGCAACCTGGATGCTGTGCCGAATAGGGAGCGCATGTGAGCGAGGGACGACGCGCAAATACAGCGCGAAGGCAGGAAAGAAAAGGATATCTTCGCTCGCTGCGCGTGGTATGGCACGATACGCGCGCGCTCGTTCGTGAATTCCGCCGTCCTTTGTTTGTGTTTTTCTTGTCGGTCTTCCTTGGCGGATACGTTTACGCTTATCTGAACAATAGTTTTTCTTCAAATGACCCGCTAGAACTGGTCGACATGCCCTATATCATGCTGGCGCTGATGGTGCTGGAAGCCCCGATTGAGGTGCCGGCCGAACCGCATCTGATTCTGTTCTGGTACTTGCAACCGGTGCTGGCAGTGTATATTGTCGGTCAAGGCGCGGTGAATTTCGTTCGTCTGTTTTTCATGCGGGATCAACGACGTAGCGCCTGGGAGGTAGCCGTGGCATCTACATATCGACGACACGTGATTGTGGTGGGCATAGGACATGTCGGGTTGCGGATAATCCGCGAGTTGCTGCAGATGGGGACTGAAGTCGTCGCGGTGGATTTACACACTTCGGAAGAGGCGGATGCCGACTTGCGGGCGGGAAACGTGCCGCTCATTTTGGGGGACGCCCGCACTGAAATCGTTCTGGACAATGCCGGCTTGAGCCGCGCCAGAGCGGTGATTGTCGCGACATCCGACGACCATATCAACCTTGAAGTGACCATGCGCGTTCAATACCTGAAACAGGAGATGAACAGGTCATTTCCGCTGATCGTGCGAATGTGGGACGACAGCCTCAAAAGGCAGATCGAAAGCATCTTTTCGGACAAGAACGTCAAAGTCATGAGCGCTTCGGACCTGGTCGCGCCCGCCTTTGCCTGGGCGGCCGTCACTGATATCGAGCAAACGCTTCAGATCGATAACACGACTTACAATCTAATTCGGCTGACGGTGCGTCAAGCGTCGTTCATGGTGGGCAAAACCATTGATGCTGTGGAAAATGATGAAGGCGTCGATATCGTTTTGCTGCATCGCGGCCAAGCGGCGCCGGAGGTGCATCCCCGCGGCGAACAGGTCATAGGCCCGGATGATACGCTTGTGCTCTTTGCCGAGCACGATCGCATTATCGACATCGTCAAACGCAACGAAGACTGACCGCGCCGGCTAAACTCGCGATGTCAGCAGAGCAAACGCAGCAAAATCGCTTCCTCATAATGCGGCCAATTCAAACCGAAATTAACCACAAAGGACACAGAAGTAGGACCAACAAAGTCATGCAACTCCAAAATAATAGTCGGCGAGTCGCCCGCAAAACCTAGCCGGAGCGGTGGGCGAGCCAAGGCTCGCCCCTACGAATCGCCGTCGAAATATGCGTGACTTGCCTGGAAATACTGAGGAATTTTGCCCTTAATTGACTTAAACTCTGTGTTCTTCGCGTCTTTGTGGTGAAAAAACAGTTTGATGCGATTGCTCTGGGATGTCAGTTTGCCTAATTCCGCTTCGGGAAGCGGGAGAGTATCGTCACCGGCTCCGGCATGGCAACGCGCTTGCCAATGGACAGATTGCCCAGGCTGGCGACCTTGGCTCTGGCAGAACCCGCGAAGACGGAAAGCTTGGCGCCGCGCTTGCGGAAATCCTTTTTCATCAGGGCTTGCCCCAACTGAAAACCCTCGGAATCGATATTGCAGCTGGTCACAATGCCGACGACGCGCCCGCGCGCATTGACAATGGGATCGCCGTTGTGCGCCGGGCGCGCCCCTTTGTTGTCCATCCGAAAGCGGCTGACCTGAACATCGCGTCGCGATTCGTACTCGATGAAGGCGCGTTTGCCGACGAAGAAGGGTTTGTACAGTTTGACGTAGGCGCCGAACCCGGCATCGGCGGGGTTCATGTTGAGATCGCCGGACAATTCGAATCCATAAAGGGGCAAACCCGCCTCCGTGCGCAGGCTGTCGCGGGCAGCCAAGCCGCAGGGAGTCACGCCCAGGTCGACCAACTTGCGGAAGAGTTCCGCGGCTTGATCGGGATGGGCAAAGAGTTCGTAGGCGACGCGCTCGCCCGTATAGCCGGTCCGAGACACGATCAGGTCGATGCCGCCGAGCGTCACCTGCGCCACGCCAGCCCACTTCAAGCCCTTGACAATGGCTTGGTCGGCATCGCTGCCGCCAAGTTGCAGCAAGTAGTCGCGACTCTTGGGACCCTGAAGCGCGATATCGACACGGCGCTCATCTCCCCACTGACGGGTTCGCAGATCGCGCAACTCGAAGCGATCCGTACCTTCAATACGTCGCGCCGGGTCGCTCGGGTCGATCATCACCTCGCCGGCGATCACCGCGTTCAGCCACTGCCAGTTCTTGTCGTTGTTGGAGGCGTTGACGACTACCAGGAATTGATCCGCTGACAGACGATAGATCATAAGGTCGTCCAACGGAATACCGTCGACATCGAGGAAATAGGTATAGTGCGAACCCCCGACTTTCAGTCGCTTGACATCATTTGTCGTTACCGTATCGAGGAATAACTCCGCGCCGCGGCCCTTTACGTCAAAGACACCCATGTGCGCCACGTCGAAGATGCCGGCGTTATTGCGAACGGCCGCATGTTCGTCGCTGACAGACTTGTACCAGAGCGGCATATCGTAGCCGGCGAATGGCGCCATTTTTGCGCCCAACTCGCTATGCAAGCCATGCAAAGGCGTTTCCAGCAGCATGTCGACGGCGGCGATGTCCGGCTCGAATTTTGGCAGCGCTTCGGACGTGGGTGAATAGAAATGCTCGCCATTGCAGCCGACGGAATAAGCCTTGGGAGCGTAGCCGGCTGTGCCAGCCAACATGGACGGCTCGCCCGCGCCGATAAGGTCTACAGTTACCGGTCCCGGCAGCTTGGCGTGGATGTCGCTTGCATCAAAGAGCACGTAGCCGTCGCTCAAACCGCGCAGCCAGGCGATGGCTCGCATGGCGCGTCCGGCCAAACTGAGACGGTACTCGGTGGCCGAGATGCGCGCCACGCTGCCGCTTGCCATCGCGGATCCGTCCTTTTCCAGGATGTTCGTAGCTTGATTTTCGCCCACTTTCAGCGCTTCTACGTCGCTGGTCAAGGCGATATGCAGGAAGTCCTTGGCCGCCTCGCCCCGGACGCTTATTTCAAGACAACTGTCCTCGTCTTCGGCGGCCAGGTAATAGAAGTGCGGATAATCGTCAGCTCTTGCCATATTGTCGATGCCGATGCTCTCGGCCAGGTCGCGCGTTTTGACTTTGGCCGATTCCAAGATATCGAAATCAACTTTGGCGCGCGGCAGCGGACGGACGCGCCCGGTAAGGCTGAATGGGACGCAAGCTGCCAAGACATCGGCGATGATATCTCCCAGGATGTCGATCTCTGCCTCTCTGAATCCGCGCTGGGTTACCCAAGGCGTCCCGAGGCGGATGCCAGTGGGACGCAAGGCGGAAGTATCGCCGGGAATAGTCTGGCGGTTGGCGACGATGCCAGCCAGATCCAACACGCGCGCAGCCATGTCCCCGCTTAATTGCGTACCATCCGGGCCGACGACGGTGTCGCAATCCAAGACCATCAAGTGGGTATCGGTACCGCCGTGCGGCAAATGAAAGCCTCGGGACGCGAGCTTGTCCGCCAGGCGCTTTGCATTGACCACGGTCTGTTGCTGCAGTTGATGGAACTGCCCGGTTTGCGCCAGGCGCAGGGCGACCGCGAGCGCGGCCATGGTATTGATATGCGGGCCGCCTTGCTCGCCCGGGAATACAGCGCGATCAATCAGGTTTGACAATCGCTTGCTATGCGTGATTAGCACGGCGCCGCGCGGACCGTTCAAAGTTTTGTGCGTGGTAAAACTGACCACATCGGCGATGCCTACCGGATTCGGGTAAAGGCCTGCGACGATTAAGCCAGCGACATGCGCCACATCCGCCAGCAAATAGGCGCCAACTTCGTCAGCGATCTCCCGATAGGCCAGCCAGTCCGGCGCGAAAGGATAACTGCTGAAGCCGCCGATTATCAAGCGGGGCTTGTGTTCCCGCGCCAAGGCCATCATCTGATCGTAATCGAGGCGTTCGGTCTCTTGATTGATGGTGTAACTGACGATATTGTAGGTCTTGCCGCTGCGGTTTACCGGGCTGCCGTGCGTCAGGTGGCCGCCCATGATCAAGTCCATGCCCATAACAGTATCGCCGACATCAAGCAGCGCTGTGTATACCGCGTTATTGGCGGGCGCGCCGGAAAGCGGCTGCACGTTGACGAAGAGGTCTTCTGGGTTCAAACCGTTAGCGGCGAAGACTTCCGCCGCCCGCCGCCGCGCCAAGGACTCCACGATATTGGCGTATTCAGTTCCTTTGTAATAGCGCTGGTCCGCGTTCCGGCGAAACTCCGGCAAGCGCTCGCCGTAATCGAGAATCTCCTCTTGGTTCATCCCGCGCGTCTTTTCGAGGGGATATCCCTCCGCATAGATATTGTGGAAGGATGAACTCAGGGCGTGGCGAACGGCGAAAGGCACTGTACTTTCCGACGGAATCAGGATCAATTTCTGCTGCTGGCGCGCCGTCTCGTGGCGAATCAGTTCGGCTACGTCCGGGTCTAGTTCCTCGATATCTCCGCGAAACAAGAAATCGTGATTTGGCATGGGTGATGCAGAACCTCACTCGTCCTTCAGTAGCTGCGATTCTATCATGCGCGTCGGGGCGATACTATGCGGAATCGGGATAAGCGGCTGTCGCTGACCCGGCCTGAATGCTTCAGTTGTCGATGGCGAATTGCAGCGGATCATCAAAGCGTTGGGGGCTGCAGCTGCGCTCTTCGATGCAGCTTGCTATCGCCCGGGCGACGGTTTGTCCCAGCAGGGCCTCGACCTCGGCTCCATAGTGCCCGGTCGGTCCCCAGTATCTCTCGTCCATGTATTCCGGTCCCAGCGACTCGTCGAAGGCGATATAGTGATAGGTCTCGCGCAGGTGGTCCAGCAAGTGACGGTAAGGCGACTGTCCGCCATTGTGGATATGGGCCATGTGTTGAGGCAGTGGAAGATGTACGACGAAGAATACCGCATTGTGCTCAACCACATCGGCCCCAAAGGCGCCTACAATGGCCTTGCCCAGCATGCCCCGCTCGGAATCGAGCCCATAATCCGCCTCGCTGGCCCCCTCTTGCGCTTTAGTCACTTCGTACATGAACGCGCCTAGTCGACTGCTCAGCCACCATTTCGAGACGACATCCCGGCTACGATAGTAGTCTTCATAAGCCGCCAAGGGGTGGCTAGCGAAAGCCTCGAATGTGGCCACCATCTGCTCGGGCGGCAAAGCAGGCGCGTTTATTAGTTCCAGGTTGCCTTCGCTGACGATAAATCGTGGCTTGGAAAACGGGATGCTGGGACCGTGAATGTACAGAATCCGAAACACATTGACGTTGCGATCCAGGTTTTCCGGCTGAAAACCAAAGATGACGATATCGGGCTGAAGCTGCTGGCCGATCGCTTGCCAGCGCAGGAAAGCTTGCCCCATATCATAGCCGCCGACGCCGAAGTTCATCACTTCCGCGCGCATACCTTGCTGCTGAAGGGCCAGCATGAGTTGATTGGTCCACACTTGGTCATCGTTGACATCGTCCCCCGCGGTGAAGGAATCCCCAAAGGCGGCAATACGCAGGGTGTCGGGGAGCGGATCTTTGCTGTATTCGTGTTGCGATCGTATGCCGGAGCTATTGACCGTGAACGTGCCTTGGTGGCGCAGTGAATTCGGCCGATAGGCCCATCCGGTCCGCTTGTCGTACAGAATGGTCGCTGTATCCACGTTATGGAGATAAGCGTCGATCCCCTCTTTAAGACGATTCATGGGTAATACGTATGGCTCGAGCGTGTAGCCCAGGAAAGAGAATTGGCCGTCGGCGTCGACTGTGCCCGCAACCCGAATGATGACCTCGAGCAGCATCAGCGCCAAAGCCAAACTGAAGCAGACTAAGACAATGTTGATGGCGATTCGTCTGATCAAAACAGGCCAATCCTTTTGTGGAGAATCAATTGATTTCACTGTGGATGTATTGACCCTTGGCGCAGTTTCTTAATCTTGCCGGTGGTAAAACAACACTTCGCTATCAGTGAATCGCGGCAACTCGCAATCCAGATTCTCGATGCATGACGCTATTTTCTCCGCTACGATCTCTGCGACCAGGTGATTTATTTCTGGTCCGTAATGATTAGTAGCGTCATAGTATTTTCCCTCTGTGTATTGGCTGCCGAGATGATCTACCGTGTCTAAGAAGTGATAGTTTTCGTTGATATAGTTTAACAGATAACCGAAGGGCGAGACCTTACCCTCGTGCAGATTTTGCAAATGTTCGCGCTGGGGCAGGTGGACGACGAAAAACTCGGCTCCATCGCTTTTAACGCTCTCGGCAAAGGCGTTTACGATCGCCTTGCCAAGTTCGCCGCGCTCGCTGCCGGGCCCGTAGTCTAATCTTGCGCTGTCATGGGACGTTACGAGCGCATTGATGAAGCTGGCCAAACGACTTGCCGCCCACCACTGCGAGACGAACTCGCGACTTTCGTAGTGAGCTTCGTAGGCGGCCAGGGGATGACTTGCGAACGACGAATACACCTGTTTTAGTTCAGCGGGCGGCAATGTAGGTACATTGTATGGAGCGAGCTTGTCGTCTTGTGGCACGAATCGTGGTTTGGAGAATGGCATTGCGACTCGCTTGTAATAAAGTGGATGAAAAACATTTACGTTTCGGTCCAGGTTCTCCGGTTGAAAAGCAAAAAGGACAAGATCCGGATTATAGGCGCGGCCCAGCTTCTGCCAGCGAAGATAGGCCTGGTCCATGCCGAATCCTCCCACGCCGAAGTTTAGCGCCTCCACCCGCATGCCCAAGCGCTTAAGTTCTACTTCCAGTTGTTTCACCCAGACTTGATCGTCGTTGACACCAGTGCCGGCCACAAAGGAATCGCCAAATGCGGCGATGCGCAATGTATCGTGTCTAGGGAGCTGACCATACTCGACTTCGGATCGCAGCCCCGCGGCATTGATTGTGAAACTGCCTTCCTGTCTGATCGAGTTTGGACGATGGGCCCATCCAGTGCTCTCGTCGTAAATGAAGGTGGCCTTACTCTCATTCTCCACATAAGCGTCTATGACGCGGTGTAGCCTTTCGACATTGATGGTATAAGGCTCAAGCGGATAGCCGCGAAAGCTGAATTGGCCGTCGGCGCCTGTGGCGCCGACGATTCGGATAATGATTTCCAACAGTAGCAGGGCGAAAACCAAACCGAGGCATCCAAGCAATACGTTTGCGAGTATTCGTTTCATCACATTAGAACTGCCCCGAGGCAGCCATTCGCAATTCAATTTCTAGGATAAATGAAAGACAAATTGACCTGGCAATAATCGTATTATGAGTCAATAATTATACTTGCAAAGCTTGCTTGGTGCTGTGGCAAAGTCACCCTTTTTCACAACCAGCCCCTTGCCCATCAAGGGGCTGAGGAGCGGACACCTTTTCATCAGGCGCGATCTCGCCACAAAATCTGAATAAATTTCGATGATCTTCGGGCGACCTGATAGGTCGTGTGGACATGGCCCGTTGCGGGTTCAGTACGGGGGATTCAACACAGCCGCTCGGCGGCAGCGAGAAGGTCTGCCGCGCTCACACAAAATAGTAAACCTGCTCGGCTACCGTAGATCGCGGTTTATTAGAAAAGAGGTATAAAGAGCACAGGGGGACTGTTTCGGGGGTCGTCCCTACAAATCTCGCTATAAATGAACCTTGTAGGGGTCAGCTATTAGCTGACCCGTCGTTATCGTACCGTTTACTGCAAAACTGTCCGGTCCTCAGCCCGCTAAGCGGGGCGGAAACCCCGAAGCATCAGGGGCGCGTAGGGCGTGTAGACACAGCCCGTCGGAGGGGGAGCGCATTCGCCGGGACTAAGATTGCATCCAGAACTTTCGCTACAAATGAGATCTTTTAGCGATAATAAATTGGTGTTACTGCTGCCTTGTGCCCGTATGTATTTTGGCGGATTCCCGGCGTTTCCCCGCCATAATCGTGAAATTCAACCCGGTATTTCATATCTGTGCGGTCAAATAGCATTGTGCCGCGCTTATGGACTGGCAAGGATAGCATTGATATGCGCGAATCGCGGCAAGCGGCAACTCGAGTTCTTGACGCAGGCGGCAATCTCGCCAGCTAGAATCCACGCGACCAAGTGATTTACTTCTGGTCCGTAATGGTAAGTAGCGCCCCAATATTTTCGCTCTGTGTATTCGCTGCCGAGATGATCTACCGTGTCCACGAAGCGATAGTTTTCGTTAATATGATTTAGCAGATAACTGAAGGGCGAGACCTCGCCATCTTGCAGGTTTTGCAAATGTGTGCGCCGGGGCAGGTGGACGACGAAGAACTCGGCTCCACTGCCTTTAACGCTTGCAGCAAAGGCGTCTACGATCGCCTTGCCAAGCTCGCCTCGCTCGCTTCCTTGCGCATAGTTTATGGCGTCGGCTTCGCCTTGCGCCTTTGCGAGCGCATGAATAAAGCTTGCCAGGCGACTTGCCATCCACCAGTTCGAGACGAATTCGCGGCTGTTGTAGAAGGCTTCAAACTTTGCCAGGGGATTGCTTGAGAACGATGAAAACGCAGCTTTGAGTTCAAACGTCGTCAGTGTCGGCATGTTGTATAGGACGAGTTTATTGTCTTGCAGCACGAATCGTGGTTTGGAAAATGGAATACCACCTTGCCTATAACGGAGCAGCCGAAAAACGTTTACGTTTCTATCCAGATTCTCGGGTTGAAAACCAAATACGACAATATCCGGATCGTAGGCGCTGCCCAGCTTTTGCCATCGCAGATATGCTTGATCCATGCCAAAGGCTCCCACGCCGAAATTCAATACCTCCGTCCGAAGGCCCGTTCGGTTTAGTTCGATTTCCAGTCGCTTCGTCCAGACCTGATCGTCGTTGACATCATCGCCGGCGACAAAGGAATCGCCAAAGGCCGCAATGCGCAAAGTGTCGGGTCGCGGACGCTGATCATAGTCAGCCTGTGACCGAATGCCTCCTTCATTTATAGTGAAAGCCCCTTCCTGACGTATCGAATTCGGTCGATAGGCCCATCCGGTGGTTTCGTCGTAAACGATCGCGGCGCTGTCCTCGTTCTCGATATAAACGTCTATTGCATCGTGCAGCCGTTGGACAGGCAAGACATAAGGCTCAAGCGGATAGCCACGAAAGCTGAATTGGCCGTCGGCCCCTGTGGCGCCGCCGATTCGGATAATGACTTCTAGGAGTACCAGAGCGATAACCAGACCGAGGCATCCAAGCAAAGCGTTAGTGAATCGACGTTTCATCACATTAGACCTGTCCCGAGACAGTCATTCGCAATTCAATACCCGAAGATGATTGAAAGGCAAATTGACCAGGTAATAATCGTATCGTGTATCTGGTGATAATACTATGAGAAAGTTAAGATATTATACTTGCAAGAAATGCCCTGTACTGTGACAAATTCACCCACTTTCGCCCCCAGCTCCTTGCCTCCATCAAGAGGAAAGGGGAGCGTCTCCCATGCAAAACTGGCGCCAGTAGAGTTGAAATCAGTCCTGTAAGTCAGTTGTAGGGACGACTGACGGTCTAGTGTCGGCGGTCGTGTGTTGCGAGGGACGGCCGGCAGAATAAATGACTTTGACAATCCCGCGACAGGCCATTAAAATCCCACCCAGCCGCGGCTCGTTTTTCGAGCCGCATTCTGTCAGCGATCGAATCTCAAAAGCACTCTATTTGGAGGCGAGCCCGCCATGAATGAATATCAATCGGAGAAAATTAGAAATGTCGCTCTTGTCGGGCATCAAAGTTGTGGCAAGACCTCGCTGGTCGAGGCGCTCCTGTTCAGTTGCGGCGCGACGACGCGTCTTGGCAACATTTCCGAAGGCAATATGGTTTCGGATTGGGACGACGAGGAAAAAGACCGTGGGCTGTCGCTTTCCACATCTTTGGTGCCCGTTGAGTTTGACGAAACAAAGATAAATGTGCTGGATACCCCCGGCTTTACCGATTTTCAGGGCGAACTGAAAAACGCGATCCGCGTCGCCGATGCGGTGATTGTGGTCGTGGATGCCGTCTCCGGCGTCGAAGTCGGTACGGAGTTGGCTTGGGAATATGCCCGAGCCTATGAGCAGCCCATCATCGTTGTGATCAACAAAATGGATCGCGATAACGCCAACTACGAAGAAGTGCTGGAGCAATTGCGCAATCAGTTTGATGATTATAAATTTGTCCCGATCATGTTGCCCATCGGTCAACAGGCGGGCTTCAAGGGCGTAGCGAATGCGCTGACGCAAAAGGCGTATTATGATGCGGGCTCCGAACGCTCCGATCTGCCGGATGACTATGTCGACGCGTTGGAAGAAGCCCATATGGAATTGATGGAAGCAGCCGCGGAAGCCGATGACGCGCTCTTGGAAAAGTATTTTGAAGAAGAGACTTTGTCCTTCGACGAGATTCGCGAGGGCATGCGCAAAGCTTCGCGTTCGCCCGAGCTCAAGACTGTTCCTGTCTTCGCGGCGTCTTCAACAGAGAACATCGGCACCATCCCCCTATTGGAAGCGCTGATCGCCTACACGACGGCGCCGACGGAACGATCGGTCAGAATCACCCGCGGGGAGGAACTTGATGTGCTGCAAGGTCCGCATAGCGATGATGGACCGCTTGCCGCATATGTCTTTAAGACACTTAACGATCGCTTTGTGGGAACGCTCAATTACTTCCGCATATTTTCGGGAACTATGTCCAACGATGGGCGTTACCACAATGCCAACAGCGGTGAAGACGAACGCTTCAACTCGCTGTTTGTGATGCGTGGAAAAGAACAGATACCCGTGCAAACGCTTCATGCCGGCGACATTGGCGTGGTTGCCAAGCTGACCGATACCAAGACCGGCGACACCTTTGCCGATAACGGCAGCGACGTGAAGATCGCGCCGCCGGAGTTCCCCGCGCCCTTGTACATGGTGGCGGTCGCGCCGCGAGCGCAAGCCGACAGCGCCAAGATGGGGCCGACGCTTAGCAATCTCTGCGATGCGGATCCCACTCTGCGTTGGCGACAAGATCGAGATACCCGCCAGACTGTACTTGAAGGTATGGGCCAAATCCACCTCGACGTCACGTTGAAGCGCGCGGCATCTCTCGGCGTCAACATTGATACGGATATGCCCAAGGTGCCATATCGCGAAACGATCACGGGCAATGCCGAATCCAGTTATACGCACAAGAAGCAGACCGGTGGCGCGGGACAATACGGCCGCGTCGATCTCAAAGTGGAACCTACGGGAGAAGCCTTTGAGTTCGAGTCCTCCGTTTTCGGCGGCGCGATTTCGCAACAGTTTGTGTCGTCGACGGAAAAAGGCATTCGCGGCGTGCTGTCCGACGGCGTTATCGCTGGCTACCCGGTAGAACGCGTCAAGGTAAACGTGTTTGACGGCAAAGAGCATCCGGTGGATTCGAAAGACATCGCCTTTCAGATAGCGGGCCGCGAAGCATTTCGAGCGGCCTTCCGCAAAGCCAAGCCAGTGTTGTTGGAGCCGATCATGGATGTCCGAATTACCGTCCCCGAGGCGATGATGGGCGACATCATGAGCGATCTCAATACCCGTCGGGGTCGTGTGCAAGGGATGGATACGGTCGGGTTCAAGAGCGTGGTTACTGCCGAGGCGCCGCTGGCGGAGATGCTGCGTTACGGAAACGATTTGCGCTCAATGACCGGCGGACGCGGCATCTACACGATGGATTTCAATCGTTATGACCGTGTGCCTACTTATGTCCAGGAGGAGATTGTCGCTGAAGTAGCGGCGGCAGCCGAACAATAAGATGTACGTACTCGGGCGAGATCAACGGGATCTCGTCCGCTTCCTCATGGTTCGACTTCTAAATCTTCCGCTGTGTCGGAGCCGTTATGCTCGGCGGCCTGCGGTTCACGCAGGTGTTGGGCGACTGTATCCGGCAGTACGTCGGCCGCGTCGTCCTCTATATCGAGGATACGCAGAATTTCTTCGCGCTCCACCGTTTCCTTCTCCAGTAGCGCCACTGCGAGTTGGTCGAGTTCTTCGCGATGGTCTTCAATCAGTCCACGTGTTTCTTGATAGGCGACGTCGATAATGCGTTTGATCTCGGCGTCGAGCTTCGAGGCGGTGTCGTCGCTGTAATCGCGGCCGCTGGCGATCGCATAGCCCAGGAAAGGCTGTTCGGAGTCGTCGCCGTAATTGACCATGCCCACCGAATCGCTCATGCCAAACATTTTCACCATATTTCGCGCGATCTGCGTCACTTGCTGGATATCGTTGGCGGCGCCCGTCGTGACGTCATCGAAGACGATCTCTTCGGCAATGCGTCCCGCCAAACCGACGCGGATAAAAGCTTCCAGTTGCTTGCGCGATTGATGGAGCGAGTCGTCCTTGGGCATATAGAATGCCACGCCGAGCGCGCGCCCGCGCGGGATGATGGTGGTCTTTAGCAGCGCCATCGCGTCCGGGATCAGGAAGGAGACGAGGGCATGCCCGGCCTCGTGGTAGGCGGTGATTTTGCGATCCTTCTCGTTGGACAGCGGCGGTCGCTTGGTGCCCAGACGGATACGCTCGTAAGCCGTTGTGAAATCCGACATGGTGATCAAACGACGATCAAAACGCGCCGCGTTCATGGCAGCTTCGTTGGCGAGATTGGCGATGTCCGCTCCCGAGAATCCAATTGTGGCGCGCGCCATCGATTCCAACTCGACGTTGTTCGCCATCGGCTTATTCTTGGTATGAATCTTGAGGATATCGTGACGGCCCTTCACGTCCGGCAGATCGACAGTAATCTGTCGATCAAAACGGCCGGGACGAAGCAGAGCGGGGTCGAGCACATCCGGGCGATTTGTGGCGGCGATCATAACGATGTTGGTGTCGTTGTCAAAGCCGTCCATCTCTGAAAGCAACTGATTCAAAGTTTGCTCGCGTTCGTCGTGTCCGCCGCCCAAACCCGTGCCGCGCCGTCGACCCACGGCATCAATCTCGTCAACAAAGATGATGGCCGGCGCGTTTTCCTTGGCGCGTTTGAAAAGATCGCGGACGCGGGAAGCCCCGACGCCGACGAACATTTCTACAAATTCTGAGGCCGCGATGCTGAAGAACGCGACATTGGCTTCGCCGGCCACGGCGCGCGCCATCAAGGTCTTTCCCGTGCCTGGCGGTCCGATCAGCAGGACGCCGCGCGGCACCTTCGCGCCGACCTTGACATATTTCTCTGGCTGTTTGAGAAAATCTACAACTTCTTCCAGCTCCATCTTGGCAGCGTCTTGCCCGGCAACATCCTCAAAACGGATTGACGGCATCTCCGGCGTTTTTTCGCGCGCTTGCGATTGACCGAAGGAAAAGATACCGTTCATCTGGCCTTGCGCGCGTCTGCCCATCCAGACGAAAAAACCGATGATCAGCACCAGCGGCAAGAAGTTGATAATCAGCGAAAGCAAGATTGACGGTTCATTTGGCGTGGCATGAATATTGACGCGATTCTCGTTTGCCAATTGACGCAACTCGTCGGCGCCGCCAGGAGGCAAGTTCGCGTTGAACCGACTAATGTTCTGTGTCCGGCCGGATGGGCTGGTAACGATCACGCTCCGTGCGAATCGGCCATTGACACCCGTTTCACCCTGGAAGTCCAGCAGGGCGACGTTCTGTTGCCGCAACTGCTCGTAAACAACCGAGTAGGAAACCTCGGGCGTGGAAGTCAACCCGCCGAACAAGCCCGGCGAACTGAGCAGCGCCAGCAGCATAACCAGAACCAGCAATCCGGGCGATACCCATTTCCGCCAATTGGGGGGGCGCTGCGGGGGGCGACTGGGTCCGTCGCCACTCTGACTCTCGTCGTTATCGTTGTTTTCCCAAAACTGCATCTAGCGATTTGACTTTCGACAACTTGGTTTATGCCTGAATTATAGCGTATTGCAACTGAGAATTGTGCAAAATATTTCTTAGAAACGAGTACAACGGGGCACGATTCATGGCTTGTCGCACCATGATAGCACGTAATTGGCGAATTGCGTGTGGCGATTTCAACCATCTATCATAGCATAGATATCATTCGAGGCGGCAAATGGCCCATCGTGAACAAAAGCAACTTCTCAACCGAGGAATGTCCGCTATCCTTACGAAGTAACTACTTGATTAGGCTGACGGAATACGGGGACAGATGATGAATCGTTTACAGCACGAAGACAGCCCGTATCTGCTGCAGCATGCCGACAATCCGGTAGATTGGTATCCTTGGGGCGATGAAGCGTTTCAGAGCGCGCGCCTGCGCGATGTGCCGGTTCTGCTGAGCGTGGGTTATAGCGCTTGTCACTGGTGCCACGTGATGGCGCATGAAAGCTTTGAAGACGAAGCGACCGCCCGGATCATGAACGAGCTTTTTGTCAATGTCAAAGTTGACAGGGAAGAGCGTCCGGACGTCGACGATATATATATGCAGGCCGTGCAAGCGATCGCTGGACAGGGTGGCTGGCCCATGACGGTGTTTTTGCTGCCGGACGGGCGGCCCTTCTACGGCGGCACGTATTTTCCGACAATGCCGCGCGGCGGCCTGCCTTCCTTCGCGCAGTTGATGGGGGCCATCAGCGACGCCTATCGCAATAAACGAGATTTACTGGAAAAGCAAGCGGACAATCTGCACCAGGCGCTGCGGCGAGATGTAATCGGTATCGGCCGCGAAGACGACAGAGGCTTGACGGCCGAACTGCTCACTGACGCAGCGCGCAGGATGCTGGATGGCATGGATAGAGACGTGGGCGGTTTTGGTACCGCGCCCAAGTTTCCCAATCCGATAAGCCTGGAGTTTCTGCTTCGACATTACGCGCGCGCCAAAGACAACGAGGCTCTGGAGCTGGTCTGCCTTACATTGCGCAATATGGCCCGCGGCGGCATTTATGACCAAGTGGGCGGCGGATTCGCTCGCTACAGTGTCGACGCGGGCTGGTTGGTCCCGCACTTCGAGAAGATGCTCTATGACAATGCGCAGCTCAGTCGTGTTTACTTGCACGCCTGGCAAATCACGGGCGACAGCTTTTTCCGGACGATTGCCGAAGATATCTACGACTACATCCTGCGGGAAATGACTGCGCCCGAGGGCGGCTTTTTCAGCGCGACCGACGCTGACAGCGAGGGCGAAGAGGGTAAATTCTTTGTCTGGACCATAGACGAAGTCCGTGAGGCGCTGGCGCCCTTGGATGATCAACTGCCCCGCGCGCTTGAAATCGCCATCGCCTATTTCGGTCTTTCGGAACTGGGAAACTTCGAAGGCTCGAATATCCTCACCATTCCAGAAGAGCCGCTTGACGTCGCCGAGGCTTTGGGCCTGTCATCCCAGGAGTTGCGTGATGCGATTACCCGAATCAGAGCCAGGCTCTACAATGTTCGGGGTGAACGGATTCCGCCCGCGCTTGACGACAAGATTCTGACTTCATGGAATGGTCTAATGCTCGCCAGCTTGGCCGAGGCCGCGCGCGTGCTCGCGCGACAAGATTATCTGGATGCCGCCAAAATCGCTGGGACCTTTCTGCTGGAGAATATGGTCGAAGAGCGTGGCCGCTTGTACCGAACTCATAAGGCGGGTCGGAGCAAGCTGAACGCCTATCTCGAAGACTATGCGAATGCGATTGATGGCCTGTTGGAGTTGTACCAATTGACCTTTGAAGAACGTTGGTTCATCGAGGCGAGGCGACTGGCGAATCTTGCGCTTGATAACTTTGCGGCCGCGGACGGCGGCTTCTACGACACCAGCGACGACCACGAAGATTTGATTGTACGCCCTCGCAATTTGCAGGACAACGTAACGCCCTCTGGAAACGCCATGCTTGCGAAGCAACTCTTGCGGCTGGCGGCATATACCGGCGCCGCGCGCTACGACAACGCCGCGCGCGCTGTGCTTAAGATTTTGACAGACGCTATGCGACAATACCCACAAGCCTTCGCCGAGTCTCTCAACGCGACGGACGCGCTGGTAAGCGGTATCATCGAAGTCGCTGTCGCGGGTGATAGGGATTCGGAAGAAGCGCGCGCTATTTTTGCGCTGCTCAACCGACCCTTTCGCCCGAATATGGTCACGGCTTCGGCGCGCGGGGATGTGGATGAACACGAAAGTATACCCTTGCTCAGCCATCGCAAGATGCTCGAGGATCGGACAACGGTCTATGTTTGTCGGCATTTCGCTTGTCGTCTGCCGGTAACCACAGCCGCTGAACTTGACGCGGTGCTCCAAGAACAAACGCTCGGCGCGTAATCGGCGAATTCTCCCGCCGCGCGCCCAGAAAATGATAAACTTTCTGCCCGCTTGGGCAACTCGGTTTACAAAATAAGAGATCGGATGACAAAGCTCAATGGCAATTCGTAAGGACCGCGTTTTGATTGTCGACATTGAAGCTACTTGTTGGGATGTGAAGCCGCCCCCAGCCGGGCAGCAGAGCGAGATTATCGAAATCGGCCTGTGCGTTTACGATTTGAATGAAGATCATGTTTACGGCAAGCGCAGCATTTTGGTCAAACCTGTTCTCTCGGAAATCAGCGACTTTTGTACAAGCTTGACAAGCATCACATCGCAGCAGGTGGAGCAGGATGGTATCGAATTTGAGGAAGCCTGTAGCATGTTGGTTGCTGATTACCTGGCTCGCAAGACGCTGTGGGCGAGCTGGGGCAGCTTCGATCGCAAGCTCTTCCGCAAACAGTGCAGGCAAATGGGGCTTAGCTACCCCTTTGGCGACAAACATATGAATCTTCGAAAAGTCTTCGGCCAACTTGACGGCCATCGGACTGTGGGCATGACTGAAGCGCTTCGCATAGCAGGCCTCGAATTTCGTGGCAGGCACCATCGTGGGCATGACGACGCCTGGAATATCGCGCTGCTCTTGCAACATCTGGTGCGCCGGCATGGCTTGGATCTAATCAGAAGGCATATGTGATCGTGGGTGAAAGACAGGCGTCGCAAGACTATTTTCTTAGCTTGCTGCAAACCGTGATAGGGCAGGCATTGGACGCCGCCGGCTACACCCTGGAGCAGGCGCCCTTGCAGTGGGCAGGCGGCAGATATCGCTTTGCCAAGGCGCTCGAGGGCGGTTGTTTCGGTTTGATTGAATTTCAGGTTCTGGTTTACAGCGACAACGCTTGGTCCAGGGAGCAACCGTCGCGCTTCAACGTTCGACTTGGCCGCTCGAGCCTTCGAGGCGCCGAGAAGCACGACGCTGACCGATTCTCGATCCGAAACCTGGGCCAGCTCGTTGTCCGCGACTTCGGCGTCAAGATCTTGCCGGCGGAAGATCACTGGTGGGGATACCATGATACGGATTCCTTGGCGGGGGCATTGGCGGAGGCGGGGCATTTGATCGTGGGCTACGGCATGCCCTGGCTTGCCGGAGAGCTGTTGCCTCCTTCGGCATGAGAAGGCGCCGGACCTGCTTGACAACCGAGGGCTGCCTCCGTACTATGAGCGGGGTCACAGATCTCAATAGGTTCATAAATATGCAGACATTCCGTGCGCTGTCGTTCGTTCTTGCTTGCTTAATGACCGCTTGCAGTTTTGGCAAAGGCTCGACGCCAGAAGCTACGCCGAACAAGGACAACATCATTTATGTGACGGCGACGCCTCGTGACGTGCAGGCGCAAGCAGCGCCGACGACTCTACCGACAGCCGCGCCGCCGACGCCAGAACCTGTATCCACGATCGAACCGTCCTTGCTGCTGCAGTTGGGCGATCAATTCATGCGGGATGGCTATCTGGAGGATGCAGCGGGCATTTACCGCACCTTGCTCAATTATGGCGAGGCAATCGGGGCCGAGTTTCGCGCGCTGGCTGCTTTTCGCTTGGGCAAGGTTGCCTTGCGCGACGGTTATTTCCAGCAGGCTCTGGATGCCTTCAATCTGTTGATCAAGGAGTTTCCCGGCAGCGTTCATAGTCCACAATCCTATTTGATGCGCGGAGACGCCCATATGGGCGTCTCCAATTGGACGATGGCAATCACGGACTTTGAAGGGTATTTGGCAGCGCGCCCCGGCTTGATCGACAGCTACGTGTATGAGCGCATAGCGGACGCGCGGATTGCCTTGGGGCAGACCGACCTGGCGCTGCAAAACTATGAAAAGGCGATCGCTTCCAAGCGCTCGAAGGTGCCGCTCTTGATCCTGCGCGAGAAGCTAGCCGGGATCTATATCAGCTTGTCGCGGGCAACGGAGGCCGTCGCGCAGTACGATGCGATCCTGTCGGTCGCGCGTAACGTACCCTATCGGGCGAATATCTCGTTTAGCGCTGCCCAAGCTCTGCTCGACGCAAAGCTCACGGATACCGGTTTGGAGCGGATGCGGGGAGTTTTCGAGGGCTATGCGGGGACACCCGCATCATACGACGCCTTAAAGATCCTCGAGGCTGCCGGCATCCAGTACGACGGCCTGACTCGCGGCAAAAGCGCATTTTATGCCGGCGACTATCAGACCGCAATCGATGCCTTCAACGCCTACACCACTTCGGGGCAGTTGGAGGCGATCCCGGCGGAACTGCACTTGTTGCTCGGACGCGCCTACCGCCAGATCGGTAATGCCGATGCCGCCATGATAGCATTCCAGACCGTCGTCGATCAGTATCCGCAGGATCCGCTATTCGGCGATGCGTTGCTGGAACGCGGGCGAACGCGCTTTTTGGCTGGTGATATCCCAACGGCGATCGCGATCTATCTGTCTGTTGCCGATAATTTCGATTATCTGGGGGATGCCGCCGGCGAGGCGCTTTGGCGGGCGGGTTATCTCTATGGCACTAATGGAGATACCAGTCTGTCGCGCCAGGTGTTTACGAGGCTTGCTGACTCTTACCCGAGTCATGAACTGACAACCAATGGATTGTTTATCGCAGCGTCTGCTGCGATACGAGAGGAAGCTTGGGCGATCGCCGAGAATCTGTACTCGCGTATTGCCTCTCTCACCGGCGGCGATGATCAAGCGGCTGCTTATTTGTGGGTCGGGCGACTTGCCGCCATGCGAGGCAACCAGCAAGCGGCTAACGAAGCCTTTGATCTGGCGGTAGCGGCTGCGCCGGATAGCTACTTCGCCGCGCGCGCCGGCGATTTCCGTATCGGCCGACAGCCCTTTGCACCGCCATCATCTTATGAATTCTCCTTCGACATCAATGCTGAAGTTCAACATGCGGAAGCCTGGCTTCGACAAGTTTTTGCGCTGGAAGAAGAGGGCGATCTGTGGCGGATGACTGAAGAACTGAACAGCGATCCTCGTCTGGTGCGCGGACGCGAGCTTTTCGCTGTCGGCGCCTTCGACGAAGCGTCAATTGAATTTGAGGATCTGGCGGGTGCGCTGCGCGAGAGTGGCGATGCCCTCGGCAGTTATCGTCTGGCGATCCACTTGCGAGGTCTGGGCGCCTTCCGCGAATCCATCATCGCCGCCGCCGACGTCATCATCGCCTCCAAAACAGGTACATTGGGGGCGCCGCGTTTCCTGGCTCGCCTTCGCTTTCCGGACTACTACGTCGATCTGGTTCGACGGGAAGGGGAAGCGCGGGATATTGATCCCCTGCTTATGCTGTCCTTGATTCGTCAGGAAAGCCTCTTCGATACCTACGCCACAGCCGCAGCCGGCGAGAAGGGCTTGATGCAGGTCATCCCCAGCACGGCCAAATACATCGCCGAACAGCTGGATTGGCGCGACTATCAGCACAGCGACCTGTTCCGTCCTTACGCGGGCATCGCTTTCGGCGCGTATTATATTGACGAGCAACTGGATTTCTTCGATCAGAATGCCGTTGTGGCCTTGGCGGCATATAATGCGGGGCCTGGACGCGCCTATGAATGGAATGCGCTCTCCGGCGGCGATCCCGATCTATTCATGACCACGATCACCATTGATTCGACCAGAAAATACGTTCAGTTCATCTACCGCAACTACAACATTTATCGCGAGCTATATGGCGCCAAATAGTTTAGGCGACAGAACGATTTCGTATAGCTAGCCGTATAACATGTAGATATATGTATCGGTCGCTGAACGCGAGGCAAATCCTTCTCGACTCGCGCGTGTTTTCAATGATGAGATTGCGTATCGTTTCCGTTTATACGAAAATGACATTAGACCGGCTCGTTCGCAAGGCATAGTGAAAGGCCAGCAATGCAGGCGCAGCGCTTACTCGACAATCTGCATGCCCAACAGAAGACGTCGCTTGACGAGTTCTTCGGCAATCCCGTGTTGCTCGACGACCTTCATTCCGCGCCGCCCTCCGGGCGCGTGAATCGAGTCGCCGTGCTAACGGAGTCCTTTCTGCCCAAAGTTGATGGTGTTGTGAAAACGACCTATTTGACCATCCGCTATCTTCAAGAGACCGGGCGTGAGGTTTTGATTTTCGCTCCGGATATTGCTGTCAATCATGTTGGCTCGTCCCGGGTGATTCCGCTGCCATCAATCAGCTTGCCGCAGGCGCCGGAAACGCGGATGGCATTGCCGAATCCCGTTGTCGCGCGCCATCTGGAGGAATTCCAGCCTGACCTGATTCACCTCTTTAGCCCAGCGGCAATGGCGGTCAACGGGATGGCTGTCGGCCGCCATCTCAACTTGCCGGTTATCGCCAATTATCAGACGGACTTGCCGGGATACACGGAACACTATGGGCTCCCCATGTTGTCGGGCCCGGTCAATCGCTGGTTGCGCTATATTCACAATGGCTGCCACCTCACTTTGGCGCCGACGCAAACCATAATTCGTCGCTTGCGCGATGAAGGCTATCGCCGCGTGCGGCATTGGGGGCGTGGTGTCAACACCGAGCGCTTTCACCCCGAGCACGCTCGGCAAGAGATGCGCCGTCGCCTGCTCAATGGCCGTGACGACGATTCGCTGCTTTGCATCTTCGTTGGTCGTCTGGCGCATGAAAAGCGCGTTGAACTGCTATTCGAAGTCGCCAAAATGGAGCGGGTCGCCTTGACGATAGTCGGTGACGGCGCCTTGCGCGAGGACTTGGAAGCCAGATTTTCAGAAACCGATGTTCATTTCACAGGATATCTGATCGGCGACGAACTGGCGCAGGCCTTCGCCAGCGCTGATGTCTTCGCCTTCACCGGTGAGAACGAGACATTCGGTCAAGTGATTCAAGAAGCGATGGCGTCTGGCTTGCCGTCAGTTGTTGTAAACTCTGGGGGAGCCCCTGACGTCATCGAGGAAGGCGTGACCGGATTGTCCGTAAATCCAACCGAGGCGGATTTCGCGACTGTCATTGAATACCTGCGCGATCACCCCGAAATTCGCCTGGAGATGAGTCGTCAGGCGCGGCTGGCGGCGGAACGCCGCCCCTGGTCGGCCTTGATGGGACAGCTCGAAGGATTCTATGATGAAGCGTATTGCATGAACCAGCGTTTCATCAGTTTATTCGGTTCCACCCGCTACCATTTGCCGCTGTCAATACCAGCGCAGTTGGTGCGCCGCCCTCGCAGCGTATCGTAACGGCGTAGCACCTGACGAGACAATTGATGACCGAAGAGTCTAGCAAGCCAACGCTCGCGCTTATTGCTCATGACGGCAAGAAGGCCGATATGGTCGCGTTTGTTATGGACCACAAACAGCGTCTGACTGAATTTGATCTGGTGGCCACCGCCACAACGGGCGCGCTGATTGAAGAAAAAACCGGGCTAAAAGTAAGGCAAATGCTTTCCGGTCCGCTTGGGGGCGATGCGCAGATCGCGGCAGAGGTGGCGACAGGACAGGTCCGGGCGATTTTCTTCTTTCTCGATCCGCTAGGCAAACATCCACATGATCCCGATATCCAAAGTCTCCTCCGCATTTGCAATGTACACAACGTGCCTTTGGCGACTAACATTGCCACAGCCGTTCTGCTGATCAAGGCATGACGGAAACGATCGCGCCCATGTTTTGGTCGAGATCCGAGGCTGGGTGGCTCGCGGACGCGTGTCCGACAAGCAACGCATGTGTCTTGCAGACGTATTCCCGGTATAAGCGGTGTTTTTCGATCACGGAATTGTTGCATCCGAAAGCGATTGAGGGGAGACGGTGGCGAAACCTGATCCAAAGATTCTTGAGTGGGTAGAAGCCGCGTTGGCAAATGACCAGGATGCCTTCGCGGAATTGGTCTACTTGTTTCAAGACCCCGTCTACAACCTGTGCTACCGGATGCTGGGCGACGCGGGCGAAGCGGAGGACGCGACTCAAGAAGCGTTCCTGCGCGCGTTTCTCAATCTTCGTCGTTACGATACCAAGCGATCCTTCAAAACCTGGCTGATGTCAATCGCGTCCAATCACTGCATTGATCGCTGGCGCAAGCGGCGGATGCAATTGGTTTCGCTCGATGACGAGCCCACCGCCGCGGCGCTCGCCTTGAGCAGCAGCGACCCGCTTCCCGAGCAGGCTGCGTTGAGCGCGGAGCAGAGTGAGTTGCTGCAAGGCCTCTTGATGAAGCTCGAAGAGAGTTACCGCTTGCCTTTGATTTTGCGCTATTGGTACGACTATTCCTACGCGGAAATTGCTCAATTGATGGACACAACCGAAAGCGCGATCAAGAGTCGTCTTTTCCGAGCCCGGCGAACGTTGGCGGATTTGCTTTCAGATCGTGATCCGCGCGCCAATGGTGTCAGGGACGACGAAGACGACAGCTTTAATCGGCTGGCCACCCCAAAACCGAAAGGAAACTAGGATGTCCGAAGAGTTTAACCCGCAACCACTGGACATGATGCAAGAGTCGCTGGACGGCCAGCTTCCGGATGAAATGGCGCAGAAACTGCTTGATATCCTGGGGACAGATCAGTCCGCCGCCAGGGAATACGACCGTTTGCAGCGTGTGGACACGCTGTTGAAGCGCGCTCCTCAACAACGCGCGCCTGCCCGGCTGGCGGCGACGATCATGGCGCGTCTTGCGCAGCGCATGCAAACGGAAACCGCTTTATCCGATCTATCCCCGGAAACGCAGAAGTTGATGATGTGGAGTTTGACTGCTTCGATGATGGCGACCATGCCCATGATGGAAGCTGCAAGCTGGCTGGTGCTCCATGCGCAACGCGATCCGGAAGTGTTGAGCGAGGTCATGCTGCAGACAATTGGTTGGATGTCCCTGGTTACCGAAGCGCTGATTCTGCTCTTGGAGGGCGCCGAAGATCTAGCGAGGACGCAGCCCGAGCTGGCGACGGCGACGCTGGCGCTGGCGCCCTATATGCTGGGTAGTATCTTGGATCATCTGGGCGAGGCCTACCAGCCAAGATAAGTAGATTTGTCAAAGAACAACGTAGAAAGCCAAGGCTCTGGACGCGGGGCTGAGAAGCGGGCATGTTTGAAGCGATGACGGCGGGTCCGCAAATAGCGTAGGGCTGTGACGGCGGTCAGTGCCTACGCGCCCTGACCCCTACAAGGTTCATTTTCGGTAAAAACTGTAGGGGCAACCGGCGGTCAGTGTCCACGCGACCTATCAGGTTGCCCGAAAATCACTTGTTATGTTGTGTAAGCGCGGCAGATTTTTTCGGCGGTTGCGCCGAGCGGCTTTTTTCGTTCAGCAGTCAGAGCGGGGATCAGGCGCCGTCGTCCGGGATCATCTCGATCTTGCGAACTTTGTAGGTAACCAGTCCGTCCGGAACCTCGACTTTCACGCGATCCCCAACTTGTTTGCCCAATAGCGCCTGTCCCACAGGTGAATCCAAAGATACCCCACGACGACCGTGCGTGATTTCTTCGGTATCGAGCAAGTCCATCGTGAACTCTTCTTTCTCTGAAGTATCGTATACTGTGACTCGATTGCCGGGCGTGATCGTGTCCGGGTCTTCGTCGGCATCTATGATTTCGGCGCGCGCCAGCACGTTTTGCAAGTGCGATACACGTTCGTCAAGCCGTTCCTTGGAAACCATCGCGTCAAAGAAAACGGCCTCTTCACCCTGATCGTCTTCGCGCGCTTCGGCGAGCATTTCCGCCACCTTGGAATTTTCCTCGCTGGTAAGGACATTGAGTTCGCGTTGCAGCTTCTGGTATCCCTGTCGCGTCAATTTGATGCGTCGTTCTGCCATGACTTGTTCCTTTCTGGCTGCAGTCACCACAGACTATACGGTGACATTCGCAAAAAGTATCATCTACGTCGGGCGATGAACTACCTGCCGCGAATAGTAGACGAAGCGCCCTGCCCAAGGGACAGGACGCATAATAGCTATCTTATGGTTATATTTGAAAGAATTACGTTAACGTGTAGATCTTGCTCCAATTTCCTTAGGAATTTACGGCTATTCTGCTCTTTTCGAGTGTCGCCCCAAGCAAACAGGCTGTCGCTGGAACATTTTATGCTGACTATTTTGATACAGTTTAGGCGAATTGTCAATTGGTTTCGCTGTAATGCGCGGCAGCGTATCGAAGTCGGTTGAAATTAAAGAACAACAACCACCTGACAACTGCTAGGCGCGATCCGGTGGACTCTGTTGCAAAACCGCCAGACCCTCACCCCAAACCCCTCTCCCATAATAGGGAGAGGGGCTTAAAGAGCCGCTCGGCGGCAGCGAAAAGGTCTGTCCCGCTCACGCAAAATCGTAAGCCGTCTCGTCGCTTGAGCGACGCGGTTTACGTAAACAGTTCAATACGGGTCACAATACTCCCCTTCTCCCCTTGTGGGAGAAGGGGCTGGGGGATGAGGGGTATATTTCAACAGACTCCGGTGGATCGCCCGACGAGTAAAAACTGAATGATTATCGGGCGACTCAGCGCTGCGCGTAGACACCACAGGTCAGGCACCCTTACCAAATCGTTCGTATTTTGGGTTAAGGATCTCATGTCGAGAATTGCAAAAAAGTATTTCAACGAACTTCGATACGCTACCCGCCGCAAGCGCCTGACATTGATGGAATACATCGTCAAGAGCAGGGCAGATAACTGACCAGAACTCTTGTCAGGTGTATACGTCCGGATTGACGCAATTTGGCAAGCGGTTGCCCGTGACGCCGGCGATAAGATTGTCCGCGGCCATGTCGGCCATCTTGGCGCGGGTAGCGACGCTGGCGCTGGCGATATGTGGCACAACAAGGCAGTTGTCCAGGGACAGAAGTGGATCCTCGAGCGGAATCGGCTCGGGGTCGGTGACATCAAGGCCTGCCGCAAGAATGTCTCCCCGATCCAAAGCCTGGTGAAGCGCCTCGCCATCGACGACGCTGCCGCGTGCCGTATTGATCAGAGTCGCTGATGACTTCATTAACGTCAGTTCCCGTTCCCCTATCATGTGCTGTGTTGTCTCGGTAAGCGGAACATGCAGACTGACAAAATCACTTTCGCTCAGGACTCTTTCAAATGATGCTTCTTCCCCACCGATCTCTTGGATCTTGTCCTTATTCTCCTCGGTGTTGACCAAAATCGTCATATTGAAGCCCCTGGCGCGTCTGGCGACCGCTTGGCCGATACGACCGAAGCCGATGATTCCCAGTGTCGCGCCGAAGATGTCTTGACCGGAAAGAACCGTCGGATGCCAGGTCCGCCAGTTGCCATCCCGGATGTACGTTTGGGCTTCGGGAATGCGGCGAGCCACCGCCATCAGAAGCGCGAAGGCGAAGTCGGCAGTGGTTTCCGTCAGTACACCGGGTGTGTTGCCAACCGGAATCCGGCGCTCTGTTGCCGCGTCGACGTCGATATTGTCGTAGCCGACGGCCAAGTTGCTGATGACGCGAAGCTTTGGGGCGGCATCCATCAGCCGCGCGTCTACACGGTCTGTCAGCAAACTTAGCAATCCATCGCGATCGCGGATTTTCTCCCTAATCGTCGCGTAATCCGGCGGCAGAAAATCTTCCCATACCTCCAGTTCGCAATGCGCTACCAGACGATTCAGTGTGGCGTCCGGCAAGCGACGCGTTACAAATACTTTTGCTTTACCCATGTTTATGCTCCATCGGCTTGAATACGCGCGCGATTATAGCGCAGTTCCGAAGGCAAGGAAAACCAGCGGGTATATCCCGGAGTGAACATGGCGAATTGCCGTCTTGTTTATGTAAACGGCGGCTCTCATGCGACAAGCGAATTGCATATTATGCTTGGGCGCGGCTCAATGCGCGAGGGGAAGTGCAACATTGAGGGTAGTGCCGAAGCCTGTTTCGCTGCATATGGCGACTGTCCCGCCGCTAAATTCGATGAAGGCCCTGGCCAGGTACAGGCCCAAACCAAGCCCTTGATTATGCTCGCTTGCCTGCCAATACGGCAGGAATGGGTCTTCGACATCAGAGTAGGCGAATCCTCTGCCCGCGTCGAATATGGTGATTTGCAGGCGATTGCCATGGCGCTGTCCATCGAAACTGACACTTGCGGGATCGCCATGCAAACAGATATTGGTCGCGATCTCGCCAAAAGCATAACCTAGCCAGCTCTCGTCGCCGGCTACCATTGCCGAAGCGCCAGAGGCTTGAAGCGCGGGGTTGCCGAGAACTGAAACAACTTTCTGCATCAATAGCGCGCTGTCGACCGCGGAGACAGAAAACTTAAGACGGTCGTGCTTAATGAGCGAAAAGAGCCAGACATTGTTCATCATACGCTCGATAGAACCAATCGTCGCCATGACATACGCGATGATCTGGTATTGCTCGTCGGTCAAATCGCCATCAAAGCCGGCGTCCAGGTTGTTGAGGTTGGTTTTGATTGGGTGTACGAGACTATTAAAGCGTTCCAGCACGGCGGGCCTCGTCCCCGCGTTCTCGATTCCGATGGCGGTAATCACATCCATGACCAAGGTGTGCAGTCCCCATGAGTAGGCATGGATACGCTTGTAGCATTCCCGTTGATCGCCCGAAGTTGCGCCACTGGCGCCTGAAAGCATGGATTCCATACAGGATATCACATCGCTAACTGGTTCCAGGAGTTTACTGTAAGAGATGCTTGCCACTGCTTGAGGCCGGATATCTTCTTGGTCATCATATTGATAATGACATAATATCCGCAAGCGCGCCAACCGGGGCTTGGAATGGGGCTTATATCCTAGTGTAACGAAAACGCAGCCGACCAACTTTGCGGGCGGCTGCGTCTGTGTTTCCGAGTTTAATGGTGGAGCGGTGCGTGACGGCTATGCCAGTATTCTGGTGATTGCCTCTGCCGTAAACGGGTCGCCGATGTAATCTTTCCGCAACTCCGTTTCGTACCTTTTGAGCAATTCCTTGTAGATCGGGAGCCTTGGAAAATGGGAGTTGAATGCGCTTGCGCTGGTAATGTCCTCGAACATGCCGCATTTCTCGACCAGGTACTCAGCGTACTGCATGTGAGCGGTTTCGTAGTTACCGTCAAAACCCACGCGCTGTACCGCACCCCGGTGCAACAATTCGGGCAGGTCGTCTATTGTAGCCAGCTGTTTCTGCAGGATCCAACACATTTGGAGAATTCTCCTCACCAAGATGCATTCGGATTCAGGAAGAGGGTCGCCGATCGAGGCGTCGGCGTAGCTGAAGTAGTCAAGTTCGTACCCTTCCTCCAGCGCTTCTCTCTGCAATTGCCGGGTTTCTTTTGATTCTGGCTCAAGGCGCTCAAGTATTCTGCTCTGGTTGATCAGAATCAGGCGCTCGATCCTGGAAAGCTTTTCTTTCCTTTCCATGAGGTATCCTTTCTCGCAATGTGAGACTCAGCGTGCTATGGCAGGCGCGTTTTCCCTTAGGAAACAGCCGGCGTCACACCGGCTGTCGGCGTTTATGCGCGTGATCTGCGTCGCTCCCCAATAACTAGCGAGCGGCGTTCTGCAAAGGACGCGCGCCTAGACTTGATTTACCCTTGGCGGCAGCGGAAGCCGCTATTTGAGTTCTACGACAGCGCCAGCTTCTTCCAGCTTGGATTTGCCCTCTTCAGCGGTGTCTTTGCTGACTTCTTCAAGGACAGTCGCGGGGGCGGATTCCACCAGTTCCTTGGCCTCTTTGAGCCCCAGGGGCGTGATGCCGCGAATCGCCTTGATGACGTTGATCTTCTTGGGTCCAATTTCTTTGAGGACCACATCGAATTCGGTCTTTTCTTCTTCGGGCTCGGCATCTACGACCGCCCCGCCGGCGCCCGGCGCCATCATCATCATGCCGCCGCCGACTGCCGCTTCAACGCCCCAGGCTTCTTCCAAGCGCTTCTTGAGATCTGCGGCTTCCAGAATCGTCAGCCCACTAAGTTCTTCCACGATCTTGTCGAGATCTGCCATTGTTCATCCCTTTCATTTGCATACCCGCACGGACACTTCATTTGACGCTAGATACAGATTGAATCGTCACTCGGAACTATCATCCCGGGTGATTCATGAACCGCTTTCTTCATACTTTTCGACGTAAGCCTGAAGAACGTTGACCACCCCGCCAGTCGCTTGATGCAATACGTTGACAATGCCTTGCGTCGGAGACATCATCAAACCCGCGAGTTGCGCGCGCAGTTCGTCAAGTGTTGGCAGTTTGGACACCGCCTCTACCTGCTGGGCGTCGAGAAGGTCGCCGCTCATGATCCCGCCGGTCACTCGCATATTGTCGTCGAATTCCTCGTCTTCAATGTGCTTGAAGACAGCCTTGGCGACCCCGGGCATATTGTCGCGCCCAAAGATGATTGCGACCGGACCCTCCAATAGATCCTCGGGAATAACCCAGTTGGCTTGCTCAAGCGCGTTGCGGATCAATGTGTTCTTGGCGACGATGTACTGTCCGTTTTGCTCGCGCACGGCGGCCCGCATTCCCTCGATTTGGGGAACGCTCAGCCCCTGCGTTTGCACGATGACCAGTCCATCGCAATCGTTGAGGATTTCAACATACTGCGCGACAAGTTCTTCCTTGCGTGCTCTTGAAACTGGCAAGTGGCGCTCCTTTCTATATCAGTTGGCTCTACATGACACATAGCGACCCAACTGACCCGACCGAACAAAAAAGCGACCCGCAGTTGGAGGTCGCAAAAACTTCAATCGAAAGGACCGATAATGGTTTTTTGCGTTCCCCTCGGCAGGAAATTAAGGGCATTTGCCCACCGGCTGTCTACGGCAAACGTCGCTATTTGGTTGTGAACCAATTGAGCATTATATGGATAGGAAATCGCTGGTCAAGACTGAAAGCGAGCGTTTGACGGATTACATTGGCTGCGCTACAAATTGATCGGAAATCTGATGTCTGGGGGAAAACAGTATGGAACTGGATCGAGACGCTTTGCAAAAGCAAGTGCAGGAACTATATGCCAAAGAACATGAGGAACTCGGGAAATCCGGCACTCTCGAGCATTTGGAGCGGGGTAGAGCGTGGCAACTGTCTGATACGCTCGGCGCAGGCGGCGTCTTGGTATTCCCGCACGCGGGTGTGCAAGACTGCGGATATCAGATCGCAGCCTGTGTACACGCTGCCTTGGACTGCGGCGCGGAAAAGGTGGTAGTCCTAAGCGTGCTGCATGCTTTCAATCAAGCGATGGAAGACGCGCGCGTCGCCGTGGCCAAGGGCGCGGATCCGGCGCATTCAGAATACTGGGGCATACAGGGACCCGGCATAAAAGGGCGGCGCGAATGGACGGGCGATCACGCTCTGATCAGCTGGCGACATTTTTGGGGGGCCGAGCTCGAACGCCGGGGCATATCCGAGAAAAAAGCGCCGAAAGTCTATGAACGATATCCCTACCTTGCTGGTGGACGTCCACAAGATTTGCCCGGTATCGACGAATTGGCACGACTTATGGAAGAGGCGGCGGTCCTGTCCACGGCCGACCCCTTCCACCACGGCATTGGCTACGGTGATGACCCGGGCAGCGCATATGATCACGACGCGGAGGGTTTGGGCTATGCCAAATCGGTGATCGAATCGGGCATACGCATCCTGGAAGCCGGCGACTACCATGCATATAACCGACATTGTGTGGAAGCCAAAAGCGACGCGCGCGATACCGGCCAGGTTTATCGTTATTTGCGCGGACCGATGCGAGGAGAGGTTTTGGATATCAGCTTCACCGACTCCGCCGAGCTGTATGACGCGCCCAAACCGACCTGGGTCGCGGGCGCCTTAATCGAGTGGAAGCTGACTACTTGACAATTGCCCGCGGGTCGCCGGTCCATCATCTGTTGCTGGCGTCGTCCGTCTTTTCCTCCTTCACCTTGGCTTCCAGTTCTTTCAGGGCGTTTTGCAGCTTCTGTTGACGCAAACTCTGCGTGAGGTCCCCGCGCGTGCGCTCCAGAACGCCGCGGACAACATCGGTTTGACGGCGCAAGCCGTGAGTGAGGGCATCGGGAAAATCGAAGGTCACCAGTTGATCGTAAATGTCGTCCATCGCGCTCAGCAAAGCCTCGGCTTGGGCGCTGTGCGCGTCTTCGCGGCGCATGATGTCCAGGATGAAGCGGCGCAGCTCGGTGGCGGCCTCGCCGAGACCTTTGAGATAAGTTGAGCACTCGATCTCCAATTCGACGACCGTGGGCAAATTGTGACCGCGGATGATGGCGCTGGTGATGAATGCTTCGGCGACTTCCTTCAGCGCGTCTTGCGTGTATCCCGTGTGGTAAAGACCGGGGAACTCCCCAACGACAGCCTTTAATTCTCCAGCGCCAGCCCGTACCTCGTCCAGTTTCTTGTCGACAAGCGGCCAGTCCTGTCGATGGATGGCGCGAATCGACTGGGAACAGTGGCGGATCAATTGGCGGGAGAGGACAATCGCTCGATCGCGAGCGGCATTGCGCCTTTCCATGTCTTCGCGAATGAATTCACAAACCTGGCTCAGATTATTCATCGTCGTCGTCTTCCTGTTCCGGTTTTACCGCCCCAAATAGCTGGTCGGCAAGCGACTGCCGCTGTGGCGCGACAATCTCGCCGTGTTTTGTTTCGTATTTCTGCAAGTTGTCCTCCAGCGCCTGCAGCAGCAGTTTGGCATGGGTCGGGGTCATCACGATGCGCTTTTGCACGCGAGCGCGATTGTCGTTGGGCATTACCTGGATGAAATCGAAGATGACTTCGTTGGCTGTATGGGTAATCATGACCGTGTTGGCATAGGTCGCGCTGGCATCTTTGGGCAATTCCAAGCGCAACTGTTTCTTCTTATTGGTGCTTTCCGCCATGGCGTCCTCGTTAACTGTTAGACAGCAGTATTATAGCTGATTTCATGGCGCCGTCTGCCGCCTGACGCAGCGCCGTGAATCGGACTCCCATCGCATAGGGAAATGGGCTATGCTCTCTCCCTCAAGCGAATGACGAAAGCGAAAGAAAGAAGCAATGCCGACATATCTCTACAAGATACAACCGGTGCGACCGGCGATGCTTTCTGAAGGTCCCAGCGCAGAAGAAACACAGATTACGAACGAGCATTTCGAGTACCTGAGGGCTCAGATGGAGGAGGGCACGCTGATTTTGGCGGGACGCACGCTCAACAGCGACTATTCTTCATTTGGCATCGCGATTTTTAATGCGCGCGATGACGCGCACATGCAACAGCTTACGGAAGCGGATCCAGGCGTCGCCAAGCGGCTCTTCCGCGCCGAATGGTATCCCTATCGCATCGCCTTGCACGAGCCCGCAAACACGGGGGACCAATGAAGGCCTCCCTAGACGCGCCTAGACATATTGTGGCTGCCAGCGCGCTGGTAAGAAACGATCAAGGACAGATTCTGCTCGTACGCACGCACAGACGCGGCTGGGAGATTCCCGGCGGCCAGATCGAAATGGGCGAGTCATTGATTGACGGCCTTAAGCGCGAAGTGCTCGAAGAGAGTGGCGCCCAGGTCGAGATCGGCCGGCTTGCAGCGGTGCGCAGCAATCTGACCAGCTCGATTGTCATCTTTTGCTTCGAGGCGCGCTACCTCGCCGGCCAATTGCGGCCAAGTGATGAAACGCCAGAGGTGCAGTGGGTATCTCCCGAGCGAGCGCTGGAGATGATCTCGCATCCGGCAATCTTGCAGAGTATGCAAGATCTGCTCGCGGGCGCGGCGGACGCAATCTACCGCGCCTATCAGGTGGATCCTTACCGACTTGTCGAGAGCCACGTCCCTCACTGAATCGGATTGCGATTTGGCGTGCCCGGCTGACGGGGATACTGTCGGGGGGTTTTCTTGATCTTGTCAATGACGATCAAATATCGCGGATTGTCCAGCGTGGGCAGCAGAACCTCCTCAATGGTGAAAAGCTCCCCGCCAAGCGCCTCGATCGCTTTGGCGGCGCTATTGGCATCATCGTAGGCTGTCATGCCTTGCATAGCGATTGCCTGGCCTTCGGGCCTCACCAGCGGCAGCAGATACTCCATGAGTACCGGGAGCGGCGCGACAGCGCGCGCTACTGCGATGTCGTAGGCCGCGCGATGACCTTTGTCTCTGCCGGCATCTTCGGCGCGGGCGTGCATCGTTCGGACGTTTTTGAGCTGCAATTCCTCCCCGACAGATTGGATGAATCGCAGTTTCTTCGCGGTGGAATCAAGCAGGGTGACTTCCAGGGCCGGGAAGGCGATTGCCAGTGCCAAGCCGGGGAAACCGGCGCCTGTGCCCACGTCGATCAAGCGCAAGCCGTCAAACTGTATTACGACAGTCGTCAAGGTCAAAGAATCGAGAAAATGCTTGACGACAATGTCCTTCGGCGCTGTGATGGATGTCAGATTCATGCGCTGGTTCCAGTCCAGCAGCATGTCGCTAAGCTCTTCAAATTGCGCGAGTTGACGAACTGACAACTCAAGATTGAGGTAGTCGCGCGCGTATTCGGCTAGTGTCGACACTGTAGGACTGCCCTGCGACAACTCTCGTTGAAACCAAAACGGGTTGGCGTAGCTGGGCGGCTAGTCGTTGTAGGCGCTCAAAGGCAAGGTGGGATTCTCGTGGATCACCGGGATATCCCATGGATTTCGCTCAATGACGAAAAGACAGCCGCTATCCATGAGTTCATTCGCGGTGCCGGGCCCAAATTCTTCGTAACCGTCGCTAATGGGATTCGCCCATCTCAAGTTAAAATCAATGCCATATCGGCCGGGTTCCCATTTGTCGCCCAGGTTGACGGTATAAAAGACCCACCAATTGAGGCTGCCCGGGATCTGCTTGATCTCGCTCACCCGGATATCCGGAATGGATAGACCGCGCAGTCTGACAGTGTATTGGGCGTTGTTCAGGTGATCCTGGACAAGGGTTTCGGTCTTGGCGAACCATGACCAAAACAGCCTTATCTCGTCTGTATCGTACAAGACACCGGGGTCTGCGCCATCCACATCGGCACATTCCGCGAAGATCAATCCGGGGTCGGCGGTACGACCGGAAATCTCGTTTTCGCTGGGGCGCGCGCCTATCTGCACCAGCGGTTCCGGCTCCCTGTAGTAGATCGGGTTGAGCAGACCGCCGTCCGGCGTGAAGACGCCTGAGGATCCAATAATGTCGCCCGTGCCCATTGTCTGTTCTTCTTCTTCGAGCGTGCTGCCCGGTTCTTCGCACTCGTCCAGATAGTCGTCGGAGGCTTCCTGGAATATGGTGTCATCTGGATCGTTTTCGCGGCCGATACGGAATACAACACTGATCGGCGTACCGAGTTCGCGCGTCGATCTGCCCAGCCAGTTTACAACCTGGCTGGTGGCGTATTCGTCGTTGACGGCGACGCGCCGTAAAGCCGTTATCGCCGTTCCGTTGCCGCCAAAGAGGTCAAAAGCCTGGTAATAAACATCATATCCGGCTTGCATGTTGCCATGAAGGTCAACCACCATGCGGTCTTCACAAGCGCTGTAAAACCAATTTATCGTTGACGAATAGTTGCTTTCATCCTGCGCTTGCGATATCAAAGCCAAGGCAAACAACAGCATAACGCTCGTGAAAAAACCGTATCTACGCATGAGATATTTTCCCTGTCTGAACCCTGTTTTAGTAACCTCCCCATGCTCATACATGGGGCAGGTTTGCTGTTTTGCGTGAGCGCGGCGGACTTTTTCGCTGCCGCCGAGCGGCTACAGAACAGTCGGTTCCCACTATTCTACAGCAAAATCAGGATTTGGTAGTGTATCCATAATGCTTTTGGCCAGTCCTCGACCTCAAAGTACGAACGATTGCTAGGGGCGACTGCACTGCTGTGTCTACGCGCAGCGCTGAGTCGCCCCATACTCATTTAGTTTCTGATGCCCCTACCGGCTGTCAGGTGACTGCTGTTCTTTATTTCAACCAACTTCGATATATTATCCATCGACGCTCATTTGACAATCGGGAGCAAGCCGGCCGGGCTGCCTTGGACTAGTGTAGCGATCTGCGATTTTCACGGAGGCGTTCCTGGCATACAATAAGCATGTAGCGCTCGCATTCACGACTTGAGGATGAGTTGAATGGAACAACATCGAATTTGCATTCTTCAGGGTGACGAAACCGGCCAGGAACTGCTGGACGAGGCGCTTCGCGTGCTAGATCCGGGCCTCATCGGCATGTCGAATCTGGTCTTCGAAACCTTTGACCTGTCGCTGGAAAACCGGCGGCGGACTAATAACGACGTCGTTCGCGAGGCGGCGGCGCGGATATTGGAGACCGGATTAGCCATTAAAGCGGCGACCATTACGCCCGGCGACCCCGACGATGTCGGCAGCCCAAACGCGCTGCTGCGCGATCTGATCCACGGCAGCGTAATCTTGCGAACGGGCCGGCGCATCCCGTCGGTGCGGCCTTTGGCGGGCGTCCACGCGCCAATCGCGGTGGCGCGCATGGCTGTAGAAGGCGCCTATGCTGCCAAGGAATGGCGCGAAGGCCAGGGCCTTGACGAAATCGCTTACAACAAGCGCTACATCACGCGCCGCACCTGCCGGGCGGTGGCGGAATTCACCTTTCAGTATGCCAGGCGTATTGGCGCCACCGTATTCGGCGGTCCCAAATATACCGTTAGCCCGATATACGAAGGTCTGTTTAAAGAAGAGTTGGATCGAGCCGCGCAAATCTACCGGGGCGTGCGCTACCATCCACAACTGATTGACGCTACCTATGCCCTGCTGCTGGAAACGAGTGGCGAGGCTCTGGTCATCCCGGCTTTGAATCGCGACGGCGATAACTTGAGTGACTTGGTAATGAAGATGTTTGGCACGATTGCCGGCGCCGAATCCATCGTATTCGCATTTGGCGATGACTTCGACGTCAAGACAGTCGTCACCGAAGCGCCGCACGGCACCGCGCCAAGCCTGCAGGGCAAAAACATCGCCAACCCGATGGCTATGATCCTGGCATGTGGCGCCCTGCTGCGCTACATCGACGGCAAGAAAGCCTCCGATGCCAGCCGCGCCATCTATGAAAGCACCCTTGAATCGGTCTATAACGGGATCAAGACCACGGACTTGGGCGGGCGCGCAAGCACGTCGGAATTTGTGGACGAGGTAATCCGAGAGATTCGCGGCAAGCTGGATGTATGGGATGCCTTGGGCAGTGAACGCGCGATCTAGGAGGTACGGGTGGCGTGGCTGAAAATCTCGATCGCGATGTGGCTGAGCTTTGGTCGCTGCTATTCGATATCGTCAGTGATGGCGAGAAACGCCTTGCCAGCCACTTTGACGCGCACCAACTCACGCCGCCGCAGTTCTACGTGCTAAAGACACTGTCGGAAAACCAGGGCGAGTGCCGCATCGGCGATATCGCCCGCGATCATCATTTGACCAACGCGACCATGACCGGCCTGGTTAAGCGGCTCGAAGCCATGGATCCGCCCTTGGTCCGACGCCGCCGCAGCGCGACCGACGGGCGTTCGGTGGATGTTATTCTCACGGACGAGGGCTCGCGCCGGTTTGTTGAGGTGCAGCGCGGCCTGATGGATCAATTGCGCGCCGTTTTCGGTTTGCTGCCGGATGCAGAGCGGCGGGACGTCATCGCCAAAGTGAGCCTTTATTTCGCGATCTTCTCTCAGCAGTTTCCGACCTAAGCGGCTCATTTCGGTACGCAAATCAAAGGTTCACATACCTGTCGAACCAGTCGATCATCTCGGTCAGACGGCTGATCCGGTGCTTTGGCTCGCCACTGCGAGAAAGCTCGTGCCCTTCACGCGGATAACGCAGCATTTTGACCGGCGTGTCCGTCGCCCGCCTGACCCAGGCGAAGAGCTGCTCCCCCTGTTCTATCGGTACGCGAAAGTCGTTTTCCGAGTGAATGAGCAAAAGCGGCGTCCGTATGTTGGCGGCGTACTTCAGCGGAGAATTGTCCCAGAAGGCCTCATGATTCTCCCAGGGTTCGGCGTCGAATTCATTTGACATGAGCAGGGGCACATCCGATGTGCCGTAGAAGCTGGTGATGTTATAGACCCCCCGCTGGGCCACCGCCGCCTTGAAGCGGTCGCTGTGTGTGATGATCCAGGCCGTCATGTAACCGCCGTAAGATCCGCCGGTGATGGCCATTTTCTCGGCGTCAGCGATGCCGAGCTCGAGAAAAGCGTCCACGCCGGCCATGATGTCGTCCATCGCGACAGGTCCCCAGGCGGCATGCAATTTGCGCATGAAATCTTCGCCGTATCCGCCGCTGCCATGTGGATTGCAGTAGAAAACGGCGTATCCGCGCGCGGCGTGGAATTGCCATTCGTGCCACATCGTTTTGGTAGCGTATCCCCAGGTGGCATGTGGACCGCCGTGAATGTTCAGCGCCAGCGGATAGGTCTGCCCGGGCTGATAACCGACCGGAAGCAAGTACCAACCTTGTACTTCGCCGTGGGGCGATTGAAAGCGAAGTTCGCGCACGTCTTGAACGATAACCTCGCTCAACCAGTCCTGGTTGAATCGCGTCGCTTCGACGAAGTCCCCATCCTGCAGAATGTAGAGTTCCTGCGGGTTCCGTGGCGTGGAAACTGTCATGGACATTAAACCGCCGGGACCGATGTCGAATTGCTCGATATCGTAAAGACCTTCGTGCAGGGGGCGCGAAGTATCGCTGGGGGGATCGTAGATCCAGGGTAAGGTCCTGCCTTCGCTTTCCACTGTGAAAGCCAACTGGTTTTCTTGCGACCAGGCCCATTCGATGGCCTCGCGATCGATTGCTTCGTTGACGATTCGAAGGTCGGTGCCGTCGACAGCCATAACGAGCAGGCGCAGGGGAATATCGGTGACGCCAATCGGAAGGCGTCCAAAAGCCAACCACTTGCCGTCCGGCGAGGGTAGAGGCGCGTAGCTACTGTGAGCGCCGTCGGTCATGGGCACCGCTTGACCGGAAGCCGCATCGATGCGATACAGATTCTCCGACCGCCACGGTTCATCGCCTTCTGGGTCGGTCGTTCGTGATGTGTAAATCGACGCCCCATCGGCCGACCAGCGCGGTTGAGAGTGATCGGCGCCGATATCCGTGAGGCGGCGGCGTTCGCTCTCGCTGACTTCTTCGATATCAATCACGTATATCTGATCGTAACGCTCGTCCACGAAGGCGGTCCCGCGCCGATAGGGAATGCGCCACATCTCGCGCGGGTCCCAGCGCATTTGCTCGTTTTCGTCCTGACGCTCTCTTCGATGTCTCTTTTCCAGCTTGTCATTGGGTGGGGGCGTATCGCTGTCTTCCCCGGGCGCGCTGCATCGCTCGTCTTTGTTTTCCGGGGCCAGGAACGCGATCTGCGTCCCGTCCGGCGACCAAGCCGGGCTATGCGCCCCGTTTTTCATATTGGTCAAGGCGCGCGCCTCGCCGCCAACGCCGTTGGTTGGCAGCAGATATATCTGCTGCTTGTCTGCGCGCGTCGATACAAATGCGAGTTCTTTGCCATCCGGCGACCAAGATGGCCGGCTGTCTTTGTCACCGCGAGTCAGTTGAAAGGCTTCGCCACCACCTAACGGAAAGAGCCAGATATTGCGCTTGTAGCCACGTTCCAGCGGATCGGGACTCACTTTGACAAAGGCGACGAAGCGTCCGTCTGGACTGATTTGCGGGTCTTGTACGTAGTGAATCCTGTTGAGATCTTCTGCGGTGATGGGGACTTTGCTTTCTGCCATGTTGACAACCTCGCAATTTAATGACGAACAGCGCTAAGTTATTGCAAAAAGAAATGAGAATCAATAACAGGGACGAACTGTAGGGGCGTTTCGGCGAAACGCCCGCAAACAGAAATAATCTTGTCCTTCTCTGTGCTCTCTGTGTCCTCTGTGGTTAGTTTTGTTGCATAACTTACTTGCATCGACTTCTGTGTTCTTTGTGGTTAGGTTTTGTTGCGCGACTCACTTGGAATTACTTACATCCTTATACCGGGCAGCCCCGTTTGCAGGAGCTCGTCGAAACCGTCCTGCTGTACAAGGTCGGTGATGGATTGCGGCGGTGGCGGCCGCTCCAATGCCGGGCTCAAGTCAAGTTGCCACCAGCCCGTATCGCGCCAGGCCCCGGCTTTGAAACCGACATTTCTGAAGGTCCCGATTTCTTGAAAGCCCAGTGTCTCGTGCGCCCGGATACTGGCGGTATTTGGCAAGGCAATAACGCCGATGGCGCTGCGATAGCCCTGCGCGCGCAAAATCGCCAATAGCGAAGAATACAATGCGCGAGAGACGCCGCGGCGCTGGTAGCCCTCGTGTACATAAACTGTGGTCTCCGTCGTCCACTGGTAGGCCTCTCGGCTGCGAAAAGCGCTGGCATAAGCATAGCCGGCGATTCGCGATTCAATTTCGCAGACGAGCCAGGGATACTGACACAATGTCTTCGCGATTCGCTCAGCAATTTCGCTGCCGTCTGGAACTTCATGCTCGAATGAAATATGTGTGAGGCGAACGATAGGACTGTAAATCTCAAGAATCTGCGGCGCGTCTTTTTTGGAAGCGAGGCGAATCATGACGCTCATGGGAGATCAGGCTTCTTTTTCCACGATACCGTTTTCTTCTTCTTCCGGGCGCCAAACTCTAGTGGCGATATCGATAAAGAGCTTGCCATCCAGGTGATCAATCTCGTGCTGGAAGACCCGCGCCAACCAGTCGCTGGCTTGTAGACACATGGGGTTGCCGTTTCGGTCTTGCCCGGTCACCTCGATGCTTTGATGGCGCTCAACATCGCCAAGCAGACCCGGCAAGGACAGGCAGCCCTCTACCCCGGAAACCGTATCGTGGCTGCGCTTGCTGATTTTTGGGTTTGCCACGACATATAGCTTGCCCGCATCCTCGCCGTATATTTCCTGACTGTTCTCATCATCAGGCAGCCGGACCAGGATTAAGCGCAAGCTTTGAGCGACTTGCGGACCCGCCAAACCGACGCCTTCCGCGTCAATCATGGTTTCGTACATGTCGTTGATCAGATCTTGAAGCCGGGCGCCAAAATCGTTTATGCGCGCCGCTTGCCTGCGCAGAGCGGGATTATCGGGTTGGATGACTTCCAGCAAACTCATGGCCGCGGTCTCGTGTAAGTTTCAGACAAGGCGCATATTGTAGCGCAAAAACCCGATGCAGCCTATAGATTGATCGCTGCCGGATTCTGTTTGCGTAAGCCGCGTCACTCATGCGACGAGACGGCTTACGATATTGCGTGAACGCGACATTCCTGTGTCCGTTTCGCCGGTTACGCGCCGAGCGGCTGCTGCCGACCTTGCTCATTGTCGCTCGCGCCGACGTCGCGTCTGTCGGGAATCCGGACTGGAAGTTTACACGATGTTTACAAAAACGTTACGGTCTTGTCATCGTTTTTTGGCATAATGGTCTTAGGCATTGCGCTGGCTTGCGTATGACGAAAGCTGCGCTAAGCGCGGAGGCAGCAAAATCCGTTTCCTATTGAGAGCGTAGATATGAGCGAAACGATCTTGGTGGTCGACGACGAGCAAAAGATAATCGATCTGGCGCGAATGTACCTGGAACAGGATGGCTATCAGGTAACCTGCGCCACAGACGGGCTTAGCGCCCGTCGTCAGATTGTGGAAGACGCGCCTAATCTGGTCGTCCTGGATCTCATGTTGCCCGGAATGGATGGCTTGGAAGTATGTCGAAAGGTGCGCGCCGAGTCGGATGTTCCAATTATTATGCTGACCGCGCGCGGCGACGATATTGACAAGATTGTCGGATTGGAATTGGGCGCCGACGACTACCTTACCAAGCCCTTCAATCCGCGGGAGTTGGTCGCGCGCATCAAGGCGATCCTCCGTCGAACCGATCGCGCGAGCAATCACGCGGACGCGGACGCGCCGGTCGTGATCGGCAATTTGCGTATTGATGCGCGACGCCGCACAGTTGAGGTGGAGGGCGCGGGGGTAGACCTTCGCATGAAAGAGTTCGACTTGCTACAAACCCTCGCGGAGAATAAGGGCGTCGTTTACAGCCGCGAGCGACTTCTGGATGTTGTTTGGGGATATGACTTCGCCGGAGAGACCCGAACAGTCGATGTTCATATCGCGCACTTGCGGCACAAACTGAAGGGCATGGAGGCTAGCATCGAGACTGTATGGGGTGTGGGTTACAAGCTTGATGATCGCTAGGCGCTTGCGCCTTCTCTTATTTTATGAACCGCGATCTGCGGTAGCCGAGCAGGTTTACTATTTTGTGTGAGCGCGGTAGCCCAAAATCGCCGCCGCCGAGCGGCTTTGGATTGCGCTTAAGGCTGCTAACATCCTACCTTGTTCTTTTGATGGTAGCCCTGGGCGTAATTGCCGTAGCGCTTTTGCTACTGATAGGAAACCGACCGGCTCCCCCGCAACCGACATATGAACGATTGGCGGCCTTGACACAAGGTCTCAACCTGCTGGACTTTATCGCCGATTTGCCCAGAGACCCCGATCTCGATTTCATTCAAGAACAAATTCCCGAATTGCTGGATGCCTTCGCAGAGTCGCGCAATGTGCGTACGATGCAAATCTGGCTTACTCAAGACGGTCCGATGGTGCTCTACGACAGCGCCGACAGATTTGAGCCCGGTCAAGCCATCCATTTGCGTGTCGACAGCTACAAGAGCGATCCGCTGGCGAAAGTCTTGCGAAGGGGCGGGGAGCAGTTTTTCGGCGCATTTGCCGATCCCGGTGGCAGCGAATGGCTGTATGGCGGGGTCATGTTTCAACAGCAGCGCCGATTGCTCGGTCGCCAAGCGGGCGACAATCTTTGGATTTTGGCGGAGCCCCGGCCAACCGTGCGCCTGCACGAGACATTGGCGGTCTTCAGCAATTCCCTAGCGCCGCCCCTCATACAGGCCGGGCTTGCTGGCATTGTCTTTTCGATTATCCTGGCGGCGTTGATAAGCCGTACAATCGCCAAGCCGCTGCAGCGGCTTGCCGTAGCCGCGACCGATGTCGCTCGCGGTGATTATGCGGTTCATGTGCCGGCCAGCGGTCCGCCCGAGTTGCGATCGTTGGCGGATTCATTCAATCGGATGACGGCGGAAGTCTTGGCGGCGAACAACGCCCAGCGAGACTTTCTCGGTAATGTATCACATGACTTGAAGACCCCCTTGACTTCGATTCAGGGCTATTCCCAGGCGATCATTGACGGCGCCGCGGAAGATCCGAAAGAAGCGGCCCAGATCATATTCGAAGAAGCAAGCCGCCTAAACCGCATGGTGGTGGAATTGACCGACCTGGAGCAGTTGCAAGCGGGTCGCTTGTCCATGAAACTCGAGACCATTGATATGTCTCTGCTAGCCGACGGCGTGGTGCAGAGCTTGCAGGTGCTGGCGGCAAACCAGGGTATTACGCTAGAGTCGTCTTGCCAGGCTGTTTCGCCGATCCGAGGAGACGGCGACCGCCTGGCGCAGGTGCTAACCAACCTCGTCGGCAATGCCCTGAAGTTTACCGAGACCGGTGGCGTCGTGCGCGTGGCGACGAAGGCGCAAGGGCATGGTGTTTCTGTGACGATTCATGATACTGGCATGGGGATCGCCGCCGAGGAGCTGCCGCGCGTATTCGAGCGCTTTTATCAAGTCGACAAGGCGCGCGGTCCGCGCCGGGGAACTGGCTTGGGCCTGGCGATTGCTCGAGAAATCGTGGAGGCGCACGGCGGCAAGATTACCGTGAGCAGTCGTGGACGGAATCGGGGCACGGTCTTCAGAATCTGGTTGCCGGGTGTATAAGCAGTCAATCAATTCAAGGTTTCTGGCGAACTGAAGCGCCTTAGCGCAATGGTTCGCTTTCTCCATTCGAATCAAACGCCAGCGCCGGCAATGCCAGCGACACCCAGGTCTTGTCTCCCCGCTGGAAAAAGCGGTCCACCCCCGTGCGCGCGATCAGTTCGGTGCCGTCTTCCAGCGCCAGTCCCAGTCTTTGATAGTGCCCATAGAACTCGCGCCAAAGCACGGACGCCGCCAGCCCCTCTTCAGCGAAATTGACATGTAGCGCTTCCGGGCGGATCATCAATTGCACCGGTCCCCTCTTTGGGTGGAAGAGCTTTACTGTGCCAAGCGGGCTGGTGGCGGTCAGCCCCTGCGCCTCACCCGGCAGGAAGTTCGCCTCGCCGATGAAATGGGCTACTTGACTGTTGATTGGGCGGTTGTAAATGATATGCGGCGTCGCCACCTGCAAGAGCTTCCCTTCGAAGATCACCGCGATTTCGTCAGACAGGCTCAACGCTTCGTTCTGGTCGTGCGTGACAAAAACAGCGCTGGTTTCCGTTTCCAGAAGTATCTCGCGGACATCGCTGCGGACCTGCGCTCGCAAGCCGGTATCGAGGTTGGAAAAAGGCTCGTCCAGCAGCAAAATATCGGGATTGGGCGCCAAAGCCCGCGCCAGCGCGACGCGCTGTTGCTGACCGCCCGACAGCTCATGCGGCATTCGATCCGCGAACAGCGTCAGGCCAACCAGCGACAGCATGCGCTGTACCTGCATTCGGGATTCTTTATTGTGACGGGATAATCCAAAAGCAATGTTCTGCGCCACATTCAAATGCGGGAAGAGCGCATAATCCTGAAATACCATACCGACCCGGCGCTTTTCCGGCGGCGCAAAATGACTCTCGTCGGCGACGATGGCGTCGCCTATTTGAATCAGCCCGCTGCTAGGACGCTCAAAGCCCGCCAGAAGGCGCAGTGTGGTGGTTTTCCCGCCGCCGCTTGGTCCGAGAATCGTGAGGAATTCACCGGTACGCAATTGGAGTGAGACATCTTCAACGGCCGGCTGATCGCTGTTGAATAGTTTGGTGAGGTTTTCAGTATAAAGCGAAAGTTCCACGGCAATTCGGGCGATATGATGGCTTGTCGCGCCCTAGCATAGAGCAAAATCCCTTGGCATAAAGAGGCAAATAACCCAAGCTACTTAGACGCCGAAGATAAAACCCGCAGCTACCACAAACACATAGACGAGTCCCAATAAAACTTCTTGGACGCCCAAAACTTTTGCGCCCAAAATTGTCGCTCTTCTCAATTCCATAATTGCTCGCGCGGCAAGGGATGCCAAGGCGAGTAACGCAAGAAAGGGGGCTAGCCGTAACAAATAGAGAATTACAAGTGTACACAGGAATAGAATATAGCTCGCGATGACTGCCCGAAACTCGTCGCGCCCATATTTGATCTGGCACAGTCTGGCACGGACATAAAACACCGCGGATACAGATCGAGCGGCCGCAATGACAGACAGAGCCAGAGAGGCTGGCCAAGTCCAGCCACCAGCCAAAGCCATGCTTGTAGCGAAGGTCGACATGATTACTGCGCCCAAGACCTCGGGCAGCCAATCGCGGCTGTTACCCCGAAGATCGTAATACCAAACTACGACGATCGCGGCAATGAACGCCGGCATCAAAGGTATGAATACTGAAGTATCAACCTGCGCTATAATCCCAAGCAAGACCATGCCTGCAATAGCTATGTAAAGAACAAGGAATACAGCAGCAAGCCGAGTCCTGTCATATCGTTTACCTCTGTTGACATCAATCAACACGATTCTTAGCGGCTGATGAAGCAGCAAAAAGCAAAAGCTGATCAACACAAAAGGAATGCCCGGTGTAGATGGCGCGACCAGCATCGCAAGTAAGGCGGGCTCTAGCCAAAGGCTCCAGGCGCCGTGTTCAGCGGGCAAGGCGACGCTACGGATCGATTTGGCCGAGACGACAGGCATGCTAGTGCACCGTTTCTTCCCGTCGAAGAATGATTGCCAATGCGAAAGCAGAAACGACGATCAGCGCGAATCCAGGCAGCGCGATTGACGACAAAAACGCTTCATCATAGGCGCTCCAGATGCGTGTAGCGAAGGTCCGAAATCCGATCGGCCGCAGGATTAAAGTGGTGGGCAGTTCTTTCATCACGTTCAAAAACACCAGGGCGGAACCGGCCAAAATGCCGCCGCGCGCTAAAGGTACAGTAATTCGCAACAGCGCTTCGCGCGCGGATAGACCCAGGCTGCGGGCCGCTTCTTCATAGCGTGGATTGATCTGCTCAAATGCGCTCTGCGTCGCGCTTATGCTAAATGGTAGATATCGGATGGCATAACCAACAATCAGAAGCGGCAGTGTCTGATACAGGCTCAGCAGATTCTGAGAGGCGAAGAATACCAGAGCCAGTGCAATGACGATGCCGGGCAGGACGTTGCCGGTATACGCCAAGTTCACCAGCCAGCGATTTATTCTCGATTCTTTTCGCATGGCAAGCAGCGCCAGCGGCAGCGCCGCCACAGTTACGACAAGCGCGGCGACAGCGCTTACGGCGACGGTATTCTGCAACAGTTCAGTGATTGATACCTGCACAGGATTGCTTATCGTGCGGCCGATCAGCCAGCTCAATAGAACCAGGAGCGGAACAGCTACACTGACAAAGACAACGCAGAAACAGAACAATAGCGCCGGAAAACGCCATACCCCCAAACTCACCGTTTGGAGTTCGCGCGAGGCGCCGGTACCGATGCGATAATGACGTCCTCTATACTGTATGTGCGAATGGATCAGCAGCAAAATCAACGTCAATCCGATGAGTACCAGTGCCAGCACCGAGGCTTTGTCCATACGGAACGACTCCGTTTGGACGAAGATGGCGCGTGTGAAAGCGTTAAAGCGCATGACGGCGACCGCGCCGAAGTCGCTAAGACAATAGAGCGCCGTCATCAACATACCGGCCGTGAGCGCGGGACGTAGCTGCGGCAACGTCACCCGGCGAAAAACCTGCCAGCGATCGAGACCCAGGCTCTGCCCGGCCTCTTCCAGGCTGCGATCGCTATGCAACAGCGCTGCCCGCGCGGGCAACAAAATGTAGGGAAAAGTGACCACCGTCAGCGTCAGAGTCGCGCCGAAGAAGCCTTTGATATTCGGCAATCGCTCGACGCCCAGTGGTTCCAGTAATTCTTGCAGCATACCCTTTGGTCCAAAGGCTTCTGTGAAGGTCACGGCAGTCAGGTAGGAGGGGATGACCATCGCCAGCAAACCGAGCACCAGCCAGGCGCGTCGCCAGGGCAGATCGCTGCGACTTGTCAACCAGGCGTAGGGTATGCCGATGACGGACGCGAAGACCGTCGTGGCCAGCATTAAGGACAGGCTGTTCCCCACAATTCGCAGATTGCGCGCCTTCACCAGATAGTCCAGTCCCTCCTGCCCTGCGCTCAGCGCGCGAATGATGACAAACGCGATTGGAATCATAACGATCGTGACCACAGCCAGGCTGACAATCTGCGCCAATTGTCGATTGCCAAAATGCCTGCCCGAAATCGCGCTGTAGCGCGTTCGGTGGAATCGAAACTGGGGAGGAACTATGTGTGAAAGTTGCATATCCTTCTCCTATTGCGAGGCGGAATCTATCCCCGCCCCGCAATATCCGTAGATAGTGGCTAATCCAGCGCGCCACTGTCCTCGATCATTTCCAGTGTCCCTTGCAAGTCATCCAAATCCGACAGATCAATCGCCGGCGATTCGATTTCTTCCAGCGATGGCAGATCGACCGACGGCTCGACCGTGGCGACCAGCGGATACTCGTAAGTCTTGGAGGCGAAATACGCTTGAGCGCTATCGCTCAACATGTATTCGACGAATTGCAGGGCGAGATCTGGCTGATCGCTGGATTCGAGGATCGCGGCGCCGGCGACGTTTATCAGCGAACCGGGATCACCATCAGGGAAAAAATGCAAACTGGCGCTGATATCGGGATCTTCAGCCAGGAAACGGAACAGATAATAGTGATTGACCAATCCAGCCACAATTTCCCCATCAATTACAGCCTTAACGATTGGCGTGTTCTTGGGGTAAGACTGGACATCATTTGCGATCATTGCTTCCAGCCAATCCTCTGTATCGCAATCGCCCAGCAAGACGCGCATGGCAGTCACATTGGACACAAACGAGGCGTTGGTCGGCGCCCAACCCACGATTCCCCGCCACTCGTCGCTAGTGAGATCAAGAATGGAATCGGGCAGTCCCAGCCCGGCATCATCGAGGCCCTCAGGGCTGTAAACCAGAACGCGGGCGCGACCGCTCAATCCTACCCAGACGGCATCGGGCGAAACGAAGGCGGAATCCACCACGAGATTCAGCACATCTTCTGGCAATTCGCTAAGCATTCCCGCTGCCGCCAGAGCTCCCAGCGCGCCGCCATCTTGGGCAACGAAGACATCCGCCGGGCTATTCTCGCCCTCGGTGAGAATCTGATTCGCCACTGCGCTTGTGCCACCGTACAGGACTTCTACTTCAATGCCGGTGTCCTCGACAAACTGATCCAACAGGGGACCGATCAAGCTTTCGTTTCGGCCCGAGTAAACGGTGAGAACATCCTCGTCATTTGCCGCTGTCGGTGCGATCAAGCCGCCGCTCACGAGGCAAATCAAGGACACGAGAAGCGAAAAGCGTTTGACTGACATAGTGCATACTCCTTGCATATACGCTAAATCCTCGCTAGGATTTAACTAGATAGACGGTGGTCAAATTGGCTATGAGGACAAGCTCTCTAACTTTTCCTGCCAGTTTGACCCCTTCTTTTTACCAGAGTATGCGCGGCTGATTCCACGCTTGTGGTAAATTTCACTTTTTCGAGCTCAACAACCAAAAGTTGCCTTATCGAGAGACAAGGATTTAATCATCGCTTGATGGGAAGTTGCAGTTGGTTAAACTAGCGCGCCAGGCGAGAAGTTTTGCTCGTATTCGGCCTGTCTTCAGGCGGGTGAACGCCCCTTGACCTATACTGGACAATAGCGGACTTTGCCAATAGAGTTGAGGTGTTTCGACCTTGATTCACGCGTTACGGAGCTGAAAACATGTCCAACTGGTGGGGGGCTCGCAAGAATGTCTCGTCGCGCCTGATTTGGGAAGTAGAGGCGATGAAGGCTACCTTTGGCGATACCTTCAAACTGGTGGTGCCGCCATTCGGCGGCTTGCTCTATTGGCAAGGCTCGGTCGAGATCAACATGAGCATCCTGGATACGCCTTTTCACAGCCTCAAAATCGTCTATCCCAAAGAATATCCCAACCGCCCGGCGGAGGCCTACTGCATCAAACCGCGCATCTATAGCGAAAAACATCAGTACGAAGACGGGCAGCTATGTCTGTTCAACCCCAAAGACGGAGAACAATACGGTTGGAATCCCTCCAAATCGACCGCGGTCACCGTAGGCGGATGGGCAATCCAATGGCTTTACGCCTATTACACTTGGCGTTCCACCGGGAAATGGCCCGGCATTGAAGAACGCATTAAGGCCAGCACGCCCTTGCCCCGCCGGCGGAGAAGATAAAGATGCAAAGCAAGGATGAGCCCGATATTCTCAAGCTCATGCAACTGGAAATCGAGTTCTTGCGTAAGCGCTTGCGAGGGATGGCGATGATATCTCGCGGGATCGTACCTAACCTGGTCTTGTCAAAGCGAGCGGTAAAGAAGATGCTTTCCGCCGCCAGCCAATACTTGGCTGACGAAACTGGAGAAGCCATGTTGGGCTTTATCGTGGAAAACGATACGCCCGAAGGGCTGCCTACCATTTATGTGCTGGATACCATTTCGCCCGACGAAACCGCCATACGCCGGTCGCATACTTTTCAGCAAGGGGATGCCTTGCAAGACGAGATAATCTGGTGGCTGCAAGAGAACTGGCATTTTCATCGCGAACGCTATCGCGGTTCCGAAGTTCTCCCCGATCGCTTTGATGTGCCCCTGCGCTACCTCGGCGATTGGCACAAGCAGCCAGGTTCCATGATACAGCCCAGTCATGGCGATCTGATGACGGCATTGTCTTGGCTCGACGATGATGATCTGGGCATGGATTATCTCTTGGTCCCAATTGTCACAGTCGGTTATGCGCAGATCATTGGTGAATCAGATCTGGCTGTCAACTACATTACGGTGCCAATGGACAATGGAACCGACATGCGCGTCGACTGGTGGTATATCCATCGTGACGTACGCGTATTCCAGCCAGTGCATCCCCAGATCGTAGAAGAAGACGTATTGCCGCAAATGATGAAGTATGCCTGGCATGTCGTGCTTCCCGATCGTTTGACAAGCGAGACATTGGCGATGGCGGACGACGGCTTGCTGGTCCGCACCTTGTTTTACGAATGCGATGGCGAGGTTCCCCTTGAATTCTGTTTTTTCGCTATCCGCCAAGGCGCGAGGTCATTCCTGCTCTTCGTCACCCAGCACGACTATCCTCATGCCAGGCCCCGGGCTTATAGCGCGCCTTTCACTAGTGATCTCGATCTGATGGATCCGGTCGCGACCTTTCAGAAGCTCTGGGCAGTCGCCGAGCCTATCGAAGATCCCCCGGATTGGGAATGGAGCAGCGACAAATACTTGGTCGATTACGTGGTGGCAATCGAAGTCGCGCTGGGACTTCGCCAACCGGCCAAACTGGATATCCCGGTCTTGCTGGACGAGATTGATCCGGATGCCGACCCTTCCGAGCGCGTGCTGGACGCGCATCGACTTGAACGGTCGCATGAAGACGAATCGGATGGCGATGACCCTTGACGGGTAAAGAGCTCAGCGACCGACTGGCCTGACTGCCCGTTTGAGATACCGAGGACATGACAAGTTTGAGACGATTGAATATGAACGCTACAGGTCAGCCGTCACAAGTATGTTTTATGGTGAAAATTGTAGGGGCTTGTCCGGTAGTGAAAATTGTACCTAATGCAAACCAGAATATTACCGAAACGAGACAAGATAGATGGTCAATCCTTGCGCAAGACAACAGAATACAACGATATACGGAATAGTTAGCTCCCCTTCCTCCAATGCTTTGGGATACTTCCCCCGTGAGGCGGGGGACCGAGGGGGCGCTGGGCCGGGGGATGGGGGTAGAATTTCAACAGACACTATCAGGTCGCCCGAAAATATCCCAAAACATACAGGTTTTGGGGGGAAATTGTGCCTCCGTCCTGTCCTCAGGGTAGAGGCGCCGGTCTCAAGGTCTCAAGATTCCTAAGTGGCAATTGGATTAAGGAAAGCGTCACGACAATATGAGCAACTTATGGACGCGCGTTGAGCGCCTCTTCGGCAGCGAAAATCTGAGTCGACTAGCTGAAAAGAAAGTCGGCGTCATTGGTGTGGGTTCCGGCGGCGGCTTTGTGGCTTTGAGCCTGGCGATGAGCGGCGTCGGCAATTTCGTGCTGGTGGATAATGACGTGATCGAAGCGGGCAATGTAACGCGGCATGTGGCGGACCTGCGCCATGTGGGGCAAAACAAAGCAGCCGCCGTCGCCGACCTGATACGCAACCGAAATCGCGACGCCGTTGTCGACCTGCGCGAGGGCTCGATCCAGGACTATTGGGACATCCTCGACGATATCGACATTCTCGTGGTCGGCGTCGACAACGAGCAGGTCAAATACGCCATCAACGAGAAGTGTCTTGAAAAGCGTCTCAGCGCGTCTTACGCCGGCGTCTATGAGCGGGGAGAAGGCGGAGATCACGTCATCATCAAGCCATTTGACGGGCCCTGTTACGCCTGCTGGTCGGAGGCAACGCGCGAGGGCGTGAAAATAACCATGGACTCTGGTGGCGACCTGGACTACGGGATGATCGGCGAGGCCGGTACCTTGGAGGCGGAACCGGGACTTTGGGTGAATGTCACCAAGATCGCTGGCATTCAGACCGATTTGATTCTCAACGAACTGCTGCGCGGCAGCGCCGTTTACGAAGAAATGCCCGCCAACACCATCATTGTTACCAATACCTCGCTTGATGTCATTGAAGGACAAGAGAACGATCCGCATTCCAGCATTTGGGTGGACATTCAGCGCGACCCGGACTGCCTGGTTTGCGGCGAAAGACTGAAACAAGGCGTCAGCATCTTGGTTCAGGAAGACGCCGCCGGCATCTCGCTCGACGATCTTGCCGCTTCCGACCTGATGACCGACATCGTCTTCGAAGAGGATGAAGCGGAAGACTAGGCCGTCCCCGCTTTCCGTCGCCATTCCATAAGAATGTCGGAAAGCGCCTGCCGATGCGCAAGGCGCTCTTTCATGTCAAATGACGATTGATACAAGAGCTGATCCTCCCCGCCGGGCGGGTGACCGTCATCTTCGTAATAGAGCTGGAATCCGTTTTCGATCGCGACGCGGTATACGCCGGCGTCAAAAATGGGCGCCCGATAGCTTAGTTTTCGTATGCCGACACTCAGCAGAAGTTCCTTTTCGTCATGATGCGCCCAGACCCCAAACACTTCAAGTTTTTGATACCCATGGTAACCCTTCTGGTGATACCAGACGACGACGCCCGACCACGCTTTGCCATGCAGCGCCTTGGGTCCATGGCATAAGACATTCGGGTATGTGTCCTGCTTCAGCCTGGCAAAGCTGTCGTAGGCGTTGACCATATCGAGCGCGCGGTCATGGGGACTAACGCTTCGCTCCGCGCGTGTCTTGTCCCCGAAGGGCCTGCGGCCGGCGATCTTCCGCATAATCTCGTCGTAGCGCTGCTGGTTTTCACCTTTGGACATATGCCCTGCAAATCCCGGGAATTTACGTTTAACCGACTGAGAGAAAATCTTCGACGATCGCGCGGAACTGCTCGGGATGTTCCATATTGGGCAGGTGAGCGGCGTCTGATATCAGCGCTCTAGTCGCATCGAGAATGTGCCTGGTCAGGTAATCGGCGGCGAGCTTCAAATAAGGCAGGTCGTTTTCCCCGATAACCACCAGGCACGGCATCTTGAGTTCCGCCAACCGGTCAACTGCCTGCGCTTCAAAGGACTTGCGAACATGCTTTCCGATGTCTTTGATCTCGTGTTCGGCCACCAAGCGAGCCATTTCGAACCCGCGCTTTCTGGCTTCCTGGTTTAAGTTTTCGGAGGAACGCCCGAAGCCGTCGAACCAGATTTTCATATCGATTTCCGCAACGCGATCGACCTCCCCCTTCTGAAAGGCCTGCTCCGATTGCGCGAAGAGTTCCTCCGGCCATTCGACATCGGCTTCAAAGCCAGCCGGCTCGCCACCGACAAGAATAAGCGACTCTACCTCGTCCGGATGTGTCAAGGCGTAGTCGATGGCCAGCCCGGCGCCGATCGAACAGCCCATCAGGATCACCGGCGGAACGATATCCAGGGAGGCGAGCAAGGCTCGCAGATCGTCTTGTATATTGAATTCGCCCTGCACGGGAAGGCTCTTGCCGTAGCCGCGCATGTCAAAGCGCAAGACCTGGTGGCTCTTGGCAAAATGCGCGAATTCCTCCTCCCACATGCGGCAGTCGGCGATCCCGGCGTGGATCATCACGAAAGGCAAGCCCGTCCCCGCCAACTCATAGTAGAGTCGGGCATTGTTGATCTCGGCGTAGCCAGTTTGTATGTGGGTCATTTGTCCTCAAGTTCCTCTATAGCGGTATGCTGCTGTAATCACGTGCTGAGTGTTTGGATAAAGCCAGAGAAATCGCACCAAATTATTCTCTGTGCGCTCAGTTGGACCGACTAAGTTCTGCAACTCCAAAATAAAAGTCGGCGGTAGGGGCGACCCGTCGGGGTCTGTTGCAAATCTGCCCCATCCCCCGGCCCCTTTCCCCCAAAATGAGGGAAGAGGAGTCTTGTAACCCGTACAGAGCCCTTAAAGCCCCTCCCTCTTTATGGGGGAGGGGTTTAGGGTGGGGGTGAAATTTGAAGCGATTGCCCTGATTACTCCATCGACACCTTCGCCAACTCAACCCCATCGCGAAGCGTCTTCTCATAAGCTATGAAGCTCTGATGAATGCCCATGCCGACCTTTTCGTACAGCGCGACCGCATTTGTCAAGCTCTCGCCGTCAACTTCTAGGCCCACCGTCCGCATGCCGCGATCCCAATAGGTGGCGAAGCTGTGATACAACATCGCCTGCGCCAGTCCCCGTCGTCTGTACCCGCGCCGAACGCCGACAATATCGACAAAGCCGATGCCGGGCTGACGCGGGCTCTCTTTCATCGCCAAAAGACAGCCGACCGGGAGCTCCCCCCGCTCGTCGACTGCCAAAAGCACCAGTCCCGCTTCGAAATTCTTGTCATTATTGAACCAGTGGCGGAACTCCGCGACATCGTCATCGAATGGCTCCTCGATATAACCATAGTGATCCGAAAAGGAATTGCGAAATACATCCACAAACAGCGGCAAGTCCTCTTCGTGTCGATAAGGTTTGATGGCGATGCCGGCGGGGAAATCCGGGACTTGCGGCCGCCGGTCCATCGTAATTCGCATGTCGAAGTAGCGGCGGTCCGACACGTACCCCGCTTGCGCCAGCGCCCTTTCCGCGAAGCTGTAACCGGCCGGCGTTCCCGTTTGCAGGCGTACGCGCGCTTCCGGCGGGCATCGCTCGATGATCTCGCCAGCCTGCTCCTCCGCCCAGTCCAAGAGCCGCTGGCTGAGGTTCTGCCCCTGGAAGTCCGGATGCACGCCCCAATTAACCCAGGGCCGAACCGGCCTTTCAGATACGGCCCAAACAATTACATACGCGGCCAATATCCCGATATCGCTGAACATGCCCAGCGATGAACGCCCCAGATCGAAGCGCGGTTCTCGCCACATAATCAGCGTATCATCTGCATCGTAGCGCTCGTCAGTGCCTGCGTGCTTGGCGATTGCTGTCGCCGTGCTGGCGTATTCCCCCGCATCATCAAAGCTTAGGGGACGAGAGGTCAAGGTCTTGCCGATCATTCTCTTTGCATCCTCACTGATTCACCCGACATAATGGCGACAAAATGGGTCATATGAGTTCAATAAGGGTTATTGTAGTGATAAGAGGCGCTCTGTCAAGCTGGCGTTGCAGACGTTGCCGACGCTGCTGCGACATTATATGAGCAAAAAGTCTTGCTTAACACTGCCCGCGTTCTGCGGTATGATTAGCGCGTTTTGACTGAATGCCCCGGAGCGCAGCGCGGATGAACAAAACGACAAAACGATTCACCGTTGTCATCGGTACCATCATGACGGTAGCGATGGTTGGCAGCTTGATATTGCCGCTCTTGTCGGGACAAGTTGCCCAGAGCGATTTCGGCGCCGAAACCCCGCAGCCTACCCGCATGCCCGAGCCGACGTTCCCGCCGCCTCCCGACATCTCGACGATTGACTTTGAGGCCACCTACCTGCATCCCTCCGGTTTATTTACTGTCGCGGCCCCGACCGGATGGCTTTCAGCCTCCAGCAGCAATACGGCTGACGAACTGCGAGCCAGTTTGAACAATGCTGACGCGCAAAGCGTCGTGGAAGCGCGCATCATCAAGAATCATGGCGGCATTAGCGGGGCGGAAGAGCTCAGCGCCTATTTTGACCGTACCTGGCTGGGGCAAAGCTGGCGAGAATACTGGAGTTGGGACGAAACCGCCCGAAAGATTAGCGATGCCGGTCATGTTGTGATCGACTTTAATCTAACTCGCTCGCGCACTTATTTCATTGCCAGGCAAGAGTCCTGGCTACAAGATGGCGACATATATAGCGTGCGCGTGGTAACCGCGGAAAATGCGCCTCGTGAACTCAAGTACTTGTTGGAAGGCGTAACCGACAATGTTCGCAGGATCGAAGCCTTCGCGGACGCGCCCTTCGATTGGAAGGCCTATTTCGACAACCTGGACAAGCACATCATACGATTTCCCGCGCACTGGCAGTTGACCGACGCCGCCCAGGGATTGCCCGCCACAATTGTGGGCGATTCAGTTACGATGGTGGTGGAGACGCACGATGTCGCGCTCGCAAATGATGCCGATGCCATCCACTGGATCGAGAAATGGCGTGACGGGCTGGAGGCGCTGACGGTCGAAGCAATTGACGTGGGCGGCGCTCCCGGTTTTCGGGTCTCCTACCAAATTCAGACGCTGGATGGCGCGACGGACAGCGGCTTGTCGGTCATGTTGAATGGTTTTGACAACCGACTCCACGTTGCAAATGCGCGCGTCGGCGACACGGACCTGGACTTGCTCCAGGTTGACGCGGCCGAGTACCCCATGATTTCGGTATTGGATAGCTTCCGCCTCTTGCCCGAATTGGAAGTCTCTGCCAACTAGACAGAGGCCTCGGCTATTGGCGATTCTTCACTTGCGCGGTTCACAGTGCTGGAATAGCTTCGATGCGTCAGATTCTTGAACTACAGCCAAACCTGCATGTCCTGGAAGTCACACAACCTGAATTCACGGTGCGGTCAGTAGCTGTCATTGGCGAGCGACATGCGGTACTTTGGGATACGCTCACCGGCGCGCAAGACATGGCGGCTTTCGAGCCCGCCATCGGTAACAAGCCATTTCACGTTGTTTATAGCCATGCGGATTGGGATCATATCTGGGGCACGAACGGCTTTTCGCGCCCGCCGCTGGATATTATTGGGCACAAGGCCTGTTTGCGGCGATTCGACGAGGACGTGGCGATGACGCTTGGTGACATGCAGCTTGCTGAGCCAGGCAAATGGGATGACATCGAGTTGATCCCGCCAAACCTGGTATTCAGCTCGCGCATGAGCCTGGACCTCGGAGGAATCGCGTTGGAGTTGCATCACCTTCCCGGTCATAGTCCCGATTGCATTGTTGGCTGGATACCGCAATGGGGCGTTCTTCTGGGCGGCGACGCCATCGAGACCCCCTTGCCAGTTGTGAATGATCCCGGGTTCTTGGCCGATTGGCTGGATTCTCTGGAAACCTGGGCGAACAAAAGTGATGTAAAGAGAGCGATTTCGGCGCATGGAAGCATCAAAGGGCGAGAGAGCCTGGACAGCACCGTGGACTATTTGCGCCGACTGATCGCCGGCGATGATATCGAGTTCGAGCCGGAACTTGAGGGTTTCTATCGGGAGGCTCATCAAAAGAATTTAGAACTGGCAAGGGGCGGCGATAAAGGGGATGACTGAGATCCTGCCCGACGTATTGGACTTCGGGCTTGCTGTGGTCTTCTGTGGTACGGCCGCCAGCAGGATTTCGGCCAGGTATGAAGCCTACTACGCCAATCCCGGCAACCGGTTTTGGCAGACCCTTTGTCAGGCTGGCTTTACTCCGCGCCTTTATGAGCCTCAGGAGTTTTACAAGCTTCTCGATCTGCGCATTGGCTTGACTGATGTGGCAAAGGGCAAGGCGGGCGCCGACGCTGATCTTAAGCGGTCTGACTTCGATCCCGAGGCCCTGAACGCGAAGATTCTTCGCGTTAAACCGCGGGTCCTGGCCTTCACCAGCAAGGCCGCTTGGCGCGCCTGGAAAGCCGTCCCGTCAAAGCAAACGGTATCCTGGGGCTGGCAAGAGGAAATCCTTGGCGGGACGCGGATTTATGTGCTGCCATCGCCCTCCGGCGCGGCGCGGCGCTATTGGGACATGGCGCCCTGGCTGGCGCTTGCCGAGGACTATCGATCGCGAATGCGGCCGCGCGGCGGCGGCGACAAAATCTGCCGCGCTCACAGAAAATAACAAGCCTTCTCCTTGCGCAAGCAAGGCGGCTCATCAAATAAGTGATCCTGGAGGTCGACAATGCGCGTATTTATGAATGCGGAACGACGCGCCCTGGCGCGCGAGTTTTCCTCCCCGCGCGCCGGCGATGCGGGGTACGACCTTCACGCTATTGAGGAAAGCGCGGTCGCGCCATTGCAACGCGTAGCGCTGCGCACCGGGCTGCATATTGAGATTCCGGCGGGCTGCGTTGGTCTGGTGAAAGATCGTTCAAGCGTCGCTTCGGCCGGAATGCATTGCTTGGCGGGCGTCATCGACAGTTCCTATCGCGGCGAGTTAAAAGTATTGATGGTTAATCTCGACAGCGAAACTGCGCTTATCAAGGCTGGCCAGAAAATCGCGCAACTCATCGTCGTTCCCGTCTTGACGGAAGAGATTGAATTGGCGGCTCGCCTGGAGGAACTTTCGCCCAGCGAACGCGGCGAGGGCGGCTTCGGCTCGACAGGCGAGTAAGCGACTGGCCCCGGGGACTCGCGATTGCTGGCGGCGCGCTAGATATTGTACGCCGTGCCGCCACCATCAACGACCAGGACTTGCCCGGTCATGAAAGCCGCGGCATCCGAGCAGAGGAACAAGGCGACCCCGGCGATGTCGCTGGGAATGCCACCCCGCTTCAGGATCACGCGTTCGGCCGGGACCGGCGGCATGTCATCCTCGGCGATATTGCCGGCGGCAATGGCGTTCACAAGAATGTTGTATGGCGCGAGTTCGCGCGCCGCTTGCCGCGTCATGCCAAGAACGCCCGATTTGCTCGCGACATAAGCCATGCCCGACGGCATGCTGCCGCCGATGCCAACGGGGGCCGCCAAGTTGACAATGCGTCCGCCGCCTTCGTCAGCCATGACACGCCCTACCAGTTGCGTACAAAAGAAGTTGCCAGTGACATTGACTTCGAGTTGGCGCCGCCAGTCCCATTCGTCGATGGCCAGCATGGGTTCGGCTTTGAATGCGCCCGCGGCATTGACCAGAATGTGAATCTTGCCAAAAGCATCGCGGGTGCGCTCAATCATGTTGGCTGTCTGGAAGCGATTGGCGACATCGCCGTGAAGGGGCAAGCCCCGAGCGCCGCGTTCCCCGACTTCCGCTGCGACGGCCTCCGCGCGCTCGATATTGAGATCGTTAAGCGCGACCCCGGCGCCGCTCTCGGCCAGGGCGATGGCGATGGCCCGGCCGATGCCGGCGCCGGCGCCGGTCACCAGCGCGTTTTGGCCCGACAGATCAACCGAAAACTTTGGCACAAGCGCGCGTTCCGGCTAAAAGGGAATGTCGTCGACCGAGCTGGGCGGGTCGGCATAATTGGAGGCGCGATCGTCACGGCGCTGGCCTTCGCGGCGTCCGCCACCCTGTCTGCCGCCGCCTTGCCAACCGCCGCCCTGCTGGTCGTCTTCGCCGCGGCTGCTCAGAAAGCGCACGTCGCGCGCGTTCAAATCAAGCGAGGCCGCGGCTTCGCCATTGTTGTTGATGTAGCCCCGGGCCGATACGTTGCCGGTCACCAGGACCCGCCGGCCTTTTGCCAGGTAAGTATTGCAATTTTCCGCTTGCGGCCCCCAAACAGCGACGCGATACCAGGTTGTCCGCTCTTGCTGTTCATTCGTTTGGCGGTCCCGCCAACGTTCCGAGACAGCCACGCTGAAGTTGCAGACTGCGCGACCATTTTGCATGTAACGGAGTTCCGGGTCGCCGCCGAGGTTTCCTACGATGATTGTCTGATGCCAGCTCATTTTTCCTGCTCCTAAATCACTTTCGTCAAAAGATAGACCGGTGTTTGGTTGCCGCGCGTTCCTTGCGAGAGGTCCTGCGCATCGGAACGTTTGCGGAATGGCGTTGACGCTATTTCATGCTATCAATTTTACTTTGCAGACTCTTGCGAGCCAGGCTTGGATCCGCTTTGCCTCGCAACTCCGCCATAACTCTTCCGAATAGTGCATTGATGACTTTGTCGTTGCCATCAAGCAGCCTTTGCACCAGATCCTGGTTGTCCGCTATGGCCTTTTCGACGGCAGCGCCGATGACCTCCGGGTCCGAGATTTGCGCCAAACCCTGTTCATCGACGATCTGTCTTGCGGTTTTGCCGGTATTCCACATCTCGGGGAGCACCTTTTTTCTGGCGGTACTCTGGTTGATGGCGCCAGTTTGAACCAGCGTCAGCAGTCCGGCGAAGTCTTTCGCCGATATGGGCAGGGCGTCGATGGATTCTCGCTCGATGTCGCGGGCATTCATCATGCGGAAGAGATCGGTTGTGATCCAGTTGCTGGCGATCTTGGCATCGACGCCATTGTCGATGATCTCCTGGAAATAGGCGGCGACCGATCGTTCGGCGGTCAAAACTGCCGCGTCATAGGCGCTCAGTTTCAATTCGTCTATGAAACGCCGCTGCAATTCATCGGGCAAAGCCGGCAACCTCCCCCTCAAGTCCTCCACCCACTCTCGGCTGACCTCGATCAGGGGCAGGTCGGGTTCGGGGAAGTAGCGGTACTCGTCCGCGCGTTCCTTGTAACGCTGCACCGTGATTTTCTGCGCCGTTTCGTCCCAGCCGAGCGTGGCGGGCTTGACCGTCGCGCCGCTGCCATAGAGCTGGATCTGCCTTTGCACCTCGTAATCAATGGCTTTGACCATGTTGCGTATGCTATTGAGGTTTTTGATCTCGGTCCGCTCGCGCAATTCGGTATCGCCCGCTGGCATGACGCTGACGTTGGCTTCGAAGCGCAGAATGCCTTTGGACATATCGCCGCTGTTGACACCAAGGTAACGCAAGATGGAACGGAGCTTGCGGGCATAGGCTTCAGCTTCTGCCGCGCTGGCGATATCGGGCTCGGACACGATCTCCAAGAGAGGAACGCCGGCGCGGTTATAGTCGACCAGGCTACCGCCCATGGCGTGGGTGAGTTTGCCGGTGTCCTCTTCCATGTGGGCTCGGCGGACCCGTATTTGTTTGGTCGTGCCGTCGTCGACTTCGATGTTGATATATCCATTGACGGCCAGGGGACGGTCGTACTGGCTGATTTGATAGCCCTTGGGCAGATCGGGATAAAAGTAGTTCTTGCGGGCGAACTGATTGACGGGCGGGATATGGCAATTGAGAGCCAAGCCGACCATGATGCCGTATTCCATGGCCCGCATATTGATAACGGGCAAGGTACCGGGCATGCCCAGGGACAGGGGATCAACCGCGGTATTGGGTTCCGCTTCGACGCTATCCACAACCGGGCAGCGGCTAAACATCTTGCTTTCGGTTTCCATTTCGGCGTGGACTTCCAAGCCGATAACCGTTTTCCATTCGCTCATGACGCGCAGCCAATCTGTGAATCACATGCTGGAGACAATTTAGCACAAAAGTTCGCAAGTTGCAAAGGTCTGAATTTGCGGGGCGCAGCATTGTCCTCTTGCGGCCCCCGCAAGTCCCCCGCGAGCGCCCCGCGTCGTCCCCGGATTTCCCCAGTTTTTGAGGCGGTGGAAGGGCTGGAAGGCGCGGTATTGCTGGGTTTTTGATTTGGCGGGGGCGGTACATTTTTTTTCGCCA